>JBFWRV010000223.1:0-2534 GCA_050248715.1 Hyphomicrobiaceae bacterium | reverse complement strand
GAAAGTGAGCTGATGGTCGGTCCCGAGCTCATCGCGTCGTCGTTCCCGTCGCGTTCCGAGGTCGACAGGTTCCGGGTGGTCAGTGTGAGTGCCGGACCCCACTGGGATACGGGCACTTGACCCGGAGCCGTCGAGCCAGGTGGTTCAGATTGGTGTCCGGTTCGGCCCCTATTCCAGTGAAGCGAGCATGGAGCAGCTCTCGCTTTGTTGATCGCTCGTGAGCGCCTGCAGGTGGCAAAGGTGGTGGAGATCCACACCGTGTCCGGGCCGTGACCCGGCGTCGCCGAATATCAGGACAATTCGTCATGCGTGACGTGCTGAGCGATATCTTCGACACCATCAGGCTGAGAGGCACGCTGTACTTCCGGACGGATTTCTCACCGCCATGGGCGACGACCGTGCCGGCCTACGAGCAGGCCGCGCGGTTTCATCTTGTTGTGCAGGGCACGTGTCATGTCGCCCTGCCTTCCGGACGCAGGGAGATGCTCGGTCCCGGCGACCTGATCTTGATCCCGCGCGGGTTGGAGCACACGCTGTCCGACGAGCCCGACCGGCCGGCGGCTACCCTCGAACGCGTGGTACAAGAGTCCGGCTACGATGGCCGGGGTGTCTTCAGCGTCGGTGCGGGAGACCAAAATGCGAAGGCTCGCATGATCTGCGGCCACCTCGGCTTCACGCAGGGCGCGGATCATCCGCTCCTGCGGGCGCTCCCCGAGGCCATAGTCATGAGCACGGCCGACCGGGTCCGCCATCCGCTTCTCGACGACACATTGCGGCTCGTGGCGCGGCGCGCCTTCAGCGACGGGCTCGGCTCCAGCGCCTCGATCGCGAGGCTGTCGGAAGTATTCTTCATCGAGGCCGTGCGCGCGGCCGTCAGCCAAAGCCCCGAGCTCGCCCGCGTGCTGGACGCGATGGGCGATCCCTACATCGGCCGCTCGCTGGATCTCATGCACAGCGCACCGGCCGACCCCTGGTCGGTCGAAAGCCTTGCCATCGCGATCGGCATGTCCCGCAGCCGGTTTGCCGAGCGGTTCACAGAACTGATGGGCATCGCGCCGATCGCCTACCTCAGCGAATGGCGTCTGCAGAAGGCGCTCGGCCAGCTCACAGAGACGGAGGCGAGCGTAAAGCAGGTAGCCCGCGACGTCGGTTATCAGTCGCCGGCCGCCTTCACTCGCGCCTTTGCCCAACGTTTCGGCATCGCCCCGACTGCTTATCGCGGTGGTGATATTGCCAGACCCGACTGAAGAGCGGCGTGCCTACGCCGGCCGGCTTTGCAGACCGTCCGGAAGTGATTGCAGCCGCCCCGCCTCAAGCGCCCGTGAGTTGTTCGTGTGCGCTTACACCTCCTAGGTTCCCTCGTGTTGCAGCCAAGCGACGAGATGAACCACAAGGAGACGATCATGCAGCGCATTCCACAAATCGATCCGGCCAAGGCCCCGAAGGCCGTCGCGGCTACGCTCGATGCGGTCAAGGCCAAGCTCGGCGTGGTGCCGAACATCTTCAAGACCATGGCCCAGTCGCCGGCCGTGCTGAATGGATATCTCGGATTTTCCGGCGCTATCGGATCCGGCAAGCTGCCGGCGGCGCTGCGGGAGCAGATTGCGCTCGCCGTCGCCGGACAAAATGCCTGCGACTATTGTGCCTCGGCGCATACGGCGCTCGGCAAGATGGCAGGCCTCACGGCCGACGAAATGAAGCGCAATCTCACAGGTCTTGCTTCCGATCCCAAGGCGCAGGCTGCGGTCACGTTCGCCGGCAGGATCGTGGCAAGCCGAGGCCTCGTCAGCGATGCCGAAGTCGCCACCGTGCGCGCCGCCGGCTTCTCCGATGAGGAGATTGTCGAGATCCTCGGCAACGTGGTCGCCAATATCTTCACCAACTACTTCAATCACCTCACCGCCACCGACATCGACTTTCCGAAGGTCGAGGCACGGCGCGCCGCCTAGCAGCCAATTCGAGAACTCCAGCCGGATGAAAAACGAGCCGTGCGCGGACTGCCGTGCGGCCGACCGGCGGAGCCTTGCTCGCAGTCCACAACCACAACTGAAACAGGAGTATCGATCATGAAGGCGAAGTCACTCATCGCACTCGCACTTGCGGGTCTCATCGCCGCCACCGGCCAGGCCGCAGCGGGCCCTGAGGTCAACACCGCCACGGGCGCAGTTCTGGTCGCCGGCAAGCCGGCGCCGGGTCTCGCCGTACACGGCTTCGACGTTGTCGCTTTCTTCACCGAGCAGCGCCCGGTGCAGGGTGATGCCAAGTTCGCTCACGTCCACAAGGAGGCTACCTACCGCTTCGCGTCGGAGGCTAATCTCGCCGCGTTCAAGGCGAACCCCGCCAAGTACGAGCCGGCCTACGGCGGCTACTGCGCCTACGGCGTCTCGGTCGGCGCGAAGTTCGACGGCGACCCGCGCTACTGGCGGATCGTCGACGGCAAGCTCTACCTGAACCTCGACGCCGGCATCCAGCAGGCCTGGCTGAAGGATGTCCCCGGCGCGATCAAGAAGGCCGACGTCAACTGGCCGAAGCTC
>JBFWRV010000222.1:0-2581 GCA_050248715.1 Hyphomicrobiaceae bacterium | reverse complement strand
CTGACGGAAACCCAGGCGAACCGCTTCGCGAGCGCGCTGTTGCTGCCCAGGACTTCGTTCCTGGCGGAGAGCCACATCGCGCTGCGCCGCTCGCGGCTGAGCTGGGAAGGCATGAGCGAGCTCAAGCTGCGATGGGGCGTATCGAAGTCGGCGATCCTGTACCGGGGTGGTCAGCTCGGCGTTTTCACGCCAGACCAATTACGCGCTGGCTATGTGCACTTGAAGCGCCGCGGCGAGGCCCTCGAGGAACACGAGGACCGGGACATGCCGGTAGAAGAGCCGGAGGTCGTGACCGAGGGCCTGAAGGTTCTGGAAAAGGATCTCGGTGTTCCGACCGCCGCGGTCGCTCGCCAGATGCGTGTGCAGCCAAGGCTGTTGCAGGACTTGCTGGGAATGAATGAGGGAGGCTTGAGCGCGAGCGTCGTCCCGCTCCTTCGTGCAGGCCGCTCCGGCGATACCGCCACGTACGAAGCCAGCGCCCATTGAAGATTGGGGTGTCGAGCAGGGAGGCTGACATCTCCATCTGATCGAGCGCATATGCGAAGCAGTAGGCGAACTGCTCGGCATCAACCGGCTCTCCGGCCACTTGCGAGGTCGACTTCTTCGCCGTGGGTCAACAAGGATCGTCGGATATTGTCAGAAGTCGCGACCTGGTAGCAGTCCGGATGCTCTCAGCTTGCGCTGAAGTTTTCTCTTCAGCGCATTCATGAGAACCGGACTTACGCAAGTCGCAACCACCGCGGTCACACCCGAAGCTGTCCTGAACTTCAGCGCTTCCCGCCCATTGTGTCGAACCAGCTTGGCCGACTTTTCCATTCTTGCCTTCCGTGAAAAGCAGCCCCGCTGCAACTCGTGCTGCATCGTCGGGAAAAACGCTCCGATCCTGCACCGACGAAGCAGCGATGGCTACTTTGACTCGTATGAGTTTTCGTAGAAGCGCGCCTCCCACTTCGCCATCGCTGCGCGGAAGGCGCCTTCAAGAGTTTCGATCGGGTATCCGAATCGCTCGGTGGGCGTACCTTCTCCCGGATTCGGCGCCGTCCAGATCTCGTACCGGAATCGATCGTAAAGCGGGCGGACCTTCAGCGTCCAGTCCCGGCCCTTCGCATCAATAAAAGTACCGGCAAAGACACCATCCCGGCCGACCGCAAACGCCGATTTGACTTCAGCCGTTGGATCGCTTGGGTCAAGACGATGAATCCGCGTCCGTTGAACGTTGATCGCTTCGACATGATAGGAAGCGTTCTTGAACGTGATCTGCACAAGGAAGAGCGGCAGGTCGGCGCTAATGTGCCGCTGCACGGCCTTCGTGATGCGGTTCTTGTGATCAACTTTTCGTCCGGCGAGGTTCACCAAATCAGAGCGATAGACAACTGTCGCCACGTTGGCGACCAGCGAACTGAGAACGGGCGCTTGGCGACGAGAGGCGCTGACCAAGGATCTGGCGAGGGCCAACATCTTCGCGCCTGACTTGTCGGCCGACTCGACCTCAATCCATTGGATCATCTGCTGTTGAGAACCGTCGCGCATCCTGACCTCGGAAACGACCAAACCGTCCGGATACTTTTTTTGATTCGGGTTCTCGGCCCGAATTTCGAGTTCGGTCTTGATCGTGGCGCCGCAGGACAGGAAATGGAGCATCGTCAGCGTGACGATCAGTTCGTGCTCCCAGCTGGCAGGCGGCGTCCACCTGCCATCGATGGAGCGGCCCCATTTGTCTCCCGCGCGTGCGGTGTACGCCAGACGCCGCTGGAGATATTGGACACCCGCACCGGAAATGACGTAAGCATCGCCAGCTTTCCCTGGCAGGCGCCGTTGCAGGACATAGCGAGATTCTCGAAGGCGCAACAGCAACCTGCTGGCGAGCTTGCGCTGCTCGTTCATCCGATGGTCATCAGCGACAAGTAGTCCTGGATTCGCATCGTGCAGAGGCCACATAAGGGCGCCCAACTCGCGAGCACGCAGCCAACCGAATCTGGAAATCCAGTGCAAGGCGGAAATTGCCTGGAACTCGTGAGCCGGCAGTGCGAAGTCGTCGGTAGCCATAAGTGCTTCTCGAGGAACGAAAACAAGTTGCTGTCGGACTGATATTCAAGCCAGCGACGATGCCGGCGACGGATGGAGGAGCATCCGTCGCTCACGCTTGAGTGCTTCCGCACGAGGAAGAGCGGGCACGAAGAGGGGTGACTTCAACCGCAGGATGCAACCTTGCTGTAGTGGTTCTGGCCGTGCTCGCCAGCACTGATCACCCGGTTCTCCCGGGAAGATACTGGTCTTAAGTCCGACCCTTTTCGCGAGAGGCGAGAGACGCAATTGGGTAGGCCTTGCCGTAAGCGTCGAGCGGTGTACCGATGGCGACCATGGTGGGCGATGTAGTTGGTATCTGCGACGGTCAGGTGATTGGCTCTTGATCGAGTTTGGGTGCAAGCCTCGCACCGAGGAGCAGAGGTCACAACCTGCATGGCAAGCGACAAGGCTCTCGGGCGCGCTTAAGCGCAGGGTCATTCTCGAAGTGGCGTCGTTAGGCAGGGCCTAATTTTGTAGTAGCGCGGTCTATAACACTCGGCCCGTACAGCACAAA
>JBFWRV010000221.1:0-2600 GCA_050248715.1 Hyphomicrobiaceae bacterium | reverse complement strand
GCCCTCGGATGCCATGCCACGCGTATCAGCCAACTCCTGAGTATGAAAGGGGACCTCGCTTACGAACCCGTCCAGAGTGCCCTTCTTTATGAGATCGCCCACATCACCAAAGTGCCTTTTATGGTGAGATGCATTGAACTATCACCTCCGCCTCCCCAACCAGAGGTGAAACGCCGTACTAACCACTAAGCTGATGCAAAAATATCCGCCGATCGAGCGGTTATTTTTGTATCTCGTGACTTTAGCCTAAGATAAATCTAATAGCGGATGGAACCGTGAAAGAGGACGTCATCCAAGGACTGATCACCACGCGGTTGCCGGTCCGCGTTTGCCTGAGCGCATCCCTGGGCGCGAATCCCTGCGCAGCTCGGGACGCGGTCTTTCTCGCTGGTGGATTGTTGTCGGTATTGCTGCCACGGAAGGAACCGCGACAATGAGCGACCGCGGGCAAGTGCACACGCAGCATTGGTCCTTCGACGCAATAGCTGTGAGGTTTCCCATCGTGCTGCGGGGCCCCAACGAAACCCTCGATCAGTTTGTTGATCGCCTGCTCACAGGGCTCCGCGAGCGAGGGGTTTTGCATGGTCTTGAAGACGTGCTGCACGACATCCTCTTAGCAATCGAGCAATCCAGCAACCGGCCGCGGCATGACCGCGGCCTTTGTCGTTATGGAGAATAGCAATGGCGAAACAGAAGGTACCCTTCGAGCTGCAGGAAATCGCTGCGGAACTCAATCTCAACCTTGCTGACGAGCAGAACGAGACCGAGGACCTCGAGGAACTGGTCGAGTGGGTGCGGCACAAGATCGGTGAAGAGCGCGCCGAAGCCACGCAAAACTACGACGACTTGGAAGCCAAACTCGACGACATCGTCATCGACGAACCGACGGAGTGATTGACCATGAGCAACAGCAGCAGCCACAGCCTTGACCCAAACAGTCCCGAAGCCTCGCGTAGTGAAGCAGTCAATGTTGTCTCTCCCGAGACCGCACTCGCGCTCCTTTCGATCGTACACCGCATTGGACTGGCAGAACCCAAGGCAGGTGAAGACTTGGAAGACATCGTCGCCCGCATGCACCACCGGATCGACTATCTGATCCGAGCTCACGCACGGCAAATCGGTGCACGGAAGATCATCGAATTGATGGCGATGCACGACGACATCGCCCGCCTCGTTCCGTAAACCCCAAGGAGAACATCATGACCAACAGCAACAGCCGCAACGAGACGCTTCACACTATCGGCCTTTCGGTCGGATCCTCGGCCGATGACTTGCCCGACGACAGTCAGGCCCTCGTCGCCCAAAAGGCAGCCATCGAAGCGAAAATCGAGACAGTGATCGTCCCAGCAATACGCGATCGCTGGCATCGCGAGGCTGCGGACATCGGAAGGACGCCGGAACAGGTTCTCGGCATCAAGAAGCGTGGCCGCAAGCCGAAGCAGAAGAGCGAGGAGTAGGAGGCGTCATGACCACCACGTCACACTCGCGCTCGGCTGGCGTCAGCTATTCAATCGGCCACTCCGCTAGTGAGGGCGGTCCAGAGGATGCGCGATACGATGCGGATGGCGTACTGCGGTCGGCCGACGCCGATCGCATCGCAATCCATAAGCTCCTTGAAGACAGTGCCTTCTTGGGCGTGTGGCCGAGAGCCGATGATTCGCTCGCAACTTTTGCTGAACGCGCCCTCGCCGCACTCGATCAACGCGTCGACTTCCTGAATGTCCATGTGCGCGCAGCGCTTCTCGCTGCAATGAGCGGGGGGGCACCATGATGTTCACGCTGTTTTCTCGGATCGCCGGCCTCGGTCTTCGCCGCAAGGTACTGCCCACGCCCAAGCAGGCCGAGGCCGGCGTGTTGGCGCCATTCAATCCCGCGCTGGAGGACGCGGCCGCAAAGCGGTTCGTGTACCGCCGGCGTGGCGAGAGTGACGTCTCCGTCGCGAATCGGTGGGCGCTCGCTGTCTGCGAGCTACTCGAAGAAACCGCCGCAGAGACCGCCGCATTAGATCTGGAGCTCAACCAGGCCCTTGCCTTCACCCGCGGAGAAACGCCATGCGGCTCGTGATCGGCATCTTGATCGGCCTGGCCATCATGATCGCCCTGGTCCGCTGCGACCGCGCGCCCGAGGCCAACGATCTAGGTTACGGCTCCGTCATCATTGATGCGCGCGGGAGGTAGCGCCATGCGCCTCCCTCTCGTTGTCGGATCAGCACTCGCCGCCATCGTTCTGATGGTAGTTTCGCCGCCAGCATCCGCCGAGCGCATATGCGGCGAGCCGGAACTCTATGCCCGGGAATGCCACCCCATCCCAGGCGGCCGACGGTGCCGCGACATCTATCGGCGCCGGTGCTGGAACAGCGTGCCACGCTACTACGCGCCGCCGCAGCAGTACTACGCACCGCACCAGCACTACGCGGCCAACACGGGCGACCCGGACATCTCAATGATTCTTGGGCTCGCTCTTTTGCTTGGCCTGGCTCTCTTCCTGATCAATGCCAACGAGAGCGGCACGTCGACCGACATCCAAGCTGTTGAACAAGAAACGCAGGCGAACTGGCAGCAGATCGCCGCAGACGACACGACCATCCGCCAGATCCGCCA
>JBFWRV010000220.1:0-2700 GCA_050248715.1 Hyphomicrobiaceae bacterium | reverse complement strand
AGATGATCGAGGAAACAGAGGATCTATCGGGCGTAGAGATCGCCCAACGCCAACGCGGTCGGGGCCTTGCCGATCCTGGCCTCAGCGAAGCTCAGCAAGAGTCGGAACGTGTCTCGGTAGGCGGCGATGGTGCGCGGGCTGACGGCTCGCTGATGGCCAAGGTGCTCGACGAAGAAGCGCTGGAGCAAGGTGGAAAAAGACGGCGTCGAGGTCGGATCAGCCATGGTGGCCGACCCCGACGCTGGCAGCGAAGAGCTCGAAGCGCTCGCCGACGATCGCCATCAGATCCGGGACGCCGGTCAGATACCAGTAGGTGTCGGATACCTTGGCGTGGCCGACATAGGTCGAGAGTGCCGCCATGGCGTTGCCGATATCGGCGCCGTGCTCATGCCAAAGCTGGACGCGACGGCAGATGAAGGTGTGGCGCAGATCGTGAATGCGCGCCTGGGCGTAGGCGCCGCGCGCCGTCCAGCCGAGTTCGCCTCGCAGCCGCTGGAACACCCAATGGATGGTCCGCTTCGGCAACAACCCTCCCGATGACGACAGGAACAGCAACGAATCCCGGTTGGTGGCGCCATGACGCACCCGCACCACCATGTAGCGCTTCAACGCCGCCGCCACGGTCGGATGCACTGGCACGTGTCTGGACTTGCGAAACTTTGTGTTCCGCACCGTGAGGACGCCCTGATCGAGATCGACATCGCCGCATCGCAGGTGGAGGGCTTCCGAAAGGCGCAAGCCGGTGGCGGCGATCAATCCGAAGATCGTCTCGTAGGTCGCTGGCCGCAATCCACTATGCGGGGCAAGGCGCCGGGCCGCGGCGAGCAGATCGCAGATCTCCTGCTCCGAGTAGATGTGCGGCGCCAGGCGGCGATGCGAGCGGCCAAAGATTGCGGTCTGCGGGAACTCGGTGGCTGGATCGAGCTGCGCCAGATATCTGGCGAATGGACGAAGGACGTCCAGCCGGCGCGCCCAGGAAAAGGGCTTGGCGTGCTTGGCTCGACCCTGCACCCAATCCAGGGTGATGCGGGTCGTCAACGGTCCGGTATGGCCCGCCGCGTCGACGAAGCGGGCGAAGGCGGTGATCTGGTCGCCGGGAATGCGCAGGTCGAATCCCAAGGCGCGGCGCTCGGCCAGGTAATCCTCGGCCAGCGAGAGCATGGTGCGGGCCTCGGTCATGACGCGCTCCCCGGCCAGGGCAAGGCCACCGCGGCGAGCTTGGTCAGATCGACCTTGGCGTAGATCGCCGACGTATCGAGGCTGCGGTGCCGCAGGACGTCGGCGATATCCTTCATCGGCGCGCCGGTGCGCAGAAGCCGGCTGGCCACGCTGTGCCGCAGAATATGGACCCCTGTGCGGCGCCACCCGCATCTTCGATAGCCTGCCAGAACGGCGCGCTTGACGACGCCCTTCTCGATGGGCTCGTCGTACGGGGCGACGTGGCGGACAAATATGGCGCGGTTCGAGGTCTGCGGCCGCTCCTCGCGCAGATACGCGGTGATCGCGCTGCCGGTCGCAGCGGGCAAGGGCAGGACATCGGCGCGCCTCCCCTTGGTTCCGACAAGGCTGAGCGTCCCGTCGGTCCAGTTGATGTCCTCGAGGCGCAGGCTGGCGACCTCGCTGCATCGCAGGCCGAGATCGATCAAACACCGCGTCATGGCATAGGCTCGCCGGCGCGACGGAAAGGGTTGATCGAATGATCGCAGCAGTTCGTCGACCTCAGCGTCGGTGAGAACCTCCGGCAGGGACGCCAATCGCCAGTGGGCCGCCCGCGGAATGGCGGCCGCCAGTTCGCTGACCCGGTCACCGGACATGCTGCGGAACCGAAGATAGCAGCCGATGGCGCCGCCGATCACGCCGATGGAGCCAGCGCTGCGCCCGTGGTCGCCGAGGACGAAGCGCCGGACAGAGGCGGTGCTGATCTTCGACATCGTGATCGGTTGGTCGCCGAAATGGGCAAGCAGAAACTCGCCGGCGATCCGACCGCGCTGACGGCGGGTGTTGTCCGCCAGGCCCCAAACATCCCGCATGTGTCCGTCAAAGCGCGCCAGCTCTTGCGCAACGACCGTGTCCAAGGCGGGATCCAGCGCTCCTACGCCATCAGCCCTCAGCACTTCCAACAGCTGGGCGAGGGCGGCTCGCAGCTCGTGGCGCAACCGACGGACCGGATACGGACAGCCGCACGCCGGTAGATGCTCCGACAGGAAGCGGGCGACGACGGCCTCGCCGATCGCAGTCAGGCCGCACCGTTCCCCGGTCAGCCAATGGGCGAAGTGCGCAACGCAGCACAAATAGACACGCTGGGTGCTCGGGGCATACCGCCCACGGCGCAGGTGCGTGCCGTACCGCGAAACGTAGGGCTGAAGAATGCTGTCCTCCAGCCACGCCCGGGGCTGTGGCTGGACGACGATCTCCTGGGACATGTTGATCTCCTGTCGGGTTGAACGAGCCCGGGAGGAGATCAGGATTATGTTCAGAACGGCGCCGTATGAGCGGCCGACCTCGCCCAGCGCAGCCGCGGGAAATGCGGCGCTTCCCCCGGCGAGCTGCGCATAATCACGCGGCGGGCATAATTGCGGTTGAGCGCGATCGGCCTGATGGCGCGCTCGACGGTGTTGGAGTCGATCTCGATGCGGCCGTCGTCGAGGAAGCGGGTGAGGCCTTCCCAGCGGGCGAGCGCATAGCGGATCGCCTCGGCGA
>JBFWRV010000219.1:0-2767 GCA_050248715.1 Hyphomicrobiaceae bacterium | reverse complement strand
ACCTTGGCGCTCCGCCGCGTTCCATCGGCCCAGGTGATTTCCACCGCCGTGCCCATGTGCGCCGGGTAGTGCGCCTCGATGTCCCTATCCGCCGCACAGTCGACGCGATCGGCTAGGGACAGGATGGCAGGGTCGGTCAGCTTGTCCTCGCGGTAGCTTTCATAGTGATGCGGGCCATAGACAAGCGTCGCCCCGACAGCGAAGGGCAAGCTGTACTGCGCCGCCATGACCGAGGTCGGCCGCCGCAGCATGTGCTGCTCGACGAGCACGGCGGGGCCCCGCACGGCAATGCGCGCGATCGCTTCCGCGGAAAGGCGGAAACCGTCGCTTGCCTGCCTCAGGCCGTCGATCAGCGAATGGAACAGCCGGCAGCAGGAATACGGCTTGAAGCTGATGCCGTGGATCTGCAGAGGCCCATCGGACGGGATGCAAAGCTCCGACAGCCTAGGTGCCGTGGAGAACAGCGCGAGGAAGCCGTACTTGCCGTCGAGCGCTCGCCCGGGCGCGCCGAGATTGCGTGCTGCAAGCTCGGCCGCGAGCACGCCGTTGTGCGCGGCATAGCCGGCGTGCAGACGCTTGACCGTGGTTCCCTCCGGCTCGTTCGAGAACTGCATCGAGCCGCCGGCAAGGGACAGCACGTGCCCCCAGGCGCACACAAGCCCCTCCTGGTCCAGACCGAGCAGTCGTGCGGCGGCCGTGGCGGCGCCGAACCCGCCGAACAACGCCGTTGGATGACGGCCGCCATGCAGCACTCGGGCCGCATCGGCTGCCATGCCCACGCGCGCCATGGCTTCGTAGCCAGCGGCTATGGCCACCAACGTCTCGTCTCCGGACGAGCCGCGTTCAGCCGCGATTGCCAGCGCCGCCGGGATCACGACCGCACCGGGATGGCTCATGGAGGCATCATGGGTGTCGTCGAGCTCGTAGCCATGCGCCGCCGTGCCGTTAACCAAAGCGGCGATGCTAGGCGCTACGACAAGCGTCGTACCGACCAGAGGCGCCGAGCCGCTGCCCACGAAGCGGCCCGCCCACTCGATCAGTTCCTGCGTCCAAGGAAGCGTGGCGCCGACCCAGGAGACGCCGAGACAATCGAGAATGAGCCGGCGCAATTGCTCGCGGTCTGCGCTCGCCAGCCCGTCGCGGCCGATCGCCAGAACCTGTCGCGCAAAGTCGAGCGTCATATTCTCCGTTGCCGTCATCGCAAGGCCCTGGCGCGGCGGATGATCACCGGCCGACAAATTTGGCCTCGCGCTTCTCGAGGAAAGCCCCGATGCCTTCGTTCTTGTCTGCGGTGTTGTAGATCGCGGTCACCAGGAAGCGCTCGAACTCCACCCCGGAGGCGAGATCCATCTGCACGCCGGCGCGCACGGCCCGTTTGGCATAGGCAAGGCTGAGGGGAGCCCGCTTCTCGTAGACCTTCACCATCGCCTTGGCAGCATCCAGGGTCCCGCCTGCGGGCACCACCCGGTTCACGGCGCCCACCCGGTAGGCTTCGTTGGCGTCGATCGGCTCACCGGAGAACAGGATCTCAAGCGCCCGTCCCACGCCCACGAGTCGCGGCAGCCGCTGGGTTCCGCCCGCGCCCGGCACCGTGCCGATTCGGGAGGAGGTTAATGCGAAGGACGCGTTCTCGGCCGCGATCCGGATGTCGCAGGCCATCGCGAACTCCCAGCCGCCGGTCATGCAAAAGCCTTCGATGGCAGCGATCACCGGCTTGGCAAGACGCTCGACCGTGTTGTTCAACGTCTCCCAATGCGTCATATAGGTGACGCCATCCGCAGTGGACTTGATTGCCATGGCTTCGTTGAGGTCCGCCCCCGCGGAGAAATATCGCGGACCTCCGGTGACGATCACGCCGCGCACCGACGGATTCTCGTCCGCGCTGGCGCAAGCCGTCGCGATCTCCTGCATCATCCTGACGCTGAAGGCGTTGCGTCGGTCCGGCCGGTTCAGCGTGATGACGAAGGACGCGCCGTCCTGGCTTGTGGCGATGGTTTCGAACGCCATTTCCGACGACCTTCCGATGGTTCGCGGTTGACAAGTGCGGGGATCGGGCATGCTGACACAAGCAGAGGCGCCTAGTCGCGCGCTTGAACCGCGCCCCAACCTCACATCAACCAAACGCACGGTCAAGTCTGCGTGCCATCTGTGTCGGCTGAAGCGTTCGCCCGACGCTGCTCTTGGTCACCACGGTCCTACCAATTGGCCGTGCCCCAGCATTTATGCATCTGCCATCTGTGGCCAGTCCCGCTGTTGGTGATGCTCGGCGATGCGCAGCCGCGCAAAAGTTACGGTTTTCGCAATTCTTCATCGAGCAAGGCCCTATTGATTCCAGATAGCGCACTTAGGCATACTGGACTTGGGAAGGGGTGCCGCTTTTTCGGTCGTGGGGACCGTCCACAGCGGAGCCGGGCGCGGTATCGGCCAGCTGACCGATACCGCTCTTCCCGAGCCCAGCAGGGAAACCCGCCGTCGCTGGTTCGGGCCATTCATGTGAAATCTGAAAGCCCTTCTTCGCGATATCGGCGTGGCCCTCTATAGGTGGCTGCGAGCGCCTGCAAGCGCGCTTGCGCGCGAAGCCATCAGGATGGCGCGACTAACCGAGTCCCAGCTTGGGACGCACCCAGGAGGCCAGCTTTCCGATGGCGTCGTCGGCCTCCGGCGCGACGCCCGCCAGGAAGTGGAAGACGTGCTGCATGTCGGGATAGACGTCGACGGTGACATCGACCCCCGCCTTGCGCGCCCTCTCGGCGAGCCGTTGGCTGTC
>JBFWRV010000218.1:0-2844 GCA_050248715.1 Hyphomicrobiaceae bacterium | reverse complement strand
ACGAGGCGGGCCGCATCTGCTGGGCGATCACCGGCTGGGAGAACCGCTGGAACCAGCGCAATCTCGTCGACAACAACCCCGAGGGCGTCAGCGAGCGGGCCAAGGCGACGCTGGCCAAGGCCGAGGCCATGACCGTCGACGACTACCGCGCCCTGCTCATCGAGCGCGAGGCGGCGCAGATCACGCACGCGCGGCTGGCCGGGCTCGGCGACGCCGTCATCACGCTCTCCTGCCCCGGCCCCGCGCCGATCCAGCCGAAGGACGAGCCGGGCAAGCCACTGCCCGCGCGTCCGACGGGCGACCCCGTGTTCAACTTCCCGAGCTCGATGCTGTTCGCGCCCTGCGTGACCATGCCGTTACTCGGCGTCGGCGGCATGCCCGTCGGTGTGCAGGTCATGGGCCAGCAGCACGAGGACGCCCGCATGACCGCCATCGCCCGCTGGCTGCTCGGCAACGTCAAGCCGGTGGTGGGATAGGGCCATCTTCCGCCACAAGATGTTGGTGGCGCTCATCTCCAACTTGCTCAATAACTCAGCGGTGAGTGAGTCAAATGGGGAAAAGTTCGGCGTCTTGCTGTCCTCGTCGATGCCTCGACGAGTGACATCCTACGCGAGGGCCTCCTGTTCGTAGTTTAGTTCACGCCCGCCAAAGCGTATGTATGTATCCCCCCAGGTTGGCTGGGCAATGAATGCGAACTTGTGGCGATAGCGATTGCCAAACGGATCGGAATAGAGCACCCATCCCTCAACCGAGGGGGGGTGCATTCTGAACTCAACCATATTCGTTGAGTCGAGCGTGAATGTTGTGAACGGGTGCGCAGTCGCAGCGTTCCCGTTATATTGACTCGGAAGTGCCGGATTGATCGTAGCTTGGGCGCCTGATCTTAAGACCAAAAACATATCGCATTCCGTCACAGGTATGTAAGGTGGCTCTGTTGGCCACTTTTTGAACCGGCCTTTGCCAATATGGACGGCGACCTTCTCAATGGTGGCTGGCATATCTCCAAGGCATTCAATTTTAATTATTGCGTTAAGCATTACGTCCCGCGGCGGCTCTCCGGCGGTCATGCTTCTAACGGGGTTGTCGCCCGGTGCGGCAAGAACGAAAGGGCCAATAAGCTCGACCGCAATCCACGGCTTGTATCTGAGCTTCGCCTCGCGTGCGGCGACTTGAACGCTAGCCATTGCCGCCTCAGCACCCTTGCGGCCGTGGTCGACGGCGTCCCACGCTGCCTTATTTGCATCCGCTGCGACCTCGGTAGTCTTTTGCGCCTCGACGAGTAGGGAGCGCGTCGCGACGAGAGTATGCCAGATTAGAATTATGCCGATCGCTGTCCAGAGTCCTGCGAACCATGTTGCGATTGCAGCCCATTTTGTCCATTCTGCCGTCTGCTGCTGGGCAAGAAGATTGTTCTCCGCGCGCCACTCCTTTCGGTCGGCATTGGGATCACGTTTTGCGCTTATGGTAGGCGCTGTCGCCGGACGATCAGCAGAAGTATCCGGGAGAGTGCGCGGCTTCTGCTGACCAGCCTCTGGGGCACGCAATACATTGTTCTGCTTATCTATTAGTCCAGCCCCCGCAAGTCCAGCGATCACTAGGGTAAGCGCGACGACGGGAGGATGATAGAGCCAGCGAAACGACAACCTGATGATCCTCCTGTTTGGGCGTCTGCTCGTTTGTAGCCGTCATCGGCTGCGGTGGAAGTGGTGCTGAGAATGTCGCTCGGCAAATGTGTTTGTAAATCTAGCCCCGGTTAATTGTTGAGCCCGGGGGCACTGGATCGCCGCCAGATTGCCATGTGGTATGGTGCTCCGCCGGGCGCTCGGTCTCGTCTTCTGCGGTCGACTGCATGTTCATGGTCCGGGAACCCCAAGGGCGGGTATAGGTCGTGTGTCTTCGTCCTTGAAGCTGCGGGCGGAAAGTGCATTTTTCAGGGCACTGTCGTCCAGGATGAGATTATTGCACAGCATTTCGCATCTATCCCACCAAACGCAAGTCCCGACCCTGGCCAAGGTGTCTTGTTTGTGGGAGGTGGAGTCCCAAAAGATGTTGGGCCGTTTCCGTTGTTCCGACGCGTTGCTGGGTTGGTCTGCCGGTCGTGCGATGATCTCGAGGCGTACGTCCACCCGGCGCACCGCGCCCGATGGGTGCCGATCGTGCCTTTCGCAGCGCCCTATCCGGGCAACGACCGCGAGCTTGTCCGGGTGCTCGGCGAGCTCAAGGCGCGCGTTGCGCTCTGAGTACCCGCGTCGCTACTTCGACTCGAAGCGTTTGAAGGTCTTGTCGAAGTCGCTCCAGATCTTTTCCCACTTCTCTTTGCGCTTGCGTTCCTCGTCCCGCTCCTTGCGGGCGATTTCAGCCTTGCGCTCGCGCTCGATGCGCCTCGCTTGCTGCCCTGAGGTCTCCCAGACGCCGACCGCGTTGGCGAGAACCGCGGCGATGCCGACGAGCGGTACGGCGAGGCTCACGATTTCCCAGGTCGATACGACGGTTCTACCGCTCCGCCGCGCGACGGCGCTACGTATCGCGGGCGTGCGGTGCGCCGCGGAATCCGGCAAGCGCGTGCGCCACTCGCCGGATCGTTGTGCGCGGC
Organism: Hyphomicrobiaceae bacterium; assembly: GCA_050248715.1. Taxonomy (GTDB): domain Bacteria; phylum Pseudomonadota; class Alphaproteobacteria; order Rhizobiales; family Hyphomicrobiaceae; genus AWTP1-13. The sequence continues at coordinate 251 of JBFWRV010000218.1, read as the reverse complement.
TGCCGAAGGCGCGCCAGCGGGCTTCGAGGCCCTCGCGGAACGTCTCGAGCGGCATGCCGTAGAGCGTCGGATGAAAGACCACCTGCACGGTATCGCGCAAAGGGATGAAGGTATCGAGCAAGCCGGCTCCGATGCTGGTGGTGAAGCCTATCCCGACGTGCTCCTTGTAGAAGGACGTGGAGACCAGCGCGGCCGGCATGCCGCGGAGGCCGATGTTGCCAAACAGAAAGTAGACGCCGCGTCGCTCGGAG
>JBFWRV010000217.1:0-2968 GCA_050248715.1 Hyphomicrobiaceae bacterium | reverse complement strand
GGTCATCTTTTTCATCCACTTTCATCATGATCAAAAGACGGGTCTTCTGCAGCTTTGCGCTCCCCGTGACCTTTGCCGTGCACACCGCACCGCGCGCCCAGGAACAGTTCGTCCCGGGCAAGCACTACCTGGAGGTTTCTCCACGGCAAACCACCAAGGACGCGAACCAAGTCGAAGTGCTGGAGTTCTTCGCCTACAGCTGCTCGCACTGCAGTGCATTCGAGCCTGCGCTGGAGGCCTGGCTGAAGAAACTGCCGCGCGACGTTCTGTTCCGCCGCATTCCGGTCGCCTTCCGCGAGGACCTGGTGGTGCATCAGCAGCTCTACTTCGCCCTGGAGGCAATGGGCCTTGTCGAGCAGCTGCATGGGAAAGTGTTCCAAGCCATCCACGCTGAGAAGCAACGCCTTGCAACGCCCGCGGAAATCGCCGCCTTCGCCGCGAAGAACGGTGCCGACGGCAAGCGTCTGGTAGAGACGATGAGCTCCTTCGGCGTCGCCGGCAAGGTCAAGCAGGCAACGGCCTTGGCCGGCGGCTACAAGATCGAAGGCACACCATCCCTCGGCGTGGACGGACGGTGGCTCACCTCCGGCGCCCAGGCCGGCTCGAACGCGCGCTCGCTGGCGGTCGCCGACCATTTGATCGCACTGGCCAAGAAGGCGCGATGACGGCCGACTTCCCTTTTTCAGCACTCGAAGGCCATGACCCATGTTGTTTCCGAAAACTGCATTCGGTGCAAGTACACCGACTGCGTCGATGTCTGCCCGGTCGATTGCTTCCGTGAAGGCCCGAACATGCTGGTCATCGATCCGGACGAATGCATCGACTGCGCGGTCTGCGTCCCCGAATGTCCAGCCAATGCGATCTACGCCGACGACGATGTGCCATTCGACCAAATTGAGTTCGTGGCGCTCAACGCCGAACTCGCGCATGAGCACGGCTGGCGGCCCATCGTGCGCACGGTGCTGCCGCTAGGAGTCTGCGCGGCAGAAGATAAGTTGTCATGCCGGACTTGATCCGGCATCCACAGCGACGTGAGTCATCGTAGAAGGGGTGGGGCGCGTTGAGTGCTGATGCCAGCCAGCTACTTACCCTATCAGCCAGACCAGGACTTTCTGCTGCCTCACTCAATGCGCGAGTGGCTGCCTGAAGGACACCTGGCCTACTTCATCAACGACACGGTAGACAGCCTGGACCTGTCTGCCTTCCACGCCAGGTATGCCAAGGACGGTCCGCGCAACCAGCCGTTCCATCCAGCCATGATGACCAAGGTCCTGCTCTACGGCTACGCCACGGGTGTGTTCAGCTCTCGGAAGTTGGCCAGGAAGCTGCATGAGGACGTGGCATTTCGGGTGCTATCGGCGGGCAACTTCCCTGCGCACCGCACCCTGAGCGACTTTCGCGCGTTTCACCTGAAGGAATTGAGTGATCTGTTCGTGCAGGTGGTGCGCCTGGCCCGCGAGATGGGGCTGGTGAAACTGGGCACCATTGCTGTAGACGGCACCAAGATCAAGGCCAACGCCAGCCGCCACAAAGCCATGAGCTACGAGCGCATGCTCAAGGCCCAGGCTGACCTGAAGGCGCAGATCAAGGCGCTGCTGGACAGGGCCAAGGCCGCCGACGAGGCTGAGCGCAACGAGCCCGAGCTTGACATCCCCGCCGAGATTGCCCGGCGCCAGGACCGGCTGCAGGAGATTGCGGCGGCCAAGGCGCGGCTGGAGAGCCGCCAGCGCGATGCGGACATCGAACGCGGACGCGACCAGGACGATGACCGCAAGCCCCGGGGCAAGGACGCAAAGCCCAGGGGTGGCCGCTACAAGCGCGAGTTCGGAGTCCCCAAGGACACGGCGCAAGAGAACTTCACCGACCCGGACAGCCGCGTGATGAAGCGCGCCGGCGGGGGCTTTGACTACAGCTACAACGCCCAGACGGCGGTGGACGAGACCGCGCACATCATCGTGGCGGCCGAGCTGACCAACATGGCCGCCGACAGCGGCGAGTTACCCGGAATGCTTGAAGCGGTAAAGACCAACCTGGATGTCCACGCCCGTCAGGCCCTGGCCGATGCGGGCTACCGCAGCGAAGCGGTGTTCGAGCAACTCAAGGACCATCCGAGCGAGTTGATCGTCGCTCTGGGGCGCGAGGGCAAGGAGCAACTGCAGATCGACGCGAGCAAGTATCCGTACACGGCAGCCATGGCGGCAAGAATGCAAACCGAAGAAGGCCAGCAGGCCTATCGAAAGCGCAAGTGGATTGCCGAGCCGCCCAACGGCTGGCTCAAGAACGTGCTGGGGTTTCGCCAATTCAGCTTGAGGGGGCTGCATCGCGTGCAAGCGGAGTTCAAGCTGGTGTGTCTGGCGCTGAACCTGCGCAGGATGTGCACTTTGGGAGCAACTTGAGGACCCAGGAGGGGGGAAAATCCCTTCATCAAGGGGCCTCCCGGGGCTGCTCACATGCCCGCATCCGTGCGAACAGTCGAGAATTGCCGACCTTGAACGCTTCAAACGCCTGCAACACATCGCCAGAGCGCAACTGCCCGCTCATCTCAACGCGATCAAACTTCTGCCGCGCAGACTCCTAGCCGAGTTGCAACAGCTGGGCGTCCGATTGTCCGGTGCCAGCCTTGCAGTTGCGCTGGAAGCTCGAAGCTCAGAACGCGCAAGTCAGAGCCAGAAAGAAGACCAGCACGAGCAGGAGCAGCTGGGATTTGCCGAGACCGCCGGGAAGGAGTACGCCCTGCATCTAGGGCGGTCGAAGACATTGATGTCCGCGTACTTGCGTAAGAGCCATGCGCAAGCGCAAGCCGCGACTAAGAGAGCGAAGGACGAACGGGACAAGGCTCAGGATGCCATCGTCCACGTGAAAGCGGCGAGACACCTAGCTGAAATCCAGTCCCTCGTGTACCAAGTAGGCGAGGTGGAAGCAAAGGCCGAACTCGCTCGCAGTGGCTTACAGGTGTTCCAAGTTGCGG
>JBFWRV010000216.1:0-3041 GCA_050248715.1 Hyphomicrobiaceae bacterium | reverse complement strand
CGACACAGCAGAACGGGCAAGAGAGCATCACAGCCATCGAGCCCGCAGCGGCTGAACCGGTCAGGTGCCCGCTTTGTGGTGTCGGTCCGCCTCCCCCGGAAGGTCTGATCCACCGCTTCAAGACCGGCAAGTGGCCGGAATTACCGACTGAAGAATAATCCCAGAGTGCATCCGCAATGCGAGCGAGCCAATTTAAGGAACAGAACGGGTCAAGTCCCGCCGGATTGGTGCTGGTTAGACCGGGTCCGAAATCGCGACTTGAGGAGAATTTCTTCGACACGATCGAGCAGCTGCGTGCCCTCGGATCGATCCAGTGCACGCAAGAAGAAGCAGCAGCAGTGCTGCGCGTGAGCCGCGCGACGCTCTACCGCTTTTTCGTCGCCTATCCAGAAGCCGTAGAGGCCTTCGAGGAAGGCAAGGAGGAGGGCAGGGCGTCCCTGCGGCGAGCGCAATTCAAGAGCGCACTGGCAGGCAACGCGGCGATGCAAATCTGGCTCGGCAAGCAGCTGCTGGGGCAGCGCGACAAGCACGATATCGACGTGAGCGTCGTGAACCACGAGGAAGCGCTACGTGCTCTCGCCTGACGAGATTGCCATCCGCAAGCGGCTGCGTGACGACTTCCTGCACTACGCAGAGCGCTGCCTGAAAATTCGCACGAAGAGCGGAGCAACCGTGCCGCTCCTGCTCAATCGCTCGCAGCGCTTTCTGCATGACGCGATCGAGGAGCAACGCAGGCGTACGGGCAAGGTGCGCAAGATCGTGCTCAAGGGTCGCCAGGTGGGCATCTCCACCTATATTGGCGGCCGGCTCTACTGGCGGACCTCACATGCTCGCGGCCACCGCGCGTTCATCCTCACCCATCTGGACGATGCCACCGACAATCTGTTCAACATCGCCAAGCGACTCCATGACAACTGTCCGGCCCCGGTGAGGCCAAGCACCGGCAAGGCGAACGCCAAGGAGCTTAGCTTCGACCTCCTGGACAGCGGGTATCGCGTGGCGACGGCGGGCAACAAGTCGGTCGGACGCTCCGATACCATTCAGCTGTTCCACGGTAGTGAGGTCGCCTTCTGGCCCAATGCCGAGGAGCATTTTGCCGGCATCATGCAGGCCGTTGCCGGGACACCCGATACCGAGGTGATCCTCGAAAGCACCGCCAACGGCATCGGCAACGTGTTTCACACGGTCACGATGCGGGCACAGAAGGGCGAGAGCGAATTCGAGCTCGTGTTCATTCCCTGGTACTGGCACGAGGAATACAGCCGTCCAGTCGCCAGCGACTGGCGTCCACCGCCGGGCTGGGCCGAGTACGGTCTGCTGCATGGCCTCGATCGCGGCCAGCTGTTCTGGGCGTTCCAGAAGAACCGCGATCTTGTCGTCATGGCCGGCGGCGACACCCACGAGCCGAGCCCCAAGTTCAAGCAGGAGTATCCTGGCACCGCCGCGGAGGCCTTCGAGACCTCAGGTGCCAATGCCTTCATTGATCCCTTGAAGGTGCTGCGCGCCCGACGCGCCAATGTGGCCGGCTACGGCCCGATCATCCTGGGCGTCGATCCTGCGCGCGGCGGCAAGGACAAGACGGGCTTCATCGATCGCCAGGGCCGGCGCTCGGGGCGCCATGTCTGCAAGCGCGTGGACTTCGGTGAGAACACCATGGCGATTGCGGGCGAGGTGGTTCGCCTCGTGGAGCAATTGCGCCAGGCGGCGGATGGCAGCAGGGTCAAGGTCGCCATCGACACGACGGGCCTCGGTGGGCCGATCTACGACCGCTTGCGCGAGATGCTCCCCTCGCATGAACTCGAGCCGGTCAATTTCGGGGAGAAGGCCTTCGAGACCGAGAAGTACGCCAACCGCCGGGCGGAAATGTGGGACCTCAAACGCCAATGGTACGAGGACCCGGCGTGCGTCCAGGTGCCGGACAGCGACGAATTCCAGGGCGACGAATGCGCACCGATCCGGGATCGCGGCGCGACGCATTTCCGGTCCAACGGCCAGCTGATCCTTGAGGACAAGGATCACATCAAGCAGCGACTGGGTTTCTCACCTGACCTGGGCGATGCGCACGCGCTCACATTCGCCATCAACATGGATGCGCTGGCTCGCTACAGCGACGGCCCACACAGGAGGCGCCGGCCGGGAAACGAGGGGACATCATGGCTATCGGCGTGACCAGCAGCGCGAATACAGCTATGTCGAGGCCAGACGACTTGATGAGGCCGTGTCATGCCTACGAAGAATCGGCCGGTAGCGCGCTGCACGCGCTGCGGCAACAGCATTCATGCCAATGCCATCGATCTGATCAATCAGCCATGTCGTCGAAAGCTTCCCGACAGCAAGCGCTGCCGCGGTATCTATCGAAGCGCTCTTGGGCCCGAAGATTGGCAGGAGTGCTCAAGTTGCGGATCAGCGGGCTACATAGGAACGGCTCGCTGCGATTGGTGCGACGGTTCGGGCTGGAGCCATGCGCGCGGTCGCTGAAAGGCGCGCAGGCATGAACGCCCGGGCCCACCGCATCGAGATAGAGCCGGTCGGCCTCGGCGATCGCGGCCATCGCTACCGAGCCACCCATGAGGGGTCTGTCCTTATCGATGGTAGCCGCCACCCTGAATTCGACGCCTGTCGGGCTCTGCTGGCACGGGGCATACGCGGGAAGCTCGAGGTCTGGCGCAAGGGTGCGGCCTTCCCGGCCATGGTCCTGGACATCGAGGCTGGAGCCCGCCTGACGGTAGCCGAGACGGAGGCCGCTGGCCCTCGCTTCGTGCGCTGGAAGCCGTTTTCCGTCGATGACGATCAGAATGCCGTTCTTTCCTCTACCGGTCAGGCAAGGACGGCCGTTTCACACCTCGAGGCACCCTCACCCTAGCCAGGAAGAACGGCCGCTGGCGGACGGTTTCGGGAGTCGATGCAACGTAGCTGGCGGCGCGAGCCACCTCGTCGACGTGTGCGCAGTGACGTGCGCCGTCAAGGGCCTAGTTTGTAGGTCCGCGCGGCCGTGTCGCCAAGCCGGTTCGACAATTCTCGCTTTCCCGCAAGAGCTTCTG
>JBFWRV010000215.1:0-3085 GCA_050248715.1 Hyphomicrobiaceae bacterium | reverse complement strand
TTCTGATAGAACAGCTTTTCCAGCCTGGCGCGGCCCTGACCCTGGTAGCCAACGTTGCCGTCGGTGTCCTTGGCCAGGTCGCCATACGGCGGGTTGAGCCACAGCAGGCCGAAGCTCTGCCTGCTGATCAGCGTGTCCATCAGGTCGCCGTGGATGCAGCGATCGACCAGCTGCCGGGCGTGGCGTGCACGCTCGGCCTCGTACTCGACGGCGAAGGCCTGGACCCGCTCGCGCCCGAGGGCGTGCGCGGCTTCGGCAATCGCCACGCCTTCGCCGGCGCAGGGATCGAGGATGCACAGCGGACCGGCCGAGGGAGCGGCGGGCGCCAGTGCGGCGAGTGCTCTTTCGAGCGTGGGTTCGTCCGTGGGGAAGTACCCGTTCTTCACGAAATTGCGGGCGAGCCGCGGGAACATGAGGGCCATGGGAATCTCCTGGCAGTAGATGAATTGAAAGGCGGACACGCGGGGCGTGCATGTCCGGTGCAAGAACCTCAAGCCACCGCTTCGAGCGGTCGGACCGAGGGCATGCGGCTGACGGGCGTGTCGGCGACCAGCGCACCGCTGCGGATCAGGCCGCCCAGCACCTGGGTCAGCGTCGGCACGTCGATGGCGAGCCGATGGCCTTCCAGGGGACCGAGGGCGAACGGCAGGCGCGTCAGCATTGACTTCGCCTGCAGCAGCTCCAGCACGCCATCGCGCCAGGGATCGAGAAGCGGCAGCGGGCAGGTGTCCCGCACCAGCCTCCACATCCGGTCGAGCCGGTGCGCGGAGCCGCGGGGCAGGAGCGCCAGCGCGCTGGCGTTGGCCTTGTCGGGCTTGACGCAGCGCCGATCGAACAGCCAGATGTTGGTCAGCGAGCCGAACAGCGTGCGCCGGTAGGCGCGTGCGCTGCGCTTTTCCAGGTTCTCGACGTTGCCGACGAAGACCGGGATGCTCGCGCCCTGCTCGGTGATGACGTGGAACTGGTCCAGTCCCTGCTCGTCCCGGCCCAGGGTGAGGCGGGCCAGGAATTCCTGGACGGCGGTGTCGCGCGCCCAGAGGGAGATGAAGACCAGGTTGCCGTTCTCGTCACCGACGATGCCATCGGCCATCAGGTCGGGGCATTCGTCGATGCGATAGAGCGTCTTGGGGGAAGAAGGTGCAGGCATGGTGATGTCCTCGATGTGAGCGGAGACAGCACCACCCGCGAGGGCAGTCACTGCCCCTGGGGGATGGAAGAAGACGCGGTGAACGTCGTGGTGAAGAATCAGACCGTGCGTCGCAACGCACCGTAGCCTTGAAGGTCTGGGCTACCTGGGCATGTTGTCGGCATCGCCGACGGACACATGGGCAGATTGCACTAGGAGATGAACGAGGCAGTAGAGAAAACCGCTTTGCGGTATTCCCTTGTTTGTGTGCCTGGCTTTGGCCTCGATAGCACTGTTAGTGCTCGCACACTTGTTGACCTTCAGGGTTGTTGTTCCGCGTTGTTCCAAATGTTTGACAACGAGGTTCACTATGTGCAGAATTACTCCGGAACAACATGGAACAACAAGGAGCACAGCCCATGGCCTACACCGCCTCTCTCTCGACCACGCCCGGCCGACCGGGATTTACCGTCAGCTTCCGGCATCCCCTGAAGCTCGATTCAAAGGGCAAGCCCGGCCTGAAGATGCGGCGCGGCCTGGGCACCGATGACAAGGCAAAGGCCGAGATCCTTGTCGCCCAGATGAACCAATTGCTGCAAGACGAAGCCTGGTGGACGGCGGCGAAGCACCAGGAAGCGCTGCAGGTCTTCGACCAGCGCATCGTCGATGCGTTCTATGACGGCATCCAGGCCGGCATCGCCGATTCCTTCGAAACGCGCAACAGCGTCATCCCCCTTCCCGGCAAGGCCGAGGGCTACGCCAAAACGCTGTTCGTCGGCACGACTGGTGCTGGCAAGACCTCGCTTTTGCGCCACCTGATCGGCTCGGACCCAGATCTGGATCGCTTCCCGTCCACCTCGACAGCCAAGACCACGGTCTCGGATATCGAGGTCATCCCGGCCGCCGGCGAGTTCCGGGCGGCGGTGACCTTCTTCTCAGAAACCGTCATTCAGGCCAACGTTGAAGACTGCGTGCTCAACGCCTGCGGCGCCGTCTGGGACAGGCTGCCCGAAGACAAGGTGGCGGATCGCTTCCTGCATCATCCGGATCAGCGCTTTCGCCTGAGCTACCTGCTCGGCTCATGGCGCAGGAACCTGCCCCCCGAGCCTGCCTCTGACGAATGGGACTTTGGCGAGCCCGATCAGGCGGCCACGGCGGCGGCGGTCAGTGACGAAGCGGTCTCTGGCGCAGACGCCGAAGCGCTGCAGGCGCGGCTAGTGGACTATGTCGGCCGCATCACGAAGCTCGCCGCGGTGAAGGCCGATGCGATCAGCAAGGAACTGCTACCTGATCCGCACTCCGCAAGCGCCGACGACCGCGAAGCGGCGCTGGAAATCTTCCAGGGCGAACTGTTCGCCGACGAGCAGTTCCACGAGATCGTGCATGACGTGATCGACGAGGCGCTGCAACGCTTCGAAGCGCTGAAGCGCGGCGAGTTGACTTACCGCAGCACCAGCTCGAAGTGGCCGCTCATGTGGACGTACAACACCGATGACCGGACCGACTTTCTCAAGCAGGTGCGCTGGTTCTCCAGCAACTTCGCGCCGTCTTTCGGCAGGCTGCTGACGCCGCTGGTCGACGGCATCCGTGTCATGGGGCCAGTCTTTCCGACCTTCACGGACCATCAGGCCAAGGTCGTGCTGCTCGACGGCCAGGGCCTCGGCCACACGCCGGACTCTTCAACGAGCGTGACGACGCACATCACGCGGCGCTTTACAGAAGTCGATGCCATCCTGCTGGTGGACAACGCCGAGCAGCCGGTGCAGGCGGCGGCGCAGTCGGTGCTGCGCGCCGTCGCGTCGAGCGGCAACTACAGCAAGCTGCTGCTCGCTTTCACGCACTTCGACCAAGTCAAGGGCCTCAACCTGCCGAAGTTCGCCGACAAGCGCGCGCACGTCCTGGCCTCTGTTCACAACTACCTCTCCAAGCTGAAGGAGGTGCTGAACGCCCCCATCGTTG
>JBFWRV010000214.1:0-3181 GCA_050248715.1 Hyphomicrobiaceae bacterium | reverse complement strand
TGGCGGCGCGAGCCACCTCGTCGACGTGTGCGCAGTGACGTGCGCCGTCAAGGGCCTAGTTTGTAGGTCCGCGCGGCCGTGTCGCCAAGCCGGTTCGACAATTCTCGCTTTCCCGCAAGAGCTTCTGAGCTACGTGATCGGCCACGTCAGGGGGGAGCCGGAAAGCGATCTCCTGCGGCGTTCCCCGGTCGACCGAAAGGACTACATCGGGACCCGTTGCCAATGTGCCGACGCTGACGGTCTTGGGCGTGATCGAAGCCACATCTTGCCAGCCATCCGCATGCTTGCGCAGGCCGGTGGGACGGCTGCTCGTGTAGATTGCTCGCTGGACTTCGGCCGTGATTGCCGCGTACATCGCGATCGATAAGGAGACGGAAACTTCTGCGCCCGACTTGTCGGTGCCAACGAGCGTGAGCAGGCCGTTGGTATGACCGAGCTTGCAGGCAGACACAGTCGCAAAAGCAATTTCGTTTTTCATGGTATCTTCCGCATTGTTATCAATTGTTCAGACTGAGCTGATTTGCCGCTGCCCGCAAGGCTACGACAACACGCCAGTCGGATCGTTTGCACTGTTGCAGTGCCTCTCTCGTGATGTGATTAGGCGGCCAATTTGAGTTGCGCGGGCGGTGTTCCGAAAACCCATTCGCCCAGACCCTCCGAAACGCCAACTAAATTGGGCCTCGCGGTCTGCCGCCTCCTATGTTCTAAAAATAGGTGTTTGCGGAACACGGTAAATCAGCGTATGGGTGTGGCTGCGATCCATATTGTGGGCAACGGACATGGTGAGATACGGAAAGCGCGAGAAGCGGGTTGCGCTCTACCTGCGCGTCTCGACGGGTGAGCAGACGACACGCAACCAGCGTCGGGAGCTGGAGGCGGTGGCAGAACGTCACGGCTGGGAGATTGCTGCGATATTCGAGGACGCCGGCATCAGCGGCGCCAAAGGCCGCAAGGATCGTCCCGGCCTCGATGGCATGCTCAAGGCTGTCGCACGGCGCGAGGTGGATTTGGTCATGGCTTGGTCCGTGGACCGGCTCGGGCGATCCCTCGTGGATTTGCTAGCTACGCTGCAGGAACTGCACGCCAAGAATGTTGATCTGTACCTACATCAACAGGGCCTTGACACGAGCACTCCATCTGGTCGAGCGATGTTTCAAATGATGGGCGTCTTCTCCGAGTTCGAAAGATCGATGATCCAGCAGAGGGTGAAGGCGGGGTTGGCGCGGGCGCGAGACGAAGGCGTGGTGCTTGGCCGGCCAAAGCTGGAGGAGGCGGACCCTGCGCGCGCCGCGAAGGTGCGGGCTATGCGCTCCCGCGGTGACGGTGTGCGCAAGATCGCCAGGGAGTTGGGGGTGGGCGTCGGTACTGTCTTGCGGCTGACATCACCGGCTGCTGGTGAGGCCTAATGAGGCTGGGCTCGCCTGCCTACGGGCCTCGGGTCAGCGGCGCATGCGTTGCAGGTGCTCGAGGTCGGAGCGCAGAAAACGCACTTCGCGCTCTAACTTATCGATGCGGCTCATGGCGTAGACAGCGAACAGAACGCCGCCGACGATTGCCCACTCCAGCATGGCTCCCTCTCAGATATAAAGCCTCTCCGTAATGACCTGCCCCGTGATGGGCGCTGACTATGCACCGTCGCGATCCTGACGCTCAATCTCGCGAACAAATCGCCGATAGTCAGCATAAAGCACTACGACGCACACGCCGATGAGGGCAGCCAGCACCGTGCCGTTGGTGAGGACAAATGGCTTCTCGCACCAGCTTGTGAAACTGGTCCATAGTTGCTCGAATTGCATCGCTCGCCCTCGCCTTTGATGTGCGTTGTTAGCGCGATCCGAACAACAGCATCCAGTCGAGCGACGGGCGTGCTCACAGAAAAGTGCATCTCTTCGAAGATGCCTGGCCAGAACGACCGAGGCCGCACGCGTTTGCCGCGAGCAAGCCACCAGCCCTCTCGCCACTGCGGCGATTGCAGGGCATCGAACGGCAAGCCGCATATCGCGGCCTGCCATCCGAGCAGCATCTCTGATGCTGCCTGCTGAGATGTCACCAACCGCTCAGGAAGCCGCTTCGTTCCGGCAATCAGCCGGGTTCAGTCCGGCAAGCCCGAGAATGGCTTCCACGAGCTGCCGGGCTTCAACGCAGTCCTCACCGTAGTGATCCCAGCGCGCCGCGACGATAGCGCGATCCACGACACCAGCGAGGTCAGCTCTCGAGGCAGCGATGCGCTTCTCCATCCTCTCGAGGATGACCCCGATGCGCTCGATGTTGCGAGCAGACGGGCCATCTCCGGGAACGTCCTCGCCGTCGTGAGCTGCCCAGGCTGCGCGGAACTCAGCAAGCGTCGCGAGGTACTGACGGCCGAGCGGTGTCGGCCCGAGCAGCGGGGAGGCCGGCGCGATTGCCGCTCTTGCCGAAGGGGCCGCAAACACTGCAGCCACAAGTGATGCACCACCAAGCAGGCGGCGCCTATTGAGGGGACGTGCGGATACGGGTAGGGCTTTGGCAGCCTTGGCCATGGGCAACCTCCATCGGTTAGGGTCAGGCCTCGTTCGGTGGTTCCAACACCGGGCGAGGCCGCTCTATTCGAGCGAACAAATCATTACACGAACTGATTGACTTGGCGAAGGTGGGCTGTCGCAGCGCGGTCGGGTTGCCTTGGAAACTGTGACTCGAACGACTCAATTCTTCTGTCAAGGCCTGTCGGCGATTTCAATTGCAATCCGTCGCAATCCAGCTAATGGAATGGACCGCGTAACTGAGAACCCTGGAGAAGATGTCGTTACGCGGACCTGGTCAATATGGAAGCCGAGATCGGCCGCCTCAAGGTCGAGCGGCAGAACGCCGAGCGGGCCGAGGTGCGCCAGAAACTCGTCGACGCTACGTTCGGCTTGAGCTACAGCGTGTGTTCACTTGGCGCGAAGAGTGGTTAGCGCTGGCACCACGGTCAAGGCACTCGCCGTTGAAATCGTCCGTCGCTGACGCGCCCCGCCGCGGTCAGTCAAGCGCTTTGAAGACTTGGCCCCAAATGCGTCCCGCATGGTTTTTCGCCGGGCAAACGCCTCCGTTTCTCGACCTGCCGCAATTACAGTTGTAGCAAAGGACACGAAAACTCTCAGGAAATCCGTTGCGAATGATCCAGCGGTAGAGACGCCCAGGCGGCACTTCTTTCCTGTGGGTC
>JBFWRV010000213.1:0-3191 GCA_050248715.1 Hyphomicrobiaceae bacterium | reverse complement strand
GTCGTCTCGATCACGTACCAGGCGACGAAAGATGCCCCGACGTACGCGCTGGCGAAGCGCTTGCGGGTCGGCAGCAGGATCAGGCTGGTGGCGAACAACATGGCGACGAACGGCGCCGGCCTTGGCATCGACGAGGACTTCTTCATCGAGTCGATTCACCATCGTTTCGGCGTCGGGATTCTGCACGAGATCACGTACCAGGTCTCGCCGGCGAGCGTGACGGACGCCTAGAGGGAGGGATGAACGTGCCGGATTGGATCGTTTTGGTGGGGGCGCTGATAACGCTTTCGGTGCAGACGCTCGCGCTGATCATGGGCATGGCACGTTTCAAAAACTGGCTGCAGTCCAGCGTGGTCGAGCCCTACATGAAGCCCCTGCGCGACGACATCAAGGCCATCAAAGACGACCGCTCCGAGGATCGGCGCCTGCTGCTGGAGCACGACAAGTACATCTATCTGCTACTGGGCAAGCAACTCGGGGAGATCCCGCCCATCGGGAAGGAGCACGTTTCGTGACGCACCGCTGGCTGTATCTCGCGAGCTTCCTGGCAGGCTTCGCGCTGGGCCTGCTGCTGACGGCTCCAGAGGAGGACGAATGATGATCAAGCCCGACAAGACCAGCTTTAGCCCGCACTCAAACCCCTTCCGGCCGGCCGGTACGGGCGTCGTTATCCATGCGACGCGCTCCGGTAAATCCGGCTTCGCGATGGAGCTCGCGGCGACCCTGAACTGGTTCGCCAACCCCGACTCGGAAGTGTCCTCGCACTGGGTCATCGGACGGCAGGGCGAGAAGGTGCGCGTCATCGCCGACACCGCGCAGGCCTGGCACGCGGGCGAGCACAACGCGACGCACTTCGGCATCGAGCTCGAGCAGGGCGTGGAGTCGGATGGCTTCACGGACGCGCAGATCGATGCGCTGGTCGAGGTCTGCCGTGGCTACGTCGAGGACTTCGGGATCGCCCCTGTGCATTCGCCGAGCACGCTCATGTCTGGCTTCATCGGCCACCAGGAGACGGTGCAGGGCAAGCGCGCGGGCAAGACGGACCCCGGCAAGCTGTTTCCGTGGGACCGGTTTATCGCGCTGCTGAACCCGTCGGCGGCTGCATTTACGCCCGGTGACGTGGCGATGGCATGCGTCTCGGCTGCGCAGTTCTACCGGATGGGCTGGCGACTCGGGGACATGCTGGACAGCGAGAAAGAGATCATCCGGCACCTGGCGAGTCAGGTTTAAGGGAGGCAAGGCATGAAGGACAGAGCATTCGTAGCGACGATCTTCGGCGGCGTGCTGGCGATCGCGTCGCTGGTCGCGGTCACGGTGCTGGCGGCTAGCAGTGCATCGATCCCCGGCGTGCTCGAAACGGTGCTGACGCTGAGCGTCGGTAGCACCCTGACGGCCGCGGGCGTCGCTACCAAAAGCCCGGGAAGCAACTAGAAGGAGGCTCCATGTACAAGAACCCCGCCATCAAGATCGCACTCTTCTACGTCATCCTGTTTCTCGCTGCTATCGGTGCCATCTTCGCTACGGGGCTCAAGCCCTCAGAAGCGCAGGAGGCCAGCACGGTAGGCAACAGCATCACAGTCAGCGTTGACACGGTCGAAGAGGACCACGCGACGCCGTTTCGTTTCTGCCTCACGCGCGACGAGTCCGACGACGAGCAGTGCTTCACGCTCAAGGACGGCGATCCAGCCCGCGTGTTCGCTGACCTCGATGATGACATCTACGAGCTGGCGTGGGACGTGCGGTCGGGCTGGCGCATCGACTCGTTTCGTTGCGACCCCCGCAGCCGGGACAGCCTGTCGATCGATGAAGGCACCGCGCGCATGGTCCTTGACGGAGACGGCGATCACTTCGTCTGCAAGTATGTCTTTGAGCGTGTCCCGACCTCGACGCCTACGCAGACTGCAACACCCGTACCTACGAGCACTGCTGTTCCGGCGCCGACGCAGCCTCCGCCGACGATCCTTGTTGCATGCCCAGGGACTACTACCCTCGTCAACCTTGCGAACGGCCAGACGTGCCCGACGTCTCAACCTGCACCGCCTGCCCCCACTACGGCGCCGGTCGTTCAGCAGAGCAGCACGATAAAGCCGCCAGCAACCGGCTCGGCAGGATTGTTGGCGAAGTAGCGATATTATCGGTACCGGGATAACACGAAGGCCCCGTCACATCGGCGGGGCCTTCTTCATGCCCCGTAGAAGCTCAGGTTGAGCACGAGACGGACGCGGGACAGCGGCAGCTCGACGCTCCAGGAGCACGTCGGGCACGTCGTCGTCGGGTGCTTGCGCTTGCTGTTGTGGAACACGGTCAGCCCCTCGTGGCCGCATCGAGGGCAAGGCAGGGCCAGCGTCTCGTCGTACGCCCGCTTCATCGCGCGATCCTCACTGGCGGGGACGGTGCCCAGCGTAGGGCGGGCGGGCGCTCAGGGCGTAGGGGCGGGTGTCACCCTACACAAAGGGGTCATCGTCGGACTTCGACGCTTCTTCGAAGATGTCCCAATTGGTGAAGCCCTTCGGGGCGACGGCCCTGCGCTCATCGTTCGCGTTGTTCGAGAAGAAGAGTGGGACCTTTCGGGTGCCAGCAATCCGTGAAAGCTTTTCGAAAAGATCATCCTCATTCCGCAGGACGAAGGTAACCAGAGCGAGCTGTCGGTTCTCTGCCAGCAACCTGATGAATTCATCAAGGAATGAACTAGTGACCATCTCATCGGACGGCATCTCGATTCGGACCTCGGCACCATTCCTCAGATGCCCTTGGAGGACGGTGAAGGCATCGGCTCCAAGGCGCCGTGAGACGGATCTTTCGCTGAGGTCCTGGAGCTTCATCATGTTGGTCACCGCCTCGCTGGAAACGAGATTTCAACCTGAACGCCCGGCAAATCGATACTCTGAGTCCCGAGCTTGCGCTGCCGACTGTTTGAAGTTATATAGCCGTCCCCAGTGGCAAGAATCAACCCACCACCCTCTTCGGCCACGGACTGCGCAACTTCGGCAAGGCCCATTCCGCCTTCGTGCTTTCTGCTAACCAAGGGAGTGAACGCCAGGGCTGCCGCCCTGGCGTGCGACATGCTGGCCACTTCGCGGTGTTCAGGGTTTTGCGACAGGCTTTCCCTGATGCCGATGCCGCAGTCACCGATAGCTATAGAAAGCCTCCCCATCCGGGGATACCACTGCGCAGTGCAAACGCCTAGTGCT
>JBFWRV010000212.1:0-3202 GCA_050248715.1 Hyphomicrobiaceae bacterium | reverse complement strand
AGAAGCTCCTTGATCGCATTGAGCAACGTATGGATGTCCTTCTGCCGCGCGGCCATGTGCCGGCATTATACTCGTAATCAAGCGTGCCGGATGCTAGAATGAGGGCATGTCGCTAAGCGACTAGCCGATACCCGGCTCATGAACAAATCACGAAAGAACAATATGACGCTCTCCTCCGATAAGGCAAAAGAATGGGCTGAAAAGCTCAAGAAGCTACCTAAATTAAAACGCGGCTACGGCCAGCGTGTCGTTGACGGGCTTAACAAAGCCACTAAAAAGTAGCTATTTGTTGGCTCACGCGCCTCCTGCCGCCTCGCGGCCAGGTGCTAGAATTGCCTCGTATGGCTGACACTGCGTACGACTTCCCGGTTGAGCTCCACCCCATCAGCACCGAGCCCGGCGGCTTTATCGTCCCCAATCGCCTCGCCGTCGTGCGCACCGACACCATGCGGCCGATAGGAATCGTCTCCAAGAAGTATGCGCTTCTTCCCCACGCCGATGTCGTCGACGCGATGCGGGACACGTTGAAAGGCCAGGAGACGGAGGAGACGATCGTTCTCACCAAAAACGGCGCGCGCATGTACCTGCAGATCACGTTGCCGAAAATCACGCTGAACGTGGACGGTGACGAGATTGCCATGCGCCTCGTCGTCGGGAATTCCTATGACGCGTCGCGCAAGGTCACGATCGCCTTCGGCGCCTACCGCCTCGTGTGCGCGAACGGCATGATCATCGGCCAGCGGTATATCTCCGTGAGCCGCCGCCACGTCGGCGAAGTCTCGATCGAAGTCAAGCAGATCCGCTCGCAGATGACGCTGCTCACGCACCAGTTCGAGGAGACCGCACCGGTCATCAAGAGGATGGCAACCAAGCTGCTTCCTTCGTCCAAGAAGTTTTTCGATCCGCAGACGCTGCGTATCCCGGCCTACCTCACCGCAATTGCGCGGCAAGAGTTCAAGAAAGAGGATGACGGCACGGTGTGGGACGCCTACAACGCCCTCACCTTTGCGATCACGCACAAGATGCGTAAGGCGAATCCAGAGATTACGACGAGGCTGGGCAGGAACGCGTGGGCTGCGGCGACTGCAGCGCTCAAATAAGCACCCGTCCAGCTACTCCCCACCCTTGATCAACCGCACCGATTTCCCCGTCTTTTTCGCCGGCTTCTCCGGCACTTCGCCAACTTCCTTGAACTCCGCCTCTATCGGCTCGGGTTTCTTTGCGCGCGAGAACGGCCACCGCCACCTGCGTCCCGCTTTAATCTGATCGCGATTGACCTCGAGATACGCCAGCGTAGCTCGCAAGTGCGTGAGAACATCGCTGCGATATGCTGTGCGTTCTCCCCAAGCCCAGGACTTCAACCGCAAACGCCTCCATCGTCCGCTCCACGCACCGGGAAGCTGCCCTATCCACTTGTTGACGATGTGGGTACTGAAGGTCGAAGTGAACGTTTGCTGCTCGACCTCATGGAGTACGACGCGCAACGCCGCAATCACCGCATCAACATCCGTGGACATCGCCCAGCACTCCCCCACGCAGTGCGCCGATCAGTGGACGCTAACGCCCCCACAACATTTCTTGAACTTCTTCCCTGACCCGCACGGGCACGGATCATTCCGCCCGACCTTCCCGCCCGGGCGTGGGGGCGTACTGTTCGCTCCACCTAAGCGTCCCGGCGTTCGCCGCGCAGCAAAGTACCGATAGATGCCTACGACGCCTGCGGCCGCGCCAATCACGAGCTGTTCGCGACGCTCAGCATCAATAGGCTCTTTGTAGGGCCGCATCGTGGGATCAGGGTCGTGCTCGTGCGCGAGCGCGAAGATTGGCACCAGCAGCCCGGCGTGCTCTGTGTCGTCCATGAGGTGCGCCCACGCTTCGGCGCGCAACTTCATCCCGCGCACGAACCCTGTGGCCCAGTCGTTAGCTCTGGCGATCCCCTCATCATCTTCCAGGAGGACAGGAACAACAACGTCCCCGGAACCGAGCGGACCCGCGATGGAGTTCCAATGGCGCATGAGGAGATCAAAGAACTCCTGCATCTCTGCGTCGTCACACCATCCGTGCTCACCGCCAACCGACGTGCCGCCCCAGATCACGGGGAGGTATTCGCTCGGTCGCACCATGTCGGGACCGCAGATGAGGGCGGCAAAGAACCCATCGAGCGTCTCCATGTTCATGGCGCGCTCGCTTCGCGCAAGTAGGTCGCTAAGACGGTCAAACTCGGTGTCGTTCAGGGGTTCACGGAGCCCCGGCATTTCCCTGCTCCTCCTACCGCGGTCGTTCGCAGTGGCCGGTCTTCACTCACCAAGGTGATGCCAATCATCTTCGCGCAGCGTCCGAAGGAAACCGCCTATATCTTGTAGTGCTCCATGCAATGCAGCCCATTCAACATGCTCCCTTAGTCGGTCCATCTTGTCCGCATCGGTGGAAGTCCATGCGGCGAGTATAAGTGGTGCCGCGGGCTCCCAGTTCCCCATGCCTAGCTGCTTACGATTTGGCAAGAGCAACCATAATTGGCGCCAATGTACAGGCTTCGGGCACACTCGATCGCTCTCACGACAATATGCGAGGACGCTCGGCAAGGTCTCAGGCATCTGGCGGCCTTCTTTCAGCATGGCCTCATGCTCGCGACGCTTCTTTCGGCTCGCGTGCGCAGCCCTTACCAATGCGGCTGCCGCACCGATAGCAATGAGGGCCACGATAATGGGACGAAGGATGTGACCGTAAAGTTCGAATGCGAACCAAACGCCGATGACTGCTAAAGCAACAGGGACTCCCATTAACGCGAATTGGGATGTGATAGCTTTGCCTTGACGATAGTGCGTCGCTGCTGTTGCGAAGCCTTCTACAAGTTCCGCCCCAGCCTCTGCTACTTTGTCTCGTTCCGGAGTCGTCGTCACAAGATTCCTCCGTTACACCTAATTCAGGTCAGCCCACCCGCTCATACAAAAACTTCTGGAACCCGACGAACGTCTCGCGTATCCGCGGAATGCCACCGAGCTCGCGCGTCGCATCTGCGACAGCGCGATACTTCAGGGCAAGCAACTGCGGCAACTTCTCCTGATCCAGCTCTGCAACCCCCTCTTTCACATACTCGCCCAACACAAATTCGAGGAAGGTCCGCAACTTCTCATCATCATACGCAGAAAAGATTCGCCCCTTGCGGGTCTCGACGCGCTCCGCGCGCGTAATCGGCGCAAGC
>JBFWRV010000211.1:0-3242 GCA_050248715.1 Hyphomicrobiaceae bacterium | reverse complement strand
GTCATAACCTCAACCTGACGCAGCTTCGCAATAATCTCTTCAGGCTCGTCCCGCTTCCCCATCGTGGTCCTCCAGTTGGCCGCTCAGGCCATACCTCAACTCAGACCACTTCGCTGTAGGCACCTCAGGTGAATACGCCGCCGACTTCCGCCGTGGCGGGCGTGAGCCTCCGGACGTCCGCGATCGTGGGCCCGCCGCTCCAGTGACCGCGCTGTGCTATCGCCGGTCCTTCCGCTCTTGCGCGCGACGCTCCTGTTCAAGCCGCTCGGCTTCCTCTCTGCGCCGTCGTTCCTGCTCCGCTGCTCGCCGACGCTCGTCTGCGGACATTTGCTCGCACGAGCAGTTCGGCACAAACCGTGTGTTGGGCGGACAGATGATATCGCAGAGCGTTGGATCCTCCGGAGGTCTCGGTGTGCATGAACAGGGCCGGCCCTCGCAAAAGCAATCCCACCGGTTCGGCACTGTCTGAGCCTCGGCCGAGCGTGGCTCAAAGGCGAGCAAAGCCAAGCCGACGAGAATGGTAGCTCTGAGCATTGGCGTATCCATCGAACAGGCGGGAGTCCTAGCGCGACAACAGAGCGAAACCTGTTCCCAACGTGACATGCGGGCCGTCGTCAGCGAACGGTGGAGGACGTTCGATCCAACCAGAACTATCCCCATTTCGGGGGATAGCGCCTGTCTTGCGCGCGAGTATGCCTCGCGCCTCACTCCCCGCGCGAGGACACCATTGTGGCGACGCCTGCCAAGACGATCACCTGCCCCAATTGCGGACTGGTGCTGAGGGTGACGCGCGACGCCTCGGGCCCGCAGCTCCTCTATGATTTCAAGGACTGGGCCCAGCGCTGCAAACGCCCCGATCTGGAAGACCCCGCGTGGTGTCTGGTGCGACACGGTACAAAGCCGGGCAACCGGTGAGAAGCGGATACCGCTGGGTAGAGCTCTTGCAATTCGACTCGGATGTGCCCGCGCGGGACAAATACACTGGCGGTGCCCCGTGATTGATGCGTGGGTGCCTGATGATATCCAGTGAGTCTGACCTGCAGACGGAACGGTGACGCCCCATGATGCTCCAGCAGGCAACGACACCCACGGCGCTTGCCGACTACCTTGACAGCTATCTGCGCAAGCATGGAGCGCTCCACCCAGGTCACGCGTTGGCAGATGCGACTGCAGAACAGCTGCAAATGATCATAGAAGCCTTGCGACGACCACCGGTGTCACGGTCGACGGCCCAAGGTTGAGGGTGACAATCACCCGATGCGTCGGGCGGTGGCGTTCTGGATAATGCGTTGGCGGCAGCGAGTCGCACCCATTGATTCTTGGTTCGTTGGCTAGTAGGTGCGGAGCTTCCTCCCGGGTTCTCTTGCAGCTGCTTGATCCATTCCCGGCTTCACACTCACGCGCGGGCATGCCTTGGTGCCCCCAGAATTCCGCCTCCTCGCGCGCAAGAAATTCAAGCTGTCCCTCCAAGTCACATTGCCGGTGCGCCTGCCGGCGGTTGACGCCGTGACAGGATCGCCCATAGGTACGGCATGACCATCGCCGCCAATATCTCGCACCGTCCGGTCCTGCCGCTTCTTCTTGCGTTGAGCGGGGCGCATCTTCTCAATGACCTGATAGCGTCGATGATCCCGGCGATGTACCCGCTCCTTAAGGATGCGTACCAGCTGGACTTTGCGCAGATCGGCCTGATCACGCTGGCATTCCATGTGACCTCGTCGCTGCTGCAGCCGGTCCTAGGCTACCTGACCGACCACAAGCCGTGGGCCTATGCGATGGTTGCGGGCATGGCCTCGACGCTTATCGGGGTCGTCGGGCTCGCATCCGCGAGTAACTACGCGGTGGTGCTCGTCTCGGTGGCGCTCGTCGGGCTCGGCTCGGCCGTCTTCCACCCCGAAGCCACGCGCATGGCGCGGCACGCGGCGGCCGGCCACCAGGGCTTTGCCCAGGGCATATTTCAGATTGGCGGACATGTTGGATACGCGGCTGGGCCGCTGCTGGCGGCGATGATCGTCGTCCCGCGCGGGCAATCAAGCCTTGCCTGGATGTCCGTCGTCGCGCTCCTGGCAATGGCGCTGATGGCGTGGACAGGGGCGCGCTACTCCGAAATGCGCAGCGCGCAGGTCGCCGCGACGAAGACGCACGGTGCGGGCATGTCCCCCCCCGTTTCGACGGGTTGGCCCATCCTGATGGCCATGACCGTCCTCATCGTTCTCCTGCTGTCGAAAGGGGCATACACGGCAGCGTTCACGTCCTACTACACCTTCTACCTCATCGAGCGGTTCGGGGTGACAGTGCAGCTCTCGCAGGTGATGCTGTTCCTCTACCTCGTTGTTGGCGCTTTCGGGGTCATTGTCGGCGGCATGGTCGGCGATCGGGTCGGCCGCCGCCGCGTTATCTGGATATCAATTCTCGGGTCACTTCCGTTCGCTGTCCTGCTGCCCTACGTGGACCTCTTCTGGACCGGCGTGCTGAGCGTTCTCGTCGGCTTCATCATGGCGAGCGCGTTCTCCTCGATCCTGATCTATGCAATCGACCTGGTGCCGCATCGCGTGGGTCTCGTAGGAGGACTGTTTTACGGCATGGCGTTTGGGCTCGGCGGGCTCACGGCCGCGGCTCTAGGCCTGCTTGCCGACCAAATCGGCATCATCGCGGTCTTCAAGCTTTGCTCGTGGCTGCCTGCCTTGGGTCTGCTCACGTTCCTATTGCCTCGATCGCTGTCGGACCGGTGAGACTCCGATTGTCATGCACTAGGTTTCTGCCGCCGAAATGCCCATCCTGCCGCACGAGCGGCGCTCAGATTGCCCTACGAACCGATGATCCATGCGGCAGAAGCCCTGAAGCCCGAGGATGCGTATCGCGCATCGCGCAATGCGGCGCTGACCTTGACCCTGGCTCTGCCCGGCGACACGGTCCTTTACCTCCTACTGCCACTGCACGCTGCCGCATTTGGCATTTCGCTGCCCGAAGCGGGACTCTTGCTCGCCGCAAACCGCATCGTTCGCGTCTTCGGCTATCGCTGGGTCGCGAACTTCTACTCGACGCGAGGGCCACGGGCCGTCTGCATCCTCGCAGCGGCCGGTGCCACGCTCTCGAGATGAGCATCGCCGAGCTCTGCCGCCGCGAGGGTATCGCCGAAGGCCTCTACTACAGCTGGTCCAAGGAGTTCCTGGAAGCCGGCAAGCGGCGGCTCGCCGGCGATACCGCCCTCGCCGCCACCAGCGACGAGGTCAAGGCGCTGC
>JBFWRV010000210.1:0-3298 GCA_050248715.1 Hyphomicrobiaceae bacterium | reverse complement strand
TTTAGCGCTAGAAAGGATATTTAAGGTTATTTGTTGCATTTTTTTAAATAAAAATGCATAAATGCGGCGTGCATAGTCATTTCGGTGGACATCTCTCAATGGATCATTTTGACATCGTGCTGGCCCTTGCCCGGGCCGCACTGGAGACACGCAGTCCCCGTGCGCTTCACCACATTTCGCAGTTGAGGGACGCTCTCGCTAAACAGGACGGTGATCAGGCAGCAAAGCTCTCGCGGCTGCTCACGGCTGCGAACAAGAAGCAAGAAATGTCCCCGCTCGCCTTCGCTGAGATGAGGCACGGAGCGGTCGCCATCAGAAGCAAGCTGGCAGGAGAACTGCTCACCCGGAACACGCCGCTGCCCCATGACCGCGAGTCAGGCGCGGCTCTCGTCCGGGTCGTGTTCCCCGATGACGCGGCCGGAGAGCCCCCGGTGTTCTCGCATGAGCTGACCGAAGCCGTCCGGGATCTCCTCGCCGAATGGGGCAAGCTCGACAGGCTCTCCGAGCTTGGCGCGGCACCGCACCTGCGCTGCCTTCTCTATGGAGAGCCCGGCGTCGGCAAAACCAAACTCTCGCGCTACATCGCTCGTCATCTGGATCTCCCGTGCGTCGAGGCGCGGCTGGACGGGCTCGTGTCCTCGTTTCTAGGTACGACAGCACGGAACATCGGTGTGCTGTTCGACTTTGCGAACCGCTACAGGTGCGTACTATTCCTCGACGAATTCGACGCGCTCGCGAAGGCGAGAGACGACAACCACGAACTTGGAGAAATCAAGCGTGTTGTAAACACGCTGCTTCAGTGCCTCGACGCTCGCGAAGGACAGGGCTTTACGATTGCGGCCACCAACCACGAACATCTTCTGGACGGGGCGGTGTGGCGCAGGTTCGATGCGCGTATCAAGGTGCCAAAGCCGGATGCCGCAGCCCGCGAAGCCATACTCTCGCGCAATCTCAGCCCCATCGAACTCGATGCCCCGTCACGGGCGCTCTTGGATTGGGTAACCGAAGGCCTGACGGGCGCAGATATCGCCAACATCGCCTCGGCTATGAAGCGCTATTTTGCTGTCCACGGTGTGGCATCGCAGGGCGCCAGGATGAACGCGGCACTGATGCTTAGGGCGCTGCGCCGCTACATCGTCATGAACGTTAGGCAATTCGACGCGGAGAAAGTTGGCGCCATCGCGGGCGACCGCGAAGCACTCGATCGGGTGCTCGTCGAGGCGGGTCTGACCCAAGCGGAGCGTGCTGACTTCCTGGGCGTCTCGCAGAGCACGATCTCAAGAGGTAGCCGCGCGTCATCGCGCAAGGCTCGGAAGGGGGCCGCCCATGGATGACCCGAACCACGTCCTGCGGCCCGTCCAGGTGGTCATGAGCGGCGACCGCTTTCACAAAAAGCCGGTAAAGCCTGCAGGCGGCAATCAAAAGGATTTCTTCGCAGGGGACAACGCCGGGTTCCTCCGCCACAAGGAAACCATTCGCGGCAATCTGCGGAACTTCGCCCAGACGCTGACGGAGCAGTCGGAACCCGTAGGCTTCCTGCATGTAAGGATGCGCGAGACGGCTCTCGCGAAGTCCCACCGGCCCCTCGACCGACTCTTCGTGCCGAAAAACCATATCTCCCTTATCGGCGGAGACGAGGACGGGAATCTCATCGTCCACGGATCTCCGCGCGCATTTCATGAGCTCGGAGATCTGATCGAGGAGCGGGCGGAGGAGGTGCCGAGAACCCGGATCGACAAACAGGGCAAGCAAACGGATGCCGTATCAGAGTATCGCAGCGAACTCGGCGCGATCGAAGAGATTAGGCTTCACGACCGCGACGACAGGGTCGCCTTCGAGACCGGTCTTGCCTTAGAAACACTGCGTCGGAACGATGCCATCGGTTCATACGTAGTCGATCTGTTCCGCGTAGAGCCGGAGATCGTGGGGCCGGGCGCCGCCGAGCGACTGGTCGCTCGCTTCGTTGAAGCCCTGGGCGAGATCCCGGGTGGCGTGGAGATCAAGCCCGTGCTTCCCGATACCCTTCGGGCGCAGCTCGTACACCCAACGCTCGCACTCTCGATAAGACTGTTGCGCGATTCATCCTGCCGGCTCATTGAGCTCCCTTCGGAATACGCCGGACCGCCACGCACGCGTGCGGCACGAAGTCGCTCCCGCCGTGCAGGCGCAGATGTCCCGTCGGACCTCGACGCAAAGCGGCATGAGGATCTCCTCTCGCTTCTGAGTGAGCAGTCGCTCGTCCGTGCGGTCCACCTCCCGGTTGTTCTGGATGAAGGGACTACAATACCCGTCCCCTCGGCCAAGACCGTGTCGTTCGGCAAGCCGGCCACGGATTACGATTATCCCGTTGTCGGCGTTCTTGACGGTGGCGTTGCCGCCGTGCCCGCCCTCGCGCCGTGGATCAGCGGGAGCGCAGGCCAGGTCCCAGTCGCCGATCGTGACGAGGTTCATGGCACCTTCATCGCGGGACTTTGCGCGGGCGCTTATCAGTTGAACGCAAACCTAGCCGACTACCTCGAGGGAGTAGGGGTCAAGGTGTTCGACCTCGATCTATTTCCACGAAAGGATCTCAGGAGCAGCTACTACCCCGATTACGAGACGTTCTTCGATCAAGTCGACGAGTCCGTGAAGGCCGCCAAGGCAAAGGCAAATGTCCGTATCGTCAATTTCAGCTTCGCGTGCGGCCCCGCGCAGACAGGTGCCTATTCCTTCGTTGCCGAAGCCTTCGATGGCATCGCAAAAAAGAACGACATGATTTTCGTGGTATCGGCGGGCAACCTCAAAGGCGCCGACACGCGCCCAGTGTGGCCCTCGGACCCGGCGGCAGCCATCCAGATGCTGGCCGCGCTGTCGGGACAACAGGGCATCACGCCGCCCGCTGAAGCCTTTCATGCGGTGACCGTAGGAGCGGTAAATCCGCCGGGGATGGCCGGTCATGAGGCGCTGCTGCCGACCACCTACACGCGACGGGGGCCCGGCACGGGGTTCTCACGCAAGCCAGACCTCTCGCATATCGGCGGCGTAAGTCCGTTGCCTGCAACCGGCAATCGCACGGGCCTCGCGTCTTTCGCGCCCGATGGAACGATCATAGAGACGTGCGGCACAAGCTTTGCGTCGCCGCTCGTAGCCTCCACCCTCGCAACGCTCGACCAAAGGCTCGAGCGAAGGGCAAGCAGGGAGTTGCTGCACGCTCTCATGATACATCGGGCCCGGCGCGAACCGAGCCTAGAAGCCAAGGCCATCCGCCATATCTCGCCGGAATTCGTCGGCTTCGGCATGCCTATGCGCGCGGACGAAT
>JBFWRV010000209.1:0-3309 GCA_050248715.1 Hyphomicrobiaceae bacterium | reverse complement strand
TCTTCGGTGAAAAAGCCGCGGATGATCGGATTGCGGACGCGTTCGAGGATCTCGAGACGGTACGGCTCATCCTTGAGCATGCGTGGTAAGCAGATGAGGCTTGTGTCTTTTGCTTCGATGAGCGCTGCGATCGAGAAATAGAGAATGCGCTCCATGCGCGCGCCCCAGCCGACATCGCCCCACACGGCTTTGAATGCGCCGACGATCTCGGCGGTGGCCGCGGCGATCCGAGTTTGCGGCACGTTCGCAAGAACGTTGAACGTGACGACGCGTTCCACGTCGTTGGGATCGAGGTAGACGAGGTCGCGGGCGCGAGAGCGCGGATACTCGTTCAGAAGCTCGTGCTGCAGGTCGCCATGCGGATCGATGACGCCGCAACCGCGGCCGGTGTGGATGTCTTGCAGGATGATGTTGCGCAAGAGCTGCGTCTTGCCCATACCGGTCTTGCCGATCACGAGCATGTGGTTGAGACGGTCGAGCTCGGTGAGCGCGAGCTGCTCTTCGCCGGCACGCGTGTAGACCATGCCTAATACAGTGCGCTCGGGGTCGAAGTCGAAGTGGTCCATAGGCAAACGCAGTCTCTGCTCGCGGTCGCCGGTAAGCGGACCTGACTTTTACGCGGCGCGGTTACCGCCGTGCCGCAGTCACCCGGCAATGCGCTCTCTGGGGGAGTTGCGGCCGGTGCTGAGGGAGACTGCGCTCGCATATGGAGCGGCTGTCCCGGTGGGTTCAGTCTAGCGCGCAACGGCGATGGAGGTGGTGGGGATAAAAATGCGCCGGAGGCGGTCGAGCCTGCGGCTCGGCAAGGCGGATCTGCTCCTTGCTCGCCCCAGCCCTCGCTATCAGAGCACCGCGAATGCGGAGCGGATGCATCGAACGCGTCAGCGTCTACCGCGGGGGATGTCGGGCCCGAAAAACAAGGAGGGCTTCGCCCGACTCTGTTTTTCGAGCTGCCCGACGCCACGACGACAGCCGCGCGCCGTATCGGACAAAGCTATTGCGCTGCGCGCGGCCGCCAGCCCCGCTCTATTAGATCGCCTTCGGCTTTTTTCTGCGGGGTGGCGGCGTGGCGTCGGGCAGAAAGCCCGACATCCCCCGCGGCGCTTTTATGGCGGAGTTGTCGGACTTTTTCGTCATTTGGCGTTACCACTACCGGTACAAACCGTACGACCGGGTCTTTGTACCGCTCGGCTATCGGACATCGCGGAGCGATTCTAGATTTTTGCGATCGCAAAATCTTGAAAAATCGAAATTTCGATTTTGGAAAATTCCAGAATTTTCATTTTCGCAAATTTTGGAACTGCAAAAAAGTCGTCGCGAGCGCGCAGCGAAGTTTTTGTAAGCGTCAGAGCGGACGCGGCCAGTCGGCACCATTGCTACTGCAAAAAAGCAGTAGGGTAGAAAAAATTGACGCAAGCATTGAAGGGTAGGGGTAGGTAGCCAGGGCAAGATAGTTCAACCAACGTAACGTGACGAAGGGCGCGGCCGCACCGACGGCCGCGCGCCAGTACCTCAGAAGCCAAAACGATTCTAGTCCACCTGGAAGCTTGGCGGACAGGTGGGTCGTGGAGCAAGGCAGAAGCCGGCAGGATGAAGTGGGTCGATATGGTGCGATATGTTCGAGGCGCGCGTGCCTCACAGCGTGCCTTGCAATAAGGCAAGTGTGCCGCCCCTGTAAGGCAGGCTGTAAGGCAAGTTGATGAGGTCGAAATGCGTGAGGCCCGCCGGTTTCCCAGCGAGCCTCGAGCCCCTATTCGGGGCGCCTGTGGCGATTGTCTAACGCCTCCATGGCCGCGTCGACTTCGTGCTCCCACCAGACCGTTCGACTGGTCTGGTGGGTGCCAAGCCGCAAGGGCTTTGGCAGCTTCCCATCCTCGACCATCCGCCCGATCTGCGTTCGGGAAACGCCGAGCTTCGCTTTCATGTCAGCGTAGCCGATGAATCGCTTAGTCATTGCAACCGCTCCGAGTTGGAGCCGTTGCAACGGCCCTGGGTTTTGATGCCAGTGGCCTCGCGAATCTATTTGCTCAGTGCGAGGAGATCAAGGCGGCGAGGTGCTTTTCGTAGAGTTGCAGCGCCTCACGCATCTCCGGAAGGCGGTCGTGGCGATCGTAGATGCGCTGGATCTGCGAACGAGAGCCACTGACGTGGTTCAAGATCGTCTCGGTCACGTCGATGGGCACGCCAAGGCGGCGCATCGTGGAGGAGAGATAGCGGCGGAAGTCGTGAAGGACGAAGTCGTCGACGGCGCAGAGCTTGTCGAGGCGCGCCTTGTTTTTTCCCCAGGCGCAGAACGGATTACCGGTGGATGTAGGGAAGAGGTACTCGGAGGTCTTCGGCACGAGCGCGAGATTGCCGTTGATGAGATTGGGGATGACGTGCTCGCGGCCGTTCTTCGCGATCTCTTTCGGGATTGTGATGAAGTCGGGCGAGATATACGACCACTTGAGCGCGCCGACTTCGCCGCGACGCAGGCCCGTGTGAATGCAGATCAGCACGATGAAGCCGAACGGATAGGCGAGGTCGACCGCTGCGTTGTAGATGCGCACGAGCTCATCATCGGTAAGGAGGCGATCGCGATCGTTGACCTTGCCAGGCTGGGCGAGGTTGGCGACCGGCGAGACCGGAATGAGGTGGCGATGCACTGCCCACTTGAAGAAGGCCTTGAGAGCGCGGTGCGCGTGGAACTGCTCCGAGGGCAGGTGGGCGAGATTGTCGGTGATGGCGAGAATGTGGGCGGCCGTGAACTTATCGAGCGGCCGATCAGCGTGCTTGGAGAGGAGGTGGCGCTTGAGCAGCCGCTCCTGCTCGTAGCGCCAGTTCGGCCGAGAGTTGGCGTGATGCAGCTCGATGAATTTCGCGACGGCGGCCGAGGCCAAGTACGGCGTAACGTCAGTGCTTTGCTTCGGTGGCGGCTCACCATTTCCGATCACGGTCTGCGCGAGCTTACGCGCTTGCTTCAGCGACATCTTGGGGTAGTGGCCGATCGTGATGCGCTGGCGCTTGTGGCCGATCATGACCTGCCAGGTCTTCGTGCCCTGCGGGTTGATGCGTAGGCCGAACCCTTTGGTGCCCGTGTCCCAAAGGGAGAGCTGTTTGCCTGGCACCGGCTTGGCGGTGCTGGCCACGATGTCGGTGAGGAGGAGCTTGGGCATAGTCTCAGAATAGTCTCAGAAATCGGCAGGATAGAGGCAGGACGGCATGGGGTGAGGTGGTGATAGGGAACCAGAAAACCCTGTGAAATCAATGACACTTAGGTTGAAATGGTGCGATATGAGAGTATCGAAAAGCCTTCTGGGGGACTGGGGG
>JBFWRV010000208.1:0-3322 GCA_050248715.1 Hyphomicrobiaceae bacterium | reverse complement strand
CCCATCGGAACGCAGTGCGCGGCCGATTGAAATCGGCCCTACAAGGGTCGCATCCACGAGCGAAACGAGGGCGCTGTAGGGCGGGTTTCAACCCGCCATGTACCGCGCTAATAGCCACGCCATGCATGGCCGATCGAACTCGGCCCGACTAGATCGCGAGAAGCTTACGGATTCAGGAAGCAGCAGGACTCAACGCCACGGCGGCCGCGGCGGAACTGGAAGACAGCGCCGAGAGCAGCGCCTGGGTCAGGCGGTCGTCGTAGGGTTCGGGGACGTAGTCACTGAAGCCTTCGCGCAGCGCCTCGACCGCAGTCTGGATCTGGCCGCGGGCCGTGGTCATGACGGTAGCGGGCGCGATGCCGGCGGCGACGCAGGCATGCAGGAGTTCGACGCTGGTGCCGCCCTTGTCGAGTGAGGCATCCACCACCATGGCATGGCGGCGCGCGATGCGCAGCAGCGCGAGCGCCTCGGCGGCGCTCGCGCATGCGGTGACGTCGAACTGGGCGGCGAGCACCGCGACGATGCGGTTGCGCGCCGCGGGATCCGGGTTCACCACCAGGACCGAAGGTCGCGGTCGTGCCTCGGTACCCACGGCGACAATCCGCCTCGAGCTCAGACCGAGCCCAGCCGGGCCGCGGCGTTGGAGGACTCGCCCGCGATCGCGCGCAGCCGCTCGAGGGAGAGGATGCGCACGTAGCGGCGATCGACCGCGATGATGCCCTGGGCCTGGAGGTCGCCGAACAGGCGGCTCACGGTCTCGACCGCGAGCGACAGGTAATTGGCGATGTCCTGGCGCGGCATGCTGAGGTTGAACTCGACCCGCGAGCAGCCGCGCGCGGCGAAGCGGTTGGAGAGATAAAGCAGCAGGCTCGCGAAGCGCGCCTGGGCCGACTTCTGGCCGAGCAGCAGCGCGTGGTTGTTCTTCTCCATCATCTGCCGGGCGGCCGAACGCATGACCTCGGCCCACAGCTTCGGCGTGCGCGCGGCGATCGATTCGATGGAGGCGAAGGGAATGCGGCACAGCGACGCGGTCTCGAGCGCGACCACCGCCGTCTGGTGATGACCGTTGGCGACGGCGTCGAAGCCGAGCAGGTCTCCAGGGTAGTGGAAGGCGACGATCTGCTCGAGGCCGTCAGCGTTGTCGAAATAGGACTTCGCCGAGCCGGAGCGCAGGATGTACAGAAATTCGAGCGGCTCGCCCTGCTGGAAGACGTGCGTGTTGCGCTTCAGCGGCGCGGAGCAGCGCAGGCCCGGGCCTTCCTCGCCCGCCACCGCGAAGCCGTGGGCGACGCAGGAGCGCGACCACTGGCACTCGCCGCAGGACACGGCGAGCTTCGGAAAATCAAAGACGTTGCTGCGCATGCTTGTTCATCCCCGAGATGTGAAATCTTGTGGGGACATTTATAGGCAGCGCCGGCCCGTGCCGAAATTCGCGGTTTCGCGTAAGGGCTTTCGGGAATTACGTAAGTGACAATTCGTCCGGAAGGACCACAGGGCCACGTGGGCACGTCTGGGCTCCCCTGCCAGTGCCATTGCTGGATCCGGCTCAAGCAAGGGTGTTACCTGGTCTGCTGTTCTGGCCGCACTACGGCAACCCTCGAGCTGCGTTGCCAGGGCAACCGCGTCGTCCTGGACCACGGCGCCTGCCTGCACGCTACTCGGCAGCGCCCTTGAGAAGGAGCGTTAGCTCGACAAGAAGAGTCGACCCGCCCCCATCAGTCGCGCCCTTCAAAGAAGATTCCGAGTTCTGAAGCAGGTCGACCACTTACCAATAGCGGAAAGGGTTAAGAGACAATTTCAAGAAATCATCTGCTCATCAAATCCACGATCGCATCGAACTTCAGCAACACCTCATCGCGCCTCTCCAGAGGAACGAAGAAAAAGTTATTGATATAAGTTTTTCGTTCGGACAAGAACCTCGTGTCTTGATGAGCAGATACATCAAACGACTGAAACGGCTCGAACTTATTCGTGCTTGGCATGAAGAAGTAAGCGCTGTACTGAAGGCTCTCAACCCAGGCTACGATGCTAGAGATAGGCATCTCGGCGTGATGCCTTTGCTCAATCTCCACGAGACACAGAGGCCTGCACTTTCGAAGAGTCGTTTCGCCCCCCTTGAGAACAGACCACTCATGCCCTTCGACATCAATCTTGATGAAATCTAGTTTATCGATGCCATTCTTCGCGCAAAACGCATCCAGCGTCATGACATCAACTTCTATGCTTCTCGTATTTGTCTGCGCGTCCTCCGTATAGCTCTCCAGTGTTCCGCGAGTATCAAAGTATCGGTTGTTGATGTACGGAATTCTAAAGATGCTCTTGCCAGTCGAGTTCGATAGCGCGACGCGGTGAACACTGACAGCGGGAAACATTCTTCTTAGCTGAGATGCGAGTTCCGGTATCGGTTCAAATGCGAAAATCCTGCTCGCCTTACCGCTCGACTCAAGCGCAAATACATAGTCTCCTCTATTGGCACCGATATCGAAAATTATCGCACCTTCCTCTATCAATCGCCCAATAAAGACGACCTCGTTTTCCAGGTTGCGTGAAGCGTTCGGAAACTCATTGATAGCCTGCTCAAGGCTCCTGAAGATCCTGGCTTTCATTCGCGCAGGAAATAAAGTTGTCATGACCTCCTTTACGCGTTGCTTGGCGTTCTTCATTTGCGCCCCTATCAATGACCCTTGAGTCGCCATACATGCACCTTAAATTTACTGTGATCATGACTCGCAACGCCCGCATGGGTGCAGCGCGCTCGGAGCGCTCACAACACATCGGCGGCCCTGCGTCAATCGTAGCGCCACCGCGATGTCCGACTTATGGGCCTCACATGCTGTCAGTCAACTTGCACAGGACGGCACTAGTCTCGAGGTACCGCGGCTTGTGCTTGACTCTACGCCGACAGGCTACCTCTCGGGTTCGTGATCGGAGTGACGCAGGTCCGTGAGCATCCACATTGTGCCTACGAGTGCTGTGCCGGACCTCGCACGTTTGGAAATCCTTGAGGGCTCGCCTTCGAAGCTGCTGGCCGGGCTCGCACTCTTGCAACTGAACGCAAAGTGCGCACCTAGCCGTGTTGTCCATCGCCGTGCGTGCCAATCGTCAACGTAGAGTTCCCATATGATGCCCCTCAAACGCGGCACGCTAAGGCTGTCAAAGTAATAGTCAATCCGGCGCACAATAACGATTGACCATGGTGACGAGCTCCGCCAGCGAGCGGGCGCCGGTCTTGGTCATGACCTTGGCGCGGTGGATCTCGACGGTGCGCTCGGAGAGCCCGAGTTCGATGGCGATGACCTTGTTGGCCTGGCCGGCGACGATG
>JBFWRV010000207.1:0-3329 GCA_050248715.1 Hyphomicrobiaceae bacterium | reverse complement strand
GATCATGCTGCCGGCCGGCTTGCGTGACGAGGAACTCGAACTCCAGGTCGAGTCCGAGGCCAATCAGTACATTCCGTTTTCGCTGGATGAGGTGAGCCTGGATTTCTGTGTCGTCGGGCCGAGCCCGTCCTCGGTCGGCGACGTCGAGGTGCTGATTGCTGCGTCGCGGAAAGATCGGGTGCAGGATCGCCAGGGCCTCGCCGAGGCCGCCGGGCTGAAGCCGGTCGTGCTGGATATCGAGTCACATGCCTCTCGTCTGGCCATGATGCGCATCGTCTCGGCCTTGCCTAACGAAGGGCGTGATGCGTTGGTGGCGCTGTTCGAGATCGGCGCCGAAACCACCAGCCTCAAGGTGCTTCGCGACGAGGAACTGCTGTACGACCGTGACCAAGCCTTCGGGGGGTCGCAGCTGACGCAAATGATCTCGCGCCAGTATGGCTTCTCGTTCGAAGAAGCCGAGCAGAAGAAGCTGGCCAGTGATCTTCCGGAAGACTATGAATCTAGTCTGCTGGTGCCGTTTGTCGACAGTCTGGCGCAGGAGATCGGTCGGGCATTGCAGTATTTCTTCACCAGCACACCGCACCACAAGGTGCACTACGTGATGTTGGGTGGTGGCACCGCAACCTTGCCTGGCTTGAAGGAGCGGGTGACCGAATTGACGGGCTTTGCGTCGATGGTCGTCAATCCTTTCGAAGGCATGCGCCTCGGGTCCGCTGTGCGCGAGAGCAAGCTGCGCCGTGAAGCCCCGGCCTACCTGACCGCGTGCGGCCTGGCGATGCGGAGGTTCCTGTAATGATCTTGATCAACCTCCTGCCGCATCGCGAAGAGCGGCGGCAGCGTCGCAAGAAGGCCTTCTTCGTCGGGCTGGGTGTTGCGGCTGCAGCCGGTATCGCCATTGCGGCGCTCTGGTACCTGGTGCTGCAACAGATGATCAGCACCCAGCAAGAGCGCAATGCCTACCTGACAGCCGAGATCAAGAAGCTCGAGGAGCAGATCAAGGACATCGCGACGCTCAAGGCCGAGATCGACAGCCTGAAGGCGCGTCAGAAGGCCGTCGAAGATCTGCAGACGGATCGCAACATCCCTGTGTACCTTCTGAACGAACTCGTCAAGCAGACGCCCGAAGGCGTGTACCTGACCACGATCAAGCAGGATGGTCAGGTGGTGGCAATCAACGGCATTGCGCAGACGAACGAACGCGTCTCCGAGTTTCTGCGCAACACTGCCTACAACTCGACTTGGCTCGAGAAGCCGGAGTTGGTGGAGATCAAGGCGGCCAGCCTGACGACGCCCAACCGCGAGCAGAAGCGATTGTTTGATTTCGTGGTGAAGGTCGGTCTCAAGCGTCCTCAAGTGGAGACGCCGGACAAATCGGCGGTCCCCGGCGCTGCGGGGGCCTCGGTTCCAGCGGCGGCCGCGTCGGTGCCCCGTTCCTGAGGACGCTCAGATGGCAACGAAAAAGAACCCCGCACTCGATCTGAACTCCGTCCTGCAAGATCTTTCCGGGCAGTTCCGTGGGCTGAATACCAATGAGCCCGGGCAGTGGCCGTGGCTGCCCAAGTTGGTGACCTTCGTGGCCGTGGCGGCCGCGTTGGTGGTGGTGGCCTGGTTCGTTCTGCTGTCGGCGACGGCCGACGAGTTGCAGGCCGAGCGCGACCGCGAACCAGGTCTGCGGCAGGACTACCGCGCCAAGCTGGCCCAGGCAGTGAACCTCGGCGAACTGCGCAAGCAGAAGATCCAGGTTCAGGAGTACGTCACGCAACTGGAGAAGCAGTTGCCGGGCAAGGCCGAGATGGATGCGCTGCTGTCGGACATCAATCAGGCCGGTCTGGGCCGTGGTTTGCAGTTCGAGCTTTTCCGGCCTGGGCAGGTGGCGGTCAAGGACTATTACGCCGAATTGCCGATCGCGATCCGCGTCACGGGTCGGTACCACGACATAGGCTCCTTCGCTGCAGACGTGGCAAACCTGTCCCGGATCGTGACCTTGCACAACCTCAACATTTCCGGCGTCGGACCCGGTGGCGCGCAGAATGCAGCCAGTGCGGGGACCGGCAACTTGAGCATGGACGCCCTGGCGCGCACCTATCGCTACCTTGATCCGAGCGAAGTGGAGACTCAGCGCAAGGCGCGGGAAGCCAGCCAGAAGGCTGCAGCGGGGGCAAACAAATGACCAGGCCGTTGCAACGCACTGCGCTGCTGATGTCCGCGATGGCAGCCTTGATGCTGCTGTCGGCCTGCGGCGCCGAGCAGGAAGAACTTCAGTCCTGGATGGACCAGCAGCGTCGTGAAGTCCGCCCTAGCATCGCACCGCTGTCGCCACCGAAGCGCTTCGATCCGCAACCTTATGAGCAGGCCCGTGCGGTAGAACCGTTCAGCAGCCAAAAGCTCGCGGTGGCGCTCAAGCAGGAGGCGCGTCAGCCGAATTCACTGCTGGCGGGCGAGATGAACCGCCGCAAGGAGCCGCTGGAGGCCTATCCGCTCGATTCCATGAGCATGGTCGGCAGTGTGTCCAAGCAAGGGCGTCAGTTCGCACTGTTGCGAGTCGACAACCTGCTCTACCAGGTCAAGGTGGGTGACTATCTCGGTCAAAACTACGGAAAGATCACAAAGATCTCCGAGACCGAGGTGGGCGTGCGGGAAGTTGTTCAGGATGCCGCGGGTGAATGGATAGAGCGTCCCTCTGCCCTCCAGCTGCAGGAGAAGGCGCGATGACGAAAATTCGGGAGATCACGACCATGAACCAATGGCGAGCACCAGCCATCGCGCTCGCGCTGTTCTTCTCCGCGGTGTCCGCGTGGGCGGAGAACGCGATTCAGGCGATCAACAGCAGCCAGCAGGGCGCGGCCGACGTGGTGCGCATCGAACTGAGCGAAGCGTTGGGGGCCGTGCCGGCAGGGTTCGCTGTCCAGACGCCGCCGCGCATCGCGATCGATCTTCCGGGGGTGAGCAACGCGCTGGGCCGTTCCAGCGTCGACGTCAACCAAGGCAACCTGCGATCCGTCAACGTCGCTCAGGCGGGCGATCGGACCCGTCTCGTGCTGAACCTGAAGCAACCGGGCAATTACTCGGCGACGCTCGACGGCAAGACTCTCGTGCTGACGCTGCAGACCAGTGGCAATGTTGCGGCCGCACCCACGGCAGCCGCTCCCGTTGCCGCCCCAGCGACGGCGGCCCCGGAACATTTTGCCGACAGCCTCAATGACGCGCCGCAAGTGCTGCGCGCCGTCGATTTCCGCCGCGGCCAGGACGGTGCCGGTCGCGTCGTGGTCGATCTGCCCAGCAACCAGGTCGGTGTCGACAGTCGCCAGCAGGGCCAGAACCTGGTGGTG
>JBFWRV010000206.1:0-3336 GCA_050248715.1 Hyphomicrobiaceae bacterium | reverse complement strand
GGCAGGCGGCGGTTCATTGCGCGAGTCCGCTTTGGGGTCGTAAGCGGCCCGTCTGCATAGCAGGCGGAATGCCGCAATGGGCCAGGAACGGATCTACCGCGGGCCTGCGCCCTGCAACGCGAGTCTCAGCTAGGTGCGTGCCCATTCTCCTGCCTGTCGCACATGCTGCTTGAGCATAAGCACGTCGAATCCATAGACGAGGATGCGGTGGCCACGGCGGATGTTACCCTGCGCTTGCTCGCGGGTGAGCGCAGCCGCACCGAATGCGATATCGGTCCTCAGGACCGCCTGTTCAACATGCATCGTCGGCGACAACGGCGCCAGCGCAGAAGGCACAATGCAGGGAGCCCTCAATGAGCTCGCTTTCCTGAACGGAATTTTTGAAGACTACAAGCAGGTGCTCCGACGGAAAGAGGATATTGGCACCTGGAAGACACACAATCACTATCCGATCGGCTGGGCGCATGCCATGAACACGCCGATGCAGTGGGCCAAGCAGGTCGCTTCACACTACGGCGGCACGCGCAATGGCATGGTGGTCTCCTGGCCGGCCCGCATAAAGGATCGAGGCGGCATTCGCTCTCAGTGGCACCATGTCGTTGACATTGCACCGACCATTCTCGACGTCACCGGCCTGCAGCTGCCCTCGTCCATCAATGGCGTGGCGCAGAAGGCCATCGAAGGCGTGAGCATGGCCTATAGCTTCGATGACCCTCGAGCCCCATCGACCCGTCGGACGCAATACTTCGAGATGTTCGGTAACCGCGCCATCTACCATGACGGCTGGCTGGCCTGTACCACTCCGCTCCTGGCGCCCTGGCAGGACAGGGGCGATCCGAACCTGCACCTCACCGAAGACGTCATCGGCGGGTACAAATGGGAACTCTATCACGTCGCCGAGGACTTAAGCGAGGCAGTCGACCTCGCCGGCCAGTATCCGGACAAGCTGCACGAGCTTCAGCTACTGTTCTATGCTGAGGCCGCCAAGTACAACGTGCTTCCTCTGGACGATCGCAAGATAGAACGGTTTGATGTGTCAATCCGACCGAGCTTGACGCGCGGGCGTACGGAGTTCACCTACTTCGGACCGGTCAAACGCATTCCCGAGGGCGCCGCGCCGGACGTGAAGGACAAGTCGTTCCGCATTACTGCCGATTTCGTCCTCCATAAGGGAGATGAACGGGGCGTCATCGTAACCCAAGGCGGCCTTTCCGCGGGGTATGCGCTGCTGTTCAGCGACGGCAAGCCGATGTTCCACTACAACATGGCCAACGTTGCTCACTTCCGCATCGCAGCCACCGGCGTCCTTGCGCCCGGCAGGCACACCGTGATGTTCGAGTTCAAGTATGACGGCGGCGGCATGGGCAAGGGGGGCACCGGCACGCTCAGCGTGGATGGCAAGCAGGTTGCCCAAGGCCGCATTGGGGCGACTATGCCCTTTAGGCTCAGCTTTGATGAAACGTTTGACGTTGGTGAAGACACTGGCACGCCCGTCAGCGAGGACTACGACGTGCCGTTTAAATTCACAGGCGAGATTGAAAAAGTCGTTGTCGATCTCGGCCAAAAGTAGAGTGTCCCGCTTCGGCGAGTTCGCTGCTTCAGCCCATCTTGGGCCGGCTTTACCATCAATGTAGGCGGACGTAATCTTTCGCAGGGACGGGTGGATGCAAGGAGTTTCCTGGCGCCGACGGCCGTTATACGACGCCCGTGCGCTACGGCTGCCCGGGCCGAGGCCGGCATCGGCCGATCGTTCTTTTCGGCCGCCGAA
Source organism: Hyphomicrobiaceae bacterium (assembly GCA_050248715.1). Taxonomy (GTDB): domain Bacteria; phylum Pseudomonadota; class Alphaproteobacteria; order Rhizobiales; family Hyphomicrobiaceae; genus AWTP1-13. The sequence goes on along the minus strand of JBFWRV010000206.1, from coordinate 1,568 downwards.
AGAGTCTGCCGAGGCCCAGAACGCAGGCCTGAAATGAGCTTGCTCGAAGTTTTCCTGACCTTCCTCCTTGGCTACAGTCTTCTTTCCAAGAAATTGGAAGGCACGGTCCTCACAGGTCCCATGCTGTTCACGGTCGCTGGCTTCCTGACCGAACTCGTGGCTCCTGCCGAATTCTTCGTTAGCGTGAAACCGGCGCTATTGCTGCATCTTGCCGAGATCGCGCTGGTGCTGCTGCTGTTCTGTGATGCCGCACGCACTGACCTGTCGATGCTGTGGACGATCCGCACTTTGCCCGCGCGTCTGCTGGGCATCGGCTTGCCGCTGACATTGGTGCTTGGAACAGTGTCCGGCTGGCTGCTGTTTCCGCCCATGAGCTTATGGGAAGCGGCCATACTTGCAGCAATTCTTGCACCGACCGATGCCGGGTTGGGGCAGGCGATCCTGACCGATCCGCGCGTCCCTCTCGCCGTGCGCCAGCCGCTCAATGTCGAAGCCGGACTGAATGACGGGCTCGCTGTCCCTTTTCTCTTGTGCTTCATCGCGCTAGCGGCTTCTGCTGGCGAAGGTGGTCAGGTGCGTCTCGGCTCGATCGTTTTTGAGCAACTGGGCTACGGCACCCTGCTTGGCATGGCCGTCGGTCTGGCGGGCGGTGTGGTGCTGGCGACGGCTTCGAGTCGCGGAGCAATGACGGACGCCTTTGGTCAGGTCGCCGTGATCACCCTGCCTTTGCTCTGCCTGCTGGTTTCCGCGACACTGGGCGCCAGTGCGTTTATCGCGGCCTTTGTCGCTGGCCTTTCGGTGCAAGCTCGCTATCGCGATGTCGGGCGCCATAGCCTCGAGTTCGGCGAGATGTGGGGCAGGTACTCAATCTTACGGTCTTCTTTCTTTTCGGGATCATCGCGGCGCGCGCGCTTGCGACCCTTGATTGGACAGCGATGGGCTACGCCGGCCTCAGCTTGACGGCCGTGCGCATGATCCCGGTCGCCCTGTCGTTGTTCGGTGCGGGCCTAAAATGGCCCAGCATCCTGTTCATCGGCTGGTTCGGCCCGCGTGGGCTGGCATCTATCGTCCTGGGGCTAGTCTTCCTCGAGCGGGAAATCCACCTGCCGGTCGAAGCGACGTTGCGCAGCGCGGTCATCGCCACCGTGCTGCTGAGCATCTTCGCGCATGGATTAACCACTCGGCTTGGTATTGCCATGCTGGGGGTTGGGCGTCAGGGCCAGGGTGGCAACCCGCCGCGCTAAAGGTGCTGAGCCAAGCCCACAACGCGCGAAGCCGCGAGTAGGGGAGCGATCCGATCGTGCAGGCTCTCTGTTTCGAGAGGGCTCCCCGGCGGGCCCAACGGCCCAAGGCCGAGCCTGACGCGCGGCGCACGGCCGAGAAGGCGATGTTCGAGGGCGCCGGTATCCACGCTACAGAGGTGACGGCATGAGCGTGGGGTGAATTCGTCCGTCAATCGGCATCCTCCAGCAGGTGGGTCGCAAAGCTGTGGCGCAGCGTGTGCACCGTCACCCGCTTGGCCAGGCCCGATGCCGTGCAGGCCGAACGGCAGGCGGCATGCAGGGCTT
>JBFWRV010000205.1:0-3397 GCA_050248715.1 Hyphomicrobiaceae bacterium | reverse complement strand
CAAGCGAAGAGTCTCGGATTTCCCTGTACTCCCTATCTGGGGGAATACTCGCTTTTTTCTGCTGCACGATAACTCGCTTATTGTGACGTGGCTTCGAAGGAGATCAATTTCTGGGTGCCGGTGCCGGTGCCGGTGCAGGCCCACCCCAGAGCCAAATTGACTCGTCGATCGCGCACGCGCGGGGCCATAAAGAAGGCGATCAGTCTAGTGAATTCCGAAGGAAGGAACGAACGGTTGCAAGAAGGACTTCATTGCGCCAGCGGGAACGTGCATGAAGCCATGCCGCAAGCGAGTTTTTCAATCAAAGCCAGGCACTCGCGCACGGACGCTTCGCGGATGACAAGGCGCTGCCCCTCCCGGTAAGACGTATCCCTGCTGCGCTTGATGTAGTCCTCGTCTACGAGGCCCTCGCGATGCGCGAGAAGGTGCCGCTGCTGAAAATATCTGGCGAGCGAATCCAGCTCGACCGCCGCCAGGAAATCTCCGTATGACTTTCCCGATGCCGTCTGCCAGAGAGAGCTGCCTTCAGATAGGTTCTGAAATGCGTTCCGGCGAGGCGCAGGCAACGATGGGTGGCGGGTCGCGTAGAGCACTTCCGCATAGCGCTGGAAGGCGGTAATCGCATTCTGCAAGCCATTTTCGACAAGAAGGCGGGTGGTCGTTTCGGCAACATCGCGATCGGCAATCCCGGCGCGAATACCGGACAGAGCATCGAGCGCGTTACGTATCCCGCCGATCGACTGTGTGAACATGAGGTCGGCGGCATTGTGGCCGCAGGCAGGGCAGAAGAACGCCGCTCCTATCACGGCATAGCGGCAGGCGCATGCCGGACAGGAGATCTTTAGCTGCATGGGCTCTGCCGCCGTGTGCGGCAATAGAACGTGCTGCGGACGGCTGTCCACTTGCATCGTGATCCGAAGGAAGCTGTTTCGCGGCTGCCGGCGGTTCCACTGATCCGCGTCCCGTTTCATCGCTGAATTAATGCGGCCCTGAAGCTGGTCCATAGCAGCCTCCCTGGCAGCCTCGACCTGCTCCTGTGTGTGCCATTGATCGGACTGCGCGGTGTGTCCACAGAACGGACAGAACACTCCTTCATCGCGCACCTTGTCACGCCAGTCCTCTTCAAAAATCTTGAAGTCGAACTGACACTCCTGCGAAGGGCACTCCCTGTCCAGATAGCCCTCCTCGTCGCTAGGGAGAGGCACGGAGATCTGACTGTTTGTGCTCAGCCGTTCCAACTCTCGTATCAGCTCGTCGAACACAATGAGTCCTTCCTATAACGAATCGGCCTTCGCGGTCAATCAGGGCTTCTTGTCACGCGGCGGGAATGGGTCGCGACCGTAGCTGTCGCTGTCTTGAATCTTGCCGTTCTTGCCATGGATGACGAGTTCCACCTGCTCGCGCTTCGCTTGCGTTCGGCCATGCTCGATGGCCTGCGCCTTCGTGGGATATACGCCACCCGCACGCCCGGCGCCTTCTTTCTTGGTCGCCCATCCTGTATTACGAGGCACTACATGAATATCCTGCTTTTTGGCCATATCACTTCTCCTTCACGAACGTGAACTAACTATCCGCAAGTTGGGCTGGGAACGCCGCGACGTTCCATCGGGGGACGGCGCTCCGCTCAATCCGGTCAAGGCGAGCCCGAAGACGAGTTGCTCGATCTCCTCGGCGGGTACACGCAGATCGCCGGCGATGTCACCCTTGGCAACGCCCTCATCCCGGAGCGCTGCAAATACCTTCGCGAGGACTTGGGACGATTCGCGCTGCGATTCCTCGGGTTCCCGCTTCCGGTAACCGCGCGATGCAATCTCGATGCAAAGCGTGCGGTAGTGCCAGTCCGTGAGTATGCCGACCGTATGAAGACGGTAGGCCAGCGCTGCGACCGACACGGTCCAGAACTTCTTGAGCTTGATGAGATGATCGACAGTCGCCAGCCGAGGCGCATGAGCGAGCACGCTTGCGCGCGGCATAAGAAATGCGGATGCAAACGCATTGGCCTCCCGCTCGGCATCCTGCCCATGCGGCGCGCCATGGCGGTGCAAAACCAGGTGCCCGAGTTCGTGGACGGCGTCAAAGCGGCTGTGCTCGGCGGATTTTTTGGTGTTCAGGAAAACGAACGGCGTGTTCTCCCGCCACATTGAAAAGGCATCGACCTCCGCGGCATCGACGGAAAGCGAGAACACGCGCACGCCCTTCGACTCCAGGAGGTGCACGGTGTTCTTGACGGGCAGCTCGCCCAGACCCCAGCACCGGCGTAGCGAATCCGCCGCTGCTTCGGGGCTCTTCTCCTGGCTGAGATCCAGAAGATTGGCGGACGGTAACTCGAAGCGCGCCTCGATCCACTGGTTGAGCATAAGCGCGATCGTGCCGGCGCCGAGCGCGGTGTCGCGTTGTGCGGCGGTCATTCTGGACATCGCACGGAAGCTTGCGATATCCGGCGAGAGCGCTTCGAGATCGTCGCCGCAGAAGAACTCCTCGGGAAATCGGAGCACCTTTGCAAGTTGGCGGAGCTTGTCGTTATCGGGGTTGAATTCCCCTTTCTCGTAAGCCGATATGGAGCGCGGCTCGACGCCGATCAGCTCCGCAAGACGGGTCATGGTAAGGCCGCGCCGCTTGCGGGCAAGAATCAGTCGGGACGGGTTGAATTCCTGTGCTTCACTCATGCCCTGCGCTTCACATCAATCGTAATATCGGGTTGTGGCGGTGGAACGATTTCCACGAGATCACCATCGAGTGGCACGGAGCCTAAGATAATGCGCTCCTGCCAGCCGTCGATCCGGCCGTCAGCGCCCATTGAGAATGGCAATGAAAGCTCGCATCGCACTTCGGCGCTGACGCGGTGAATCAGAAGCAGCCACGTGACGCGCTCATCGTTGCCATCGGCCGGATCGACCGGCGCCGGAATCGAGGGCGGTTCGGAGAACAAGCTGAGTTGGAGCTGGTTCGCGTTGACCGCGCCGATCGTGCTCGGCCCTTTCGGGGCCTTTGTCGAGGGGAGCAGGTCTCGCCGCCCTGTTCCTTCATCTCCCGTGGCGACCGCGATAGCGATGCGACCCTTTGGATCGATGACGACCGAATACTGATTCTCGTCGGAGCGGCGCCAGCCGATGGGAAGGACGTACTCGCGCAGGGCACGGACGGTTTCTCCCCATGCCCAGATTCCGGGTATCAAGGGCGGGTGATTCGCGGTGCAGGTGATAAAGGCGAGATAGCCGCGCCGCACGACATCGCGCAGCGGTTCTTCTTCAAGCCCGAGCTGGGCCAGGCGGGCCTGCACGTCCCAGGGTTCAACACGCAAAACGACGTTCACCGGATATCCTTTCTCGGCGTCCTGCCGAATCGACTTCCGGTTATGCTACCTCAAAGGAGGAGACAAAACCAGAAGTTCCGGAGT
>JBFWRV010000204.1:0-3405 GCA_050248715.1 Hyphomicrobiaceae bacterium | reverse complement strand
GCGGATCAATGTGTTGGTCGAGCTGTCGTGGGCAAGCTGTGGCGCGTTCAGGCTGGCGATTTCGGCAGACCTTTGGAAGGGTACCCCACTCATGTGCGCTTGGAGCTTTTGGGCTGCGCTCCATTCGCTGCCCATTTCCAATTGCGAATCTCAGGCATGTCCTCACCGTGTTTCCGGATGTAGGACTTGTGATCGATGAGTTTGTCGCCGATGAACTGAGCGAGGGTGGTGGCGCTTGGACCCAATCCCTGCACGCGGTCAATAGCGGCCTTGGCCAGATGGAACCGGTCGAGCCCGTTGAGCACAACCATGTCGAACGGTGTCGTGGTGGTCCCCTCTTCCTTGAACCCGTGAACGTGCAGATTGTGATGGTTAGTTCGACGATAGGTCAGCTTGTGGATCAGCAAGGGGTACCCGTGGTAGGCAAAGATGATCGGTTTGTCCCTGGTGAACAGGGCATCGAACTCCTCGTCGCTGAGGCCGTGCGGATGCTCGCTCTGTGACCGCAACGTCATCAGGTCCACCACGTTGATGACTCGGATCTTGAGGGTTGGGAAATGCTGCCGCAGGATTTCGACCGCGGCCAGCGTTTCCATGGTTGGCACGTCGCCGGCGCAGGCCATCACCAAGTCTGGGTCGCTGCCTTCGTCGCTGCTGGCCCATTCCCAGATACCCAGCCCGGCGGCGCAGTGATTGATGGCTGCGTCCATATCGAGCCATTGCGGCGACGGCTGCTTGCCGGCGACAATGACGTTCACGTAATTGCGGCTACGCAGGCAGTGATCCGTCACGGAGAGCAAGGTATTGGCGTCGGGCGGCAGATAGACACGGATGACCTCCGCCTTCTTGCTCATGACATGGTCAATAAAGCCGGGATCCTGATGGCTAAAACCGTTGTGGTCCTGTCGCCATACGTGTGACGAGAGGAGGTAATTCAGAGAAGCAATCGGCCGTCGCCATGGAACGTGGTTCGCAACGTCAAGCCACTTGGCATGCTGGTTGAACATCGAATCGATGATGTGGATGAAGGCCTCATAGCATGAGAAAAATCCGTGGCGGCCCGTGAGCAGGTACCCTTCGAGCCATCCTTCGCACTGGTGCTCGCTCAGTACTTCCATCACCCGGCCGTCCGGCGCGACGTGGTCGTCGCCTGGAAGGATTTCCGCGGTCGAGCAGCGGTTCGTCACCTCGAACACCGCGCCCCAGCGGTTCGACGCGGTTTCGTCCGGACTGAAAACGCGGAAAGTCTCGGGATTCAGCTTCACCACGTCGCGGATCATCTCGCCCTGGACGCGCGTGGCTTCGGCGTTCACGCCGCCAGGTTTCGGTATTTTTACCGCGTAGTCGCGGAAATCCGGCAGGCGCAAGTCGCGCAGCAGGAGGCCGCCGTTGGCGTGCGGGTTGGCGCCCATGCGGCGCGCGCCGCTCGGGGCCAATTCAGCGAGTTCGGGACGGAGCCTGCCGGTTTCGTCGAACAGCTCGCGCGGGCGATAGCTCTCCAGCCACTCTTCCAAAATCTTCACGTGCCCCGGGCGGCTCATGTCGCCCATGGGCACCTGGTGCGAGCGATAAGTGCCCTCGGTCGGTTTGCCATCGACTTCTTTCGGGCCTGTCCACCCCTTCGGTGAGCGCAGGATGATCAGGGGCCAGAGCGGACGCTGCTTGAACCCATTTTCGCGAGCGTCGCGTTGGATGTCTTGGATGCTTGCGATCACGGTGTCGAGCGTCGCAGCCATGAGCTGATGCATCTCCATCGGGTCGTCGCCCTCGACGAAATGCGGCGTGTAACCGTAGCCACGGAACAGCGATTCGAGCTCGTCACGGGGAATGCGGGCAAGCACGGTCGGACCGGCAATCTTGTAGCCGTTCAAATGCAGGATCGGCAGGACCGCACCGTCATGCACCGGATTGAGGAATTTGTTCGAGTGCCAGCTGGTGGCGAGTGGGGCAGTTTCCGCTTCGCCATCGCCCACGACACAAGCCACAAGCAGGTCGGGATTGTCGAAGGCCGCGCCGTAGGCGTGCGACAGGCAATAGCCGAGTTCACCGCCTTCATTGATGGAGCCCGGGGTTTCCGGCGCCACGTGACTCGGGATGCCGCCGGGAAAGGAAAACTGTGTGAACAGCTTCTTCATCCCCTGTTCGTCCTGCGTGATGTCCGGGTACAGCTCGCTGTAGGTACCCTCGAGATATGTGTTGGCAACCAGGCCCGGGCCGCCGTGCCCGGGGCCGGTGACATAGATCACGTTCAGGTCACGGCTGCTGATGATGCGGTTCAAATGGACGTAGATGAAATTTAGCCCCGGAGTGGTGCCCCAGTGGCCGAGCAGCCGCGGCTTTATGTGCTCAAGCTTCAAGGGAATTTTGAGCAACGGGTTATCGTACAAGTAGATCTGCCCGACCGAGAGATAGTTGGCTGCGCGCCAATAGGCGTTCATCTTTTTGATGAGGTCCGACGGAAAAGGTTTGCTCATGGGCCTATTCCTCGAAGTGGGCGTGCTGGCTGGCTCGCGTGCCGGCGAGTATTCGGAAGACGGCTTTTGCGATGATCACGTCTTCGTCTGTACGAATGACGCGCACCTGGACATGACCCGCATCGGCTGAAATTACCGGCTCGCCGGCTGCGTTCCGATTCTCATCAAACTGGACGCCGAGAAAACTGAGGCCCTCGCAAATGCGCGCCCGGATCGCGGGGGCGTTCTCGCCGATGCCACCTGCGAAGATGAGCGTGTCCAGCCCACCGAGCGCAGCGGCAAAGGCTCCTATCCACTTCTTGACCTGGTAGCAGAACGGCGCAACGGCCTCGGCAGCCCGAACATCGCTCGCTTCGCGACCTAACAAATCCCGTAAGTCAGAGCTCGTTTCCGAAACGCCTAGCAATCCCGACTCATGGTTGATCATCTTGTTGAACTTCTGCGCGGTCACCTGCTCGGTTTGTGCCAGGTACCAGACCAGCCCAGGATCCAGATCACCGGAACGGGTACTCATGGGCACACCTGCCGCCGGCGTAAAGCCCATGCTTGTGTCAATGCTCTTGCCGCCGCGGACCGCCGCGAGGCTCGCTCCATTTCCGAGATGGCACAGGATCACCCGCCCTTTCGCAGCCTCAACGCCGGCCACGCGCGCGAGCTCTTCCATGAGAAACTCATAGGACAGGCCGTGAAAGCCGTAGCGTTCGACCCCCTTCGCCGTAAAGCGCCGGGGAATGGGAAGGATCCTGGCGACCGGCGGCATATCCCGGTGAAAGGCGGTGTCGAAACACGCCACCTGCGGCACACGCGGCATCCGCTCGTAAACCATGTCAATTAGCTCGATCTCGGAAGGCAGATGCTCCGGGGCATAGGCGCTGATACGGCGCAACTCCTCCAGAACCTCTCGCGTGATCAGATGCGGTTCACGATACTT
>JBFWRV010000203.1:0-3466 GCA_050248715.1 Hyphomicrobiaceae bacterium | reverse complement strand
GGTCACCTTGATCTCGTCGGTATGATAGCCGCCGGCCGGCGCGGTCATCAGCATGCTGGAAATAGGCCGTCCGTCCAGCTCATCGCAGGCGCCGAGGGTCACGCTGTCCAGTTGACGCCGGATCACGCGAGCGGCGTCCAGTGCGGTTCGCGAGGTGTGATACGCCATCTCCTCCAGGCGCAGAGAGCGTTCGCTGGTCGAGGGGGGATGCGTGGCTACGCCCAGAACATAGACGCTCATCGACTCTGGTCCCGTGGATGGCGTGGCCGCGTCGACGACACGGCACCGCCGCAGCGATGCGAAATCCACCCCGCGCATCGGCCGACATTGGCATCCGCGTAGTAGTCTCTCTGGCGATTTCTATTGTCAACTAGAAATCTTATCCATCATGTGAAGGAATAGTGTCTGCTCGAGAAGATGATCCTACGACGGCGGCTTCTTGACTCTGGATCAGCGAGCCAATACGGGCAGTCCGGCACGCTTGCGCCGATTGGACACGCAATGATCAAGCCTCGGAAGACTGTCGAGCGGGAGGCTCGCTTGCCGCGGGTGTCGCGCATCGAGCGCAAGCGCGCCGAGCGCACCGATGCCGTCCTTCGGGCATCCGCGCAACTCTTTGCCCAGAAGGGCTACGAGGGGACGAACCTGGAAGAGATCGCCGCCAGGCTCGATTTGCGAGGACCGAGCCTCTACTACTACGTATCCACCAAGGAGGAGCTGTTCTCCCGCTGCATCGAGACCACCGCGGCCGGGGTATTCAAGCGTTTGCGAGCCGTGGCCAGCCGGCCGCTGCCTCCTCTGGAGCGCCTGCGCCTGTTGTTTCGCGAGCAGGTGCTGCTCCAGGTCAGGGACTACCCGGAGTTTGGGCCGCTGTTCCTAAAGGTTCAGGTCCCCGATGAGCGTCTTCGCAGACGCATGCGTGAGCTTGGCCGACGGCAACTTCGCCTGTTCAGGAACGTGCTGGAGGAGGCAGCGGCGGGCGGGGATGCTGCTAGGGAAGCTAGCTCTGTCAGGATGTTGCTGGCGTTCGGCGCGATGGCGCATCTGCAGGAGTGGTACGAGCCCGGCGGAGAGATCAAGCCCGATCAGTTGGCCGACGAGGTGGCGGCAATTCTCCTGTCCCTCGTGGCCCCGACCGAGACGAGGTCGGAGTCGGAAAGCCGCCAAGATGCTCCAGTGCACGCCGTGCCAGCAGCGCCTGGTGCGCCGCGGCCTTCAAGCCCTCGCCGTCGCCTGTAGAGAGCACTGCTATCCGGCCGAGTCCTCGGCCTTCACATCAGGCCCTCGCGAGCGACCTCGGACAATGCCTTGCGGAAGTTGGGATGCGCTATCCCAATGAGCTGGCGCGCGTTCGGAAACGGACCGGCCGCGCAGCTCCGCAATGCCGTACTCGGTGACGATCGTGTCGGCATCGCTCCACGTCGTCGTGACGATTCCGCCGCTCAGCCCGGGGACGATGCGCGATACGGTACCGTTGGGCGCGGTTAGTTCCATGGCGATGATCCCGGCGCTCGAGCGGCACGGCCGGCTGCAGCTCGACGAGGGCGAGCGTGTGCTAATCCTGTCGGTGGGCGCGGCGACCATCGATCGGATGCTGGCCGATGTGAAGAGCGCGGCATCGGGCGGTCGCCGACGGGACGTCGGCTTTTACTCGGCGATCTGGCGCGAGGTTCGGATCCGAACGTTCAATGACTGGAAGGACCCGCCGCCGAGCTTCCGCGAGATCGACCTGGTGGCGCACCGGTGGCACCTCAGCCGCAGGGTCCTTCATTCAGACCCTGACAATGGTCGATGTGGCAACAGGTTGGGTGGAGTGCATTCCGCTCGTCGCCCGTGACGGCAGCCTGTTGGTTGGAGCGATCAAGCGAGTCAAGAGCCTGTTCCCCTGGCTCCTGCGTGGCGCCGACTTCGACAACTACAGCACGTTCATGAACGATGTCGTCGTGCCGTGGTGCCGGGCTCAGAAGATCGAGGTAACGCGATCACGCGCCTGCAGTACGCGGCGTTGGCAGCGGCCGAGCGACCCGCCCCAAGCCCCAGGAGATGCCGCAGAAGAAAGCGCGGACGCTTTTCTGGCGCACGATGATTGCCCTGATCCGGCGGCCCCATGCCTTGCCTCCACTCAATTCCTCACGCCCAGATCGGGGTGCCGTACTGCGATGTGTTCACCTTTGAAGGACTTGCGCTTCGCGACAACTGCGCGGCTCCGTTGGTCGTGCGCCGACGTGAGCCACCTGCAATGGCGAACGGATTTGTCCCCATCAAATCCTTAGGCCGAGCTTCGAAGGCGAGCAGCTCTGCGAGCACGCTCGTCGTCGAATTGAGCACGAGCGTAGCAAGTGCGGCTTGGTCGCGATCGCCAAACGCGAGTCGCTCTTGCTGTTCCGCGATGCGTAACCTGCAATCGGCGATTCGCTGTCCAGAATGCTCTGCATCTGCCAAGATTAGCCGAGAAGACCAGCATCGAATTGATCCAAATCAAGGGGAGAGTAGATGGGCGAGCATAAGCTATAACAAGTGAAAGCGAGAGGAGGCGGCAATGACGGAGCACATTGTCGGCACGTTGCTTTTCCGCCTGCGTGACTGGTGGCGCACGCAAGACCAACTGGGCCTGCTCGACTCGCAGGAGCTTGGTAGAGTTGCGTGGGACTTGGGGTTGACCGGGGACGCCCTCAAAGACCTTGTGGCCCGCGGACCGGATGCGGCTCACCTTCTGTATGAGCGTATGCAAGTATTGGGACTGTCGAAAGCCGATGTCGATCTTGCAGCGCACGGCGTTCTGCGCGAACTCCAAAGAACCTGTGCGCTGTGCAATGAGAAGGGTATGTGCGAGAAGGACCTGGCGAGGCATTCGGATGATCCTGTGTGGAAGAGCTACTGCTCGAATGCGGTGACCCTCGACGCCCTGATGAAACTGAAGGAGGGTGCCCCGAGCCGGTAGTCGAGAAGGCCGGGCGAAAGAAGCCTGGGGCGAGGTCGTTATGCAGCCATGAGCGATTGGAACACGGAGATCGGCTACAAGACGCAAATTCTCATCGGAGCACATGCGGATGGTGTGATGAGCGTTATTGGCGATTGGCCTCATGTGCTGTCGCAGGATGACGTAGATTCTGCGATAGATGCCACGCGGGTGCTCTTCATGGCGTTTGCCCTCTGCAGCCCAACCTCTATCCTGCCGGGCAGACGCACTGTGGAAGCGAGGAAGGCGATACCGACGCGATTCGGCACACTGACCTCGAATCGCCGACCATAACCCTGGTCCTTAAACTGGGCGCGCCCGGTCGCTAAAGGAGTCGGACATGCGCGGTCCGCTACCGTGTGCGCGAGGCCGCGTTTGTCGCGAAATCGGCGCCGACCTTCTGCGCGCGTTCTTTTCGACGGAAATACGGGCCTGGCAGGGGGAAGAGCCTCTATGGAAGGTGTTCTGGGTCTACGGCGTGCTTGCGAGCTTCGTTCTGGCCCTCTT
>JBFWRV010000202.1:0-3520 GCA_050248715.1 Hyphomicrobiaceae bacterium | reverse complement strand
GGCGCCCTCAGTATGGACATTCGGATGACCGCGGTAGTACAAGCGTCATGAAGAGATCAAACGAGAACAACGAAGTCTCGATGGCCATCCGAAAGGTAACTCAACGCAAGTGCGTGTATGTCATTGGAGCCGGCTTTTCGGCCGGATTGGGATACCCGCTCACCGGCGATCTGCTGTTTCGCCTTTGGAAGGAGCTTGGGAACCTCGGGGAGCCCGACGAGAGATTGCGCACCGGCCTCACAAAGGTCATCAAATTTCATCATCCAGGGTTTGACGAAAAACAATTCACGACGTTTCCGAATGTCGAGGAACTGCTCTCGGAAATGCTCGTCAACGAAAAACTGTTCAGAGCGAGCCGGGAGTACGAAGGCAATTTCACATTGGAGGAGCTGCGGAACCTCCAAAGGGACTTACTACTGCGGATCGGTACGTGGTTTCACGATCTGTCGGACAAGATCGACTGGACCCAGACGAGTGGCGGCTGGCTTCATCGGTTTCGGGAAAAGGTCCTTACCGAGAACGCCGCACTGATCTCGTTCAATTGGGACCTGGTGCTGGACAGACTTCTTTTCGGCGACGACCTCGGCAAGAATTGCTACCGACTGAAGTCGTCGAACAGCGGGCCGGTTCTTCTGAAACCTCATGGCTCGCTTAACTGGTACGAAGAAGAACTCGGTCGTCACATAAGCAGCGACAACCGCAAGGAGATATTCCATGGCAAGAATTCGAACAGTGTTTACGCATTCCTGCCGTACCGCTCGCCGCGCACGAAAAGCGAGCGCGTCTATACGCCGTTGATCGTGCCACCGGTGCATTTGAAGGAGTTCGATAAGCCGATTTTCACGTCGTTGTGGCAAGACACGGTTTCGGTGCTGAGTACGGCAAAGAAAGTCGTGTTTCTTGGTTACTCGATGCCACCAAATGACTTGCATGTGCAATTCATCATGCGCTGCGGGTTCTACAACCAGGTCGAGGGCATGCCGACGGAAGACGGCGCGCGGACAGACAAGACGGGCCGAGCCAAAGTCGTGATCGTGAATCCCGATCAGTCCGCAGCACGCCGGATTGCCAACGCGGTTGGACCGGCGTACCGACCTGAATGGATCTCGGCGCCGGTGAGCGAGTGGGTGGAGGCGTAAAGCCTACATGTAGAAGCGGTAGGACGGGTTGGGCATCTGGTTGTCGGAAAGCTCCGTCATCAACGCTCCGACTTTTCGCGCGAACGAGATTGTAATCGGATGCCGTCCGATCCCTTCGCTTGAGTTCCAGTTCATTTTAGTGAGAGCGAGAATTTCGGTCGCCCGCTCGCGAATATCGGTTTGACCGCAGGAGCCAATCTGCAAAGGTGCCGGGATGTGCGGTCCCGGATACTCGTCCCACCACGGCACGTAACCGCTGGTGAAAAGATAGGACTCATCGCCAACCGTGCAGAGCGTGCCGCGCCATGGTTCCTGCGTGCCTTTGCGAATGAGGCGGAAAGCCGTACTGCGCATCCATATGAGATCGCAGACCGGAACGTGCGCCTCGGCAGCGGACTTGAAACCCGCTTCTTCCTCCGGCTGATACATGCTCGTCTTGTGCACGACGATGCGCGCCGGAAGGACGCCCGCAAGCGCCTGGTAGCGCTCCAGCACATCACGCATGAGCGCGGCAGCCTGCTCCTCCTTGAGGTACGGCTGACGGTCGCGGCGCTGATCGTGAGGCAGCGTCGAGCCTTTTAGGGCGAACGGCTCGATTTCGTTGGAGAACGCCTGCGCGACGCTTGCATACACCACGTCGCCTTCGCGGCGTTTCAAATGATGAAACGATATGCCGATGAAACAGGTGTTGGCCGGTAGCTCCGCCGGCCGCCAGGGTTCATGGCCCGCCTTGTAGTAGAGAGAAGTCGCGAGATTCCACGCGCGCGTGGCGAAGCTCTGGCCTTCGTGATCGGGACGCTGGAACGTGTCGCGCCGCATCACCTGTACCGGAACCGGATTCTGGTGCGTCATGATCCGCGCCTTGAGTGCACGATAGAAGCTGCGGAACAGCAAATCTTCGGCTTGCGTGCGCAGGTCTTCTGCGGCTTTGAGTTCCTCCGGCGTCGGCGTGAACAGCGAGAGCTGATCCTGCTCCTCCTCGCGCTGAAGGCGTTCCAATGCTTCGCGCTCGCGGATCGAGAGACGCGGGTTGCTGATCCGCAAATCCGCGGCCTCGTCCGGCAGGCAGACGATGATGCTGTCGGGCCGTGTATCGCCGAACAGTGTTTGAATCTTGGCGTCAAACAACTCCAGCAGTTCATCGAACTTGTCCGCCGGCGCTCCACGATTGAGCGCAAGCAGCAGGCGGTCCTGGTCGAGGGTCCGCACGAAGCGGTCGTCCACGGTAAAGGTTACGCCCAAGGCTCGCTGCGCACCCGGCCAGTCGCGATAGCGCCGCGCGCTCTTTTCGCGCGCGATGGCCATGCTGTTCAACTTCGGCAGCCAGCGCCGGGCAAGCGCAACTTCCGTCGCCGGGCCGACGAGCCCGATACGGATTTCTCTTGGCGCAAGTGTATCGACTGCACCGCCCTTGGCGAGCGAGCGCCGTGGCTCGACACCTACCTCGCCACGCCCGAACAGCAACCCCGGCTCAGGCAGGCACTCTATTCTGATGCTCGTCGTCATCTTTGTTCAGTCCTATCTCCAGCACTTCCTCGACGAGGAACGCCGATTCAAGAAGCAATTCGTCAACGTGCTCCTCTCCGATATTGATGGTTTCGCTGCCACGTCCAAGAAAAGTGCTCCAAAACAGGAGATCGGCTTCCACGCTCTTATTGCGGTCGAATTTCATGCGGCTTGTTGCGCGGCGCGTTCGCGCGAAGGCGGGCAAAGGCGTGCGGGCGTTACGCCCGGTGAACATGTAGAACGGCTTGATGCGTACAGTCCAGAGGCCGCCGATCTGCACAACGTCGTAGCCGAAGCCCTCGTTCTCGAACCAGGCGGCAGCGCCTTCCGCGCGCCTTTTCACTACTTCGCGCCGGTTGCCGCGCCGCTGCGGGCTGTCCCAGACTATCATGCGTCCTTCGCCGCCGTTTCCCTCGAAATAGGCGCGGTGCTTGCGTCCATGCTCTAGCACCAGTCCGGTGTCCTCGAACGTCGTCAGATAGCGCTCCCAATGCTTGCGGAGCAACCAGGAGAGCACGCGTCTGTCGTCGTCGGACGCTTCGATCTTCGCACGCGTCTCGGCCCTGCTCGAACGTGCGTCAACGATCGGCGCAAGCCGTTCCTCCAGGACTTCGCGTGGCACAAAGCTCCAGAGTTCCTCGCCGCGGTCAATGAACACGCCGCAGCCCGAAAGATCGAGATCGGCCGGGCGCTCCCACAGCGACTTCTTGAGCTTGATGATAGAGATGCGCTCCGGCATAACGCTGAAAGGCAGCGAGTTTAGGATGTAGATACCGATCGGCACGTCGGAACGCGCGACCGAGCGCGAGCCCGCCGATGCGTGCGGCGGCGCAATGCGCGCTACGAGCTTGTTGGGGAAGTCATAGAAGGCTGAT
>JBFWRV010000201.1:0-3682 GCA_050248715.1 Hyphomicrobiaceae bacterium | reverse complement strand
ACCTGATCGTCGCTGAACGGGCGCACCTCCTGGCGGTAGATCGACATCGCGCCCAGCAGGACCTTCTCCTTGCGCAGCGCGACGTTCAGGATCGTGCGGGCGCCGCCCAGGTCGACGATGGCGCGCCGGCTGGGGTCACCCTGCCGATAGGCCTCGCTGTCGGCGACGTCGATCTCGTGCACGAGGTCCTCGCCGGCGATCAACCGGCCCGGGCCGGTGGCCGGTCCGTAAGCAGGCGGATGGGATCGGCGGAAGTTCGCGAAGGCCTCCGGCACGCCGCGCGTGGCCACTGTATCCAGACGCTGACCGTCGAACGTCGCGAAGGTGCCGAAGGCAGCGCCGCAGAGCGTCATCGACCGGGCGAGGATCGCCTCGAACACCGGTGCCAGGTCGCCGGGCGACGCGTTGATGACCTGGAGCACCTCTGCGGTCGCGGTCTGCTGCTCCAGCGCCTCGCGTTGCTCGGTCAGCAGGCGCGCGTTCTCCATGGCGATCACCGCCTGCGCGGCAAAACTCTGGAGCAGCGCGATCTCCTTGTCCGAGAAGGGCTGCACCGCGATGCGGGCGGCCACGATCTGGCCCAGCAGCTTGCCGTCCTTGCGCAGCGCCACGGAAAGCAGCGACCTGACGCCGGCCTCGACCACCACTTTCGCCATCGGGCCGTCGATCTCGGCCATGTCGGGGACGTGGGCGAAGTCTGCGCCGTCGATCAGGCTGCGGAAGTGGGCGCCCGGGACGTAGCCGTCCCGCAGCCGGCTCGCCAACGGTTCGGGCAGGCTGTGCACAGCGACGGCACGCAGCTTGGTGCCGTCATAAAGCTGTAGGCTGCCGTAAGTTACTCCGCAAAGGGCATGCGCCTTCTCCAAGATTAGCGCAAACACCGCGGACAAGTCGCCGGACTTCGAGTTGACGGCCTGCAGCACCTCGGCCAGTGCCGCTTCGCGCGCCAAGGCGTCATCGCGCTGCGCCAGGCCCTCCTTCAGCCAACGTTGGGCATCCGCCAGTTGCTGGCGAAGATCGGCGACGAGAGGTAGGAGGTCGTCCAATAGTGGTCCAGCGCCAGGATGGCCTGGAAATCTTAACGCTCAAACTGCAACCGCGGCTAGCGCCATGATTCGGCCTCTGGCCGGTGCGCCAGACCGGACGGTGCGGAACCCGGCCGCAGCCGGCACGGCGCGTGATCTATCCTTGCGCGCGAAAGCCGAGACGATCGCTGGGGGGCGGATCGCCGGATCACGAAGAGACTAGGCGGCGGCGAGGCCAAGCCGAGCGGCCGCCGAGAGCGAAGGCACCCACGCCCCGCAAGGAGTCGAAGCAGGCTCAGTTCATCGAGGCGATGCGCACCCCGAAGGGCATCGGCATCACGGAGGCCGCCGAGCGGTTCGGCTGGCAGAAGCACACGGTGCGCGGCGCCATTGCCGGCGCGGTCAAGAAGAAGCTCGGGCTCAAGGTCGACGCCGAGCAGGACGACAAGCGCGGCACGGTCTATCGCATCAGGAAGTAGCCGAGGCCTCGGCTCCTCACCCCAAGCCCGCCTCGCGCAAGCAACGCGTGCTTGGGGGAGTGCCGGTCTATCCCAATCGACGCCCGCAGGCATCCCAGCCTAGCCGGCGAGAAGCTCCAGCAGTCGATCGCGGTCGAGTGGCACATCCACGGCGTGGGTGCCGGGGAAGTACGGTTAGCAGCGCGGACCTGCTTCGGGGAAGTGTCCTAATTTGTATTGGGCCACTCAATCCAACCACTTACATTTAGGCGCGGCTCAATGCCTTGCTTCTTCAAATGCTCGATCAAGCGCCTTCCCATCGGTGCGCCCGGCACAAGACCGTCCCAATTCCACTTGCGGCATTCCTCACATACCTCGATATCCCACACGACCACGGGAATTGCGCGCCGGTTCGCTGTGAAGGGCAGTTCGCATAGTAAGCATCTGGGCTCCGTCAACTACTCCCTCCATCCCGCCGTTATCGCCGCCTCACCGGAACGCCAGATTGGCATTGGGCTGCCGAGCGGCGCACGTCCGACTTACGGGACCAACGGCCCCGTAGCAACCGTCCGATTGACACTTCCACTGGCCGGCATTGGCCGGGCCGCACCGCTAAGCTCGACTGTTAAGGCGGTGTGTCGCCGAAAGGAAGCCTATGTCTTTCGCGACCCGTGATCATCCCGCCCCAGGCATTGCAAGCGCCATCTCACTTCTCACCTGGCCCATCATCCTCTAGCTATCGCTGCTACTTATGACGATGCTCGATAATGACGTCCGGTTTACGGACAATCTCTTTCATGAGTTCGTCAAATCGACGAGCTACATCCGGATCACCAAAGTAGCGGACGATTTTGTTCGTAGTGTAGTTGACCTTCCATCCACTCTCGTTGTTGCACCAGACGATGGAGGTCAGGCCTTCGTTCGCCTCATAGTTGTACCAGATGCTTTCAACCCAATCGCAACGCGGCCACTTCGGCCTTGCCGAGTGAGATTGATCGTGCTGCTGTTCGTGAACGAAGCTGGGGCGTGGGCCGAAGGGTGAAGTTGCGCCTACGCGCGCAACCGCCGCGCACGGCGGGCACCCACTAACACAAACGACAAACCGGCGACCACGCCGTGACGCAGCCGCCGGCTTGGCGATCGAGTAGTCGCTACCCCGCAATGCGGTAGACGCAGCCTCGCTCACCCTCCTTCTCGGACTCGATCGTGAGCCCGAGCTTCTTCTTCAGCGCGCCGGACATTGAGCCGCGCACCGTGTGAGCTTGCCACTTGAGGGCCTTGACGATCTCATCGATGGTGACGCCCTCCGGCCGGCGTAGCATGTCGATCAGCTGGGCCTGCTTGCTGTCGCTCCGCGTTCGCATGGGACTGTCCGCCTTGCGTGCATTGGCGTCGGGCTTGGCGGTGACGATATTCTCGTCGCCAGGAGCGCCGATCAATTCGCTGTCGCTGACGGCAACGACCAGCGGTTCCTCGCTCGCGCGGCTCGCCTCGGGATCAATGCCGAGTTCTGCGTAAGCGAGGCGCGCCGCCTTCAGGGTCAGTGGGCTGCCATCGTCGTAGCGCCAGACGGTATCGTCGGCCGCCGATCAGGGGTCCCGTTTGGATGCCGATTGACAACCTACCTGCCGGAAAGCTCATAGATGCTGAAATGGTCGGCCAAACAATCGGCGTGGCCATCGTCGGGGCGTTGTGGGTTTGGTATTTGCGGGCCTCGAAGCGGGTCAAGAGCACATTTGTGATGTAGTGCCGACGTTGGTGACGACCTTCGCGCCAGTTTTCGAATCGGGCAGGCGAAGGGGCGAACGGCGCCTTGCAATCTTGCGCAGGTTCAAGTCAGAAGTATGTTTTATATTGTACTGTAGCAATCGGGTATCATGACAAACCACAAGCACGCCGGCGGCCGGCCCACCCTGTACAGGCGGGAGCTTTGCGACCGGCTGGTCGAGGCCATGAGCGAGGGCCTGTCGGCCGAAGCTGCCGCGGCCGAGGTCGGCATCTCCGCGCGTTCGCTGTTCAACTGGCAGCATCAGCACCCGGAGTTCCTGCAGGCCATCCAGGAAGGCCGGCAAAGGGCATTGCTGTGGTGGGAGAAGCGCGCCCTGGCGATGGCCAGCGGCGAGCCGGGCAATACGCAGATTGTGATGCTGGGGCTTCGCAACCGCAGCCGGGCGGCCCACGGCTGGAACAACGACACGC
>JBFWRV010000200.1:0-3820 GCA_050248715.1 Hyphomicrobiaceae bacterium | reverse complement strand
TGGCGCCGTCTGCATCAGGAGGATTTCTGTCAGGCGCTCGGCAAGCCGCCGTCCGCCAAGTACGAGGCCAACCAGACGGGAATCAAAGGCCCGACCATCGCCGACATGTTCGCCCTCACGCGCAATGCCATGCGCGCGCCGGATGTGCTGGCCCTGCTCGACCATGTCGTGTTCAATGTCCTTGCCTGCAACACCGACGCCCACGCCAAGAACTACTCGCTGATGATCTCCGGCCGCGGCTTCACCCTCGCGCCGCTCTACGACGTCATGTGCGCTGGCGCCTGGGACAACATCACCCGCAACCTTGCCCAGAAGATCGCCGGCAAGAACCGCGGCGAGCACCTGCAGCGCCGCCACTGGCTGGCGTTTGCCGCCGACTGCGGATTGAACGGCCCGCGCCTCGTCCGCCGCGTGGAGGAGCTGGCGACCCGGATGCTGCGCGAGGTGAATGATGCGGCCGCCGAGGTCGATGCCATGCCCGCCGGCACGCATGTGATGATGCCGCAGTTCGTCGCGGCGATCGAGGCGCGCGCCCGGGCGATCATCTCGGGCTTGAACGAAACCGCGGGCGAGCCGGCTTCGGATTCGCGACCGCTTCAATCGCCGGTGTCCACGGCCCACAAGCCGAAGCGGAAAAAGAAAGCGGCAGCCAGCTGACGGGCTGCCGCTCCAGGCGCGATTTCTTCTCCTGCTGACGCCTCAGCCCAGATGGCTGATGAACTTCGTCTGCATGTAGACGGTGAGGCCCTCGGCGCCGCCCTCGTGGCCGTAGCCGGAGTCCTTGATGCCGCCGAACGGCGTCTCCGGCAGGGCAATGCCGAAGTGGTTGATCGTCACCATCCCTGCCTCCAGCGCGTCCGCCACCTTGGCTGCGGTCTTGGCATCCTTGGTGAAGGCGTAGCTGGCGAGCCCGAAGGGCAGCTTGTTTGCCCGCTCGAGCATGTCGTCGGTCTCCTTGAAGCGCAGCATCACGGCGACGGGGCCGAACGGCTCCTCGTTCATGATGCGCGCGCTCTCGGGCACGTCGGTCAGCACCGTGGGCTGGAAGAAATTGCCCTGGTTGCCGATCCGCTTGCCGCCCGTGGCCACCTTCGCGCCCTTGTCCTGCGCGTCAGCAACGAACGCCTCGATGGCGTTGACGCGGCGCGGATTGGCGAGGGGGCCCATCTTGCTCTCGGGATCGAGGCCGTCGCCCACCTTGACGCCCTTGGCGATGTCGGTGAATTGGCCGACGAACTTGTCGTAGACCTTGTCGTGCACGAAGAAGCGGGTCGGCGACACGCAGACCTGGCCGGCGTTGCGGTACTTCATGGCGCCCATCAGCTTGGCGGCGCCGTCGACGTCGGCATCGTCGAACACCAGCACCGGCGAGTGGCCGCCGAGCTCCATGGTTGCGCGCTTCATGTGGCTGGCGGCCAGCGCATTCAAATGCTTGCCGACCGGCACCGAGCCCGTGAAGGAAATCTTGCGGATGATCGGGCTCGGGATCAGGTACTCCGAGATTTCCGCCGGCACGCCGTACACGAGATTGATCACGCCCGGGGGCACGCCGGCATCGTGGAAGCACTTGACGAGGCCGATGGGCGAGCCCGGCGTCTCCTCGGGGCACTTGATGATGATCGAGCAGCCCGCCGCGAGCGCCGCCGCAATCTTGCGCACCGCCTGCGTAATGGGGAAGTTCCAGGGCGCGAAGCCGGCCACCGGGCCGATCGGCTCCAGGATCACCATGTTGCGCACGCCGTCGGCACGGGCCGGGATGATGCGGCCGTAGGCGCGCTGACCCTCGCCGGCGAACCAGTCGATGATGTCGGCGCCGCTCATGATCTCGAGCTTCGCCTCGGCAACGATCTTGCCCTGCTCCTGGGTGAGCACCTTGGCGATATCGTCGGCACGCGTGCGCAAGAGGTCGGCCGCCTTGCGCAGGATCTTGCCGCGCTCGAACGCCGACACCTTGCGCCACGTCTTGAAGCCCTTGTCGACCGCGGCCAGCGCCTTGTCGAGATCGCCCCTGGAGACATGGCCGAGCTCGCCGATGGCCTTGCTGTTGGCGGGATTGATCACATCCTGCTTCTTGGCACCCGTGGGCTTGACCCAGTTGCCGTCGATATAGTGCTCGAGCGCGGTGTACATGCGTTTGCATCCTTCTGCGGTCATCAGGGAGGTGGCGGCTCGACCAGCGCCGGATCGGGCCCGCCCAGGCGGGACAAAATCGCCCGCCCGCACTGCGGTGCCCGCGCGGTCGTCGGGCTACCCAACTGTATATAACGCCCTGCCCGCCCTGGCCAGCGCCACCCGCGCGGCCGGTCCCGCGTCCCAGCCGCGTGCGCCGTCCGTTGCGACGCTACCCTGTCCCGAGCCTCACATTCCCCCTCGTCCCGAGCCTCACATTCCCCCTCGTCCCGAGTCTCACATTCCCCCTCGTCCCGAGTCTCACATTCCCCCTCGTCCCGAGTCTCACATTCCCCCTCGTCCCGAGTCTCACATTCTCCCTCGTCCCGAGCCTCACATTCTCCCTCGTCCCGAGCTTGTCGAGGGACGGCCGCGCGCAGCCCGCTCGTGGTTCGACAGGCTCACCACGAGGTTTTCATTTCTTCCCGAGTCACGTGCTCGGCCCGTCCCGGGCCACGCTGCCTCGTCTCGAGCCGGTCAAGAGACGGCCACGCGTGGCCCGCAAACCGCTCTAGACGGCGGGCCGCTCGTCGCAGGTTGAGGGTTCGCCCTGGCGCCAGCCTTGGGCGTTCCACCGCTGGTCCATCCCGAGCGAGCCATCCTCGTAGGGCGGCTCCCGGTTCATCCCGGCGAGATAGAATTCGTAGCAGTTAGAGCTGGTCTTGACCGCGGTCCAGCAGCCGCCGTTCAGCGACACCTGGTTCTGGCCTGTGTCGTAGAAGGTGCAGAACACGTGGCCGCGGAAATACCACCGCCCCACGGCCCGGCGCGTCGCCTCGCGGTAGTCGAGCTGCCCGTCCGCGGCGTAGGTCTCGATCCACGTGATGCCGTTGCCATAGTGGCCATCCAGCGTCTTGCCGATGAAGGCTGCGCGCATCGCCTCCTCGGTCATCCAGTGCGGGTCCATCGCCCGCACCGGCACGGCAGCCGCCAGTGCAGCGGCTGCCATCCCCAGGCATGCCGACAGTCTGCCCATCGTTACGCCCCCCGTTTTGGGCCGCCCTCGGGCCGTTTTTGTGCCGCGTCTGGGCAGGGTCGGTAGCGGGCCATTGTGGCCAAGGCTGGACGCGCCTCGCCCTCAAACAGGCGCAATCGTCGAGGTCGAGGCTGGGTGGGCCGACCCGGTCAGGATCGGGCGGCGCGGGGCGTCATCGCTGGGTGCGCCGCAAGCTTGCGCCGCAACATGAGCAATGGACAGCGCCGCCGGCTGCGATTAAAAGCACGCGCGCAATGCGGCGCATTCTCGCGCCCTGCAAGCTGGAACGAGGCCATGAGCTACACCATCGCCGTCGTCGGCGCCACGGGCAACGTGGGCCGGGAAATGCTGTCGATCCTGCATGAGCGCCAGTTCCCCGTGAAGGAACTGCAGGCGCTCGCCTCCCGCCGTTCGATCGGCGTGGACGTCTCGTTCGGCGACACGACGCTCAAATGCAAGGACCTCGCGACGTTCGACTTCTCCAAGGTGGACTTCTGCCTGATGTCGGCCGGCGGCAGCGTATCCAAGGAGTGGTCGCCGAAGATCGCGGCCAAGGGCTGCGTCGTCATCGATAACTCGTCGGCCTGGCGCTACGACCTGGACGTGCCCTTGATCGTGCCCGAGGTCAACGCCGATGCGGTCGCGGGCTACGCCAAGAAGAACATCATCGCCAAT
>JBFWRV010000199.1:0-3862 GCA_050248715.1 Hyphomicrobiaceae bacterium | reverse complement strand
CGCAGCCGCAGTTTGTTCGAGCGCGCTTCAAAAACTGGTTCATGAGTGCAGTTTACGAGCAGGACATCGCCAATCATGCCCATCATCCGGCTTTGCATGTTGCTTGAGTAGACAAGAGAGCCGTCGCTCGCGAAAGCCCGATCCTGCACCACCAGTGGTATATCGTCGACGCCGTACTCTGAGGGCAGGCCGAGAGCATCCTCTTCTTCGTCGCGGACATAAATGGGCGCGGCAAGTCCAGCATAGACCTGCGGTCCAGACCGGCGCAGCGCATGCGAATGGCACCAATAGAGTGAGGCGCGCTGCCGCACCTCAAAGGCAGCCGACCAACTGGCGCCGGGGGCGATCGTCTGGTGCGGCCCACCATCGGCAGACGCGGGCAGTTCGAAACCATGCCAGTGGAGAGTTGCATGTTCGCCAAGCTCGTTCTTGACCAACATGCGCACGCGATCCCCGCGGTGCATTTGCAGAGTAGGACCGAGATAGGACTGATTGATGCCGATGGTCGGAGTTTGAACGCCTTCAAAGAACGAGGTTGTGCCCCGCTTCAAGACCAGATCGAAGACCCGCTGGCCAGAAATTTGCTTTCCTTGCTCTAGCGGCGGAATCGTTAAGGGGCGGCGATCCAATGCGAGTGTCGCAGCCTTCCGCGTGTCCGAAAGCGCGTCGCACCCGCCCAGGGGACCGATTGCGAGCGCCGACGCTGCCCCGCCGAAGAGGTGCAAGGCCCGGCGGCGGGTGAGTATGTCTGCCATTGCTTGCCTCACTTCAACGCGAAATAACCAATCAGGGTGTTCCCAGAACTTCGACCGTTGTTGACGATCTTGTGGGGCGGGGTAAAAACTAAGCCAAGCTCATAACGTACATAATCTTGAGCGTCGCTAACAGAAAGATCGGCAGCATGAAGGCGATTGTGGCGTTATAAGTGAAGTCCATCGAACCTCAGCCCTCCTTTGCCTCGGCAACCGCAATCTCGGCCATTTGGGCAAAAAGCCCCTTACCGGAGACAGACTGACCACTGCGGATCTGCTCGTTGGTAAATGCCCGCCAGATATCGCCAAGAGTAGTGGCGTCGGCATTATCGGTCACAACAGCTGCTCTGCTCCTATTTCATCCTAGAGGCATGAGGAAGTAATCGGGTCCAAGACTTTTCTTTCGGGCCTACTCCAGCAGCTTCACTCCAAAATGAATTAGGATACCAAGACCCGCTAGGAGAAATAACGAGACAATAATTGCTTTGATCATAGCGGCGCGGCGGTTTTCCATGGAATGTGTTTCCCTCTTTTCTGCAGACTCGCAGGGCCTCGCCCGCACTCTGTCCTCCGACGACGGCCAACGCGCATGCGGCAGCTCGAAATTGCAGCAGTTCCTTACTCTCGCAGAATCGCCCCGCTCCCGCAGGACTAAAAGATAGGCGGATTCGACGAGAAGACCGAGGATAGTCCAAGCGCCGCGCAAAAAACAATTTAAGGATCGGAACGGTATTTGATTACGTTGAAGGCAGTCAATATTAGCCCCCTCCACCAATCTGAGTGTCTGAGATAAAACGGTAGGGAACCGTCAAAGGCCGACCCTGCCTGCCATCTGGGCCTGCGCGATCCGGACTTAGGCAAGAGAGACGAGGTGGCGCGGTTCTCCCCGCCCGAACGCCTCGATATTCTCTACCGTAGTCTCGATGATGCGCCGGACAGCACTCTGAGTGTTGTAGGCAATATGCGGCGTCACAATTACGTTCGGGAAGCGCAGAAGAACGTGATTGGCGACGAGCGCCTTCAGATCGTAGCCGTCGGTCGAGGTCTCGCGAAAGATCTGCGCTTCTTCGCGCACCAGGGGCTCCTGAGGCAGGACATCGAGCCCTGCCGCTTTAACCCTGCCGTCGGACAGCGCCCGCACCAGTGCTGGGACATCGACGATATTGCCCCGTGCGGTGTTGATGAGGATGACGTCCGGCTTCATTAGAGCGAACTCGCGATCGGATATGAGACTCGCGGTTCCGGCGGTCGCCGGCACGTGGAGTGTCAGCGCATCCGCAGCTGCGAGAACCTCGTCTAAATCGGCATAACGAAACCCGAGTTGTGTTGCCGCGTCTTCATCCGGATAGAGATCGTATGCCACGACATCCATGCCAAGACCGCGCGCAATCTCAATCGCACGGCGCCCGATACGACCAGTCCCGATGACGCCGAGCGTCTTGCCGCGCAGTTCGAAACCGCGCAGCCCGGTCTGAGAGAAATCGCCGCGTCGCGTACGCTCTACCGACTCGACCAGATTGCGCGCGACGGCCAGGAGCAGGGCGAAGGCATGCTCCGCCACGGTCGAATCGCCATAGTCGGGTACGTTCGCTACCGCGACACCGTGCGCCTTGCACCAGTCCAAATCGATATGATCGTATCCGGTAGATCGGGTTGCGATCAGCTTGAGACGCGGGAACTGGGTCAGCACATCGGCACCGAGCTGCGAGTTCACGAAGGTGCTTACGATTTCTGCGGAAGCGTAGGGCGCGGCCGTATGTGGGTCGAGGCGCTCGCGTGTGCATTCGACCTCATGCTGGGGTTCAAGCCGCAGACAGGCTTGGTGTTCCCACTCTTCTGTCTCGAACACGACGACCTTCATGACGCAGTACCGGGTTCGGAGGTTGTTTGCGCCGGAGCGGTATCCAGCCGCTGCTCCACTTGTGCAACGTTGCGAAGCGTGGTGACGAAGCTGTCGGGGTTGAGCGAGATCGAATCGATGCCTTCTTCAACCAGAAACGCGGCGTATTCGGGATAATTGCTGGGGGCCTGGCCGCAGATGCCGATCTTGATGCCGGCGGCGTGCGCCTGGACGATCGCTTCGCGGATCGCACGCTTGACCGCCTCATTGCGCTCATCGAACAGCGGTGCGAGATCGCTCGAGTCCCGATCTACCCCGAGTACGAGCTGGGTGAGATCATTGGAACCGATCGAGAAACCGTCGAAGCGCTGTGCGAACTCTTTGGCAAGGAAGACATTGGCGGGAATCTCGCACATCATGTAGATCTCGAGGCCGTCCCGGCCGGGCTCGAGTCCGCTCTCTTTCATCACGGCAAGCACGCGATCAGCCTCCTCGAGCGTGCGGCAGAATGGCACCATGACGATAACGTTCTCAAGGCCGATCCTTTCGCGCACCGTCTTGAGCGCACGGCATTCCAGCGCAAAACCCTCGCGATAGCGCTCGTCGTAATAGCGCGAGGCACCGCGCCAGCCGAGCATCGGGTTTTCCTCTTCGGGCTCGAAGGCGGCGCCGCCAATAAGGTGGGCATATTCGTTGGACTTGAAGTCGCTCAAGCGCACGATCACGGGGTGCGGGTGGTAGGGTGCCGCGAGTTTGGCGATTCCCAGCGCCAGCGTCTCGACAAAGAAGTCCACGGGGTCATCGTAGCCGCGCGTGCGCTGGCGGATCTTGCGCCGTGCCTCTGGATCGGCCACGCGGTCGGGATGGATCAGCGCCATGGGATGGATCTTGATTAGATTGTTGATGATGAACTCCATCCGCGCAAGGCCGACCCCCCGCGCAGGCAGGCGCCACCAGCGGAATGCGGCGGCGGGGCTGGCGATATTCACCAGCATCGCGGTTCGGGTTTCGGGCAGATCGGAAACATCCACCTCCGATGACTCGAACTCCAGGATGCCCTCGTAGACGACGCCCCGGTCACCCTCGGCGCACGATAGGGTAATCTCCTGTCCGTCACGCAGCAATTCGGTGCCGTGGCCGGTGCCGACGATGGCGGGCACTCCCAGCTCGCGGCTGACGATGGCGGCGTGGCTGGTGGTGCCCCCATGATCGGTGATGATGCCGGCTGCCTTCTTCATGATCGGTACCCAGTCCGGGTCCGTCATACCGG
>JBFWRV010000198.1:0-3900 GCA_050248715.1 Hyphomicrobiaceae bacterium | reverse complement strand
CAGGCTGCTGGCCGAGGCAGCCTGAGCCGAGCCAACCGGACAGCCCCGGACCCCTACGACCCCACCGCCAACCGCCCCGATCCGGAAATCCCGATCCGCCACAGACCCAAGTTCAACAGCCTGCTAGTCCCAATCCTCTGGAGCACCGAGACTGGGTCGGAAGCGGTCCAGCGCATTGCCGTGCGGATGATCGGTGGGATGGTGACTTCGAGTGTCCTCACTCCAGTTGTGATACCAGCAAGCTGTGCCGTCGTGAAAGGTTACGGCAAGCAACACTGGGAGACAGATGGGTGAATGCCATCGCTCGTGGCGATGCACGATCCTCCAGTGAGAGATGACATTGGATTTTTGACGCTGACTTGACGGCAGGATCAGTCCCTACATCAAAGTGGCGCGGCGCACTGGCAAACGGAGTGACTGTATGTGCTTTTCCGCCGAAGCGCGTTTCGGTGCAGCAGCTATCCTCGTCCCAGCGGGTGTGCTCAGCGTTCGGCGAGCATACCAAGCGGATCGGCGCTACTTGGCGTCTGCAGCGCTGCCGGTCCACTTCGGCCTGCAGCAGCTGTTTGAGGGTCTCGTCTGGACTGGCGGTCGGCTTGGCAATACGGCATCGGTCGAAGCGTTTGCAATGGGCGACATGTTTTTCGCATGGCTGGCATGGCCCGTTTGGGTGCCGTTTTCGGCGTGTTTCTTAGAGCCGTACAAGCGACGGCGTATTTTTTTGGTGTTCTCAATCGTTGGTGGATTCATCAGCACAATGTAGTATTGTCCCTATTTTGCACACGAGAATTGGCTAATTTATCCGAGTCCTGAGGCACGCTATCAGCTATGAGGGAACTGTCCTGTTTGATTTCGTTATGCGTCGGGAAGCAACCTATGCGCTACATCTCTTTGTTGTGATTGCTCCGCTTGTTTCGTCCTCCAATCCTAGTGCCAGGACGTTTGGGTTTCTCATTATTGGTGCTGTCGTAACTGTGTGTCTCTTCTTTCAAATCGCATACATCTCGGCGTTCTGTTTCGGCGGTGCGCTAATGTCGGCGTACATAGTGTATACGGTGTATCAGCCGCCCGCCCGCTTAGCAGGCTAAAATATCGGCGGGAGTGACGGCGGTGCTCGTCTTCAGCGATGGGGCCGAGGTGGGTTGAGAGGGGGCGCGCGGCCTTCGTTCGGCATTTGGCGCGAGGCTGGCTGTCGTCCGAGCAGCTTCGGCACTCAGATCAAGTTTTCGGCGGGCATCGACAGTGCGAAGCAGCGCGCCGAGTGCTTCACCTTCGAGGCCAAATGGGACGTGAAGGACATGTGCGGGCACTCTGCGAGAAAACCGGTCGCGTACTAGCTTTTGTCGGCTGCGAGCGTCAGCCGTCTTGGCGGCGGGATCGGCGTTCTCGTGCGTATCGATCTTCCCCATTTCGCGCTCGAACTGGAGATCAATCTGCGGAGTCCTGGCGCAGGATCTATGAACGGCTAGAGCTAAGAAATCTCTGAACAGCGCCTGTGTTGGGTGCCGTCAATGACGGCTGGGCCGGTTTCCAGGCGGTTTTCGCCGGAAGGAGCGTCGGGTGAGGCCCCCTTGGGCGGCATTCCCCTCAGGTGGACGCAAGTCGGCCGCCGGCGAGATACAGGTTGGCGAGCGCGAGCAGCGCGGACACCTGAGCGCTGTTCTTGGCGCTGCCGTCATAGCGGACCTTGCGATAGCCAACTGGCATTTGATGACACGTAACACGTGCTCGACTTTCGCCGGCTCCTTGCCGAAGCGGCGGTTGCGTGCTCGCTGGCGCTTGGTGAGTGAACGGCCCGGCTTCGCCTTCTCCTTCACCGCCCAAAGCACGCTGGCATCTTCGGCAGCGCAGTTCTTCGCGTCCCTCGCGTAGCCCTCGTCACCGTACACGGCAATGTCCTCGCGGATCAGATTGGCCATCACCTTCGCGTCGTCACCTTGCCCATGGTCACGCCCGCCGTGTGCACGGGCCCGCTCTGCGCATCGACGCCGATGTGCGTCTTCATGCCGAAATACCACTGGTTGCCCTTCTTCGACTGGCTCATCTCAGGATCGCGCTGCTGCGCCGCGTTCTTCGTCGAGGGCGAGGCAGCGATCAACGCACACATCCACGATCGTGCCGCCGCGCGGCAACTCGTCCTTCGCCGCCAGGTGATCGGCAACGGTCGCGAAGATTGCCTTCGTCAGGTCATGGCGCTCGAGCAGATGGCGGAAGTTGAAGATCGTCGTCTCGTCGGGGATCACGTCACGGCCGAGTTCAAGACATGCGAAGGTGCGCATCGACTGGATATTGTAGAGTGCTTCCTCGGCGCCCGGATCGGAGAGGCTGTACCACTGCTGCAGGCAGTAGATGCGCAGCATGACGATGAGCGGGAATGGCCGCCGTCCGCCCTGCGGACCGAGCTTGGATAGTGTGGTGCGATCAGGGCCTCGAGTGCGTCCCACGGAACCACCGCCGCCATCTCAGCCAGGAACACGTCCCGCTTCGTGCGCTTCTTCTGCGCGGCAAAATCAAGCGACGTGAAGTTCAGCTTGTCGTCCATCGCAGCCCGCCTCGAAACAATAGCACCAGTGTGCTATGATCGACGCGTTGTTCAGGGTTCTCTAAGTCCACGCGCGCCGCTCTAGCCAACCCAACGCTATTTCGGGATGCACGCCGGCAACCTCGATGAGTCTATCGGGGTCCAATATTCGTAGGCGACGATAGTGGAACTGAACAATCCCGTCTTTGCGCATTGCGCTCAAGACGCGGTTGACGTGAACAAAAGTCAGCCCGGTGGCGTCACCGATCTGCTCCTGCGTCAGCGGCAGCGTCATTTCTTCAATCCGATTGCCCGGCCACTGCGCCCGATAACGCGTGAACAGTTCCAAGAGCAGATGTGCCACCCGCTCCCGTGCTGAGCGCCGCCCGATACTCGTCAGACGATCGAACGCTAGATTACAATCGCGAGCCAGCGATCGCACTAGCCGCAAGCAAATCTCCGGTTCGCTACGAGAATGTGTGGTCAGTACAGGCGCCGGGATAACACTAACCGCAACGTCCGTCAGGGCTTGGGCGCCGACGGTGGACGAACCTTGCCTCGACGGCAGAATCCCGAGGATTGCGCCCGGTAGCGCGAATTGCACGATCTGCCGCCGACCATCTTCCAGAAGCGTATAGACCGCGACCCAGCCATCAAGCAGGTTGAAGATCGATTTTCCCGTCCAGCCTATGCTGAATAGGTCGCGGCCGGCCTCGATCTCGCGGTCGCCTGAGCGATAGCGGGCGATCAGCCTATATTTTTCAGTCGATATAGCCGCACTTTCCGCCTCGCTTGCTGGCGCGGCGTCCTGTGGCTCTTGGCGGCGCCCCTGGCGCCGGCTCACTTTATCGCCTCGTGCCTGGGTTTCGCCGCTCGCGTCGGCCAACAACGATTCATGTAACACTAGTCCATTCCGCTCGCGGTCAAGGATTCCCCAATCGCCGCGTTTGAGCGGCCGGGCTGCCCTTTCTGCTAAAGACGCTCGATCCAAGCTCATATCGCACCTCCGGGGCGGTAGGCCCGTTCCGGCGGCTGCTCGCGCAGCCAATCAATCTTGTGATTGTGAAAGGGTTTGATGCACCTGGGCACTCAGGCGCCAAGGCATTCAGTCGGAGCACAGCCGAACTCAATCATCCCCAGATGGTAGAAGGGACTAAGGATTGCGGGCGGCCCTTAAGGTCGGCAAGGTCGTGGTATTGGGGGGTCTCCGTCCGGGAGGATTAGGAGAGTGAGGTCATCGCATGAAGGCAGCACTGCCCATGATGCGAGTCGAATGCTGATGACGCCTTGCTGCTGGGGCGGCATCGGCAAATAGCAGGAGGCGCACATGCTTTTGCAGCAGCGGCCGTGATAGAATAAGCAGCTACTATCGTTTGATG
>JBFWRV010000197.1:0-3905 GCA_050248715.1 Hyphomicrobiaceae bacterium | reverse complement strand
CGCGGCTTGGACCAAGCGCGCGGAAAAATGGGCCAAGGGGACATCGCCCACCGACCTGGCCCTCACCGATCCGGCCAGGAAGGCCAAGGCCGTGCCGCGCGACGTGTTCGTCTACTTCATCCACGAAGGAAAAGTGCGCGCACCGGCGGCAGCAATGGCGTTAATTCAACAACTTAGCAAATCGCGGTAGTCCATCTGGCTCTTTTCTGGCTCTCCCAGGTTGGAGAACCGATCGAGTACAGACGGACGGGCTTTGTTCACCGCGCTGGTGATGACGTCGAGGTATTGCTGTCGCGCTTTTCGATGCGCTCGGTGAGCCACGCGAGGACTTCGCTCTCCACCCACCCCACACGACCAGGGCCGAGTTGCACCCGTTTGGGAAAGCGGCCCGCCTTCTCCAGCCGATCGATGTGCGCGGGCGAGTAGAGGACCAGCGCTCGAAGGTCTTTCTTGGAGAGAATGCGAATGGCCATGGTGGCCAGTACATAGGCACTCAAGTAACGTCAGACAATATCGTACTAATCTACCTTTCTACCTACCTTGATCCGCCATAGCTCAATTACTAGATGAGCATCCATGACACCCCAATCCCTCATCGTTGCGTTCGCATCGCAGAAGGGCGGCACCGGCAAAAGCACGCTTGCTCGTGCCTTGGGTGCTGTGATCGCTGCGGCCGGACTGAAGGTAAAGATCGCTGATCTCGACCCGCAACAGCAGACGGTGCTGGAGTGGGAGAAACTACGGGATGAAAATCGAGGTGACCCGCCGATTACAGTAGAGGGCTTCGATAGCGCGGCCGAGGCAATCGGGAGCGCCGAGGATGATGAACTCCTTATCATTGACGCTCCGGCGCATGCCAACCGAGGCACCTTACAGATAGCCCGAGCAGCCACGCTGGTGGTCCAGCCAAGTAGCGCAAGCATCGACGATTTGCGCCCGGCGGTCCTGCTTTTCCACGAACTCGTAGAGGCCGGTATCCCGAAAGAACGGCTGGTCCTTGCTCTCTGTCGGATCCTCTCTGAAGCCGAAGCAGAGCGGGCGCGCGTCTACCTCGAGGAAGCGGGATACGACGTACTGCCGGGCTACATCCCCGAGCGCACAGCGTATCGAGAGGCGCACAGCCGCGGGCAGGCGGTCACGGAAACGAAGGCCCTCAATGCCCGGTTGGATGAGTTGATGGAAGGGCTCTACGAGCGCGTCGCCATGCTGCTTCGGGCGAGACAGCGCCGTCAGCGGCCAGTCGTGGCCCGCAAGAAGAAGGAAGCGTCATGAGCCGCGAAGACGATGTCACGAAGACGCTCGGAAGCTGGCTCGGCAAAGCTAAAAAGCTCGGAGCACCACCCGCGCCGACCGAATCGAAAGCTACGCTTAGCCAGCCCGAACCGGCTCGAGGGTATACGGGCGACGATGACCTTGCGCAGCTCAACTTCAAAATCCCCCAGGGAATGAAGAAGCGCATCAAACAGCTCGCCGTGCGGGACAACATCACTCTCCTCGTAATGCTCGAGCGGATGCTGCAGCTCTACGAACAGGAACACGGCAAGCTCGGGAAGTGAGCATGGGCGGCGCACACGTTTGCGAGCGCTTTCAAAGTACACTTACCTCTAGACGACGAGTGGTCGTTGCCAAGCAAGGAGTGCTGACGCGCTCCTTGCCGGAGCTCGTCGGCCTCCCTGAAGAGTGGAGGTCAACATGACGACAAGCGAGACCAGTCGCATCGTCCGGTGGCTGGTGATCATCGTACTCAGCATTGCAACCGCGGGCATGGTCGCGGTGTCACTGCGGGCAAACTATCTCTTCGGTTACGGCTTCGGACAGACCGAAGAAAAAGCGCATGTCTTCGGCTGGGCGAATGTCGCCGCCGATCTGTGGAAGGTAACGGGCCTCATCATCATCACAGGCCTGTGGCGCGCAAAGCAGAAGCGTTTTGCGTTGAGCCTCATGCCGATCTGGCTGCTCTGCCTGTTGTGGGGACTCACTGGTGCGGTCGGCGTCTACGCGCAAGATCGCACGGCGCTGATCGGTGGCCGTGAAGCAAAGGTTGCCAACTACAAAGATTCCGAACGCGAGCTCGAAGAGATCGCTGGCAAGCTGTCGAGGGTCACACAGCGCACGGTGGCGCAAGTTGACGCGGCGATCTCAGCCGTGCTCGCGCGGCCGATTGTAGTAGGCGAGCGTGTACGCGGAACGGTCGGAAAACTTTCGGCGAATTGCACGAAAGATGATCGCGCGACCGCGCAGGCCTGTCGCGAGGTTGCGGATTTGCGAGAGGAGCGGGCATCCGCTGAGGAGGCTGCACGCTTACAATTGCGACAGCGCGAACTGCGGGCTCAGATCACTGCCCTGCGCGAGCTCGGTGGCTCTCTGCCGGCCGATCCCGTTGCCGAGTTGTTTGCATGGCTCTCTCGCGGTCAACTCGATGTGCGCGACGTTGCCTTCGGCTTCCCGTTGGCGTTTGCGTTCCTGATTGAAATCGTGTCCGCGTTCGGACCTGCGGGCGTTGTCGCGTATGCCGAGGCCACGAGGCGCACGCGAGACGATGGGATTGTCACGCTGCAGCCGGACATGTCGCGTCATGGCGAGCTACTTCCCGTCGAGACCGGCTCTGACCAGAAGGGGCGCGTCGTGAAATGGATGGCAGATCGGACAGAGCCAACGATGGACGTCGGCGCGATCACGATTGAAGCGCTGCACGCCGACTATGAGGTCTGGTGCGTTGCAAACCAAACCGACGCGGCGCTACAGGAGGAGTTCCACGAGGAGTTCGATCGCGTGAGAGCGGTACCCGAGCTCGCCGGGAAGATCCGAAAATTCGGTAAGCGATACTACGGTATCCGACTCCTTGCATCCAACGTGGCACGCTTAGGATCGCCGAAACCGCAGACGTGAGCACGAGGGTGACGAGCAATTCGTCACCCTTTTTGAAGCGTGAATAGAGAGCGTGGAAAAAATTCGAGATATTCCTCTTCGTTGAACCAGGCGCACTTGATGTCGAAGAGCTTGAGGCCGGGGATGAGACGCGTGAGCGCAAGCGCATAGATCGCCAGCTGCGCGATGGGCTTGTTGGTTCGCGCGTCAGGTTTGTAGTCGAGAATATGAACCGCGCCGTTGCGTACCTGCAAAAAATCTATGTGCCCAGTGATCGTTCGCTCGGCCGCACCCACCCGCGGCTCGAGCTCGATATCGTACTGCTGCTCCAACGCCGAAATGTCGGCCTCCGTTAGCCAGATGGGGATCTCGATCGCCACTGTCACGCTGTCGTTGGTCAGCATGAATTTTTGCAGCGTCTCGTGCCGGAGCTTGTTGTTGCCGACCGCGGGGATGATCAGATCCGAGATGCGCGTTGCAATGTTCTCCTTGCGGTTCACAATGACGCGAGTGATGTCGGCGAACTTTGGCTGCGCTTGCGACGCGCGCCCGCGGTCCTCAGCACGGAACAAATCGTGTGGACAAATGAGAGGTACCGCCTCAAGGAAGTTTGCGACCGGCGCAAAGCGAATATCGCCCCTACGCTTGTCGTCAAGCTC
Organism: Hyphomicrobiaceae bacterium; assembly: GCA_050248715.1. Classification (GTDB taxonomy): domain Bacteria; phylum Pseudomonadota; class Alphaproteobacteria; order Rhizobiales; family Hyphomicrobiaceae; genus AWTP1-13. Next base: position 378 of record JBFWRV010000197.1, on the reverse strand, counting down.
GCCGCGCCGAAGGAGTTCGAGCTTGGGTCGGTGGAATGAATACCGGTAGATTTGCCGGTGGTAGAGTTTGATCGAGCGGATCGTCTGCGCGGGAGGGAAGAGGTGGCGGCCGCGTTCGCGTAAGCGCAGATAGCTCAGCAGCTCATGATGTTGCGCCAGCCAACCCGAGATCGTAGAGCTAGCGACGTGGCGGCCGCTCTTTGACTTGATTCGCGTTGCCGTGTCCTCGAGCGAGTAGCCGAGGTTGTAGGTCGAGAGCGCGCCAATCACCGTGCGCAGGGGATAGGTCTTGTTGCGGATGGCCTCCGGTCCGGGCGTGAAGGTCCGTTTGCAAGACGCGCACCGCCAGAGCTGGACGATCTCGAGTTTCTTTCGCCG
>JBFWRV010000196.1:0-3952 GCA_050248715.1 Hyphomicrobiaceae bacterium | reverse complement strand
CTCGCGGTAGCTGTACGTGAAGATCGGCTGCCCGAAGATCTGGACGGTCTGCAGCGCCGGCGTGGCGGTGAGCCCGATCTTCACGGCATCGAAGTACTCGATGACCTTGCGGTACTTCGACACATAGTCTTCGTACCCGCGGAACTGCAGCTCGGTATCGGACAGCTCGCGGTCGAGAAGGTACCCGCGGTGGCATTCATCGACGACGATGCAGTCATAGGCATCGACCGCTGGAACCGACGCCGACTCCCCGGCGTTCAGGAGCCTCGCGACCATGCCTTGAACGGTCGCGATGTGTACCTTGGTGTCGGAATCGGGCGCTGCCTCGTCGATCTCCTTGATCGCGAACACCTGCGCGAAGGTGTTGAGGCTCTCCATGCGCGTGTCTTTGAACGAGTTGGCCGCCTGCTCGCCGAGCGCCGAACGATCGACGAGGAACAGGATCCGGTTGAACCGCTGGGTCTTGAGCAGCCGATAGATGAGCGCGATGCAGGTTTTGGTCTTGCCCGTACCCGTCGCCATGGCGAGGAGCAGCGTGCGCCGACCCTCGGAGATCCCCTTCTCGACCGCCTGAATGGCCGCCTTCTGATAGGGCCGGAGCGGAAAGCCGTACTCGAACCCTTCGCTCGCAAGACGTGACTCCGCCTCATCGACATCCTGCTTGAGGAGCGCGACGAGACCCTCCGGCGAATACCAGCTCTCGATCGCCCGCGCGAGGTTCTTAGGTCTGCGCACATCGCGGAACCAGATGCCGCTGAAGGTCTCCAGCTGCTTGAGGAAGGGCCGCCCATTGGTTGAGAACAGGAACGGAATGCCGAACTCGCCCCAGGGACCGCCGTTCTCGCCAGGCGACCGCTCACCGACGAGCCCGCGGGAATACCGCGCCGCCTGCTGCAGCGCTCCCGATACATCACGATTGGCGCGCTTCGCCTCGACGGTTGCAAGCGGCGTCATTCCCGCGAACAACACATAGTCTGCTGGTCCTGAGGCCGTCGGCCACTCGGCGATGGCGAGGTTCCGGCCCTTCTCGGGCCGTACTCCCGCGCGATAAGTGAGCCGCACGGTATCCGCTTCCCAGCCCGCCTGCCGGAGCTGCGCATCGATGAGCTTGCGGGTCTCGGCTTCGTCGAGTTCGACATATGCGGCCGCCGCGACCGCCGATGCGGCCACTGCCGCCACGGTCGCGGCGGGCTGCTGACTGGCCGTCGACTGCTGGGCCGCGAGCTTCGCTTCGATGGCGGCCTTTGCGACCTCGGCCTCCGCCGCCATCTGTTCCCAGAACGACTGGTCCGCTCGCAGTGCCTGCAGGGAGGAGCGCGCCGCGTCGAGTTCCCTGGCCGCGGCCGCGTGAGTCGCCTCGAACGACTGCACTTTCTCGCGAAGCGCCGCGAGTTCCGCCTTCAGTTCCTGACTCTCGTCCTGAGGCGCCGCGGGCGGCACGAATGGCCCGGACTTGTAGCCCTTGTCGGCGAAGGTCCGGTGGTACCAGAGCCCGAGCTGCCAGGTGATCTTGAGCGCGGAGAGCGCAGTCCTATGATCGCCGGCCACCGCATGGCTCGCGGCATTGCCAAGGCGGCGAACCTCGCCGAAGAGCTGCGCAACCTCGCGCGGCAGGACACCGGTGTCCTGCAGCCGGCGCAGCAGGTCGTACTGCGACTCGGCCGACGACTCGTACTGCCCGACCCGGGTCGCCAGCAGCTGCGCCAGCAGCTCGGTCAGCTGCCGGAGCTTCAGAAGACAGGTATTCGGATCCTCCGGGAAATAGCGCTCCGCCAGCAGCCCCAGCCGGACCAGCTGCTCGTCATGCGCCTTCAGAAACCCGAAATTGGAGGAGATCCCCACCGGCAATCACTTGCCCCGTTGTTCGTCCTGAACAAATCCTACCAGCCCCAGCTCACACTCTCTTAGGACCAACACTGGACGAGTAACAGGCCATGCATATCAACGCCTTACAGAACTTTCGACGTAGGCCAGCGTGTCGCGGGATCGACCGTCAGCCAATCGCGCGGCGACCGCTTGTGAGCGGGTTCGAAATGCTAGGACTGATACACGGTCCGCGTAATTGGCCTTCTACCTGCAATATGTAGGCGAATGTATATCGCGCGCCTCCGCATCGCCGCACCGCCCCACCAGAAGTATCGTTCCTCAGAAAATCGAAGCGTCAATGTGCGCTGCGGATCGACGGTCGTATCTCCATCGTCATACTCGCGGGACTCTATTGGACTTTCTTTCCAGCGATGACAGTAGCGTGAGGCATAAAAGAGCTCCCAGTGGGCAAGAATGAAAGGCCTATTGCCAAGATTTCGGATCAGCACCTCGTTGCCTATTTGCTCCGAGCCAGTGAAGTTATATGAAACTTCAATTCTGAATCGATCCCTCCAAATCTCCCATAACTTCACGAATGCCAGGACTGTGCTGAGCGCTGCGCCCCACCATGCGATCAGCGTACCGCTCAACGTCATGCCGCTCATGCCGGCACGCTCGATGCGGTATCCACTATTGATCTCCCCAGACACTTGCGGTCCGCGCGTCGTAGATGCGGACCTTACACTTGAGCTTCGTCGCTACAGTCACAGCATTCTCATAGCTTCTCTGCGAGTTGACGCCGATGTACACACTCCAGAGCTTGTCCCCAGCATCGCCCCTTAGCTTGGTAGCGCGATTCAATGCCTCGATGATGTGCTCATCGGATTCGCCGAAACCAAATCCGAATGTCACTTTGGAGCCGGTCACGGTGGCCAAGCTTTCATAACAGTAGTCAAGGTAGCGGTTGTGCTTGATGTGGGCGAGCTTCTGGCTGCCATTACCCGCGGTCACGAATACGGGATAGTGGCCCACTTCGATCCTCCGGCCCACCCGATCGAGGAGGTAGTCAACGCCGTCGTACTGTTCCTTGATCACTTCGACGCCGGTGTCAAACAACGGCAGTGCTCCGTGAACGTAGAAGACCCTCTGGCTATCTTTGTTCCTGTCCCATCTCAGCTCTGAGTATTCGGGTTCCTCCGTCGGATTCTCTGCCTGATTGTCGCGTCCAAATCCATCTCCGGGCTTCAGACCAGAGCGCATCAAAACCCAATACAAAAGCAAGTCGTAGTTTGTTGTGTACAGGTTCCCGCCAGAATTGAGGAAGGTGCTCAAGAACTTCGCGCATGCGGCCATCCGCTCTTCAGGAACCTTGAATACATGCTCCGGATGAAGAGCACGAATTGCATCAATCAAGCTGCTTTTCAGAGCCTCACTGGCGGCCAGAACCTGCTTGGTTAGGCGTCTGTCCGATCCGAATGCATCAAGTAATGCGATGAAAGTCGACAGTTGTTCCAAGACGATTTCGAAATTTCTTGTCTTGGTAACCTCGAATAGCTTTTTCAGAAGATCATCGTCTAGCTTTTCTACAAACCCATGCAACGCGTTATAGGAAAAGATACTTGGATCGTAGGCCATGCTGAACCCATTGCCGAGCAGCAGATGAAATGGACGTGAGCGATTCTTCTCAATGGAATTCAGTACATCTGCGAATTTTTCGAGCTTCATTGCATCACCCGTATCCCGATGCGCGACAGCTTTCTAGGACTACTAGTTCACGGAGCCAGAGCCTGAACAATTCCTCACGTTGCGATTCCTGCGCCCCTCTCGCTCCGCTGTCCCTGCTCCACTCGCGGTCCTGGGCGGCCGTCCCGTGGCCGCCCGTTGGCCCAACCGAGGACACGTTAAGTGTCCTCGGGCCCTGCCGGACTCGGCTGCAATTCGAGCGCCGGCAGGGCTTCTTGTGCCAACCCTTGAACCTCCCCTCCGATGCCGAGGAGTGCCGCGACGCCGGACTGCAGCTGCTTTTCGCGCCGTGCCCAGCGCTGCAGCGCCTGGTTCTTCTCGGACTCCAGTTCCTCGCGCATCTTCGTGAACAGGTCGAACACAGCCCTGAGCTTCTGTGCGAACTGCGGTGAGGTCACATAGT
>JBFWRV010000195.1:0-3955 GCA_050248715.1 Hyphomicrobiaceae bacterium | reverse complement strand
TGTTCTCCGTTCTGTGGCCTCTTTCACCCGCCATGTGGGTCCACCGGCCGGGACTTCTTTCACCTTTCACCCACTGGTTTCACCCAGCCGATAATGCCGCTGGGGCCGTCCAGCGGTGTCTTGCGTGATCGTCTGCAAATCCCCCTGTTGTTCGAGCGTCATCACCAGTTCCCCGAACTCCTTCGCGCCGATCTTCATACGCTTCAGCAGAACGCTGTGGGCGATCACGCGATTGGGCGACTCACGAACCTTTCGGAGAAGTTTCAAGCAGTTGGCGTGGAACGGGTTTTCCGCCACATGGTTGTGTGCCATGAACAGCATGCGTTGCGTCTGGTGCACCATGAATTCGGTCGCCCACCGCACCGCTGCCACATCGATCTGCGGCGACTTGTGATTGGCGCTCACCGCATACAAAAGCGCGAGTTTTCGAATCTGCTCCGGCACTCGGCCCCAAACGGTCGTGCCGACCGGGTCGCCCCGTGTCTCGGCGTTGGCATATTCAGTGTCTGAATCCCTGCGAGCCTGCGCTAATAGATCGCGGGCGTCAGCGTCAGCCTCGACGATGCGAGGCTTCGGATGCCAGGTTTCCGCGTTGCCGGTGCCAGGGTTAAATTCCGCCCACCAGCGGGCGACATCAATGACGCTGGCCGGCGGATCGATGATCCCGGGCTCCTGACCGTCGCTACGGGGACCACTTTCGACGATCATCATCCGGGCGAAGAACCCGTTAGTGAGCATTCGCTCCGAGAGCGCCTCGTAATAATGGGTCGGGATTGCGGTGCCGTAGATCACCAGACACGGTTGATCGATCGCGCCGGCAGATTCCTTACCCGCCTTGCGCCGCATCGGGTAGATGCTGTTCGCGGCCGAGTACATCGTAAGCAACGTACCCATGATGGACTCATGCCGTGCGTCGCGGGACTTGTTGATTGACTGGAGCAAACCGTCGATCTCATCCGTTTGGAACAACATCGCGGGCGTCTCGAAAAGCGCATCCTGGATGCCCTCGCCGCTGGCAAACTTTTCCCCGAGGGAGTTTACGAGCCCTACGCGATGCAAGATGTGCGTGTTGACCTTGCGAGGCCAATCCTTGCCGACCGACGAATATGCGAGCGCCAGTAGATATAGGTTGGTGCGATTGTCGGCGCAGTCACGAACTTTGCGGCCTGCGAGTAACGCCTGAAGGGCCAATGCGCCGCAGAACGCAAGCGCCGTATTCGGATAGGGCGCGGTCGCTAGGCAGTGGTCCATGACGTCCGACACCAATCCGGGCACACGGAGAAGCTTCGTCGGCAACGGTCCAGGATCGGGATGAGCCGGTTGCACGGGAAGCGAACGCTGGTGGCCGTTGCACTTCGTGTGGGAAGGATCAACCTCGTCGCTATTGACCGAAACCTGACCGTAACCGTCCAATCGCAGTGCGGCTGCCGCAGTTCCGAAATCGCCACCATGTTCCAGGAGCGTGAAGACCGCGAACGGCGTGTAAGCTCGATCGGGCTCGAACGGCGCGGCGTTGCTGGAGAACACGTACAGCACGCCATCTTTGAGCGTGGCGCTCCAGCCCTGCTCCTTGCCCGGGCGTCGCCAATATTCATTTGGACCGCCTCGTACCAATTGCCAACCGTTGCGACGCAGGATATCTCGCACGTCCCCGCGTTCGTTGAACTCGTCGCCCGGTCGGCCAATCGCGATCGAGCCGCGCCATTGCTGCGTGGACGGCACCGCTTCATTCAGGGCACACGCGGCTTCGAGCAGGATCTCACGCTCCGACTCGGTGATTACCGGCAACTGCTCGAACGAACCCTGTTCGAGTGCATAACCCGGCGTCGGAGCGCACAGGAACAGTCCACCTTCGCCGCGTGTTTCGATGAGTGTGATGGTCACTTGGAACCGATCTCCCACTCGGTGCGGCACATACCGCTTGCTGCCAATGAAAAACGGGGCGTCGCTGTCGGCTTCGATGCTGCGCTGCGCCAATTTTCGGTTGCCGGACACCGGTGCTTCGCAACGATAGATGGCGTGCCTCCCGCCCGATTGTGACCGTTCGATCACGAGCCGCCCAAGCAATGCGGGAGCTTCTGTCGCGACGAGCTCTCGCCAGCGGTCGAATAGCTCCCCTTCGTGATCGAAGTCGATCATCTCCAGGTTGGCTGACACTGCGCCGGCCAGGACGCATAGCGGCTGGTCATTGGTGAACCACGAGTTTACTTGTGGCTCGGTCGGCGGCAGCTTCTGGTACTGCTTCCAGCCCGCGAGCGCAGGCCGCTTTTCCGCGAGAATCGCGGGCAGCACGCATAGGCCGGCCCTGTGGTAGGCGATGGCAATTTCTCGCACTGGACCTCCTAGCCTTCGCCAGGGGAACAGTGGCAGCAGACAGTGCAGCGCCGACAGTCGGGACAGACTTCGTGTTCGACGCAGGTTGGGCAGGGTTCGCTTGCCGCTTCGTTGAACATTCCACAGGGTCCTTTCCTGCTCAGAATGCAATTTGAGGCTGGCCCTAGGCGCGCTCGACCAAGTGGTCGTCAACCAGCTTCAGCACGTCCGCCCAACGGACGCGGCGGCTCTTTCCGAGCTTCACATAGGGCAAATCGCCCTGATCCATGAGCTGGTAGACCTTACTCCGGCTAATCGCCAGGAATTTGGCCACGACCGCTACGGGCCGGAGCCCGCTCGAATCGACCATCGCCTCTTTCGTCGTGTCTGGCACGTTTGAACCTCCTTGCGCGTGAAGTGGTTGATTTACTACTATCGATACGGTAATCATAAATGCGGCAGACGGGCAAAACAAACGTCTGCAACATGCTTATCCGTAAATACAGTCGTAAAAATGCCGAGGTGTGCGATGGTAAAATTTCGAAGTTCCATCTACCGAGACCCCGATGGCTACCGTTGGGTGGATTTCGGTGAAATCTACCCTGGCGCCCCGGATGACGAGCGTATATACCTGCAAGCCGTCGGGCACGATCGGCTGATCAACAGCGACGGCGTTGATATTTTTAAATACCGTTATGACCCATTCATCGAAGAGCCTGCTTTGTTCCGCATCTTTGCCTCCCTCCCCGCGGATCAACATGCAATTCTTGAGTTTGCAAACCAATACGGCGACCTCGCCACCTATTCTGAACTTCATAAGGACGGTGGCCTTTCCCTAGAGGGATGGACGTCTTCGATCAGTTATCTCCGCTCGCAAATTGAGCAGATCAAAGAGCTCACCTCGTCTATTCCGGCATCCCGGCGCGCTAGCACAAAACACATTGAAGATCTGACCGTACTGATTAACGAAATCCTGTCGTCAAGCACGACTCAGTTGGATGTTGAAGTGACACCAACTGGAATGCGGCTCCAGATAACCGCACTTTCGCTTTTGGACGTGATCTACGTTCAATTTGTTTTGGCCATCGTTGAGAACAAGACCTATCGCAATTGCGAACAGTGTCAAAAGCCATTCGAAGTGACACCTCAAATCAACCGGGCCGATCGGATTTTTTGTTCCGACAATTGCCGCGTGAAGTCCTACCAACGCCGTAAACGGCAGGCCATCGCCATGCGACTGGAAGGCCGGTCGATGCGCGAAATCGCGAAGGAGACGAATTCCAACATGAAGACGGTTCGCAACTGGGTTTCAGGCCTTGAGGAGAAGGAATAATGGCGAAACGTGTACAGGAGAAGACGAAGCGTCGGGGTCGGGGCGAAGGCTCCATTTACCAGCGCAGCGCCGGCACGTGGTGCGCCACGATCAGCGTTGGCTACGACTCGGAAGGGAAACGGAAGCGGCGGACGATTTTTGGCACGACGAAACAGGACGTGCAAAACAAGCTTCAGAGACTGGCCAACACCGCCCCGCACCTGAAGGATGTCGTACCTGATCGAGTGAAGGTGGGCGAGTACCTCGATCGTTGGCTCACGACCGCTGCCAAGCCTCGTATCCGGGCGACGACCTACGCCAACTACGAAC
>JBFWRV010000194.1:0-3970 GCA_050248715.1 Hyphomicrobiaceae bacterium | reverse complement strand
GAATGCTCTGCTCATGGTGGGGGACTTGAGCAAGGTCGGAGAACACGGCATCTCCGCCGGCAAGGTCCCCTATGTACAGGTGAAGTACAAAGGCCCGAGCCGGCGCGAGTGGTTCACCATCAAGGATGCATAATCCGAGCCAAGTCGGCCACTGGTTCCGACGCAATCCGGCCACCCGTTCCGACGGAAGTCGGCCACCTGTTCCGATCGAATTCGGCCACCCCCTTGGGGTGGGCCTGACGCTCTCGGTGCCGGCGAACGAATCGCGGCACGCGGCCTCCTTTGCGCTGACGCAAGGGAGGTCCGATGCCCGCCGAGAGAGCGCCGATGCGGAAGATCCGCCAAGCCCTGAGACTGAAGCACGCGCTCGGCCTGAGCGAGCGGCAGATTGCCGTGTCGGTGGGCGTGAGCCGGTCGACGGTTGCCGAGTATCTGCGGCGTGCCGGTGTGGTCGGCATCACCTGGCCGGTGCCAGAGGAGATGGACGACGCCGAGTTGGAGCGGCGCCTGTTCACGCCGCCATCGTTCGAGGCCACACCGGCACGAGCCCAGCCGGATTGGAACCACGTTCACAAGGAGCTGAAGCGGCGGGGTGTGACGCTGCAGCTGCTGTGGGAGGAGTACCGCGCCGATCATGTCGACGGCTACGGCTATAGTCGCTTCTGCGACCTCTACCGGGATTGGCGCAAGACCGTGTCGGCAACGATGCGGCAGACGCATGCCGCCGGCGAGAAGCTGTTCGTCGACTGGGCCGGCGACACGGTGCCGGTGTTCGACACGGCGACGGGTGAGGAAGGCCGCGCCCATATCTTCGTCGCGGTGCTGGGGGCCTCCAACTACACCTATGCCGAGGCCCGCTGGAGCGAGGCGTTGCCAGAGTGGATCGGCGCCCACGTCAATGCCTTCGCGGCGATCGGGGGCGTGCCCGCTGCCGTGGTGTGCGACAACCTCAAGGCCGGCGTCACCGCGACCTGCCGCTACGAGCCCGGCATCAACCGCACCTACCAGGATCTCGCCGCCCACTACGACACGGCGATATTGCCCACCCGGCCGAGGAAGCCACGCGACAAGGCCAAGGTCGAAGTCGGCGTGCTCATCATCGAGCGCTACGTGCTTGCGCGCTTGCGCAACCGGCGCTTCTTCTCGCTGTTCGAGCTCAATGTGGCGATCCGGAAGATCGTCGCCGACCTCAACGCCCGCATCATGCGCAAGCTCGGCGTCAGCCGGCTCGAGCTGCTCGAGACGGTCGAGCGGCCGGCTCTGAAGGGGCTGCCGAGCGAACCCTACCAGTATGCCGAGTGGAAGAAGTGCCGGGTCGCACCCGACTATCACGTCGAGGTCGAGCGCCACTACTACTCGGTGCCGTCGCGCCTGATCCGCGAGCAGGTCGAGGCCCGCATCACCGATACGACGATAGAGATCTTCCACAGGGGCAGCCGGGTGGCGAGCCATGCGCGCTCGAACGTGCGGCATCGCCACACGACCATCCGGGAGCACATGCCGAGCTCGCATCGGCGCTACGCCGAGTGGACGCCGGCGCGGATGATGCGCGAGGCCAGGAAGATCGGCCCGGCGACCATCGCACTCGTGCAAGCCATCATGAAGGCCAAGCCGCATCCCGAGCAGGGCTTCCGCGCCTGCCGCGGCATCCTGCGGCTGGCGCAGAGCTACGGCTCTGCCCGGGTCGAGGCCGCCTGCAAGCGCGGCAACGACATCGGCGCCATCACCTACGGCTCGATCGCCTCGATCCTGAAGAACGGGCTCGACCGAGCTTATGCACGCGAACCGACGCCGGACACCCCGCCGATCCGGCACGGCAACATCCGCGGCACCGGCTACTACCACTGAAGAGCCGCTGCCAGGGGATGGAGCAAACCGGCGGACATGGAAAGAGGAGAGCACATGCTCAAGCATCCAACCGAAGAGCGCCTGGCAGCGCTCGGGCTGACCGGCATGGCCAAGGCGCTGGAGGAGCAGCGCAAGCAACCCGACATCGCCGCGCTCGGCTTCGAGGAGCGCTTCGCGCTGCTCGTCGATCGCGAGGCAACCGAGCGCGACAACAAGCGGCTCAAGACCCGCTTGCGCTACGCCAGCCTCCGGCAGAACGCTGTCATCGAGGACGTCGACACGAAGACGCCGCGCGGGCTCGACCGGGCGCTGTTCCAGATGCTGGCAGATGGCGAGTGGATCGAGCGGCATCAGAACTTGCTCATCGTCGGCAAGACCGGGGTGGGCAAAAGTTGGATCGCATGTGCCCTTGGCCACAAGGCCTGCCGCGACAATCGCTCCGTCCTCTACCACCGGGTGCCGAGGCTGTTCGATGCCCTGGCGCTGGCCCGCGGCGATGGTCGGCTCGATCGGTTGCTCCGGAGCTTGGCGCGCGTCGAGCTGCTGATCCTCGACGACTGGGGGCTGTCGCCCCCGACCGCCGATCAGCGCCGAGACCTGCTGGAGATCCTGGAGGACCGGCACGGACGGGGGTCCACCATGGTGACGAGCCAGCTCCCCGTGGAGCACTGGCATGAGACCATTGGTGATCCCACCATCGCCGACGCCATCCTCGACCGTCTGGTGCACAACGCGCATCGCCTCATCCTCAAGGGAGAGAGCCTGCGCAAGGCGGCCGCCAAGCGTCAGAAACTTGACGCCGAGCCGGTCGAATGAACTGATGACAATGCCGACACGAGAGCAAGGGCCCAGAGGTGGCCGGGATCATCGGAATCCCTGGCCGGCTTCAATTGGAATGGGTGGCCGCCTTCGCTCGGAATCCCCGGCCGACTTCGTCGGAATGCGCAACATGAGGTCCTCCTTCGTCAGAATAAGACACGGGAAGATCGCGACCGCGCCATGCCGCCGCGCGGTTCAAACAAGACAGCTGAAGCTCTTTTTGGCTGCCCATTTAGTTAGGGGCGAGGCGGTGTCAAGGGCCGAGCCTGGCGCAGAATAACAATGGCCGGCCTGGCGATTTGAGAGGAGCCAGCACAACGGCGCCGGGGACGACGGCCTTGCCCCGGCTCGCTGCCCTCGCCTTTGCATATTCGTTCTTCACCGCTGATTGGGAGCACCGATTTCAGCCGGCTCAGAAACCCGCGCGCAGGGTCGGTGCAGCGCTCACGGATCAAAGGAGTCTCAAGGAACAAGCGCCCGCACCTCACGTTGACAACCACGCGAACAAAAAGGGAGCAATCAGATGACTTTCAACCGCGATCCCGATCGACCCGACATGCGGGATCGGATGAGATTACGCCGCGACGACGGTAGCTGGAGCTTTGTGCCCATCCTTCTCGGAGTTGCAGTCCTTCTAGGTATCGGCATCTTATTCTTTGGCGACTGGGACAACCGCACAACCAATCCGGTCACCGACACCCGGACAACAGGACCAACTACCACGCCACCAGCAACGTCTACGCCTCCGGCCACGACGCCTCCGACGGGACCTAGGCAGTAGCGAGCACCAATCTCGCCGAGCCTACGTGGTACGCACACGCGGGTACGTGAGAGGCGGGGCGCACTTCTCCAGGTGTACTCCGCTTTTTTGCGCCTCCGCTCAAGCTTATCCGTTACCGATGCATTCACAGTCATCCGAAGGCGGCCGGGTTCGAGACGATGTGGGTACGCTTCGGCACGCGCTTCCCGCGGGATCTAGCGCGCTATTGAAGTGTCATGCTCGCGGTTGCCGGATGCAGACTAGAGGAACGCCCCTGGCGATTGGCGAGCACCTTTTGGGGCAGGGCCATGGCGTTGGCAAGCGCTTGTTCGGCTCTGCAATTGATTTGCCTCATCACCTTTAGCTCGAACATTTCTGCGGTTCCGCTCAAGCTGGAGGCGTGAGGAAAGGATGCCCCTGTAGCAGCTTCGAGCCTGACCTTCAGCTTCACGGTTGCTCGCAATCACGTTAGTTTGAGCTTGGTGAAGAGTGGAGATCTCCGGTGTCAGTCGCCCAGGCTGTCGGACGGCATATCCCATCGCT
>JBFWRV010000193.1:0-3987 GCA_050248715.1 Hyphomicrobiaceae bacterium | reverse complement strand
GGCCTGCTGGAGCTGGCCAAGCAGCTGGGCAGCGTGTCCCAGGCCTGCAAGGTGATGGGATACAGCCGCGACAGTTTCTACCGCTTCAAGGAGCTGTACGAGAAGGGCGGCGAGCTGGCGCTGGCCGGATGACGTACGGTTTGTTTCGCACAATTGAGTGAGGGCTGGCGGCCCCGAATCTGGCTCTTTCGGCGATGGCTTAGGTCAACCGGAAGAGAGGAACGAAGCCGCCATGGCTGACGAGGATAGGACGATTCCGCTGTCGAATGTCATCACGATCGACGACGAACGGATCAGGGGACACCTGGATCGGGTTGTTCGCGGCACGGTCGAGGAGACGCTGAACGCACTCCTCGACGCCGAGGCCGATCGGCTGTGCAATGCGCAGCGCTACGAGCGCACCGAGGCTCGACGCGACACGCGGGCCGGCCACTACGAACGGGGCCTGCAGACCAAGGCTGGCGACGTCACATTGAAGGTGCCGAAGCTGCGGCGGCAGACGTTCGAGACGGCGATCATCGAGCGCTACCGGCGGCGGGAAGCCTCCGTGGAGGAAGCCCTGATCGAGATGTACCTGGCCGGCGTGTCGGTACGTCGCGTGGAGGATATCACCGAGGCGTTGTGGGGCACGCGCGTGTCACCATCGACGGTGTCTGACCTCAACAAGAAGATCTACGAGACGATCGAGACCTGGCGCAATCGGCGGATCGAGGGCGAGCATCCTTACCTGTACCTTGACGGCATCGTCATGAAGCGCACATGGGCCGGCGAGGTGAGGAATGTCTCATTGCTGGTGGCGATCGCGGTGAACGCCGAGGGCTACCGGGAGATATTGGGCATCTGCGAGGGCGCGAAGGAAGACAAGGCCGGCTGGTCGGGGTTCCTGAGGCATTTGAAGGAGCGGGGGTTGACCGGCGTGCGGCTGATCATCTCGGATGCCTGTCTGGGTCTTGCCGAGAGCGCCGCCGAGTACTTCCCGGACGCATCATGGCAAAGGTGCGTGGTGCATTTCTACCGCAACATCTTCAGCCATGTGCCGAGGCCGAAGATGCGCGAGGTTGCTGCGATGCTGAAGGCGATCCACGCCAGCGAGGACATTGCGGCTGCCCGGGAAAAGGCTTTGCGCGTGGTCGCCAAGCTGCGCGCGTTGCGGCTCACCAAAGCCGCCGAACTCGTGGAGACGGGCGTTGCCGAGACGTTGGCTTACTACGAGTTCCCGGAGGCGCACTGGCGGCGGGTGCGGACGAATAATCCCCTTGAGCGGATCCTGCGCGAGATCCGCCGGCGCTCGCGCGTGGTCGGTGCGTTCCCCGACGGGCAATCGGCATTGAACCTCGCTGCGGCCCGGCTGCGCTACATCGCCGGCAGCGAATGGTCGACCAAGAGGTACCTGAACATGGAGCTGCTGAAGGACCAGCAGATGAGCGCCATCACCGCCTGAGCCCGGTCCGGCCGCCGCTCGGCCCAAACCGAAAGTGCGAAATAAACTGGACGCTACCGGCGAAGGTCCAGTTCTTGCGGCCGAGCGCGATGCCGCGCACGGCGCGCTCGGCGGCGTTATTCGTCATGCAGATGCGACCGTCGTCGAGGAAGCGCGTCAGGGCGGCCCAGCGCTTCAAGCTGTAGTCCATCGCCTTGGCGATCGGATTCCTGGAGGAGAGCTTGCGGCGCTCGCGGCGCATCCATTGTTCGAGCTCGTCGACGAGCACCCTCGATCGCTGCGTTCGAACGGCGAGGCGCTGATCTGGAGGCAGCCCATTGATCTCTCGCTCGATGGCAAACAGCTCGTCGATGCGGCGCACGGCCTCAATGGCGAGCGGTGCCTTGCGGAGCTCGGCCAGCTCATAGAACTTCCTGCGTCCGTGCGCCCAGCACGCGGCCTCGATGATGGGACCCGGCTTGCGGCCCGTTACGTAGAGTCGGTTGAAGCCGGCATAGGCGTCGGCCTGCATGAGGCCGCTGTAGCCGACGAGATGGCGCTCGGGGTGCTCCTTGCCCCGATCGGGCGAGTAGTAATAGATGGCCGTCGGCGATCCGCGCCCGCCGAAGGGTGCATCGTCACGCACATAGACCCACACCCGGCCCGTGCGCGTCTTGCCCTTGGCCAGCACCGGCACCGTGGTGTCGTCGGCATGGATACGCTCGGCGGCGAACACCTGCTCGGCGATCGCTTCCACCAGGGGCATCAACGTGGCCGCACTGGCGCCGACCCAGTCGGCCAGCGTCGAGACATCGAGGTCGATGCCCTCCTTGGCGTAGATCTCGCTCTGCCGGTTGAGCGGCAGGTGCGCCCCATATTTGCCGAACAGGACCTGGGCCAACAGCTGTGGGCCGGCGCGACCGCGGGCAATCGGGTGCGACGGCGCCGGCGGCTGGGTGATGGCCTCGCATTTGCGACAGGAGAACTTCTCGCGCACGTGCTGGATGACCTTCCACTGCGCCGGCACATGCTCCAGAGTCTCGGTGATGTCCTCGCCCAGCTTCCTCAGCGGACCGCCGCAGCATGGGCAGGTGGAGGGCGCCGGATGAACGATGCGCTCGCGCGGCAAGTGCTCGGGCAGCGGCCGGCGGGCCGGCGTGCGGCGCGTCTCACTGGTGGCGCTCTGCTCGTTTGGTGGCCGGGCCGCGATCTCGGCCGCCGCATCATCTTGCGCGATCCTCTCCTCGAGCTCGGCCAGCTGCAGCTCCAGCTGATCGATGAGCTTGGCGCCGCGCTCCGACGAGGCTCCGAACTTGTCGCGGCGCAGCTTGGCGAGGGTCAGCTTGAGCGTCTCGATCTCGGCCTCAAGCCCGTTGGCACGGCTCTCAGCGATGGCTGCACGCTGTTCGGACGCGATTCTTGCCGCCTGCTCGGCCTTGAGCTTTCTCTCAAGCTCGGCGATGTGGTCGAGGAGCTTGGCAGCATCGCGCGTCATGGCCACACACGATACCTGCTTCGCGCTGACGGTAATCGCCAGTCTGCCGATAATCGCGGGGACGAGTCATGCCGGCCACACTCAGCCTGCAAGCTCGGGGCGCCATGTGTGCTGCGGCGCCCGCCAGTCGATCCCCTCGAGCAAATAGCCAAGCTGTGCGGGCGAGATCATCACGGCGCCGTCGCTCGGCGTGGGCCAAATAAAGCGGCCGCGTTCCAGGCGCTTCGAGAACAGACAGGCGCCTTGGCCGTCGTGCCAAATCACTTTGATCAGGTCGCCGCGACGGCCACGGAAAACGAACAGATGGCCGGAGTACGGATCGGCCTTCAAAGTCTCCTGCACGAGTAAAGCGAGACCTGGAAAACCGCGGCGCATGTCGGTGTGACCGGTCGCGATCCACACGCGCACCGCTCCGCTCAGGGCGGGATTGGCAGGCACGGGGATCATGACAGACCTTCGAGCGCGATTACAAAGCGGCGGATGCTCTTTATATCGGCGTCGGACGGTACACGAAGCGTGTGCCCACCGACGACGATCTCGAACATGACCGGCTCGAGGCCACGACGTTCGGGAAGTGGTGCCGTGCCCGAAGGCTCCGACGGCGAAGCCACGGTCACCGGCACGAGCGCCTGTGGAGGCGGCACCGTAACCTGCATCGATGCCTCGAACGCCTCTCGCTTCCAGCGAAACAGCAGGCTCGGCTTGATGTTGTGGGCGCGTGCCACGGCCGAAACGTTGACGCCAATCCCGGTCGCCTCGGCAACGATCGCTCGCTTTTGCTCGGGGCTGAAGTATCGACGCCCGACCAGAACGACGTACCGGTCAGACTTGTCTCCAGACATACCCACGAAACAGTCCCCAGACACAACGCCCAGGGACTATCAGAACGACCCCACCCTATGCCCGCAAGGCGGCCTTCGCCGGATGCGTACGACCCCGCTCACCGCAGCCGATCTGATGAACGATCGGGTAGTGCCGTTCTTCGACGAGCACGAGATCGCGGTCAGCCGCGTGCTCACCGACCGCGGCACCGAATTCTGCGGCAAGCCGGAAGCCCACGAGTACGAGCTCT
>JBFWRV010000192.1:0-4013 GCA_050248715.1 Hyphomicrobiaceae bacterium | reverse complement strand
GGGCCAACGACATGAGACGGGAGTATTCGGTCTTGCGGCATCTTTGGCGGGCCTACGAACAAGCACCGCGAGCACTTCATTTCTGTGATGATGCCGATGTCCTCGGGGCGCCGTGTTTGATTTTGGAGTATCGGCCGGGCCGCATCATTCGTGGAGAGCTCCCCGAAGACTTGGGCCGGCGCCCCGAGGTCGGAACCCTTCTCAGCGACATGATGATCGAGCTGTTGGCTCGGCTGCATGCTCTCAATCCCGCGGATGTGATGCTCTCCGACTTCGGGCGGCCGCAAGGATTCCTCGCCCGCACCCTGGACGGATGGCGCAAGCGCGCCGATCTCGTGGTCCGCGGACCTTCCTCGGCCTTGTGCTCGTCGATTATTGGCTATTTGCGGGATCGCATCGTCCCCGACCAGCCACCCGCATTGCTGCACGGCGATTTCAAGCTAGACAACATCATTCTGGAGCCCCGGACACTCGCGCCCGTTGCGGTTCTCGACTGGGATCTTGCAACACGCGGCGATCCCTTGTTGGACCTCGCCGTTCTCCTGAGCTACTGGTCGGATCCCGACGATCCTCCAGCGATGCAACAGCTCCGCCAGATGCCGACCGCATCGGGCTCGTTCCGCCGTCGCTCTGACGCACTACAGCAATACGCCGAGCTGACCGGACGGAGCATCGACAGTTTCGTTTTCTACCGGGTATTGGCGATGTTCCGCCTCGGTATCGTTTTTCTGCAGTTGTACGATCGGTACCAGTGCGGCGTGACGACGGATGCGCGTTTTGCCGGCTTCGGCTCTCTTGGCCACGCCCTGCTCGAATTTACGCACGAGATCACGAGGGGGAGGGCTGAATGAGCCCCGCGCAGCACGTGCCTATCCCTTGGTCATGGGCAGCGCGCAACCCGGCTATGATCGCCGCCACGTTCCTGCAGGAGAAAGACCATGAACCGCGAGGCCATGCGCGATTATTCGGCCACCTATAGCGACTTCCGGTGGGAGGTGCCCGCTCAGTTCAACTTCGGCGCTGATGTGGTCGATCGCTGGGCCGAGGATCCGGTACGGGTCGCATTGATCTGGTGTGACGAGGCCGGCACGGAGCGCCGGTTTACGTTCGCAGATATCGCCAGGCTCTCAAATCGCTTCGCCAATGTCCTGCACGGCCTTGGCGTGGCCAAGGCCGATCGCGTGCTGGTCATGCTGCCGCGTTTGCCGGAGTGGCAGATCGCGATGGTGGCGTGCTTGAAGCTCGGCGCCATCCCGGTTCCCTGCATCGACATGCTGACAAAAGGAGATATCGCCTATCGCATCCAGCACTCTGGCGCGCGCGCAGCCGTCACCACGGTTGCCAACATCGGCAAGTTCGATGGCCCGTGGGAGCTTGCTGCGCGCATCAGCGTGGGTGGAGGGGAGGGTTGGACGGATTTTGCACAGGCCTTGGAGGGAGCCCCCGACCGCTTCGAGGCGGCGGGCATGGCCGCCGATGATCCTGCCATCATGTATTATACCTCCGGTTCCACGGGAAAGCCGAAAGGCGTAACCCACGGTGCGCGCAGCCTGTTCTCCTGGCGTGTCTCCGCCTGGTATTGGCCGGCGCTGACGGAACGGGACATCATATGGTGTACTGCCGATACCGGATGGAGCAAGGCCGGCACCAGCATCCTGTTCGGTCCCTGGAGCTGCGGCAGTGCGGTGCTGTTCTACAACGGGCGCTTCGACGCCAGAAAGCGGTTCGAGCTTCTCTCGGAGTACCGGGTAACCGTGTTCTGCGCGGCAGCAACCGAGTTCCGCCAACTCATGCTGGAGGATCCAAGCGCCTTCGACCTGTCGGCCCTGCGGCTGTGTATTTCCGCCGGCGAGACGGTCAACCCGGAGATTGTCGAGGGCTGGCGTCGCCTGAGCGGCATCCGAATCCTGGACGGCTACGGTCAGACCGAAACTCTGATGACGGTGCTCAACTATCCCGCGATGTCCATACGGCCAGGATCAATGGGGCGGCCGCTGCCGGGCACCACCATCACGGTGCTCGACGTGGCCAACAAGCCGGCCGGGCCGGGTGAGGCTGGGCGCCTCCTTATCCGTCTGCCCCATCCCCAAATGATGCTAGGCTATTGGAATGATCCGGAATTGACCCGCGCGTCGATTGTGCACCATGACGGGGCCGAATGGTTCGACAGCGGCGATATCGTGAAGCGTGACGGTGACGGCTATGTTTTCTATCTTGGCCGGTCGGATGACCTCATCAACTCCGCCGGCTATCGCATCGGCCCCGCCGAGGTGGAGAATGCCGTCATCGAGCACGATGCCGTCATGGAATGCGCGGTGGTCGGAAGCCCCGATCCCGACCGCGGAGAGGTTGTGAAGGCTTTTGTGATATTGCGGCCGGGAGTTGCCGGGACGGATGCGTTGGTCAAAGAGATTCAGGATCACGTCAAACAGGCAACTGCACCCTACAAGTATCCGCGCAAGATCGAATTTGTAACGAAGTTGCCTAAGACTTCGAGCGGCAAGATCAGGCGCCGCCTCCTGCGCGAGCAGGAGTACCGAGTCATGCAGAGGACGATGCCATGAAGGGCAGTGAAATCAAATTCGCAAGGCTTGCCCGCGCGCCGGCGTATCGGATCGTCTCGGACGCCATACTCAAGGAGATCATGGACGGCCGCCTGGGAGTCGGCATTCAGCTCCCCACGGAGCAGAAGCTCGCAGATCAGTTCGGCGTCACGCGCTCGACGATTCGCGAAGGCATCCGGGTCCTCGAGGAGACAGGCATGGTGCGGCGCGTGAGCGGCAAGCGCCTCGTCGTCAGCCATCCCTCGTACGACAGCGTTGGCGACCGCATCAGCCAAGCGATGCTTCTGCACCGGGTGACCTTCCGCGAGCTGTGGGAAGCCATCATCGCGATCGAGCCCGCGGCAACTGCGCTGGCCGCGAGCAAGGCGACCCCTGAAGACCTGGATCGCATCACGGACAACCTCGCGCGCACACGGGAAGCGTTGTCCGACAGCAGAGCGCTGGTGGCCCTCGACGTCGAATTCCACACGCTGATCGTGCGGGCTGCAGGCAATCGCGCCATCATGCTGGCGCGCGAGGCAATCAGCCAGCTCTTCTATCCGGCATTCGAAGCGGTTCTGGTTGGCGTCGAAGTCGCCGGCACGCGTCTGCTCGCCGCGCACGAAGCGATTGCCCATGCGATATCCAACTCCGATGTCGAAACCGCCAGGAAGTGGATGGAGAGGCACATTGCCGATTTCCGCAAGGGCTACGAACTTGCCGGCATCGATATCGACCGGCCGGCTGAACTGAGCGCGATCCCAAGCCGATCGGACAAGCCCTGACAACCGTGAGTCGCTTGGCGGCAGCGCCGAGATGAACGTTGCGACCGAGCGTTCGAAGGCGGTGACCTTCAAGGGGATCGGTGTTCCGGTAAAACTATCCGATAGGCCGGGTGGAGTGCTGGGGGCGCAGTACCGCGGACATGAGGTCCTGACCATCTACGTCGACGAGGGTATCAGCGGCGGCAAGGGTCGCCCCGGTTTGGACGCCGCCCTTCGGGATGCTGTCCGTCGCCGTTACGATGTCCTTGCTGCCTGAGATCTGACGAGGCTAGGCCGCAGCACCCTGGACCTGCACAAGACGTTGGCGGAACTGCGTTCAGTCGGTGTCGATCTCTATCCGCACGAGATGGCAATCGACAAGAGCACACCCGCTGGCGAGATGTTCTTCATCATGTCCGCCGCGTTCTCGACCTTCGAACGCAACATGATCAAAGCGCGTGTGCGCGTCCGTGCTGCTCTTCGGCTAAGGCGCGAGCGTGGTGCACGTATGTTGCGATCATGAACCTCTACGCCTACTACAACCTGTGCAGCGACGCCGGCGATGCGGAGAGCTACGCATCCTGCTTCGCCGACAAGGGCGTGCTCGAGCTGCCGTCGGTCGGCCTGACGGTAAGCGGGAGGGAGAACTTCCTCGAATTCAAGCGCAAGGACAAGACGGCGCGGTCGCACATCTATCGCCGGCACT
>JBFWRV010000191.1:0-4037 GCA_050248715.1 Hyphomicrobiaceae bacterium | reverse complement strand
CCGCGCCTTGCAGAGCATGCCGCACGACCTTGGTCGGGTCGAGGATGCCCGACTGAACGAGGTTGGTGAACTCGCCCTTCTGCGCGTCGTAGCCGTAGTTCGTGTCGTTGCTCTCGAGGCTCTTCGCCTCCTCGACTGTGATGACCCCCTCGTTGCCGACCTTCTGCATCGCCTGCGCGATCATCTCGCCAATATCGCGCTCACCGTTGGCTGAGATTGTCCCGACCTGGGCAATCTCCTCGTTGGTCGAGACCTTCTTCGAGCGGCTCTTGAGATCCTCGACGACCGCCTCCACCGCGAGATCGACGCCACGCTTCAGGTCCATCGGGTTGAGACCGGCGGCCACGGCCTTCGACCCTCGCGCACGATTGCCTGCGCCAGCAGGGTCGCGGTCGTCGTGCCGTCACCAGCCTGGTCGCTGGTCTTCGAGGCGACCTCGCGAACCATCTGCGCGCCCATGTTCTCGAACTTGTCGGCAAGCTCGATTTCCTTCGCAACGGTCACGCCGTCCTTGGTGATGCGAGGCGCGCCGAGGGATTTGTCGAGGACGACGTGCGGCCCTTCGGACCCAGCGTCACCTTGACGGCATTGGCGAGAATGTCGACGCCGCGCAGCATCCGATCGCGCGCGTCGGTGTGAAATCTAACTTCCTTGGCAGCCATTTCTTACTCCTCGCTTATGCAATGATGCCCATCAGGTCGGATTCTTTCATGATGATCAGGTCCTCACCGTCGAGCTTGACCTCCGTGCCGGACCACTTGCCGAACAGCACGCGGTCGCCCGCCTTGACGTCCAGCGGCTGGACCTTGCCGTCTTCACCGCGAGCTCCTGGGCCTACCGCGACCACCTCGCCCTCCATCGGCTTTTCCTTCGCCGTGTCGGGGATGATGATGCCGCCCAGGGACTTCTCCTCCGCCTCCACGCGCCGGATCAGCACGCGGTCATGCAACGGATGGAATCCCATATGAACCTCCTTGCATCTTAGGATTTTAAGATCGATTAGCACTCTTTGCCGGAGAGTGCTGGGCAAACTGACGAGTGACACCATCGGGATGGTCCGCGACACCGCCCTTCAGCCGAAAATTCAAGCCTGAATCCATGCGGCTTCGAATGATCGGCTAGGGCGCCCCAAGTCGAACGGCACCCACTGCGGCGGGAGGCTTGCTCTTTTCGGCCTGCGGCCAATCAGGCTAATCGCGACCGGACCGTCGCAGATCGTTCCGAAAGAGGCGCTTAGAGAGTACGGTGTGGGCGAGGCTTGACACAGAAGGTGCGCGAGCCAATATCGCGCCGCTGGCGAATTTTCATGCGCTGCGCCATACATACGCGAGCCATGCGGTTATGGCAGGCGCACCGCTGCTTGTTGTAGCCAAGAATCTAGGTCACGCCGATACTCGAATGGTCGAAAAGCATTACGGGCACCTCTCGCAGAGCTATATTGCCGATGCGATCCGGGCCACAGCACCGCGCTTTGGAACTGCCGCACCGGCGGCGTGACAGCAATAATCAATACTGAGCTAAATTTGCTCGTTTGGAATAAGTTCCCGACAGGTTCTCCGCCTTACAGCGGTTGATAGAAGAAAAATGGTGCTGTAGCTGCGCGAGCGTGGCATGGCGGTGGCTACACGATACTGAAGCTGTTCCTCGCCTCGCTGTAGCCAAGAGCGATGGCCGAGCCGGCGATCCGCTTCGAGACCGAGCCCGACCATTCCGCTAGGCGTGCATCAGTAAAACCGGGCTCGCTCGGCACCTTGCCAAAGCACCGCGCCGTCGTGATCGACAACGCACACCGCCGTTTTGCTGAGCGACACGTCGAGCCCGACAAGCACATCCATGACCGCCTCCTGGTGAAATCAGATGAACCGGCCTAACAGTAGAGTACTGAGCCCGGCTCCGATTACCCCAGCTTACGCCTTCTCTTCCCATTTCTCAGCACTCAGCGGTAATTCATTTAGCTCTGCCCTTGCCTCGCGCCAAGCGGGGTAATGCATATTCAAAAGGCTGATGAACCGTTCACTGTGTGTCGGCTCGATCAGATGCAGCATTTCGTGGACGACGACATACTCCAGCAGATCACGCGGCTTCTTGACGAGTTCCGTGTTGAGGCGGATGTGGCCGGCTCGGTGGTTGCAGCCTCCCCACTCGTCTTCATGCGTTGAAGGAAATAATCCTGCACTTTCACGTCCAGCTTCACTTCCCACTTCCGGATCAACGCCGGAACAACTTCATGCAGCAGAGATTTGTGCCACTCATGCATGACCTCGGCCCGCTTCGCAGCGCTGGCACCTGGGCGCACAGAGAGGGTGATACGGCGATGGTCGAGGGAGACGGAAGGCTTGGTATCTTGGTAACGAACCGTCAGCAGTTGCCGGCGCCCCCAGAGATCGTGCGATTCGCGCTCGACGAACTCCCTCGGCGCTTCCCGTGGTTGTCCGCGAAGCTTGGATTGCTGCTCCCGAATCCATCCGAGCTTCGCGATCGCAAAGGCGCGTGCAACCTCTAACCGTGTCGCCGAAGGGGCAATGAGAGTCACGCGGCCGCTTGGCGGATGTACGGAGAGGTGAGCGTGCTTGATGTTCTTGCGCGTCAGCTCGACCTCGATATCCCCAAGCCGGATGATCTCCGTCATGCGTAGCCGGGCTGCTGTTTGATAATCTCGAAAATGGCGAGCGTCGCTTCGCGGTCTCGGCACATAATAGGGAACAGAGCATTGAGCACTTGTGCTTGTCGGGCCTGGTCACCCTTCCAACCGGCCGGGGCGTGGTCGCGCATAGCCTGATCGAGCGCCAGCGCAATCGTGGCCCTGGCATCCTCATCGGCAGGGCACTCGAAGGTTGTCGCCGGGATCGTGGCTAGATTATTGAACAGCACAATCGCTTCCGGATGGGCATTGAGCGCGGCCGGATGGCTGCCGCTGTCCTTACGCGCAAGGCGCAGTACCAGCGCTTCGGCATCTTTCAAAAACTTCTCGTAAGCCGCTGCATCGTCGCGGCTCTGTTGGATGAGGTCCTCAAGCAGCTTGGACATCTCCTCGTAGAACCGCGGGTCTGTGAGCTGCTCGCGGATGATGGTCTTGCGGACGTTGTTAATGATGCCCTCGGCAATTGCATTGCGCGAGAGTTTGCCTTTCTCGTTTAGCTGGTGGGCGATTGCGTCGTGAATGCCGGTCTTGATGATAGCGTCGGTGAGGGTTAGCGAACTGAGGTTGCCCAGCTCCTCGGCACGATCGGCCTGCACGTAAGTGTTGAGGAGGTGGCGCATGTCAGCCTCGTAGGGCTTGATGTCCAGTTCTTCCCCCGAGTGTCTCTTGATGGCTTTCCGCACATCTCCATAAAATTCCACCTCGCTCTTCAATGCCGCTGCTTGGGCATCGGTATAGCCGGCGTTATTAAGGTCCTGCGCAATATCGGCATAGGCGCGCACGAAGGTGGCCACAGCCTTATAGAAGGCGATGCGCATCGCCTCGGTTTCAGCGAGTGCCCGCGGGTCCGCGGCATCGCCGCAGAAGTAATGCAGGAACTGCTCCACTTCCCCCGGCAGCGGCACGGGCTCGCAAATATAGTGTAACGCCTCCCGCGCGGCATCGAGCTGCGCCTTGCCTTCTTTCAACCAGTCTTTCAGCTCGATGTTGTTTCTGCCCCCGTTGCCCTCGTCGGTGTCCAGCGCGTCCGAGTTGTAGACCGCGATGGCCTGTTGCACGTCCTTGAACAGCTCCTTGAAGTCTACAATGTAGCCATAATCCTTATCGTCACCGTCGAGACGGTTGGTGCGACAAATGGCCTGAAAGAGGTTGTGGTCGTGCAGCTCGTTGTCGAGATAGATGTAGGTGCAGCTTGGCGCATCGAAGCCGGTTAGCAGCTTACTGACCACCACGAGCAGCTTCATATTCGCCGGTTCCTCGATGAACCGACGCTTCACTTCATCTTCGTAGGCCTTTGTGGTTTGACGATTCCTCGGGACGTGATTCGTGTAGGTATCGAATTTGTAGCGTTCGTCGCTTTCGGGTGGCTCGCGCGAGATCGCGTTGTGATTCGGTT
>JBFWRV010000190.1:0-4283 GCA_050248715.1 Hyphomicrobiaceae bacterium | reverse complement strand
TCTTCCGGGGCTTGCCGGACCAGCTCATCGAGATGGTGCGCGTCCTGGCCGACGAGGATGCGCCAGCGCTCGGCCTTGACCCCGTCGAGGATGACGGTCGCCGCGGCAGCCGCGGTCATGGGCGCTTCCTCCTGGAAGCGCCGTGCGCGCTCTGCCGCCATTTGCTGGATGGCGGCGTCCGATACCTGCGACATATCGTTGCCGCTTGCGGCCAGGCGCGCCCGTACTTGCGCGATCTCTTCGGGGCTCATGGCATCGGAGTCCGCGTCGAAATGGATCTTGCGCGAGTTGGACACGATCGACGTGCCGATATGCCCCGGCATGACCACCGAGCACTTGATGTGCGGCGCGTTGACCTTGAGATCGGTCATGAGCGCTTCCGTGAAGCCCTTCACAGCGAACTTGGCCGCGCAATAGGCCGTGTGCGAGATGCCGGGGCCGATCGACGCCCAGAAGCCGTTGACGCTGCTGGTGTTGACGATGTGCGCCTCGTCCGCCCGCTGGAGCATCGGCAGGAAAGTGCGGGCGCAGAGATAGACGCCGCCCCAGCAGATGTTGAAGGTCCTCTCCCACTGCTCGCGCGTGTTGGTGAACAGGCTGCCGCCGCCGCCGATGCCCGCATTGTTGAAGAGAAGGTGCAGTTTGTCTGTGGCGTGCTCGCGCGCGACCGCGTCGCGGAAGGCCAGGACCTGGGACTCGTCCGAGACGTCGGCCAGATGCGCGGTGATGCGCGGGCCCTGCGGCGGGCGACCTTCGGCGCACAGCCGCTGCGTTTCGGACATTGCCGCGGCGGAAACATCGCACATCGCCACGCTGCACCCTTCGGCGGCGAGCTGGCGCACCAGCTCGCGGCCCATGCCCGTGCCGCCGCCCGTCACGACGGCAAGCCTGCCCGCGAACGCCTTCATCGTCTCCGCCCCTGGCTGTTCTTGTGGTCGCGAGACCATAGAACCGTCCGCGCCGGGCGGCTATCCTCGGGCCGGACCTTTTTGGCGGATGACGGCGGCGGTTGCGCCGGCGGCCGCGGGCCTAGGCCACGCGGCCCTGGGTGAGCGAGCGGGGCGGCCGCGAGATCGGCACGACCTTGCCCGTGCCCTCGCGATGCGCCTTGGCGATCGTCTCGCACAGGGCCACGGTACGCTCGGCCACGACGTGACGCTGCCGGTCGACGGTGACGACGTGGTAACTGTCGTCGAGCACGACCATGTCCACGTTGCCGGCGAGGTTGCTCTGCAACCAGAACGAGTTGGAAATGTGGGCGCGGTCGTCCTCGCGCGGATGCACCAGCAGGACACGCTGGTGGATGTCGTGCACGCGCAGGCATACGGCATGGACGAGCTTGCGCAGCTCGAACATCGAGCCGCCCGGCACCTTCAGCATGCCGGCCTTTGAGGCATCGCCGCTCTCGATCGCCGCGGCGACGAGCGCGCGCACGCGCGGGTCCTTGACGCCGTAGGGCTCGCGCTCGGCGAAGTCGAACCAGTTGGCCAGCCATTTGAAGGGAATGAGCCGGAAGAGCCCCGCGTACCAGGGCACGCCCCAGCCGTCGAGACGCAGCGTCGGCGCGTAGAGTGCGGCGCCCTGCACGTCCTCCTTGCGCTCGGCCGCGAGCATCAGGGCCAGCACCGCGCCCATCGACAGGCCGCCGACGATCACCACATCGCAGCGCCGGTGCAGCTCGTCGAGCGCGGCTTCCGCGCTCGCGTACCAGTCCTGCCAGCGCGAGGCCTTGAGCGTGTCGAAGTCGCCGTCATGGGCCGCGAGTTGGGGGACCGAGACGGTGATGCCGGCGCGTGCCAGGGCCAGGGCCACATAGCGCATCTCGACCGGTGTGCCGCCGAGGCCGTGCAGGAGCAGGGCGCCCGTGCGCCCCCGCTCGAAGGTGTAGCCGCGGCCGTCCGCTGTCGTGTCTTCGTAGCTCATTGTCGTAGCTCTCGGTTTGTCGTGTGCGTGCTCGTGTCAAATGCTTGCGTGCGCCAGGTCCGGCTCACGGACGAAGCTGCGGTCGGGGATGACCTCCTGCCGGGTTAGCCAGCGCGAGAAGCCCCGGCAGGCATCGCCGAAATTCAGCATGGGGACGTGCGGCAGCCGGTGTTCGCGGCAACGGCGCAGAAGTGATCCCTTGGCGATGACCAGCTGGCAGCGCTCGGCGATGCAGAAATCGGATCTGCCGTCGCCGACCATGACGTTGCGGGCCGTAGCAACACGGCGGCGGTGCGCGCATTTGCAGTTGCCCATCTGGAAGGCGCAGTTGGCGCGCCGATGGGGAAAGCGTACCTCCCAGCGGTCGCCGCCGATCGAGACGAGCTGGTTGGCAAAGCAGGGCAGCGCGATGCCGGCAGCGCCAAGCACGCTCGCGAGAACGAGGTCGAGGCCGTCCGACACAACGGTGACGCGGGCGCCGCTGCGCCGGCACAGGTCGACGAAGGCCGGAAAAGCCGGATCGATCGGAAGGGTGCGGAGGAAACCTGTGAGTTGCTCGGGCGTGGCGCGCAGCAGCGCTACGTTCTGCGCCATGGCCTCCCAGGACTTGAGTTCGCCGGCCTGCCAAGCCTGGTCGGTGGCGCGCCAGGAGGGATCGGCGAACCGGTCGAACAGACGGTCGGTGGGCTCCGCGGGCGCGATGGTGCCGTCGAAGTCGACATAGACGTCGACACCCGGCCCAACTCCCAGATCCCTGATAGCTTCCCACAGCATTGCCGTCGGCTCCCACCGGGCTGGCACATTTTGAATTGAAGCAAATAGGCAACTAGCTGTGCCCGCGCTGTTCCCGGCGTTACGCAAGGCCTAGAAATTGCCGGGGTCTCGGGTCAGCAGAGCCGGGCGCGTGTGAGCTGAGGCCCGCACGCCGACTCGGGTTAGACTGACCGCATGACGCCGATCACCACCTTCGCCGGCCGGACCGTCGCCGTCTTCGGCCTGGGTCGTTCAGGGCTTGCCACGTGCACGGCCCTGGCGGCCGCCGGGGCCGCTGTCGTCGCCGCAGACGACACCGCGGAGAGCCAGCGGGCGGCCGCAGCTGCCGGTTTCGACGTGGAGGATCTGCGGCAGGCGGACTGGAGCCGGTTTGCAGCGCTGGTGCTGGCGCCGGGCGTGCCGCTCACTCACCCCGAGCCGCATTGGACGGTGGCGCGGGCCAAGGCCGCGGGTGTCGAGATCATCGGCGACATCGAGCTTTTCTGCCGCGAGCGGGCTGCGAGCTGCCCGGATGCGCCCTTCGTGGCCATCACCGGCACCAACGGCAAGTCGACCACCACGGCGCTGATCGCGCACATACTGCGCTCGGCGGGCCGCGACGCGCAGATGGGTGGCAACATCGGCACTGCCATCCTGGACCTGGAGCCGCCCGGAGCACGCCGCGTGCACGTGATCGAGATGTCGTCGTTCCAGATCGAGCTGACGCCGTCGCTGGCGCCGAGCGTCGGCATCCTGCTCAACATCTCGCCCGATCACCTCGACCGGCACGGCACCATGGAGCACTACGCCGCGCTCAAGGCGCAGCTGGTCGCGGCGGCGCAGCGTCGGATCGTCGGCGAGGACGACGACTGGTGCCGCGACATCGCCGACCGCCTGCGGCTCGCCGAGCTTGGCTGGGTCGATCTCCTATCGGCGCGCTCGCGCGTGGCGCACGGATGGTACGCAACCGGGACGGAGCTCGTTGCCCGTGCGCCGTGGACCGGGCCGCTGGGTGCTTTCGCCGACCTTGCCGGCAACAGCTCCCTGCGCGGGCGCCACAACATCCAGAACGCGCTCGCGGCCAGCGCCGCGGCGATGATCCTCGATGTTGCGCCGGCCGACGTGGCGTCCGCCATGCACACTTTCCCCGGCCTGCCGCATCGGCTGGAGGAGATCGGCCGCATCGCCAGCACGCTCTTCATCAACGACAGCAAGGCCACGAATGCCGACAGCACCGCCACTGCGCTTGCGGCGTTCGAGCGCGACATCTTCTGGATCCTCGGCGGCAAGCCGAAGGAAGGCGGGATCACCAGTCTGGCGTCCTATTTCCCGCGCATCGCGAAGGCCTACCTGATCGGCGAGGCGACCGAGGAATTCGCGGCCACCCTCAACGGTTCCGTGGCCTTCGACCGCTGCGGCACGCTCGACGCGGCTGTGGCTGCCGCCACTCGTGAGGCGCTGGCAAGCAGCGCCCGCGAGCCGGTGGTGCTGCTGTCGCCAGCCTGCGCCTCCTACGACCAGTTTCGCAACTTCGAGGTGCGCGGCCGCGCCTTTCGCAGGCGGGTGGTAGCGCTTCCGGGCGTCGTGCTGCGGGGGAGGGCGAGTTG
>JBFWRV010000189.1:0-4402 GCA_050248715.1 Hyphomicrobiaceae bacterium | reverse complement strand
GTGTCGCGCCATCGTTGGCGCGCTGGCTCGCTTCCACGCCGCGTGGTGGGATGCGCCCCAGCCCGGCGTGTCGGTCGGAGCTCAACCCGACATGGCGATGGTGCGCGACATCTACCAGCGCTTACAAGGTTTCTGGGCCAACCTCTCCGATCGCCTGGGGGATCACCTGTCGCCCGACCGGCGCCGGATCTACGAACGCTTCTTCGCGGCCCCTCCGCACTTCGCCCGCATGGCCACGCGCAAGAACCTCAGCATCGTGCAC
Organism: Hyphomicrobiaceae bacterium; assembly: GCA_050248715.1. GTDB lineage: Bacteria > Pseudomonadota > Alphaproteobacteria > Rhizobiales > Hyphomicrobiaceae > AWTP1-13. The sequence goes on along the minus strand of JBFWRV010000189.1, from coordinate 4,140 downwards.
GGCGATGCACATGTATGGAACGTGTTCTTGCCTGCTGATTCCTGCTCAAGCCGCCCTCGATTACGAGATGATGTCGCCCGCCATAACGGAATGATGTCGCCCGCCATTACGAGATGATGGCGCCCACCGGAACGGACTGATGCCGCCCGGGATCTGGAACGGCGACGAGCCCCTCCGCTGGCCTGTTTAGGGTCGCTCCTTTGGCAATCCAAGGGAGCGATCGATGCCAGCGGAAAGAGTTGCAATGCGCCAGGCGCGCGAGATCGTTCGTTTGAAGTTTTCAGCCGGGGTTGCCACGCGCGAGATCGCGCGTCGGTTGGGCGTTGCCGCCTCGACGGTGCGCGAGACGTTGAGGCGTTTTGCTGGTTCCGGACTGGATTGGCCCTTGCCGGACGGCATGAGCGACGGCGACCTCGAGGCGGCGCTTTACGCCAATCACGGAACCAGACGGGGCCATCGTCGGCACGCCGAGCCGGATTGGCCGACGGTTCATCGGGAGTTGAAGCGCAAGCACGTCACCCTGGTGATCGTGTGGGATGAATATATCGCCGCCCATCCCGGTGGTTACAGCTATTCGCGGTTTTGCGAGCTCTATCGCGGCTTTGCATCGAAGCTGTCGCCGACGATGCGCCAGACGCACGCGGCCGGCGAGCGGCTGTTCGTCGATTACGCCGGCGATGGGGTTCCGGTCGTCATCGACCGGCTGACCGGCGAACTGCGCAAGGCGCAAATCTTTGTCGCCGTGCTCGGCGCGTCGAGCTTCACTTTTGCACATGCCAGCTGGACGCAGGCGTTGCCCGACTGGATCGACGCCCATGCCCGCGCGCTCGCGGCGATCGGCGGCGTTCCGCAGCTGCTGGTGCCGGACAATACCAAGACCGCTGTGATCAAGGCCTGTCTCTACGATCCCCAGGTCAACCGAACCTACGCGGAAATGGCGGCGCATTACGACACCGCCATTTTGCCCGCACGGCCGAGGCGTCCACGGGATAAAGCAAAAGTAGAGCAGGCGGTGCTCATCGTTGAGCGATGGCTTCTCGGGCGGCTGCGCCATCGCACTTTCTACAGCCTGGCGGAGGTCAACGCAGCGATCGCCGATCTGATGACGCATCTCAACGAAGAGCGCCCGATCCGCCGGCTCGGCGTGACGCGCCGGCAGTTGCTCGAACAGATCGACCGCCCGGCGCTGAAGTGCCTGCCGGCCGAGCCTTACGAGTTCTCGCAATGGCGGACCTGCCGCGTCGGTATCGATTATCACATCGAGGCGGCCGCCCATTATTACAGCGTTCCCCATCGCTTCGCTCGCGCCGAGGTCGACGTGCGGCTGACCGCGCGGACGGTCGAAATCTTCCTCAAGGGCGAGCGGATCGCCGCCCACATGCGCATGAGCGGCAATCACAAACACACGACGGTGGCGGAACACATGCCGTCCAGCCATCGGCGATATGCCGGCTGGACGATCGACCGCATCCGCGCCGACACACGCCTGATCGGACCGGCGACGGCGGCGCTGTGCGAACTGATCCTCGAACAACGCCCGCATCCCGAACAGGGCTTTCGCGCCTGTCTCGGCATTGTTCGGCTGGCAGGTCGCTATGGCGTCGAGCGTCTGGAAGCCGCAGCGGATCGCGCCATCGACATCGGCGCGCGTACCTACGGTTCGGTCAAATCCATCCTCGACAACCACCTCGACCGGCGTCCCGTGCAAAAGCGCGCCACGGACGGAACGCCGATCCTGCACCCCAACATCCGTGGTCCGCGCTACTACAATTAGGAGAGACCAACTTGCTCAAACATCCGACCCTCGACCAGATCCACGCCCTTGGCCTGCATGGCATGGCCAAGGCCTTCGTCGAGATCGCGGCCAGCCGTGAGGCCGACGGCCTCAGCCATCACGAATGGCTGGGGCTCCTGCTTGATCGCGAAACATCATGGCGACAGGACAAGCGCCTCGTGGCGCGGCTGCGCGTCGCCAAATTGCGCCAACAGGCCTGCGTCGAAGACGTCGACTATCGCAATCCCCGCGGTCTTGACCGCGCCCTGTTCCAAAAGCTGGTCGAGGGCGAATGGATTAACGCTCACGATAACCTGGCGCTCATCGGCCCGACCGGCGTTGGTAAGAGTTGGCTGGCCTCGGCGCTCGGCCACAAGGCGTGTCGTGACAACCGCTCGGTCCTCTATCAACGCGTGCCCCGGCTCTTCGAGGCCCTCGCCCTGGCGCGGGGCGACGGACGCCATCCGCGTCTTCTGCGCAACCTGGGACGCGCCGATCTGCTCATTCTCGATGACTGGGGCCTCGAGCCGCTCGACGCCGCCGCCCGGCACGATCTCCTGGAAATCCTCGAGGAACGCTACGGACGCCACTCCACGATGATTACCTCCCAGCTTCCCGTCGACCGATGGCACGAAATAATCGGCGATCCAACCTATGCCGACGCCATCCTCGATCGTCTCGTTCACAACGCTCACCGCATCGAACTTGGCGGGGAAAGCATGCGCCGCACCAGAGGCAAACAGAACCACAAGGCTTGACCAAACGTCACCGCCGGTGACACAAATCCATCGGCCAGCGAGGCTCGCTACCCGGGCGGCATCAGTCCGTTACGGTGGGCGACATCATTCAGGAATCCCGGGCACCATTATCCCGTTACACCCGGGCGGCTTCGTCGGAATCGGCACCATGGCCTTTACCAGCCCAGGCCAGCCTCTCCACGTTACCGAAGGACGGTAGGTTCGCGAGCAACGCAATTGGTCACTCCATTTAGCTATCTTCATTCCCACGGAGCGGAATATGGACATGAAAGGTGCGTGCAGCGCACGGTGGCTACCGTTGCCCAATCGTTGACGATGAGCGAATACCGCCTCGGAGTTGGTCGGACGAACCTACGCAGCAGCTTGGAGAAGCAAGTTAAGCTGGTTGCGCTCCCCCGCAACTACCCTTTGCACGATGTCGTGCGACGACATGTGCAAGACTACGACGGAGTACGCCAAAGCTCTGTGGCTTCATCTAGTCCTTGTGAGGGATCGGCGTCACCATCTCGCCCACATTCTACCCAGCCGATGCGCGTTCCTGCTGCGGCACCCAAGCAGACTCCGTCGAGGCGGCTTGGAAGACGGCACCTATTCGGATCTGATCGAGCCTCCCATCGCCTCGCACAACGAGCAATGAGTCGAGGCCGTGCTTCTCTGCAAGTGCCTTGCCTTCTGTCGGCCCGAGAACCATGAGCGCGGTCGCCCACGCATCGGCGTCCATGCAGCTTGAAGCAACGACTGAAACCGATGCGATCGCGTTGTCGATCGGACCGCCGCGCAACCGGTCCATCGTGTGGCACAGCCGCGTCCCTCCAATCTTGATCCAATGCCGGTAGTCGCCTGAGGTGGCGACGGCAGCGTCCCGCAATTCGACCACACCGAGCGGACTGCGAAGGCCGTAGTCGGGCTTTTCCACGGCCACGAGCCATGGCGTTCCGTCTGGCTTGGTGCCGCTTGCTTTCAGCTCTCCGTCGAGGCCGACCAGCACACTGGGGATGCCGAAGGCCTTCACCGTGCGCATCATCTCATCCACGGCAAACCCCTTGGCGATGCCTGAAAGGTCGAGGCCGAATTGTGCATGCTTGCGCGCCCTCGCTCCCGGCGCGTCCAGCTCCAGGACTGTATGGGTTGGCGGCAACCGTTCGCGAAGGGCCGCCTGGATCGCTTCCTTGTCGGCCACCGAGCCGGCGGCTCCAAAGCCCCAGGCATTGACCAGCCCCCCGACACCGATATCGAACGCGCCTGCCGAGATGCGTCCGATCTCCAGCCCTCTGACCAGAACCTTCATGAGTTCTGGAGGCAATGACACCCAGGCGCCAGGCGACGCAGCATTGAGGCGCATCAGGTCACTGTCCGGTTTCCAGGTGGACATCTGGCGATCGGTGCGGTCGACGGCACGCGCCAGGGCGGCCTCCAGCGCCGTGATGTCGGCCGCGGGTGGGGCATGGAGCAGCGCGGACCACCGCGTTCCCATGGTTGCGCCGCTCAATGCGTGGCGGTGGAGCCTAGTAGACATCTTCGACATATCTCCCTTGGGCCTTGAGGAAGGCGGGCGTAAGGCCGGCCGGAACGAGCAGTTCGCCCAGCGTCTCTATCACGCCTGCTGCC
>JBFWRV010000188.1:0-4449 GCA_050248715.1 Hyphomicrobiaceae bacterium | reverse complement strand
ATTCCGACGATCGACCGGTAAACCTTCATTTGCTCCCTGTAGTACGTTTCATCGGTGAGCTTGTCTGCCGACGCACTCGGTGGATACAGCGGAGCGCCTGAGCGGCCGTAGGCTCCCACTTCATGGAACAGCATCTGCTCTTCAAGCGATCGAAGAATGTAGGCCTGCGCCATCAGCGTGTTGAACGTGCTGGTGAGAAGACGCCTTGATGTCGCTATGACGATACCCACCACAATGAGCGCGACGATCTTTGCGTAGGACTCAAGTGGTCCCGCCTGCAGCAAGAAGAACGAGGCTGTCGCCAAAAAGAGTGTGACCGTGTAGGCGACGATCGAGAACATCCGTTCGCGAATGCTGCGATTGGTGGCCTGCACCTCCTGGAACGCTTGAGCCAAAAATGAAGCCTTCTCCGATGCGTCCCACATGTCATTGCTCCTTTTGAGCGCCGAGATGCGCGTCAGATGCGATCTAGGCGTTTGATCGAACCAGTCACGGGCACGAAGACGTCACGAGCTCGAATTTTCTATCCCCGAGACATTTTTTGCTTGCTCAGCGCGGCTCCGAACGCGAGCCTCGTTCATAGCGGGCGAACTGGACCTTGATACTCGGCGTCCCGATCTCCACGCCAGTTCGCGCTTGCCGAACGTCCAAGACGACGTAGGCGCCCTGCGATGGAAACGCATCGAGCGTCAGGGGCCAAAGCCACGTGGTCTTGACCCGCTGGTCCCGCGCGGCCTCTTCTTTCGGGCCGATCGGACGCTGATAAAAGCACTTCGAGTAGTCGTCCGCCACCGATTGGATGGACTTGACGAAGACCGCTGCAGACATCTCGGTCTGCTTGGCAGCGATCGGCTCGATACCAACTTGCGCGGTCAGGTCGCACTCCAAGACCCGGGTCAGGGATGACTTCTCGAACTCGAGGATCTGGCAGTTCTCGAACGGATGCGCAGGGCTGGACAGCTTAAAAATCGTCGCGTTACCAGGATCGCGCTTGAACGGGCTGCCGATGAGCCGATCGAAGTTCACGAAGGTGTGATCCACCAGCTTGTGCATCGCGCTGCACTCTTCGTCGGAGATTGCGCGTGCGGGAACAGCCGCGAACATCGCCACCGCCGCGATCACGCACCTGGCGGCTCGCGAGACTGCCCGCCTGCTGGTTGTTGGCGACATGGCTGGACGGCCTCGACGCGGCCTGGGTTGTGGCGATGTGCCAGTTTCTCCGCTTGGCGGGCGGGCGGGTCTCCCCCATACGGGCGGGCGGCAGGCACCGCGCTTGAGGCGCCCGCAGAACGCGCCAGGATCGCCCAGGCGACGCGAACGCCGCGCCGACCCCCATGCCCTGAAGCCAAGAAGCGACGGCGCTAGCGCCACTCTGATGCGCCAGCGCCCGGCCCTCAGTTCGACAACGGGCTATCGTTCATCTTGCTTTTGTTCTTCAGTGCCTCGATCGCCGCGGCCTCCCGAATCACCAGGTGGAAAAGCCCCATCCCGTTCGCCCAGGCATCGGTCGCGATCCACCCCAGCGCCTGCGACGTCGAGTCCACCTGATCGTCATGGGGCCCGAAGGGGAACACCTCCAGTTCGCTGACATAGTCGTCCAGCCACGGCGCCGCGACCGGCAGCAGCACCTGCCCGGCCTCGATGCCCGCCGTTTGCGCCAGCATGCGGGCGAATTTCTCCCCCTTGGGCACGATGTCGACCACGCGGAACTGGCCCAGGGCCTTGAGCTCTTGGATCAACTGCGTGCCCGAGGCGCGATCTTCGATCAGCACGGTTTGGGCATGGTGCAGCTGCGCTTGCGCGACGACGGTGCGTTTGAGTTCGGGGTACACCATGCGCTTGCGCAGAACGTGCAGCAAGTAGCTCTTTTTGCCCTTGAGGCCCCAGGTGGTGCACACGCTGTAGTCGGACAGTTCGCTTTCCTTGTTGGCGGTGTCCCAGCTCTGCATCACCATGTCAAAGCGCTGGGGTAGATCGCCAGGCTGGTAGTGCTGCAACCACTCTCGTTTGATGATGCCGCCGCCCAGCGGCACCGGGGACTGCTGGTACTGGCCGGCGAAGACATAGCTTCCCAGCGTCTTCTTCAGCTCTTCCAGTGCCGACAAGGGTTCGCGCTCGGGGTGCAGTGCGTCGCCCGGCTGGCGGTCGACGGTGTAAGTGCTGAGGGCGGTGCGGATCGTGTAGTGCTCTGGGACCTCTGCGATCGCCGGCAGCACCAGGTTTTGCCAGCCGCCTTGGGCCAGCAAGTGGCCGGTCGGGTCATCGAGGTGCAGGCGCTGCATGATGAGCACGATGGCACCGGTTCGCTTGTCGTTCAACCCCTTCATCGAGCCCGACTTCATCGCCGAGCGCATCGAGAAGATGAAGGCGAGCATCCGGGCCAAGGTCGAGCATCCGTTCCGGGTGATCAAGCGGCAGTTCGGGTTCACCAAGGTGAGGTACCGGGGGCTTGCGAAGAACACCGCGCAGATCGTCACGCTGTTCGCGCTGAGCAACCTGTGGATGGCGCGACGGCAGTTGATGGGAGCGCGGGGATGAGTGCGGCTGCGAGGCTCGCAGAGGGCACGCGAGGCGCCGGAAGCGTCTGCAGGGAGGCTCAAACGAGCCGCCGAAAGCAGCAGATCGAAGGCTTCGATGCGGCATCGTCGTCACGTCACTTCAAACTGCGCCGCGCGTCGCGTTGCGCAGACCTTCCCTAACGTCTGACTTCAGCGGCTGCTGAAGGCAGTCCGTTGGAAGGAAGGGTTGGGCGTCTCGTCATTTCGACGCCAGCCCACTCTTTAGCCTCCAGAGAAAGGGTACGGCAGCTACGAGAACGAGCCCGACCTGGAATGCCGCGGTCCGGCTTTGCTCAAAAGCAAGTTGCGTTAGTTCCGCCTCGGACAAGCGATATCGCCCTCGAGAAACAATGATGACCCGGTCCGATCGGCGTTCGTCCTCGGACGACACGCTGTCGCGTTGATCAGGAATACCGGACAGCATCGGAGCCGCTCTCCGCCATTGCTCGTGATGCACCGCGTTCGGACGGGGCCGCTCATCCTTCGCACGCTGGACAGGGGCATCGTACCAAGGCACTTTGACACGCGGTCGTGTTTGATCCACATGGCATCCATCTGCCGACGGGATTGCCTCTTCGCGCGCGTCACAACACGCGTCGTGAAGACCTGTGGCCCTAGGGTTTACTCCTAACTTCTCTGTTGGACAAGCCAGCTTTCTCGTTTCGGCAAGCGATTTCGACGGTAGCTGACTATCGTCCACACGTCGGCCTGTCAGCCCCCAAGGACCACAGCTGGCAAGCCAATCGTCGGGGCTGCCCAAGGGCAGTCCTGTAGCAACGCCCAAAGGAGACAAGATGAAGCCGAAGACCAACGAAGAGTATGTGCAGATCGATGCCGTCGCATGGAAGGCGTTCCCCGACGCGTTCTCCACGGGTGGCATCCGTTGGAAGCTCCTGCACGTGTCTCCCGAGATGGGCTCCTGGACCGCCGTCTTCGATTGCCCTGCCGGCTCGTCGTTTGCGGCTCACGTCCATGCCGGCCCGGGAGAATACGTTCTGACCAAGGGTCGCATGGACGTCCGCGGCGGCCGGGACGCAGGGGGCGACACGGCGATCGCACCGGGTTACGGATTCGAGTCATCAGGCGCTCGCCACGACTCGACCAACTTCCCCGTGCCCAGCGAGTTCTATATGACCTTCCTCGGCCCGCTGACGTTCATCAGGCCCGACGGCTCACCCATCGCCGTGATCGGCTGGGCGGAGGCGCAAGGCGCCTGGGGTTGATCACGACAGCATCGATCGCTGCGTACCACCCGTGGCCTCCATCGATCCGCTGATGTGCGGCCCGAATCCGTCGGCCCTCGAGGTCTCGTGCTCCGAGGGCCGACACACACCGGCGACGGACCGATCCCCTCAGGATTGCAGGTGGACAAGGCCGAGCAGCAAACGATCTTCCGAGATTTCACGTCAACGAGGAGACAAGATTGAAAAGAACACGCGCGCCATCCTGCGTCGCATCCGCACGGAACATCACGATCGCAACCGTCGCCCTTCTGTCGCTCAGTGCCGGCATCACAACGGAAGCGAGTGAATTGACCGGCAAGAACTGGCCCGATTACCACGGCGACTGGCGCGGCTGGCGCTACAGCCCTCTCGATCAGGTCAACAAGAAGAACGTCAAGAAGCTGAAGGTGGCCTGGATCCACCAGCCCGGCGAGATCGCGCAGGGCTTGCAGGCCAGCCCGATCGCGATTGACGGCGTGCTCTACTACAGCGCTTCCAACAACCGGACGTTTGCGCTTGATGCCGCAACCGGGAAGCAGCTCTGGGAGTTCATCCCCGAACTGGATGCCGTTCAAGAAAAGTCTATCTTCGGCATCTACAACCGCGGCGTCACCGTGGGTCGCGGCAAGGTCTTCATCGGGTCCTCCGACGGGCACCTGATCGCCCTG
>JBFWRV010000187.1:0-4578 GCA_050248715.1 Hyphomicrobiaceae bacterium | reverse complement strand
CGCCGTGGTAGGCCTCGCGCAGATACCCGACGTGGCCGTGGACGGCGCTAAAGCCGGTGGCTTGCGCATCGCTCTCGGCCGATGTTTGGTCGCGCCACGTGGCGTAGATATCTATTCCCATAGGGTAGAATAGTGAGGTTGGTAATGGCGGCGGGCTACTCGCGGGCTCGCCGTTCGCGTTTGCCGCCGCGGCGCTCCGCAAAGCGCTGTTGCGCGCTCTCCATGCGGATCGCTTCCTCGGCGACGATCTCTGCGATCGCCTTGAGGTCGTGCGCCGCGTCGTGCAGGGCGCTGCATCGCTCGGCGAACGTGGGTTGCTTGTTGGGCATAGGGTAGGGAAGTGAAGGCTGATAATGCTCGACCAGCCGGTGGCTGCGCATCCGGCTCTAGCTGTCTCGAGGGCCGGCGACGGGGACGGGGTCAAGGCGGGGGACCCGATGAGCAGTCTGGATGTTGCCTCACGCATCAGGCATCGGGTGCCTTGACGCCGCGCCCCGCGCCGTGCGCACACTAAAAAGAGCCGGTGCGCAGCTGCAGCCGTCTTCGGGGACTCGGATGCGACCGGCTCGCCGGTCTCCATTGTGAGTGCTTCATGAAATTCTCATGATGAGCAAGCGTCTCGTTGGGGGCGCCGCTGTGCTCATGCGGCGACTACTGACGGTACTACCGCTACCGTGTTTTTGCAGACACTTCCCGTCTATCCGCTGGGGCTACCACTGGTACCTGCGCGCCTGGCGCGCAAAAGGAGGGCGTCCCACACCGCCCACTGTCACTCCGCTGCGCTCGGCAGGGGAGTCGTGCGCACTCCCGAGCACCCACCCGCTCGAGCTCGCGCGCATTCATGCGGCTCCGCCGCTGCTCTCGGCTTTGTGGCCCAGCTCTAGGGGATCGGCGTCACGACTTCGGACGCGTTCGATAGCCCGCAGTCTGGCGAGGACTATCGCGACGTGTCCGAAAAGTGCGCCCCCTTGCGCTCTAGCCCCCCAGCTTGTCGGCGCCGAAGTGGCCCACGTCCGCGCGCGGCTTTGCCGCCGCGGCGTGGTTGCCACTTCGAGCAGCCCGACCCAAACGCCGACAGCCGAGGCCTTAGAGAACCAAGGAGGCCCCGCCGACTATGGTTCTCAAGGCCGAGCGCCGCCAGCCCTTCATTTGTCTAGCGCGTACTCGCGGTAAGGAAGGGTGGCGGCGTTTGGGTCGGGCTGCAGGCCCGACAAGCTGGGGGGCTTTTGTGTTGTCGCGCAAGGACTTTTGTCCGGCGCGGGGGTACATGCGATGTACGGGTGCGTGTACCCCCGTTTTTGGGCATTTTTGGCCTATCGGACGCGTGTTCAATACCGCGTATTGCGACGCGTGTTTGATAGGAAAGTCGGATTCTTTGAATGTCGCACAAGAACGAGGTTTCTGCGATGCCGTGTGTAGACATCGCAGCGCGCTCCAGCCGCTCAGGTGGCGTTGCAGAAACTCTATTGCACGAAACCGCGGTCCGCGAGCGCTGACCTATGGGGATTGGACGGGGCTTGCCACCGGGATAGCGACCTTCCAGCAGTGGCGGCAAGGAGCGGGCACCGGGGTCGACCGCAACGGGACTGCAGTGCGGATGCATGCCCCCACGTTGACGGCTTGCCGACACTCGGAAATGCCGGTGTCGGGGCGCAGGAAGGCGTTGCCGATCCGGGATCGACACTCTGCGAGATGCGCTTTTCCTAGTCGTTCGTGCAAGCTCATCACGATGTATCGAGTCTGACGATCGGGCTGACCGAGCGTGGCGCAGACCCACGCTCGAACATCTCCACGATGCGCATGCGGCCGCCGCAGCAGGGGCAGGGCGGGGGTGTCTCGTCGTCCCCGGCAGCAGGCGGCTCTATGTCTTTTGGTTCTACCTGCGCAAGAGCAGGCACATTGAGCAGCTTGCGACAGAGCGCGAGCTTGTCGGCGCGATGGCCGTTGGCGAACAGCCCATAGTGCCGGATGCGATGGAAGCCGTCGGGTAGGACGTGCAGCAAGAACCGTCGCATAAACTCGCCGGCGATCAATCTCATCGCCTTGACTTGCCGCGACCCTGCGTCCCGATAATCCTTCCACCGGAACGCTACGTGCCCGTCATCGATGGAGAGGAGTCGGCTATTGGAGATAGCGACGCGATGCGTATAGCGCGCGAGATAGGCGAGAACTTGGCTCGGGCCGGCAAACGCCCGTTTGGCATAGACCACCCAATCCGTGCGACGTAGCGACGCCAATTGAGCGCGGAAGACAGCAACATCCTCCAGTGGGGCCAGGTTATTGAAGAATGCAAGTTTGCCGGCTTCGTGCAATCTGACGAACCCATCCAGGAACAAGCGTCGGAATAAGCGCGAGAGGACGCGCACCGAAAGGAAAAAGTTGCGCCGGCTGGAAACCCAGCCATCGCCGGTAGGGGAGATCCCGCCACCCGGCACGATGCAATGGACGTGCGGGTGGTGGTCGAGGTTCTGCCCCCAGGTATGCAGCACGGCCGTCACGCCGATGTCCGCACCAAGATGTTTAGGGTCGGCGGCGATCGTGGTTAGTGCCTCCGCAGCTGCCGTGAACAGCAGGCCGTAGACCTTGGCCTTGTTCTGGTAGGCGATGGCGCCGATCGCCGCCGGCAACGTGAATACGATGTGGAAGTAGGGAACCGGCAACAGCTCCGCCTCACGCGCCGCAAGCCACGCCTCTGCTGCGCGCCACTGGCACTTCGGGCAATGGCGGTTGCGACAGGAATTATAGGCGATGTGCGTGTGCGCACAGTCGTCACAGCGCTCGACATGACCGCCGAGCGCCGCAGTACGACAGATCTCGATCGCCGTCATGACGCGCCGCTGGCCCAGGCTCAAATGGCCTTCATTGGCAGCACGCCACGCGCCACCATAGCGGCGGAACACGTCCGCCACCTCCAACCCTGGACGCGACATTGCCGGGCGATCAGGCCGGCGCTGTCTCCTCGATGTTCAACAGCTCGAGGGGGCTTTGGATCTGTCGGATGGTATTGAGCGCGACGCGCGCGTAGCGCGTTGTCGAGTTGATATGGCGATGCCCGAGCAGATCCTGGATCACACGAATATCGACACCTTGCTCAAGCAGATGCGTTGCAAAGCAATGGCGAAGCGTGTGCACCGTGACCGTCTTACCGAGCCCGGCGGCATCAGCAGCCTCACGACAGGCTCGCTGCACGGTACGGGCGGTGACCGGATGCTCACCATCCTGGCCGGGGAATAGGCAGCTGGCCGGCGGCTGGGTCCTTTTGTAGTAGTCGCGCAGGATCGTCAGCAGCTGCTCCGACAGCATGACGTAGCGATCCTTCCGTCCCTTGCCCTGGCGGACGTGGATCACCATGCGCTGACTGTCGATATCGGCGGCCGTGAGCGCAATGACCTCCGAGACGCGCAGACCTGCCGCATAGATCGTGATGAAGATGGTTCGCATGTTCAGGTCGGTGATGGCCTTGAGAAAGCGCATGACCTCGTCACGTGAGAGCACCGTCGGGAGCTTGTCTTCCTTGCGCGCCAGCGGGATCTGCTCGGCAAAATCCTTCTTGCCAAGTGTCGTGCCATAGAGGAAGCGAATGGCACACATGATCGGGATGATCGTCGCCGTCTTGAGCCCGCGCGAGACGAGGTGCACCTGGTAGTTGCGAACGTCCTCGAACGTCAGCTTGTCCGGCGAGGTCCGATAGTGTGCCGCGAAGTTGGCAACGGATCGGACATAGGCCGCCTGTGTGAGTGGCGACATATTGCGAAGGGTCATGTCCTCGATCATGCGCTGGCGCAGTGGTGTCGTCGGCTTGGTCATGGAATACTCCCGTCGGAAGGATTGCTGGAACGGCAATCCTGACGGGCATGCTGTTGACACCCGGTAACGATTCCCCCGCTCGGTCAAAGGTCGATAGGTCGGAAAACGGATGTTGTGCGACGTGTGCGGAATGGCTCTGTTTAGCCATCCCCTGCCGAACGCGATCATGAGCACGAGAGAAAAGCGCGGTGGCCAGAAGAACAGTGACGGTCAATGACCGGATGCAGAACGGCTATCGATACGAGCTCGTCGAACCGATCGGACGCAACTTCGATCCTGAGTTCCGCCCTGAGCTCACGCCAGCGGAACTCCTTCGGCTCGGCGTGTTCGGCGGCAAGTATATGACCGACTGCCGAGACGAGTTCCCGCCCAGCTGGTTCAAAGGCGCCAAGCTCGCGACGAGCGCGGCCGACAGGTCGCTGAATTACTTCGGGGTCGATGCGAGCCAACCGCTCTCAGAGTGGCGCAGGAAGGGCTGGATCCACTCGGCCGATCCGCGCGGCTGGTTCCAATGGTACTGCCGCTACTACATGGGTCGAAGATTGCCAGATGAAGATGCTCGCCAGATCAAACGCTGGAAGGCGATCCGACGCCACGTGCGTCAGGTGCAGATCAACTGCGAGCCCGGCGACATCACTTGCCGCAGACGCCAACGGCAGGCGCTCCTGCATTGGGCATACGACAGTCGTAAGCTGTAGACGAAATGCGACTTCCCTGTCGGAGCACGTTGCGCTCGAAGTGAGGGCTACCGCGATAGCGGTTTAGTGCAAT
>JBFWRV010000186.1:0-4590 GCA_050248715.1 Hyphomicrobiaceae bacterium | reverse complement strand
GATCTCATCGTCATCGAGACCCGGTTGGTCCCCGAGCAGAGTCAGAATCCGGTCCGCGTTCGTGGTAGGCATTCGTCTCCCCTATTCCGCAACCAACCGCTCCAGGTGCTGCAGGAAGGCAGGATCGTAGCCGTCATCCACATGATTCTGGTTCCAGAGTCCCGCGCGACGAACCCGTTCGCGGTCGCACCATCGTCCCAGCCAGTTCTCCGACGGTGGGTCTGACGCGTCGCCGCTAAAGGCGCTTAGAAGACCGATGCTGTGACGTTCGATGTAACCCCGGAGCGAGTCGGGGCCGGGCGGATCGTCGATCTTCAGCCATAACAGGTTCATGGTACCGATGTGCGCGCTGACCTTCTGCTCAAGTGCTGCTTCAGCCGCAATGACGGTGTCACGTGCAAGGCCGAGACGGGTCGCCGCTTCGCCTGCGCTTGATCCGATCCCCCAACTACGCGGCTCATCTTCCCTGTCGCGTGCTCGAAGGGCTGTACCCACCAGCAGACGGAAGATCGAGCCGCGGTGATTTCCGACGCCCGCGCGTGGCCCGCGATGATTCGACAGTCGCTGCCAAAGCGTGGTGCGCGACCGTGCGGCCAAGGCGTGCGTGCCGACACGAACGACGCGGGGACCGATGCCGGAGTCCAACCGCACTTCTCCGGCCTCGAAGAAGAAGTAGATGCCCCTGTCTGGCCAACCGGTGCGCGCTGCGCACTCGGCGAGGCGGCGAAATCCCCCGAGGCGCAATCGAAGTTGCTCGAGCAGATCGTAGAAGCGGATCAGATCGTCGAGACGGCTCATGGGATCAGAGGATGCCTGGCGTCTTGATCCGCACTTGGTCGCCGAAGCCGCGCAACCACCAGATCAGCTCCTCCGTGTGGTGAACCGTCGCCCGGACGCGCACGCGCCCGTCGCGCTGCACGGTCAGGACTTGGTCAGACGACACCGGGGTTTCATACAAGTGGGCGGCGGCACCCGGCTCGAACAGCGCATCCAGGCGAATCTCCGGGCCGACTCTGAAGCCGAACTCGCCCGAGGCGATGTACTCGTCGATGTTGAAGTCGGCAACGCGACGCGCCGTGGTGCCGGGGATGGAAGCGCTCTTCATCCGATGGAGGAGCAGTTGGCGTGGTTCGCCATAGTCCCACATCGTGCATACGAGATAGATGACCGGGTCGCGGAAGACGAGTGCCAAGGGGTGTACTTCGGGCAGTTGCTTCGGTGTCGATTCGCCACGGGCTTGGTAGGTGATGTCGAGGATATGATCGGTCAGCAGCGCTTCGTACACCGCGGACTCTACGCTTGCATCGACCGTCGGCGCTTTCAGGCGGAATCCGCGGGGCAGGGACCGTACCTTGCTACGCCAGCTGCCATAGGTCTTGGGTTCCATGGCGAGCCGCTTGCGCGCCTCTTTGAAGTGAGGATTCAGGTGGGCGAGGGTCGATTTCGGCAGCAACGGACGCAGGAAGGATTCGGCGGCGACGAAGGCGAGGGCGGTCTGCAACTCCATGCCCGGGATCGACATCGATGCGCCGTCGTAGGCCCACGACCAGCCGTAAGGCTTCTCGCGCATGTCGACGTCGAGGGGGAAAGCGCGGCTGAGGCTCAGAAGGTGACGTTCGACAGAACGCTTCGTGGTGGTATAGCCGGCCGCATGCAGCCTGTCGGTGAGTTCACTGCTCGTCACCTTGACCGGATAGCGTGGGATGGCGCGCAGGAGTTCCCACTGCAGGAGCATGCCAGAACTCATGGCTGGTCGAGTGCCAGGGCCGATGGTGCGGCGGCCTGCCAGGCGCAATTGCAATTCATCAAGCTTGGTTCCCCTTTGCAGTGGGAGAGATATAGTCGATTCGTGCGACAGGATCTGTCGCATGGCCGGGGGAGAATGTCCGGCATGAAATTAGAGAACATGATTCTTGGCTGTGCCAAGGAGGGGTGATGATGTCCGGCCCATTCTTCATTCCGGCGCCCGGTGTAGAGGGTTGGCGCCAGCGCCTGGCCGATCCTGACAAGCACTGGCGGACCGGCTACTCGGCCCGCGCGCTTGCCCATGCCTGGGAGGACGCGGGCGGATTCCCATCCGAAGTGCGCGTTGCGCTCGACAGCGCGGCCGACAGTGGATTGCACGGCCTCGAACTCCTCGCGGCTTTTCCCGAGTATCCCGTGCCCCTGCCGGGTGGCCGCCGTCCGTCGCAGAACGACATCTGGCTGCTCGCCCGTGGAAGCGCGGGCTTGGTGAGCATCGCGGTGGAGGGCAAGGTGGCGGAGCCCTTCGATCGACCGGTGAACGAATGGTTGGCCGAGGCCTCGGACGGCAAACTCGAGCGATTGGCCTACTTGTGCCGGAACCTGGGGCTGCAGCCCGAACAGGTCGGGAGCCTCCGGTACCAATTGCTTCATCGTGCGGCATCGGCCGTCATCGAAGCGCGCAGGTTCTGCTGCCCCCGTGCGGTGATGCTCGTGCATTCATTCAGCCAGGACCACGCCTGGTTCCCGGACTACGCTACGCTTGCGGCGGCCTTTGGCGTCGATGTGATGCCTGGACAAGTTGCGAGTGTGAGGGCAATCGATGGCATCTCGCTGGCAGTTGGCTGGGTGACCGGCGATGCGGTATTCCTGACGCGTTGAATCCGGGGTTGGTTGGGGGGGCTGATGGCGGGCGTTCTGCGTTTCTTGCTCGTGCCGGATCCCAGCGCGGCGCGGCGCTTGCGGCGTGTGCTGGCCGAGCATGGCGCATGCGACGGCACGGTCGTCGGCACCTGGCGCGAATTGCTGGAGCTTGCGCTGCAAGCCTATCTGCCAATGCGCCCTGCCAACGAATGGGCTGGTCGGTTTTCGGAGGCACTTGCCAGCACCAGCGACGCTTTCTGGTCGCGCAGCCTCGAGGTGGCGCCCGATGAGACTGCCGCCGCCGTCGAGGCGGCCTATATCGACTTGCTCACGGTTATCGGTCTGGAGGGCCTGCCGGCAAGACCGGCGCTATTGGGGCGGGTGAGCACGAGGTACGCAGATCTAGAGCGCCTCTCTGCGAACTTGGCGGGTGCTCTGCCCGAGACCCTGGCCGGGCTGCGAGAGGTGTTGGGGAAAGCGGCGACGGACTGCATCCGCAGAATCGCCGTCATCCACCTGCCGGGTTTCCCCCCGCTCAGGCGGGCAGAACGGGCCTTGGTCGAGCACCTGAATGCTGGGCTAATGGCGGAGGACACCTGCGTCGCCGTGGAGCAGATGCGGCGCTTGGCCGAGGCGGCGGGCTCGCCGGACTGCGCGCTGGGCCGCATCCAACGGCACTTTTTCATGCCTGTCTCGCACTCTGGGGACTTGGATGCTTCGGTGCAATGGGTCGGATGTCGCGACCCCTTGGAAGAAGCCGAACTTGCGGCGGGCATCGTCCAACGCCTGCTGGCGACCCGTGACGGGCTCCTGCCGTCCGACATTGCTCTGCTGGTCCCGGATGACTACGTCTACACCCTCGCCGCGGAGGACACGTTCACTCGCGCGGGACTTGCGCTGTCCGGTCTGCCAGTGGAACGCTGGCGCCGCGACCTCGGCCGCGACGTCGTGCTGCAGTTCCTGCACTGCAGGCAAAAGCCGGCCCCGGCCATGGCGACGGCAGCTTGTCTCACATCGCCCCTGATGCCATGGACCACCGAAGAAGGCGCTGCGCTGGCGAAGCGGTTGATGGACGGTGATTACGCGCTCGATGCGCCCCGTGGGTTCGGCACCGCGGGCTTTACGTTGCTCGGGCTGATTCGTGAAGGTGACGAACATTCAGGAACCTTGATCGCGGCCTTGCGGCAGTTCAGCCAAGGCCTGGTCGCGCGCCCTGGGCTCGAAACCCATCTCGAGCGGGCGCGGCAGGCAATCACTATGCTGCTGGATGCGCTGGCAGAAGCACGCTCGATCGACTGGCGGGCCTTGCGCCGCCTCGTCGCGCCGCGTCACCTGGCCGCCGAGGACGCCACCGAGTTCAACCGCGAAGGCGTCACCGTATGGCGTGAGAGCCAGGACCCCTGGCGATCTGCGCGACACTTGATCCTGCTCGGTTACACCGCAGGCCATTACCCGGCGCCGGCGCCCGCCTCGCCGGTGTTCACCGATGACGAGCTTGCCACGTTGGGCCAGGCGCTCGGTGTGCCCCTTGCCACCAACGAGACGCGGGTAGCAGAGCGAAGGCAGCGGCTCCGCCGACAGCTGGCTGCGGTTTCCGACAGCGCGATCTTCATCGCGCCGCGCCGCGATCTCGCGGGTCAATCACTGGGCCTGCCGGATTGCCACGTATTCATGGCGCACGCGCTGGGGCGCCAGGACGATGCCGAGGCGCTGGTGATGGATGTCGATGACCCGGATCAGCGAGCCGGCCTGCGCGATATACCCGAAGCGGCTTGCGCGGTTTCTGAGCCACCACGCGCACCGGCACTTCTCGGCCTCGATTTCGGACGCGACCTTCTCGGCCTGCGTCTGACTGTCGACGGCATACCCAGGCCCGAGTCGCCCAGCGGACTCGAGACCCTGATGGTCTCGCCCCTCGGCTGGCTGTTGCGCAGGCTGGGCGCGGAGCCTCAGCTTTGGCAGCCGGAGCGTACCGACGCCTTG
>JBFWRV010000185.1:0-4608 GCA_050248715.1 Hyphomicrobiaceae bacterium | reverse complement strand
TCCTGTCCGGCCGCGACCTCTGGTACGTGAAGGCGGTCAAGAGCCAGTTCGAGCAGGTCATCATCAACCTTGCCGTCAACGCGCGCGACGCCTTGCCCGTCGGCGGCCGCCTGACGATCCGCACGCGCAACCTGACGGAGCGCGAGAGCCTCAGGCTCGGCAGCATGAGCGTGCTGCCGGGCGAGTACGTGGTGGTGGAGGTGGAGGACACCGGAACCGGCATGTCGCCGGAGGTGATGGCGAAAATCTTCGAGCCGTTCTTCTCCACCAAGGAAGTCGGCAAAGGCACCGGTCTCGGCCTGTCCACGGTCTATGGCATCGTGCGCCAGACCGGCGGCTACGTCTTCCCCGAGAGCGAGATCGGGAAGGGCACGACGTTCCGCGTCTACCTGCCGCGCCACATCCCGGACGGCGAGGAGGTGCCCTCTCCGCGCCCGACGCAGGCCAAGCCGACGGACCTGACCGGCACGGGACGCGTGCTGCTGGTCGAGGACGAGGACGCCGTGCGCAACTTCGCGGCCCGCGCCCTCACGCGCCAGGGCTATGTCGTCCTCGAAGCGGCGACGGGCATGGAAGCCATCGAGGTCATGGAGCGCGAGCACGGCAAGGTCGACATCGTGGTGTCGGACGTCGTCATGCCCGAAATGGATGGGCCGACGCTGCTCAAGGAGCTGCGCAAGACCAACCCGGCGCTCAAGTTCATCTTCGTCTCGGGCTATCCGGACGACGCGTTCAAGCGCAGCCTGGACGAGAACGAGGAGTTCGCGTTCCTCCCCAAGCCCTTCACGCTGCCGCAGCTCGCGGCCAAGGTGAAGGAGCAGCTGGCGCGGTAAGGGCGTTACGTGGGAACCGCGTGACCGGCCGGACGTTTGGCGCAAGGGGGCCTATCTTCAGGAGGTCCCCATGCGCCTTTCCTTCGCGCCTGTGCTGTTGGCCTGCACCACCACCCTGGCACTCTCCACCCTCGCTGCGTCGGACGCGAATGCCGCGGCGCATACGTCGTTGCACGCGTCCGCGAGATTTCATCATGGCCGGATGCTGCATCTCGATCCCAGCATCCACCTCGTCCAGGGCACCACCGGTCGCGCCGGTTCCACCACGACCGGGCGCACCTCTGGGACGTCGACATCGACCGGATTGAGCGGATCGGCGACACCGTCGCCGCTCCCCGCACCGGTGCAGGCGGTGCCGCCGGCAACGGGCCCCGCCGGCGGAACGACGCTGGTGGCACCCGGGCCTTCGGCGCTGCAGCCCACGGTTCCGGGAACAAGGACACAACCCGGCAGTGCGACGACAGGACAAACAGGCACGTACCCCGCGGGAACGTCGCCATCGTCGACGGCACTGACCGTCTCGACAGCCCCGGAACAGTCCGGCGGCACGACCGGCGTCGATCTGGGCAGCCAGGGCGGCGCGGCCGGCAGCACGCTCAAGGACTGCATGGCGGTGTGGGAGCCTGCCACCCATATGAGCAAGGCCGAATGGCGCGACACCTGCAAGCGCACGCTGTCGACGAACTTCGGCCTCGTCCGATAGCAGCCCGCTGTCGGGGCTGGCCCTTGGCCGGCAAGCATCCTAAACAGGCGTGCGGCCGTGCCGCTCGAACCGGGAGACCCGCGACATGGCGCTCAAGGCTGCGATTGTGCCCGTGACACCCTTTCAGCAGAACTGCACGCTGCTGTGGGACGAAGGAACGATGTCGGGCGCCATCATCGATCCGGGCGGAGACCTCGACCGGATCGATGCCGCCGCGCAGAAGATCGGCCTCAGGATCGAGAAGATCCTGCTGACGCACGGCCACATCGACCATGCGGGCGGAGCGTCCGAGCTGAAGGCGAAGCTGGGCGGCATCCCGATCGAGGGACCGCACAAGGCCGACAAGTTCCTGCTCGACCACCTGCCGCAGCAGGGGCTGGCGATGGGCATGGCGGACGTGCGCGCCGTGACGCCCGATCGCTGGCTGGAGGAAGGCAATACGGTCGATGCCGCGGGGGCGACGTTCTCGGTCCTGCACTGCCCGGGTCACTCGCCGGGCTCGGTGGTGCTGGTGAATGCCGCGCAGCGGTTCGCCCTCGTGGGCGATGTGCTGTTCCGCGGCTCCATTGGCCGCACCGATTTTCCCTACGGCGATCACGCCGCACTGATCGCGGCCATCAAGACCAAGCTGCTGCCGCTGGGCGACGACTTCGTATTCATCTGCGGGCACGGGCCGATGAGCACCATCGGCGACGAACGCGCAACCAATCCGTTCATCGCCGGGTAGGTGACGCGTTCGGCCTGACGCCCTGCTAAGCCGTCAGTCGCGGCGCAGACCGATGTTCACGCCCTTGAGCGCTATGCCCTGGGTGTTGATCGACACCTGCTGGCTGGCGCCGCTGGTCGTCACGTTCATCGTGCCGGAAAAGCCGCCGCCGGCGATGGAGATCTCCACCTTGTTGCCGTTGATCTCGCCGGTCACGTCGCCGGACGCGTTGAAGACCCGCTCCTCCCAGGTGCCCGAGAGATTGTGCCCCTTGGCGATCAGGTTGGCGCGCAGCTCCACTTTGTTGGACGGGCTGGCGCAGCGAATGGCGAGCCCGAGCGCGGCGTCGCCGTCCTTGGGCACGTAGTAGGCGCGGCATTTCAGGTTTTCGGATTTGCCGTTCTCGAGCCGAATCTGACCCTGGCCGGACCATGATCCGTTGAGACCCTCGAAGGATCCGCCGCGCGCGGACACGGCCGAAGCCGACAGCATCGCCAGCGTCAGCGCGATGATCCCCGTACGCGTTCCAGTCTTGAGCACCGCCATTCTCCCTTGCATCTCCCGGCGCCTGCCGAAGCTAACACATCCGCCCTGGCGGGCGATGTCAGCAGTCGGTTGGACACCGTACAATTATGGATCGCCGCACTGGAATACAACAGGCAACGGACGGTAGAAAAACGAAAGACGCCGCCGGAGGGTTCCGGCGGCGTCCCTGTCGGTCGCAATGCGCGACGCGAGGCTCAGGCAAGTTCGATCGAGCCAGCCTGCTTGCCGCGGCCCTTGCGGTCGTCCTCGAGGACGAACGTCACCCGGTCACCCTCGTTGAGGGAGCGGATGCCGGCGCGCTCAAGCGCGGTGGCGTGGACGAACACGTCCTTGCCACCCGTCTCCGGCTGAATGAAGCCGAAGCCCTTGGCGGTGTTGAAGAACTTGACGGTGCCTGCGATGCGGCTCATGGGGTCTTTCCCGTAGCGTGTGAGTTGAAGCCAGTCGTGGGCCGCACGCTCGGCCCAGAGATCTCAGATGTCGGGAAAGAAACGGCCGGTGTCGGTCGCGCAGTCTTAAGCCCAAATCTTGAGGGAGCGGTCCAGTTTGGATCGCACCGGCGCGCCGGTTATGGCCTGCCCAGATGGCAAAAGCAAGACGGGGCGGAATTCCTTGTTCCATTGAAACCGGTTACCGGTTCCCCGCGCCCGCCAGAAAAGGCTCCAGCAGGCCCAGAAAGGCCTCCAGGCGGTCATGGTGGACCCAGTGGCCCGCCCCCTGGACGGTAACCACCCGGGCATTGCGGAAATGGGCGGCGCGCCCGTCGGTCTCGGGATTCGAGGCCCAGCTCTCGCTCCCGTAGACAAGAAGGGTCGGGCAGGTGATGCGCTGCCACAGGCTGTCGATGTCGGCCTGCGTCATGTCGTAGGGCGGCCACGAGCGCACATAGTTGTCGAATTTCCAGCTGTAGGTGCCGTCCTCGTTCTGGTTCACGCCGTACTGCGTGAGGTGGCGCGCCTGAGCCGGCGACAGGTGCTTGTTCTCCTCGCACATGCGCGCCCATGCTTCCTCGATCGACGGATAGCGGCGGGCGACGCGCCCGGAGAGCTTGCGCTGCTCGTCGATCCAGCCGCGCATGCGCTCGGCGAACGGTTTTGCGGACCGCTCGGCGATGGCCTTGGGCGACAGCCCCAGTCCCTCGATGGCGACGATGCGCGCGACGTTCTCCGGATAGAGGCCGGTGTAGCGCAGCGCGATGGTGCCGCCCAGCGAATGCGCGAGCAGCGTCACGGGCGCAAGCTGCTGCTGGTGGATGAGCTGCGCCAGGTCATAGATGTAGCCGGCCATCAGATACGTGCCGTCCTGCGACCACGCGCTGTCGCCGTGTCCGCGCAGATCGGGCGCGATGATGTGCCAGTCGCGGCGCAGGCGCTGCGCGACCCAGTCCCAGTTGCGGCAGTGATCGCGGCCGCCGTGCAGCAGCACCAGCGGCGGCGCGGTGGGATTACCCCAGTCGACGTAGTGGAGCCGCAGGCGCTGCGAGAAGAAGATGCGGGAGGTGGGGCCGGCTTCGGTGTCAGGCATGGCGCGGCTCGTGTCGGCGAAAGAAAAACCGCGGCGGAACAGGTCCCGCCGCGGTGATATTGGCCGGTGCTGCGGCGCGCCTCAGCTCGAGGGCGCGCGGCAGGGGCGGGCGATCAGCTCGCAGCGCTTCAAACCGATGGCGATCGAGCTCTTCGAGCAGCGCCAGGTCACGTCCTTCGCATTGGCGACGTCGATATAGAGCTCGCCGTGCATGAAGCGGACCTTCTGACGCCAGTTGCGTTCGGCAGAAGCACGCGCGAGATTGATCGTCGGACGCTGCGCCCCCGTCTCGGAAA
>JBFWRV010000184.1:0-4616 GCA_050248715.1 Hyphomicrobiaceae bacterium | reverse complement strand
GCAGCGCGCTTGTCTCTTACCCAGCTGACCCTTGCGGAAGCCCGCGCCGGCCTGAAGAAAAAGACGGTCACGGCGCGCGAGCTGACGCAAAGCTTTCTCGATGCCATCGAGGCGGGCAACGGCGCGCTCAATGCCTACGTGCTGTCGACGCCGGAGCACGCGCTTGCGCAGGCGGCCGCCAGCGATGCGCGCATCGCCGGCGGCACGGCGCGGGACCTCGAGGGGCTGCCGCTCGGGATCAAGGACCTCTATTGCACCCGCGGCATCCGCACCACGGCCTGCTCGAAAATCCTCGACGACTTCAAGCCGACCTACGAATCCACGGTGACCCAGAACCTCTGGGATGCCGGTGCGGTGATGCTGGGCAAGCTCAACTGCGACGAGTTCGCGATGGGCTCGTCGAACGAGACGAGCTGCTTCGGTCCTGCGGTCAACCCCTGGCGCGGCCGAACACCGGACGGAAAGATATCCAACGCGAAGCTCGTGCCCGGCGGCTCCTCCGGCGGCTCCTCGGCCGCGGTCGCGGCGGATCTGTGCCTCGGCGCGACCGCGACGGATACCGGCGGCTCCATTCGCCAGCCGGCCGCCCTGACCGGCACGGTCGGCATCAAACCCACCTACGGACGCTGCTCGCGCTGGGGAATTGTCGCCTTTGCCTCCTCGCTGGATCAGGCCGGTCCCATCGCCAAGACGGTACGCGACAGTGCGATCCTGCTGCGGCATATGGCGAGCCATGACCCCAAGGACTCCACCTCGGTCGATGCCCCCGTTCCCGACTACGAGGCCGAGATCGGCAAGAGCCTCAAGGGCCTGCGCGTCGGCGTCCCGAAGGAATACCGCGTCGACGGCATGTCGGCCGAGATCGATGCCCTGTGGAAGAGCGGGATCGCGTGGCTCAAGGCGGCCGGCGCGACCGTTCACGACATCAGTCTGCCGCATACGAAGTACGCGCTGCCGGCGTACTATATCGTGGCGCCCGCCGAGTGCTCGTCGAACCTCGCCCGCTACGACGGCGTGCGCTACGGCCTGCGCGTTCCGGGCCGCGACGTCATCGACACCTACGAGAACACGCGTGCAGCCGGCTTCGGCAACGAGGTGCGCCGCCGCATCCTGATCGGAACCTACGTGCTGTCGGCGGGCTACTACGATGCGTACTACCGCAAGGCGCAGAAAGTCCGCACGCTCATCAAGAGCGATTTCGACACGGCGTGGAGCAAGGTCGATGTCGTATTGACGCCGACGACGCCGAGCCCCGCGTTCGCCTTCGGCGAGAAGGCGGGCGATCCGCTGGCGATGTATCTCGAGGACATATTCACGGTGACGGTGAACATGGCGGGACTTCCAGGCATCTCCGTGCCGGCCGGGTTGTCGAGCCGCGGCACGCCACTTGGCCTGCAGCTCATCGGCAAGCCGTTCGAGGAAGGCACGCTGTTTCGCGCCGGCGCAGCCATCGAGGCCGCCGCCGGCCGCTTCATGGTTCCCGACGCTTGGTGGACCACAAACGGGAGTGAGACATGAGCCGACGCGCCGCGCAGGACTGCGCCGACCTGCCCCATGTTCGCGAGCAGATCGACCGCGTGGACAACGCGCTCGTCGAGCTCATCGCCGAGCGCTTCAGCTACGTGGAGCGTGCCTGGCAGATCAAGCTGGGGCAGAACGCGGAAGCCAACGTGCCCTGGCGCAACCAGCAGGTGATCGACAAGGTGCGTTCGCGCGCGACTGCGCTCGGCGTGCCGCCGGATCTCTGCGAGGCGTTGTGGCGGCAGATGATCGGCTGGTTCATCCAGTACGAGGAAGAGAAGCTGCGGGACAAGCTGGAAGGCCGCCCCAAGTCGAAGTGAGGCCCTGATGCCCGCGCAGCCCCCGGTCGACCTCGCCACGTTATTGTCGGTGGCGGGGCTCAATCCTGTCGTGATCGCCGTTGCGGCTTGGCTCGGCTGGCAGGCCGATCAGTGGCAGAAGGTTCCCGTGGCCGCCTTCGCCGCCGCGGTGGCAGGTTCCGCCGTGCTCTGGCTGGCGATGATGGCCGGATTTTTTGCGTCTCTGGCCCGCGGCATGGCGGGGCTTTTCGCCGCCCAGTTCATCGCGGGCGTGCTGTGGGCCGGTATCGCGTTCATCGCGCGCAGCCGCCGACGCACCTGATCCATGACGCTGCTGCGCATCTGGCTCATCGTCTCCGCCGCCGCCTTGACGGCGGCGATGGCCTGGGCGTTCGCGCCGGTGCTCGTTCTGATCGTGGTGCTGCTGATCGCTCTTGGGGCGGTCAGCGCGGGCATTGTCTATCTCGCCCGGCGTTATGAGGCGCGTCGCGGTCGCAACCCCGACTAGTATCAGGTGCCGACGACGAGCGGAGCCGTCAGGCGGCGCAGCGCGGCAATCACGCTGAGCGCGGTGATCTTGCCCGTGCGCGGGTTTTCCTCCGACGGGATGCTCTCGATCGTCATGGTGAGATTGGACGAGTCGGACGTCAGCGTGATCGTGTGCGTGTTGCGGGTCACCGAGGGATCGGCCCAGATCTCGATCCGGGTGCGGTCGGGCCCGATGCCTGCGAGGGACAGGGCGACGGCCACGTTGACGTTGGCCGGAAAGCCCTTGATGGCCTCGCGTGCCGAGCCGGAAAAGACCTGCAGCGGCGCATCGAGATTGTCGACCGACAGACCTTTCTCGACCAGCAGCGGTGCGCCGGCCAGTCCCGCGGGCGGCTTGCGCGTGATGATCTTCGCGGCGGTGATTGTGCCTTCAGCTGCTGCACGGACGGCATCGAGCCCCAGAAGCGCGCCGGTCGGAACGAGGATGCGTGCGCCGGTGCGTTGCGCCGTCTCGACGAGCCCGGGATGATTGAGCAGCGCGCCGACCGACAGCGGCATGAAGATGCGGCCGCGGGCGATCGCAGGTTCGGCGACCTCGGCAAACCGGGCAGCCGGGAGGCATTCGACGATGACGTCGGCAACCTCCGCCAGTCCAGCAAGGTCGGCGAGCTTTGGCGGATTGCGAAAGCCGGCGACGGTTTTGGCAGCCTTGTCGCGATCCCGCGTCGCAATGCCGGCGAGCGTGATGCCTGGGATGTCCCCCCCATCCACGCGCCGCGCGACGGCAAGACCGATGGCGCCGAGACCTGCAATGCCGAGGGTGTAGGCGGGTCGCTGCGGGCTCATGCGTTTCTCCAGCTGGCGGGCCAATATCGCGCCTTGCACAAGGCGTCAGCGGTTGCTTCGCCCGATATCGGTGGCTAGTCTAACGCTTAAACAAGAAAATCCGGAGGAAACCAAGAAGGGAGTGTGCCGTGAGGAAGCTCGTGCATGCCGTCACGCTGGCCATTCTGGCTGGCGTATGGGTTGGTCCTGCCAAGGCCGACTACCCCGACCGCGCCATAAAGATGATCGTGCCATGGGCCGCCGGCGGCGATACCGACAATATCTTCCGTCCCTTCGCTCCACTGCTGCAGAAGCACATCGGCCAGCCCATCGTCATTGCCAACGTCGGCGGAGCGTCGGGCACGGTGGGCGCGCGCGAGGCGCGCGGATCGCCGCCGGACGGGTACACGCTCTATGCGGTGCATGACTACATCCACCTGACGTACTACGCCGGCATCGCCGATGTGAAATACACCGACTTCGAGCCCATCTGCCTGCTCGCGGCCACGCCGTCCGTTCTGACGGCCAGCCCGAAGACACCATGGAAGAGCTGGCAGGAGTTCGTCGCGGATGCCAAGAAGCGGCCCGGCGAGATCAGCGTCGGGGCGACGCTCGGCTCCACGAGCCACATCTTCCCCGCTCTGATCGAGAAGGCAGCCGGGATCAAGTTCAAGTACGTGTCCTATGACGGCCTGGCGCCGCGCATGAACGCGATCCTCGGCGGTCACGTCGACCTGACGGACTCCAACCTGACACAGAAGGGCAAGGTCGACGCCGGCCAGCTCAAGTTCCTCGCCATCGCCAGTGAGAGCCGCAACCCGGACATCCCGACCGTGCCGACGCTCAAGGAGCTCGGGCTCAACATCGTCTACGAGGTCGTGCGCGGCATCATGGTGCCGAAGGGGACACCCGAGGCGGTGCGAGCAAAGCTCAATGACGCCTGCGGCAAGGCTGCGGCCGAGCCGGCCTTCGCGGAAGCCATGAAGCTGCAGGGTACTACCGTCAAATACCTCGATGCGAAGGCCTATGGCGCCTTCCTCGACAAGATCGACGCGGACAACAAGTCGATCATGGCCGATCTCGGGCTGATGAAGAAATGAGGCTCGGGCGGGATGGCGTCGCGGGGCTGATTTGCCTCGCGGTCAGCCTGCTGCTTCTGCCGCTCGTCTACGGGCTGCCGAAGCTGCCGATCGTCCCGATCGGACCGGGGTTCTACCCGGCGATCGTGCTGGTGTTCATGGCCATCTGCAGCGCCATACTGGTGCTGCAGGACATCGCGGCGCAGCGCCGGCCCGCGCCGCCGCGCGCGGAGGAGCCTGCTCAGCCGCCGCGCGCTTACGGCTTGGTGCTGACGGCCTTCGTGCTCGTCGCTATCTACATCTGGCTGCTGCCGGAGCTCGGCTTCCGCATCGCCACGGTGCTGTTCGTCGCCGCTTTCCAGGCCGCGCTCGAGCGTCCGCAGGATGCGCGCCACTGGGCGAT
>JBFWRV010000183.1:0-4643 GCA_050248715.1 Hyphomicrobiaceae bacterium | reverse complement strand
CCTGAGCCCGCAATTTGGATTTTCGATACGCTCGGCTTGTGCATGTTCATCGGCATTGTCGGATTGAGTGCTGGTCCGAGCTTTGTCTCGGGACTCAAAGCCACAGGCTTCAGTCTTGTTCTGGTCGGGCTGATGTCTTCGCTAATTCCACACACGCTGGCGATCCTGTTCGGCCGATACGTTCTCAAGATGAACCCACTCATCGTCCTCGGTGCTTGTGCGGGTGCCGGCACGATTACGGCGGCACTGCGTGCCTTGCAGGATCATGCCCAAAGTAGTTATCCAGCACTCGGATATACTGTCCCATACGCCATCGGCAATATTCTGCTGACAGCGTGGGGGCCTGTTCTTGTGGCGCTGATGACCTTTAGATGACGAGCAGATTTGCATTTGGCACGCGGCTCGGTATGTTGCGAAGGAGCTCGAGCGCTTTGCCGCGCATCAAATGACATGGCGCGCGGGGAGGGGCGGAGCCCGCGATCACTCGCGCGATTCATGGAGGCCATGATCAGACTGACGGAAAGCGTCGATCAAAATATGGATACTAACGATAGATACCCAGATGGGCAAGACAGCGAAACTCCATGGCAAATAGTAGCTCCCAACCAAGAGCACCAGGGCAAGGCCGAACCCGAGGACGGCAATCCAGCGTGCCACGAAGTGGGTGCAGAAAGCGACCGTCGAGGTAGAGATCATGAAGACGGCTGCTGCCTTGATCGCGTAAACGTTCATCAGGCTGTATGCAGTGGCGCGACCGAATTGGAATGCTGGGGAGTTGACCGCCTCGACTGGCTGCGCTGCGAAGGTGAGAACGAGCGCGCCACCTACCGCGGCAGCGGCAAAGAGCATCGCCAGAAAGAGGAGAGCGCTGCCGAGGAAAACTGTTGCGAAGAAGCGATCCTCCAGCCCACCGAGTCGATCGCGTATTACTCCAATAAACCATAGGAAGGCAATGCCTGCGAACGGCACTAGATTGAGCGCCAGCCCCACAGAATGAGCGTGGACCGGCAGCCAGCTACCGCGATCCAGTGGATCGATCGGCACTAAAATTCTCAGCAATCCAAATATGGCCAGCAGTAGGACGGAAAATATGATGCCGGCTATGCCTGCTGCTCGCGGTGTCTTAAGAGTGACGCGGGTTAGAGACCTTGTCTGTTGCATGGGTGAACTCCCGCAATGGTAATGCGGGTCCGCAAGTCAGGGACCCATTGTCTGCTTCCGCCCTGTAGCTGTCGCGGACATCTGAGACTTGCTGCTGCTTTGGGCCGCTTAGTGAGGTGGCCCCGCTTGTTCGGACAGTTTTTCCGCTTCTATGAGTGGAGCCTCTGCCGGGTTAGGCTGCCAAGCGGATCGGCAGCATGCTCTGTGGACCGAAGTAGGCTTGATCGGGCGTCATGCCGTCAAGGCTGGAGTGAGGACGGCGGTGATTGT
This sequence comes from Hyphomicrobiaceae bacterium, assembly GCA_050248715.1. Lineage (GTDB taxonomy): Bacteria > Pseudomonadota > Alphaproteobacteria > Rhizobiales > Hyphomicrobiaceae > AWTP1-13. Next base: position 3,212 of record JBFWRV010000183.1, on the reverse strand, counting down.
AGAGATCGAGATACCGCCCGAGCGAGGCGCGTGCATCCGCGGATCGTAACGCCTCACCGGCATTTGGAGCCCTTATCTGGAACAGCAGCATCGCAACCTGAGAGCGGTCCCCCAAAAGGGGGCGCAAACCTGCGTGCACGCATGCGGCTTCATAGTCTCTTACTTCGGCGATAACGGGATCAACAGAGACGGCTATCTCCTCGTCGCCTTCTCGGTGGGCGAGGAGAGCAGGCCGGCATCGCATGGCGGCGGACGAGGATGCCGGACACGGGTTACCGAAAGGATCGCTCCCCTCGTCATTAGCTCGCGCGAGTCTGAGGGACGCCCGTTGTCCGCGCTCGGTTAAAGACCTGATGTCCGCGAGCCGCCGCCAGCTCTACACCAGATAGGCACAGCGGAGGCTCTCACCATGAGCGCTGCGAGCCGCGTCATCGTCTTCCTCGTCCTGGCCAGCCTTGGCGCTGCAGCCTCCCTGCTGCCTTGGGGCACGGACAAAGAGACGACGGCGACGCTTGCGCTTCGCCAGCAGGACGTCATGGCGCCGACGGCGGCATTCGCAGTCCGACTGGTGCAAGGGCCACCCACGGAACCATCGGCTATTCTCCCGGAGCCGACGGCGTTGATCACAGATCGGCACCCGGTCCGCCGTCCCATCACCCTGAACCAGTCAGCCAAGCCAAGGGGTCGCGAGGCCGTTGCGCGAGAGCTCCAGCGAGAGCTGAGGCGCGTCGGATGCTATGCAGGGCAACTCCACGGCGTGTGGACTGCATCCACCCGTTGGGCCATGCGAGCGTTCAACGACCGTGTGAACGCTGTGCCAAAGACCCCCAAACCTACGCAGCAGGCGGTTGCAACTTAAGATGGGACTACGCGGACCAGGGCAATGTCCCAGGGGATCAGTCCGGAGTTGTCCGGATTGTCGGCCTGCGAATGCCTGACGTAGACGAAGGTGGTGACGCCCGAACACCTCATATCCTCGAGCTAAGCAATTTGGCCCGTCCGTCTGAGGCCCTCTGCACCGTCGCGAGGTAGGCTGTTGCGATGGAAACTGACGGATCAGTTCCCCCACCCACCCGCGAACAAGCAGCTATCCACCTCCGAGGCGGCCGTCTGCAGCGCAGCAACCTGCTGGGCCCGGTGGTCGTAAGCTTGGCCTATTACATCGGCGCCGAGGCGGCTTTTGTCGTTGGAACGCTCTCTGATCGAATTTTTGCACCTTTCTGGCCGCCCAATGTCGTTCTGTTCTGCGCCTTCATCTCGGTGCCATACAGGCGCTGGCTGATCTATGTTCTCGCCGCGTTTCCCGCCCATGTCCTCGCCGAGCTCGGCGTCGGCATGGGCTGGATGCAGCTTATGGTGGCATTTGCCACCAACGTTATGGTCGCACTCCTGAGCGCGATCGGCGTGCGCCATCTGCTCGCTGCTCCCCCCTGGCTCGGCAGTTTCCACAAAGCGCTCCTGTTCATCTTGGTCACGGCTGTTGCAAGCCCCGCACTCTCCGCATTGGGCGGCGCATTCGTCCGGTTCGCAGGCGCGGGCGGTCAACTGTCGAACTACGGTTCGTACTGGCAGGAATGGTATTTTTCGAACGCCCTCGGCAGCCTGACCCTTGGCGCTGCATTCGTGTCGTGGTTTGCGGAGGGTCACGAGCCACGCGGGTTGGGGTCGCGCGCACAACAGATCGAGGCGGTGCTCCTCGCCGTTGGTATTCCGCTTACATGCGCCATCGCCTTCAATAGCGATACCTGGATCGCCAACAGCTTTATGCTCGCGAAGCTCTATCTGCCGGTGCCTTTGATCTTCTGGGCCGCCGTACGGTTTGGCATGCGGGGGGCAACTGCGGCGATCCTTGTCGTCACGATCGCATCGCTTGCGCTCACCCTCGATGGGCACAGCGTGTTCCTGCGTGGCAACGCTGAAGAGAATGTCATCACCCTGCAGGTGTTCCTCACCACACTTGCAGTGCCCGTGATCCTGCTCGCTGCCTCGATTGAGGAGCTGCGCCGAGCGCAGGCGACAGCTGCCGCGCTGGCACGCTTCGTTCTGGGGGCACAGGATGATGAAAGGCGGCGGGTGGCGACCGAACTGCATGAGAACATCGGCCAAAGTATTGCTGTCGCCACTTGGATGGCCGATGGCATCCAGCACCACCTTCCTCCACCGCATCAAACAACAGCGGCGAAGATTCAGGAGTCAATGCTGCAAGCGCTGCGGGACCTGCGCGCGCTCTCCTATTTGCTTCATCCACCTCTGCTCGATGCAGGCGGGTTGCCGAGCGCGCTTCACGCGCTGGGTGATGAATACGCAAAGCACAACGGCATCCAAGTTTTCCTGGACATTGAGGATAGGCTTGGACGATTGCCACCCAATGTCGAAATCTCCATCTTCCGATTGGTGGAGGAGGCTCTTGCCAATGTCAGGCAGCATTCGGGCAGCGCCACGGCGCGCGTCAGCGTCGGTCGCGAACCAGATGGCTTAGGGGAGCGGCTCGTCCTGGAGATCGAGGATATGGGCAAAGGTCTCCCCGACGCCTACTTGCCCGTTTCGATGCGAGGGCAGGCGGCGGCGACCGGCGGCGGAGCGGGACTGGGTTTCGCACGCATGCGCGAGCGACTTGGGGGCCTCGGCGGGGAGCTTCAGATCCATTCCGAGGTGGGTAGAACTGTTGTCACTGCCGTCATACCCGTAGCCGCGCCTCGGTCAAGCTTATCGAGCAACCAGCGGTAAACAGACTCCAGCGGCGCATTCTTTCGTGCCGAGGCCAGTGAAACATTGCGGCACGCCCGTTCCGGACGTTGACAGACCGTGCCGCGCCGCGTTCGGGCGCCGCACTCGATCTTGTCACACGCTGGGGGACGGGACGCGCGCGCCTGAGCGTGCTGCGTCAAATGCTGGCCGCACTGGATGCCGGCGTAAATACGACTCAAGCTCAACAGTCATACATTTCCCCCTAGCGGCAGAGCGGCATGAAGCCTTGTTCCGCCAGCTGGAGCGCGACTGAGCTTTAGGCGGCCGCCTAACCGCTTGAGCCGCATCTCGATGCCTCGAATGCCGGCACCGAGCCGGGATGGACGAACATTCGCTGGGATAGCATCAACGCCAGCGCCATTGTCGGTGATGATGATGTGCAACCGGGGTCCTATGTGTCGCAGTTCGACGGATACCGTCGATGCAGAGGCATGCCGGTAAACGTTGGACAATCCTTCCTGGAC
>JBFWRV010000182.1:0-4709 GCA_050248715.1 Hyphomicrobiaceae bacterium | reverse complement strand
CGCAGGATCGGCGACCTGCTCGACCACTTCAGCCCCCAAGAGTGCGCCAACTACCTCGCCAACGCCGGATATGCTGCCATTTGACCTGAACAAGCTCTAGCGGGGTTTGCGCCGTACGCTCGCGGCAGAGGTGGAGGCTATGTTGAGAAGGTCTGCTCATACTGCTCTGGCTTGAAGCCCACCAGCAGCTTGCGGCCGGTGTCGAGCACGGGCCGCCTGATCAGCGAGGGCTGGGCGAGCATCAACGCGATCGCCTTCGCCCGCGTCAGGCCGGCCTTGTCCGTCTCCGGCAGCTTGCGGAACGTCGTGCCGGTGCGGTTGACAAGCGTCTCCCAACCGACCTCGTGCGCCCAGCCTTCGAGCCTGCCGCGCTCGATCCCCGCGGTCTTGTAGTCGTGGAGGGCGTATGCGACGCCGCGCGCATCGAGCCAGGCCCGCGCCTTCTTCATCGTGTCGCAGTTCTTGATGCCGTAGATGGTGACGGCTTTTGTCTTACCCATGTCGCCGCTCCCTCCGCGCGTCACGCTGTCGGCCCGAACGCACACAGCGTAGGGTGCAAAAGCGCAGCGCATTGCACCGAAGCACCCGGCCTATCGGCGCAATGCGGCTTCGCCTTTTGCGCCCTACATGGGAAGCCGTCCCTCACTCCCACTCGATCGTTCCGGGGGGCTTGCTGGTGACGTCGTACACCACGCGGTTGATGCCCTTGACCTCGTTGATGATGCGCGTCGCCACTCGGCCCAGCACCTCGTGCGGGAACGGGAAGTAGTCGGCGGTCATGCCGTCGGTGGAGGTCACGGCGCGCAGGGCGCACACCTGATCGTAGGTGCGATCGTCGCCCATGACGCCGACGGTGCGCACGGGGAGCAGCACGGCGAAGGCCTGCCAGATCTTGTCGTAGAGGCCCGACTTGCGGATCTCGTCGAGGAAGACGGCGTCGGCCTTGCGCAGGATGTCGAGCTTGTCCTGCGTGATGTCGCCGGGGATGCGGATGGCGAGGCCGGGGCCGGGGAAGGGATGGCGCCAGATGAAAGGCTCGGGCAATCCCAGCTCGCGACCCAGCGCCCGCACCTCGTCCTTGAAGAGCTCGCGCAGCGGCTCGACGAGCTTGAGGTTCATGCGCGCCGGCAGCCCGCCGACATTGTGGTGTGATTTGATCGTCACCGATGGCCCGCCGGTGAACGACACGCTCTCGATCACGTCGGGATAGAGGGTGCCCTGGGCCAGGAACTCGGCGCCGCCGAGCTTCTTGGCCTCCTCGTCGAACACGTCGATGAAGAGGGCGCCGATGGTCTTGCGCTTGACCTCGGGATCGGCGACGCCAGCGAGCGCCGTCAGGAACCGCTGGCTCGCATCGACGTGCACCAGGGGAATGTTGAAGTGGCCGCGGAACAGCGACACCACCTCCTTGGCCTCGTTGAGCCGCAGCAGGCCATGGTCGACGAAGATGCAGGTGAGCTGGTCGCCGACGGCCTCGTGGATCAGCACGGCGGCAACCGCGCTGTCGACGCCGCCCGACAGCCCGCAGATCACGCGCCCCTTGCCAACCTGGGCACGGATCTTGGCGATCTCGCTGGACCGGAAATGCGCCATGCTCCAGTCGCCGGGCAGGCCGGCGATGCGGCGCACGAAATTGCCGATCAACTGGCTGCCGCGCGGGGTGTGCGCCACCTCGGGGTGGAACTGCACGGCGTAGAGCTTGCGCGACTCATCCGCGATGGCCGCGAACGGCGCACCCTTCGAGACGCCCACCACCTTGAAGCCCGGGGGAAGCCGCGTCACCCGGTCGCCATGGCTCATCCAGACGGTGTCCTGCTCGCCCTTTTTCCACACCCCATCGAAAAGTGCGTTGTCGCCGGTGACCTCCAGCTCGGCGCGGCCGAACTCGCGGTGGTGTCCGCCCTCCACACCACCGCCCAGTTGCGCCACCATGGTCTGCTCGCCATAGCAGATGCCGAGCACGGGGAGCCCGGCCGTGAACACCCAGTCGGGCGCCCTGGGCGTGCCGAACTCGGTGACGCTGGCCGGCCCGCCCGACAAAATCACGGCCTTGGGCTTCAGGCGTTGCAGGGCATCCTCTGCGCGGTTGAAGGGCACAATCTCGGAGTAAACGCCCTGCTCGCGCACGCGCCGGGCGATCAGCTGCGTCACTTGGCTGCCGAAGTCGATGATGAGAACAGTGTCCGTCATGGCTCGGCCGGTCCCGGTCCGGAGGCCACAGCCGCCCGGACGAATCGTGTTGCACAGGCACGCGTGATAGACCATCCGCGCGGGGGTGGGTCAAGGTGGCGGTGTCAGTACGGGGCTAAGCTCTACGGCGTTGCGCCTCGGTGTTCTCCGTGGAACCACAGGGCTGATCCCAGCGCATTGCCCACGCCTCCCCGCACTGCGCCTAATTGGCCGGTCCTCTGCTTCCTGCTATGCAGTCGCTCATGGACCAGGTGATCCCCAGGCTGAAGCGCGTGCGGCTCTTCGCCCAGCTCTCCGATGCGGCCCTCAAGGACCTCATCGCCGTGCCGGGCTTGGAAGCGGGCCCGGCCGGCGAGGCCGTCTTCACCGAGCCCGGCGATCTCGTCGTGCTGCTGGAGGGCGGGCTCGCCATGACGGGTCCCGACGGCCGCGAGCAGCTTGCCGTATTCACGGTCACCGGTGACGCCCAGGAACCGGCCATTATTTACACGATCCCGGTCGGCGCCCACCTCGCCCTGACAGAGCCCTCGGTCTACCTGGTCATCGACGGCGAGAGGCTCGATACGCTCCTCTCGGACAAGCAGGAGGTGAACAGCATCGCCGGCCTCGACGAGGCCGCGCGCGAGCGCATTGCGAGCTTGATGAATGCGCAGGTGTTCAAGCACATGCCGTTCGAGCACCTTGTGCGCTGTGCAGCGGCGATGGAGGACATCGAGGTCAGCAACGGCGCCGAGGTCGTCACGCAGGGCGGGCCCGGGGACTACTTCTACGTCATCAAGTCAGGCTCGGCTGACGTGTGGCGCAAGGACGGCGATGGCAACGAGGTGAAGGTTGCCTCGCTCGGGCCTGGCGCCACCTTCGGCGAGGAAGCACTGATCAAGGGCGAGCCCCGCAACGCCACGGTGCGCATGACGACCGCGGGTCGCGTGCTGCGCCTCGGCAAGGAGGATTTCGACCGCCTGCTCAGGAGCCAGCTGGTGCACGAAATCTCTGCCGACCAGGCCCGCCGCGACGTCGACTTCCGCGGCGCCGTGTTCATCGACTGCCGCTTCGAGGAGGAGTGGGAATTGTGGCGGCTGAAGAATGCCCGCCATGTTCCCCTCGACGAGATCCGCGAGCGCTCGCGGGGGCTCGATCCCAAACGCGAGTATATCGTCTACTGCCGCACCGGCCGTCGCTCGCGCGCCGCGGCTTTTCTCATGCGCCAGGTGGGTTTGAACGCTGTTGCCCTCAAAGGCGGCATTGCCGAGTGGCCCTATGAGCGCGAAACCGACGACGTCAACGTCTGACGCGTGAAAAGCTCTGTTGCCAAGGTTGACCGGCGGTTTCCAGATTTTATTTGCTCTGCCCCGGTTCTGCCGTGATGCGGGCCGACTTTTCTCCCCGGGAGCGGCGCGCCGGCTCCGGAGGCGAGGGAACTTCCGGGACATGGCGAACGGGGGAGGTCGCCGCTCCCACACCCGATCCAGGCTGGCCTCGCTTTCGACCGTTACGTGGTGGATGCCGCTTGCCACGCCGGGGCACATGGGTCTTCCATCTCTTTCATGCGGGGCGGGATGCGATGGGCCCGCCGTTGGCGACCACCTAGCGAGAGAAACGATGGCGGCACTTGTCGATGCGGCAACTCTGAAAGCGTGGCTGTCCGATGGAGCGGAGATCGCGCTTCTCGATGTGCGCGAGCAGGGAGAGTTCGGCTGGTCGCACCTGTTCTTCGCCGTGCCGCTGCCTTACAGCCGGTTCGAGCTGGCGCTCCCCGCGCTGGTGCCGAACGCCGGTGTGCGACTCGTCCTGTGCGACGCCGACGGCAGCGTGACGGGGGTCGCCGCCCGGGCCGCCCGGCGGGCAGAGGCGCTGGGCTATCGCAACGTCCATATTCTCGCCGCAGGGACGCGGGGCTGGCAGCGCGCTGGCTACACGCTGTATTCCGGTGTCAACGTTCCGAGCAAGACCTTCGGCGAGCTCGTTGAGCATTCGCGCCACACGCCTCGCGTCACCGCGGAGGCGCTGGAGGGCATGCGCCGCGCCGGCGAGAACTTCGTCATCGTCGACGGCCGACCGTTCGCCGAGTACAGCAAAATGAACATTCCCGGCGGCATCTGCTGCCCGAACGGCGAGCTGGTCGTGCGCATCCGAGATCTGGTGCCCGATCCCAAGACCAAGATCATCGTCAATTGCGCGGGCCGCACGCGCTCCATCATCGGTGCGCAGACGCTGATCGACTTCGGCATCGACAACGAGGTCTACGCGCTGGAGAACGGCACCCAGGGCTGGACGCTGGCCGGATTCGAGCTCGAGCGCGGTGCAGACCGCCGTCATTCCGCCACGCTCGACCGGGCCAGGGTGGCCGGGCTTTCCTCGCGGGCCCGCGCGCTTGCGCAATCGCACGGTGCCAGGTTCGTCGCGGCCGCCGAAGTGCAATCCTGGCTCGCCGATCTCGCACGGACGACGTATCTCCTCGACGAGCGCAGTCCGGATGAATTCGCTGCCAGCCCCGTGCCGGAGTATACCCACGCGCCGGG
>JBFWRV010000181.1:0-4714 GCA_050248715.1 Hyphomicrobiaceae bacterium | reverse complement strand
GCAGCGTCAGGTACTCCTTGATGGAGACCGGCAGCTTGTGGCTTTTCAGCTTGAGGAAGAAATCGATCAGCATGGTCCGATTGTAGAATGAATCCATGGCGACCCCGTTCCAGGCGCTGCTCGAGCGCATGACGCAGGCGATCTGCCGCGGCGACGCCGAGGCTGCGGCGGCCTGCTTCACCGGGAACGGCGTCTACCACGACGGCTTCTACGGCGAGTTTCGGGGGAGGCCGGCGATCGCGGACATGGTGCGGAGGCACTTCCATGGCAACGCGGCCGGGTTCAGCTGGACGCTGAGCGACGTGGTCGCCGAGGGCGACCGCGGCTACGCGAGCTACGAATTCTCCTACACCGCGAAGATGCCGGGCTCGGAAGGCAGGCGCGCGGGCTTCCCCGGCATCTGCAGGGTCCGGCTGAAGGACGGCCTGATCGAACGCTACGAGGAGATCTTCGAGCGCGCGCAGGTGCTGGCACGGCTGGGGTTCGCGGACCAACGCATCCTCAAGTCGGTGCGCAAGTGGGCGGGCGCGTGAGCAGCGTTGCCGACAAGCGGCGCGCCTTCCGCAAGCTGCACGAAGCGGGGTGCTTCGTCATTCCGAACCCGTGGGACATCGGCAGCGCGCGCTACCTGCAGAGCCTGGGCTTCAAGGCGCTGGCATCCACGAGCTCAGGCTTCGCCTGGTCGGTAGCCCGGCGCGACGGTGCCGTGTCGCGGGATGCGGTGCTGGCGCACCTGCGCGAGCTGGTTGCCGCGACGGACCTGCCGGTGAATGCCGACTTCGAAAATGGCCATGCTGCCGATGCCGCCGGCGTCGCGGAGAGCGTGCGCCTGGCGGTGGAGACCGGGGTGGCCGGGCTGTCGATAGAGGATTCGACGGGGGATGCGGCCAAGCCGCTCTTCGACGTCGATGTCGCGGTCGAGCGCATGCGCGCGGCGCGGCGGGCCATCGACCAGGCGGGCGGGGATACGCTGCTGGTGGGCCGGGCCGAGGGTTTCCTGTGGGGCCGCACCGATCTCGATGAAGCGATCCTCCGGCTCAAGGCCTACTCGGATGCCGGTGCCGATTGCCTGTACGCGCCGGGGATCCGTACTCCCGAGCAGATCCGCGCGATCGTAGACGCGGTCGCGCCGAAGCCGGTCAATCTGCTGGTGGGTTCCACCAGCGAGCTGACGCTGCAGAGCATCGCTGCGCTCGGCGTGCGAAGGGTAAGCGTCGGCGGCGCGCTGGCACGGGCAGCGTGGGGTGGATTCATGCGCGCCGCGCGGATGCTGGCGGAGGAGGGAAAGTTTGATGGGTTTGCTGACGCAGCGTCAGGGAAGGAGCTCAACTCGCTGTTCCGCGAGTGACCGCTTTCGGCTAAGAGCGGACACTGGCAAACGTCCGCTTCAAGCTCCGCTCGGATTCTCAAGCAGGACTGCGACCAACGGATTGGAAGTGGAACCCCGTGCTGCAAGGCATTGATGAACCGGATCGCCCGTCCTCGTACAAACCCGTCACTGCGCGCAAGTATCTTGCAATATTCCTTCGTCGGTAGCCTATAGCTCTTGCGGGTCATTCTGGCTAGCCCGAGGCGCACTAGCCACCATTGCCGTTGTCTCCATTCTCGGGGGAAGCAAGGTCTGACTCCACCTCTGGTAGCTCCTCGTTTCCTCGACCGTCGATTAGGTTGCTGAAAGCCAGCATCGCCGCGTGTAGCTGTTTGGCAGCGGTACGCTGAGCTTCCTTCCCACCAAGATATTCCTGAATAAGGCGAAGCTGTTCACTTCTGTCCGGAGGAAAGCAAATTTCAAGAGACTCGAAGTCCGCTGATTGCGTACGACGACGGTTACTGTGCCCAGTCGTAATGGCGCGAAATGCACGTTGGTAGTAACGGCTGCGGAGCAAGACTGAAAGGAAGTTCGGGTCGATCCGTTCGTCGGTTACTTCGTAAATCGGAAACTCCTTCGTCACCAAGGCGCCGTCGAACGACGGCGGCACTACCGCAATGCATCCTTTCCACAAGTCAATGCTTGAGAACACCACATCACCGGCACAAGCGGAGTACCAAGTCGAAGGACTGTCCTCGAAATACATACCAAGCCACTCCGGCGGATTGCGACCTTTCCCGGCTTCGCGAGGTCGTATATCTCCTGTCTGCGAGATGGTCATTACCATGACCCTATCCTCGGGGCGTGCCTCGGGAGCAACCACCGAGTCGCGACGGCGCATAACGTTGCGAATAGCTCGGCGCTCCCATCCGGTTGGCGTAGTGGCTAGCTCTTCCCGCTTGAAAAGGAAATACTTGGGATCCATTCGATGACTGGCGTGGCTGCGCCAGATGTCTGACATGTGCATGGCCATACAGTCCGGCAACGCTCTCCCGTGATATCCGCTGGGGTTTTCTAGAAAATGCCGATACTCGCCGAGGACGGTATTCGATTGGTCCGTAGCGAAGCGTCCAGGCCCGTCATTCGCATACAGGTCATTGCGCTCGGACGGCGTGCCTGTGGTTGTATAGCCAACCCAGTTCGCTTCCGCTAAAAAGACCCGATAGTCGAATTGGTCAATCACCTCTTGAAGAGCGTCGTCGATTGATGGCTCGATGCTACGCGCCAAATCAAATGCCCGATGAAACCGAGCGTGTTCCTCACGAGAGTACTTGCGGAAGAACAGCATTGAGGTCTTGTTCTGCGCCCCGGATTTACGGAATGCGTAGTCAGGAAGGGAGACGATAGCTTCGACGCGCCCTTTGCGTACCAAGAATCTGCGGACGGCAGGGCAATTAGATTGTTCACCTTGATTGTTGAATAACCCATCGGGCAACACCAAGCCCAACCGGCCGCCGGGCTCCAGGAGGTCAATGCACCGCTCAAGGATGACATGCTCTGACGCCACTTTGTCTCGACCTTGCGCGAGTTCAAACGAGGCGAGCGCATTAGTGCCAAGATGATCTTCGTCGCCCTCTGTCACCTCATCGCCGAATGGAGGATTGCCGACGACAGCACTGAATCGCTCTTGAGGAGGATTCAGTCGAGGACGAGCAAACACGGAGTCCAAGCAGGACCTGTCTCCCTCAATATTCGTATGACCATCGTGGTGTAGTAGTAGGTTGATCTTGCAGATGCGGGCGAGTACTTCGTGGATCTCGATCCCATAGACCTTCTGCAGAGCGAAGTCAATCTTTGTGCGCTCGATCTCTCCTGATGGTTGCCCTCGGAAGGTCGCATCGATTCGATGCCAAACTTGTAATAGAGCCTCAAGAAGGAAGCCTCCGCTTCCAGCCGTTGGGTCGATAACGTAGTCGTTATGACCAAGGCCTAGCATTCCAACGGCAAACCGCGCCAATGGCCGCATCGTGAAATATTGGCCCAGTTCACCGCGAAACACTGAGCCGAAGAAGTTCTCGAACGCTGCGCCCACGGAGTCAACGTCGGTGCGAATAAAACTTATGTCTTGAAGCGTGCGCACTACGTCATAAATCTTCCTGTCCGGTAACGCGACGCGCGTTCCGCTGGGAAAGATACTTGGATCAGTTCTGCACGCGGCCCCGAAGAGTTCATGGATGCGAGTGGCAAGGGCGGCTGTCGTCTCTTTGGATCCCACCTGAAAGCGCCGCGGCGTTCCAGTTGCGGTCGTGCGTTCGTCGATGACTTTTGCGAAAAGAAGCTTGCTCCATTCGTCAAAGGCCGTTAGCGGATCGCGGCGGCCTCCCGCCCAAATCAGGGAGTGGGCGCGACGAATCTTGCTTTCCAAGACATTGGTCGGAAACGGTTGAATGTCGGTAGGACTGCCAGCGACCAATGCGAACTGAGAAATTTCACCGTACTGCTCGGGTACGGCATCTCTCTGTCCAAGGACATTAGCTGTTCTTTCAGTTGGAGGAAATCCCTGTACGTCGAAGAACGACGAGACACCCCCTTCGTCATAAAGACCGAATGGAGCTCGTAGTGAGTTGGAGTTCCCGAAGAGTTGCTCTATACCTTGAGCACGATCGCCTTGAGATTGGCCATCGGCTTTGTTCTCCACGACAAGATAGGGGGAGCGGCAATAGTCGTCTGAGTAGACAACAATATCCGCCGAGTCTTCCGGTGTTCGACGAGGTACTTGCACCTCGGTCTTAATGCGATTTGCCGGATAGCCTCTCTTGATGATGAGAAAGGCGAGCGTGCGACAGCGAACCCACTCTTCGGGGTCGTTCCACTGATAGCTACGCTTCTGATTGAGGTGGTATGTGATCCGATTCTCTGCGACCTCTATCACCCCGCGAGCAAGGCAGTCCAGTACTTGTGGATCGGCGAGTGCAGCTGATTGACCATGAAGAACATCGTATGGCCCGGCAGCAGCATCCGCTGCTCGGGATCTTTCAGTGGCGGCGTAAGTGCGACGACGAGGCGAGGGTCTTCGGGTAGCCATTCGATCGGATGATTCTCTGCCTGTGAAGCACTGGACACTAGCATAGGGTCGGTGTCGCTCGCTCAGTTTGCGACGCTCGCGGACCCTGAGATACGCGATTGAGGCGAGGCGCTATCCGCTATTCCTCAGCCCCGCCGCCACCCCGTTAATGGTCAGGTGTATCGCTCGCCGCGTGCGCTCATCGGTATCGCCCGCCCGGTAGCGCCGCAACAGCTCCACCTGCAAATGGTTCAGCGGATCGAGATACGGAAACCGGTTGCGTATCGATCGCGCCAGTGCGGGATTGTCGCCGAGGAAATCCGCCTGCCCGGTGATCTCCA
>JBFWRV010000180.1:0-4725 GCA_050248715.1 Hyphomicrobiaceae bacterium | reverse complement strand
CGCGTCTGGCTTCTGGCCCACTCTCTGCGCTTCGAGCCTCACCGGCTCCGCCGCGGCGGAGCGGATGCTCTACGAACGCCGCGGTATCCATCGTTCGGATTACAGTCCGAACCACGCCGAGTGGCTCATGGGGTACCCGACCGGACACACCGACTTAGGGCCCTCGGGAACGCCATCGTCCCCCAGGTAGCAGCACACATCTTCGCTGCCATCAGGCACGTCGAATTCGCGAAAATTTGATTGGTTGCGCCTGGCCGAAACTCCGCGGACGGACCGTCATTTGGCCGGGCTTACCGCATCTTTCGCTTTCCCCTCGACTTGGTACCAGTGTCCTCCTTCGGAGGAAGACGACGTCCTCCGCTGAAACATGGAGAAGCACATGCTCGAACAGATACGCGCCTTGCCTTTTGACGAACTCAAAACCCTGCACCGCGAGATCGGCGCGCTGCTGGCGGAGAAACGGTACGAGAAGCTTGAAGCGATCAAAAACGAAATTGCCACCCTCGGCTTCACCGCCGAGGAGCTTACACCGAAAGCCGTTCGCGGACCCAAAAAGGCATCCCAAAAGTACCGGAACCCCGAAACCGGCGACGTCTGGGGAGGGCGCGGGCAGCGGCCACAGTGGATCAAGGACGCGCTCGACGAAGGCCGCCAGCTCGACGAATTCCTAGTTACGCCGTAAAGGGTTATTGATCGCGGCGCTCGTTTGCAATATCCTCGCGAATCACAAAGTACCTCTTTAACCGGCTGCCCCCGCTTCCCCAACGGCGGGGGTTCCTTTTTTCACGGTATAATTACTCGCGGTCAATAGAGAATAGGAGACCGCAATGATCCGTGAAGTTCTTTGCGCCACCGTGCTCGCCTCTGGATGGGCTTTGCTCGCCTGGGGCGTAATCTTCGACCCGCCACGCCATGCATTCTGGTGGTTCGCGCTAATCCCGCTCGTCGCTTGTTACGCGGCGCTCACCCGCGCGATCATCCAGGATTGGAGGTCGCAATGCTGAACAGCATCGACTGCGTATTCCGACTGCAAACGTGGACCGTGTACCGCCGCAAGGGCAAGTTCTATATCACTACCGCCGAGAAACTGCCCGCGGGCACCACGAAAGGGTACAAATCTCTCCGCCACGCTTGTACGGCAATAGCCCGAAAGCTGGAGGAGGAATTCACAACCCGCAGCCGGATATACGAAAGCAGGTGATACAATAAACCACCAGCAGCCGATGAGCACATCGGGTCTGGGGTTGTTGCGGGCAACCGTGCGGTGCCAGATGCGAGAGGCGTTTGTAAGACCTCTCCCTGCTACCATTTTGGCCGTCACTTGTTGGCGGCCTTTTTCTTTGCTAGCCTCTCCCCGCTAGCGTGCACATGGGGTTTTGCGGTGGAGGGCGGGGAGCGGCCAGGCATGGCTCCTCCCCGTGCCTATTTGTGCACAGCCGATCCTTGCGCGCCGTCCTCTCTGTGAGAGGATTGGGGGCATGTACGATACCTGCTTCGACCCCTACCGATTTCATACGGCATTTGGTCTTCTCGACGCGTAGGTATGCCCCCGCGCCTTATCGTCCTCAAAGGTAAGCCGATAAGCACCCAGCACGCGTACAAGATCGCTCGTTTCGGCAGCCGGAGCGGCATCATCCTCACCGACGAGGCCCGCGCACTCAAGGAAGACTACGGCTGGCAGGCGAAGTCACAGTGGAAGCATGAGCCCCTCACGGGTGATCTCCTCGTTGAGATCCGCATCTACTTCCCGACGAAGCAAGTTCGCGATTGGGACAATTGGCACAAGCTCTCGATGGACGCGCTCAACGGTATCGTGTGGGAAGACGACCACTTCATCAATGAAGTCCATGTCTCCAAGCGCTACGACCCCAAAAACCCTCGCATCGAGATCAGCGTCGCCGAGTTATGACCAAGCGCCGGCGGCGCCAGAAGCATGTCGACCGCATCATGCGCAACGCTTGGGGCAGTTTGATCACCCACCTCGACGCTATCGAGCGCCGCGACCGCGACGGCGATGACTGGCATGAGCAAGCGATCCGCGAGTACGCCGAGATCATCCTCGCAGCCTCGCAACTCTACTAGCCGTTACAAACCCCCTCGGAAGCGCACGATGGTGGCATGAATGGCTCCGAGCTCGCGACCTTCTGCGAAGAACTGAATGGCGGCGCCTCGATAGGCGAAACTCTCCTCTTCCAACACATCAATGTCGCGAAGGCGCTCGTCGAGCACGAACGACCGTGGATGATTTTGCGCTACACCGACACGTCGAAGACCGTCACCGCGAGCACCAATGGCTGGCAGACCGCGATTGACATCTCGACGATCGCACGCTTCTCCCGCTTCTACGGCGATTGTCCGATCAAGAACTTCGACGGCAATCATCGCATCGATTACTACCGCCAGGTGCCGATGCAGAAGCGATTGGAGTTCAAGGAGGCGCCTTTCACGTTCATCCATGACGTTGCGAACGAAGACATCTACCTCAACGGCACCGTTGCCGCGGGCACGCTCTGGATCGAGCACATCAAAGACAGCCCGGAGATCGAGAACGATGACGCATCCGAGTGGGTATTCCCCTCGTGGTCGCACGCACTCCTCGGCTTCCTCGCCGTTGCCATGCACAAGGGCGGCATCGACTATGACGAAGTGAATGCTAGACAGCTTGTGCAGAACAACGCCGACGCGATGCGCCTCTTCCAGCGGCTCGTGAGTTGGGATGCAGAATTGCAACTCGGCGCGCAGGAGCAGCACGACCCGAGCACGGCGCATGACGGCAGCCCACGGCCGAACGCGATCAACATGTAACGTATGCCCAAGTGCACTCTATGCGGTTCGCAAAAACGCCGACACAGCAAGGAGGGATTGCAGACCTTTCTCGCACGACGCTTTTGTTCACACGCGTGCGCCAACACAAAAGCCTGCTCGATTGACACGAGATTGAAGATCAGCGTCGCTCAAAAAGGGATACCCAAGTCTCTCGCTGCGAGACAAGCCATGCGGGGCCCAAGGAAGCCGCGCACGATAAGCTACTGCTCCCTTTGTGGCAAAGCTAAGAGACAGCGCACTACAGAAAACAGTAACCGATACCGGCTTCGCCGATTTTGCTCCCTTAGCTGCGCAGGCAAAATCAAAAATGTCGGTCGCCCAAGTCCGTTCAGGGGCGTTCCGCGACCTAGCATGCAAGGCTCGAATAGCCCGACATGGAGAGGTGGCCTCACTTCCCTCAATAGCGTTATCCGGGCTTCCTCCAAGTACAAGGCTTGGCGAAGCCACGTCTTCAAACGAGATAATTATACTTGCCAGGCTTGCGGGGCTCGCGGCGCTAAACTTCACGCCGATCACGAACTCCCGTTTGCGCTGTTTCCAGCACTCCGACTTGAGATTCTGAACGGCCGGACACTTTGTGTCCCCTGCCACAGAAAAACGCCCACTTGGGGCGGCAACGCCTCCAAACTCTATGCGCATTCCTGATTTCCAGGTCTCCAAATTTGGCGGTTTGAATACGGGAGTGCGCGACAAAAAGGCCCTGCGCCCTGGAATCGCCACCGATTCAAAGAACTGGCTTTCGGCTAAGTACGGCGATCACATCGAACTCCGCCGCGGCATGGCCCTTCTCGGGGAAACGCGCGTCGATGGCGCAGGAAAAATCACTGGCCTCGGCGTCGCGCAGAAGGCCGACGGCACACAGATTCCATTCTGGTCGCGCGGCCGCAAGATCGAATACTACGACGCAGCGACCGCCGACCGCGCAGAGGTCGGCAGCGATCTCCTTCCCACTGCTGCAGAAGGAGAAGACGTGTGGTTCGCCCCGTACCAGAACCTCGCTGGAGCGTTCCAATATCTCGGCTCCCGCAACTCCAGCGTCTGGAAGATTCCAACCGCGAACCCCGCGAGCGCCGTCGACCAGAGCGTCAGCAACTTCCGCTGGGGCATCTTTAAGATCGGCCGTGGCCGCGCGCTTGCTGGACGCCGCAACGGCACGACCGCGGGAAATAAAGACGATACCGGGGCGTATCTCTCGCAAATCGATCACGCGCTTCTCACTGACTTCCCCGCGCAAGTGACGGCCGAAGTGGTAGGGGCGCTCGGAAGCACGAATTACACCGGCACGCTCGCACAGCGAACCGGCGTACGCACCGTGATGTACGTCGCGATCAAGGAAGCCGGCGGCGAGACGCTCGTCGATGACCGCAACGGCAACCTCGTCGGCGACCAAGGCTCAACCGGGACAATCAATTACGCAACCGGCGCGTATGACGTGACCTTCAACCACACGACAACCGGCGCCGTCACTGCCGACTACTACTACGAAGACGCGACAAGCGGCGGCATCCTCGACTTCGCCGTGAACAGCGGCTCCGGTGAACCGAAAATCTTCCGCCAGGACGACGGCGGCCTCCTCATGGGCATCGCCGCATTCCTCGACGTGAACTACTGGCTGCACACGCTGAAGACCTGGGCGCTCACGATATCCCTCGATGACACCGAGAGCACGAACCTGCCGTACCGGGCGGTGGGCATCCCATACACCGAGAGCTATTGCGAGACGCCCGACGGCATCCTCCTTATCGACACCTCGAACCCGAACGAGCCGAAGGTGCGCCGACTCGAGATTGGCCGCAATACGAACAACCTGACGATTGTCCCGACGGCCATCTCCGATGCCCTCGACCTCTCCATCCACGCATTCGATTACGCCGTCGCCTTCCGCTGGGGCGACTACGA
>JBFWRV010000179.1:0-4734 GCA_050248715.1 Hyphomicrobiaceae bacterium | reverse complement strand
CACTTACCCGATCAGGAGCGAATAAACTCGATGGATGACGCAATTACGCAATGGATCAATTCTGCTGCCGGACAGAGCGCCTTGCTTGATACGATCATGACTTCTATCACACAGTATGGCGTGCCGCTTCTGGTTCTTATCGTGGCGCTGCAATGGTGGAGTCAGCGTGACAGGCCGCATGTGCGACATACGTGTATCGCTGCCGGCCTGTCGTTCTTCATCGGCCTTGGTGTTAACCAGATCATTCTCCTGTTCGTGCACCGGGTCCGGCCCTACGACGCCGGTGTCAGCCATTTGATCATCAGCCGTAGCAACGACTGGTCGTTTCCGTCGGATCACGCGACGGCGACCTTTGCGATTGCCGCTTCCTTCCTTCTCCGTGGGCTTGAGAGGCGTGGAATCGCATTCTTCGTTGCAGCCGCAATTGTCTGCATGTCGCGTGTCTACGTCGGGACGCACTACTTCACCGACGTGCTCGGTGGGGCCATGATCGGCATTTTTGCGGCAGCGGTCGTGCGCGGGTTATATTGGGAAGGGACGCGGGTCGATCGATTGATTACGGGAATCCTTTAGCGAGCGGCGTCGAACGTCTGCGAAGCCGCTCCGGCAGCAACCACCCGGGGAGGAAATAAAGCGCGCGACGGGAGTCTCCATCCTGTGTATCTGGATCGCCCAGTGCCGTTGATCTGCAATCCGATTTGAACTTAACAATCTTGTCTTGGCCGGAAACACGCGCGTTTTTGTCTCCTCACGCCCTTTTGATTGTTTTCGAGCTGTGACATGCCGTTATTGCTGGGAAGATATCCCGCAGAGGCTGGTCCTTATCGTGGGCATTAGCGCGGGCAATTCAGCGAGCGTGCGAATTTCATGATCTGGTGCTCCCGGCAACCGCTCGCGTTGCTGTCCGTAGCGGTTGCACCAAACGACACGCATCCCAAAATCCGACGCCGCATGCGCGTCCCAAGCATTCGACGATTGAAATGACACCGCTGAGGCCGGCAGGCCAAGTTGATCCAAAGCGTGTTGATAGACGCTGGGGTGCGTTTTGAACGCGCTAACTGCGTCAGCCGAGAGCACGGCATCGAACAGCCCGTTCAATCCCGCGCCTGAAACTGCAGCATCCAGCATCGCGGGGGTTCCGTTAGAGAGGATGGCCGTGGCGAACCCTGACTGGCGCAAGGTAAGAAGCACGTTGCGGACCTCCGGAAAGGCGGCGAGCGTTCGATAGAGCTCCATCAACGCCTCGCGCAGTCGCGGACCCTGGATCGCCAAGCTGTCGAGGGCGAAATCCAGTGCATCCCCCGTGATCTGCCAGAAATCGACGTAGCGACCCTGAAGGGTCCGCAGCCAGGTGTATTGGAGCTGCTTGTCGCGCCACAATGCCGTCAGGGCGGCGCGACGGTCCTCTGGAATATCGGGGCAGCGCGCGGCAGCGGAAGCGAAGTCAAACACCGTGCCATAAGCGTCGAAGACGCAAGCGCGAACGCCAGTGAGCCGGTTCATCGAGAGGTTCCTCGGATTGATATTTCTACTCGATCACGAAACTTGGACCCATCAGAAGTGCATGGCAATTCGACCGGGCAAGCGGTGCGTTGACCAAACTGATTTGACCGCCAGCTTCCGGGTTTCTGCTAAACCATCGAGCCGATGTCTGAGGCGTAGCTCGGATAGGCAAAGATGGTGCCCTTGATCTTGTTGGCTGTCAGGCCCGCTCCCATCGCCATCGCGAACAGGTTGATCTGTTCCTCGGCGCCGGGACCAATCAGATGGGCCCCCAGGATCACACCCGTCTCCCGCTCGACGAGAACTTTGTAGCCAGTTCTGACCGCTCCAACCCGCATCGACGAATACCAGCCACCAGTTTTCTCGAATTTGACATCGAAGTTGAGGCCCTTCTCGCGCGCAGCCGCTTCGGAAAGCCCGACGGTGGCCACCGGCGGCAGTGTGAAAACGACGCTCGGGATCGGCGGGTATTTCACCGCGCGCTCATCCTTGCCGGCCAGCAAGTTCTTGCCCGCAACCCGCCCCTCGTAGGCCGAGACAGGCGTCAGGTTTGGACCGCTGTCGGCGCAGTCGCCAGCGGCGAAGATGTTTGGGTTGGTGGTGCGCATGTAAGGGCTAACCTTGATCCCGCGCCGACCGCTTTCCACGCCCGCGGCAGCAAGATTCAGGTGGTCGATGTTTGGCACCCGACCGCTCCCGTGAACGACAAGATCGCACGCTACGGTCTTCACGCCAGAAGGCGTTTCATAGGCCACGGCAAATTCCTTACCGGTCTTCTCGATCTTCAGAACCTTGGCCTCGGTTTGCAGGTCAATCCCCATCTCGATCGTGGCTTCGGCTAGGATATCAACCAAATCGGGATCGAAATTGCCCAGCGGGCGCTCGACCATTTCCAAGACCGTGACTTCGCTGGCCCCAGCCCGCTTGGAAACATGGGCGAACTCCATGGCGATGAAGCCGCCGCCGACAAAGACTATCCTCTTGGGCTTTTCAGGCAGCTCGAGAAAATCGGTGCTGGTGATCAGCAGGTCTTCGCCTGGGATGTTCAGCGTCACCGGCCGCGCGCCGGTGGCGACGTGGAAGTGCTTCGCCCGCAGCGTTGTTCCGTTGACTTCGACCGTATTCGGGCCGGTAAAGTGCGCGTCGCCGTGCAGCGTGAAAATGCCTGCCTTCTTCAGCCCGGCTTCGATCCTCGTCGGCATGGCGCCGGTGAATGTCTCCTTGAACGCGATCATATCGGGCCAGTTGACCGATGCTTCGGCTTCGAGCCCTTTGCCCTTCAGATTATGTGCCCAATCCACGCCTTCGGTGACGGCGATGAGCATTTTCTTGGGGTCGCAACCGCGCAATGCACAGGTGCCGCCATAGGGCATACTGTCGATGCTGGCGACTTTCCAGCCTGCTGCCGCTGCCATCCGGGCAACGCCGTTGCCACCGGTTCCTGCCCCGACCACGATCAGATCATAATCTTGCGCGTCGCTCATGGAATTCTCCTCTCGCGTGAGTGTTCTTCGGCTCTCAGCCTGCATTCACAACATGGACAGCCCGCCAAATCATGACCGCATAGCTGCAAGAGGCAGCCGTGATGCGGACCGCCATTCTCCAGTTCGTTAAGCGCGGGGGCTCCATGCATACGCGGCGAATGCGTCATCCACCTTGGGGTTGTTGACGTGGTTTGCATAGTTGCTGAGCGTCTTCACCGCGAGCGCGAGGACAATTTCAAGCACCTGCTCTTCCTTGTAGCCGGCGCCCAGAAAGGTCTTCAGGCTGGCCGCGGTCGGCCGTCCGCGCGTCGTAAACATATGCGACGTGAATGTGCTGAGCGCGGCGAGTGTGGGATCGGCAATGCTTGCGCCCGAGCGCAGGGCGCCGAGAACATCAGCGGGAACCCTTGAGACCTTCTCGGCGATCATGCTGTGAGCCGCCATGCAATAATCGCATCCGTTCTCGCGGCTGATCGCCAGAAAGACGACTTCCTGCTCGGCCGGTGTGAATCCCGAGTGCGCGCGGAATGCGGTATAGCCATCAAGATAGGTCTGTAGAAGCCCCGGCGAGTTGGCCATCCCGGCATACATGTTAGGGATGAATCCGACCGAGGCTTTTGCCCTCTCAAGGGCTGCCTGAGCCCGCGGGTTAGCGTTTTGTAGCGTTACCGGCGAGAGTGAGAGTCTGGCATTGTCACTCATTGAATTCTCCTGCGTTTAAGATGGCAAACGAGCGTATTGACGGCATCACGTACGTGCTCGTGACTGCGGGATGAGGAGGAGGAGGGCGTTATCGGCGAGGCGGCGCAATTGCGCGCGGTCCAGGTCGAGGCGCGGACAGTCACAGTGTCGGTCGCAACTGGTCTATCGATCGCTCATCTCATCCTTCTCTGCCTGCCCAAATCCTCGATCTCGGCCTGGTCTAGTGTCTGTAGCGGCTACAGGGTCAAGAGGTTTTTCGCGATGCGCGATCGGAAGCTGCCAAAGGGCCTCCAACGCGCCGAGTTGGCCCGGCGGACGGGCGCCAATCTCGAACCGTGCGCTACTACGAGAAGGTCGGTTTGTTGCCGCCGCGACCGAGAACTGCCAGCGGCTATCGGAGCTATGACGGGGCGCATGAACGTCGCCTTAGCTTCGTACTGAGGACGCGAGAACTCGGGTTCTCACTCGAGGAGATCCGCGTCTTGCTGCGCCTGGTGGACGAACGGGACCAACCTTGCGCGGAAGCGAGCCGCCTAGCGACGACTCACTTGGCAGACGCGCGGGCAAAGATCGCCGATTTGAAACGGATGGAAGGAGTGTTGAAGACGGTCGTTGCCCAGTGCGGCGAAGGAACGCGCCTCGATTGCCCGCTGATAGAGACATTGTTCCGTGAGACGACCTTCTAATAGGTCGGCTTCGTTACGCCTGAACACACAGGATTTTGCTCCCAGTTTATCACGGAGCTTGAAATCGGCCGGCTGCGCCGAGAATCGAAAAGCCAGCTCGCCAACTGAGTTACGGGCTAGTTTCGGCTGCGAGGATAGGATTTGAACCTGTGACCTCCAGCTCAATGACGAAGATCGCGTCAATCTGTTTGTAAGATTTGGCGCACCCGACAGGATTCGAACCTGTGGCCTCTACCTTCGGAGGGTAGCGCTCTATCCAGCTGAGCTACGGGTGCCTGTAACGTGGAACTACTCTCCGGTGATCATTCTGGTCAACGATACTCTGACGCGGCTGAGTCCGGCCCGAGTCGCTGACCACC
>JBFWRV010000178.1:0-4770 GCA_050248715.1 Hyphomicrobiaceae bacterium | reverse complement strand
GTCATAACCTCAACCTGACGCAGCTTCGCAATAATCTCTTCAGGCTCGTCCCGCTTCCCCATCGTGGTCCTCCAGTTGGCCGCTCAGGCCATACCTCAACTCAGACCACTTCGCTGTAGGCACCTCATCGCAACGATATCGGCATTGCCAGAGGAAACGAGGTTGGCGACCACGCACCGGCTCCGACGGTCGATATGTACGAGGAGCCTCGTGCGGTCCGCACCCACCACCGTATCGCCCTCCCAGTCGCCGATACGGGCGCGTCGCTCCACGATCTTCGGCCGCTGCGCGATTGACCGCACATGCTTCGTCCAGCCGCGGAGGAACTCTTTCGCTTTGCCATATGGCCGGCGCCGCTTGCCGGCGCGCGGCAGGTACATGTTCAGATTCTCCCGCTGCCGGTATGTCCAGCGGTACACTGTGTGATGCGAGAGACCGAGCACGTGCGCGATCTGCTCGGGCGACCTTCGGAGCTGAATGAGATGCTTTCTGATCGCCGCTTCGAGAACACTGTCCTTCTCGACGATACGTTTGTGTTTCTTTGAGAGACTGCGCTTGCCGCGGGCGAGCTTATGCGCGAAGCCTGCGTCGTATCGATGTGCGTCTCCGTTCCGTCGGAGTTCGCGAGAAACCGTTGAGCGATGGATGCGAAGCTGAAGAGCGATCTCTTCGAGCGAGTGGCCCGCGGCACGCAGAACCGCAATCGCGACGCGGTCCTTGCGCGACAAATGCTGGTACATATGACGGGTGTGCGAGGCTGCTAATGCGCCAAGCGTACCGCGTCAATCTTGTTGCACTTCAGAAGAGAATTCGCCAGAATCGCCTCGAGCCCGAGTTCAAGCTGTTCCAGACGGGACTGGAGCTGTTCCAGGCCAGGTAATCAGGAAAAAGTTTGTTCCAGTCGAGCCGCCGACCCGCCGCCCGAACCGTGCCGAGAAAACCGTCATCGCCGCAAGCGAGGCCGCGTCCGACAGCTTGATCATGTGATCGATAACACACGGTAGGAACGAGGGCTCGACACGCGAGCGACCGGCTGCGCAATCCGCCGATCCCTACGCGAGGATTGCGTGAATAGGCGATACGGAATGAGCGAAATCGCCTGTCCACCGGGGTTCCGCACCCGCCGGATCGAGCGCGAACTTGGACGTCCTTGCAAGGATCGCCTTGATCGCCTCCTCAGCCTCCATCCGGCCAACATACCGGCCGACACAATATCCAGGCCCATATCCGAACGCGAGATTGGTCACGCGGCCCGAGCGGTCAGGATCAAACGAATACGGACAGGCCCATCGCTCTTCGTTGCGGTTCGCAAGCGGCGTGATCAGGGAAATCGCGTCTCCCTTGCGCATCTGTTGGCCGCCAACCTCCACATCCTTCCTGGCGACGCGCTGCATGACCCTCAGAGGCGACAGGAACCGCAGCCCTTCCTGTACGAAGTCAGGCACAAGAGACGGATTTCGGCGAAGCTTTGCCTGGAGTTCCTCGTTTCGGCACAAGATATACAAGAGCCCTCGCTGGAGCGGCTTTCCCTCGTTGTCGAGGCAGCTCCAGGCTGCATTCATGATATCGTGCTCATTCCAGTCCGGAAATACATCAGTGCCTTTCTGCCACATGACGCTGATCAGATCGTCTTGCGGATGATCGCGACGCTCCTTGATGATCGGCAGCAGCATGTCTCTGATGACCTGCAACGCCGCTCTTCCATCCTGTGCAATTTTCGAGTCCAGCGAGATACCAGCCCCAGAGAGCAGCGCCTCCTTCCACTTTGCCCGGATGCTCATCTGGGCGTCGACGCGATCCACCAGTGAACGGTCCGATATGTCAAACCCGAGAAAGTCGAGACCGATCAGCAACACGGCGTAGTTGGCGTATTCGGCGCTCAACTCCACCCGGCCTCGCCTCGCAAGCCCATCGCAAAGATCGTGGCACAGCTGGCTGACCCTGGCGCGAATGCGTTCCGCGAAGGGTTCGCCCGTGAAATGCATATGCACCGCATGCATTCGCTGATGATCGCGGCCTTCGAGATTCATCAGATGCCGGCCCCAGAATTCGGAGCTGCCCTCCCGGTCCGCGACGTTGCGCCAGAAGGTATTCGAGTTTTTGAGAATCTCCGCCGCTTCTGCAAAACCCGTGACAACCCAGGCGTTGCGCGCGTCGCTCCAATAAACGCTTTGCTCCTTGCTCCATTCGGCAAGGGTGAGCGCAACTTCGCGCTCTACGATCGAGTTGGAATTCTTGCCGCCGGCAGCATCGTTAGTGGTCATGTTAGTTCGCCTTCCCGTTTTTGACGCGATGTTCATGATTTCTTTCTACCCGACAAGGCGTTGGAAGAGAGTGTGCCGCTCGCCCATCCGCCGGGTCACGCCCAGGTCGATTTCGACGAATGCATCGGCATCGTCAGCGGCAAGCGCGGATGAAGCTGCAATCTCGCAGCCCGCGCCTATTCGCTGCCTACGCCATCGCTCGAAGGCCAACGGGACGTCGGTAAGGCTCCGTTCGACTCGAGCATTATGACGCCTTTTGACGTAACCGGCCGGATCTCAAATAGGGTGTGGTCCGTACGGCAGAGAACATTTCACGCCGCCTCCTCGATGCCGTCCCCGAGCTTCTTGAGCGCCGCAGTCAATGCAGCCTCGTTGCTAGTCACGATCGGTACAGGGCATCGTTCGATTAATCGATCCCTGGCCTCTAAGGCTCGAAAGTTGCAGCACGAAATGAACAAGGCATCGCCCAGAGGCTCGCCTGACAAGATCATGCCGTCAACGCGAGCAACGATTTCGGACGGCCCGACGCGCCCGATATGAAGGTTGTCCTCATGACCGAGACCAACGATGTTGACCACGCTCAGATCGCTATCCTCCAAATAACGGCGAATATGATCGTTAACCTCCACCGTATACGGCGTAAGCACCGAAATCCTTCTAGCCCCATATGTCTTTAGTCTCTCCTGAACGGCGCTCATCGTACTAACGACGGCCGCCTTTGTAATTCTTGCAATCTCCTCGCACAGGCTTTGCTCGAAAGGCATTCCACGTAGCGCACCCGCGCTCGTACATGAAAAAACGACGACATCCGGCTGTAGCGTCGCTAAATCCCTTGCGGCGGGCAGAACATGACAGTCCAGCATCTTTTCTTCATCCGTCACACTTGCTTCCGTCAGACGCATTCGCGATCCATGAACAGTCACCGATCCAGGAACGCGGCTGTAAAAATCCCGCTCCTGCACCGTGCTGGAGGATGGGACTAATAGGCCAATTCGCATGCTCATAAACCGACATTCCCCAAGTACCCTTCTCGGGATCACAGGCTACGCCGCCTACCAGGCGTCGGCAACCGCCATGACAGCGTCGGACGCCCCGGCGGACACTGTTGCAGCATGATCCAGGACGTTCGGTAGTGGTGCGGAGGCCGGCAGACGCGCGGCGATCATCGTTGCCGGCGCACCTGGGCCGGGCGCCGCCGTCGAGTTCGTGCCGGTCGCATCGATCGCGTGCGAGTAGGTCGAGAGCGTTCGTCATGTCGGCACTGGCGACGGCCGGAGCCGCTGAATGGCGGTCAGGATGCTCCGGAAGAGATCGCGGCTGATCGCGACCTCGGCCAGCTGGAAGGCGATCGTGCGGGCGTGACGCACGACGCGGGCGCCAATCTTGATGAGCCGCGTCTGAAGGCTCGTCAGCGACCAGGTCGCAATCTCGTTAGGCAGGTCGGTGCTCTGTAGGAACATGCCGAGGTTGTAAGCCAGCGCGTGGAGCTGCAGGCGCACCTCGTTCTAGGCCATCGTCCGGCACGACAGGCGGGTCCACTTCAGGGCGATCTTGCCTTCCTTGATGTGCTGCTCGGCGGTGCCGCGCTGATTGTAGAAGGCAAACACCTGCTCGGGCTCGAAGGGCAGGTTGGAGACCAGGAACCTGACCCTGGGAAACAGCTCACCCGGATGCCATTCGACCTTGGCCAGTACGCGGCGATCCTTCTTCCAGGAGTTCGCCTGATACGCGAAGTCGCCATAAGCCCGACGCACATGGTTCGGTGGCCGGCCGACCGGGCGCTTCAACAGGTCGGCGATCTTCTCCTGCAGGAGCGCGTTCGTAGGCAGGCGGATAGCGTAAAGGTAGTCCGCTGCCTCGAGCGTCTCGTGGAGCGCAGGGATGGCAAAGGCCGCGTCGGCCCGGAACAGGCGCCGCATGTCCTTGTCGGTGTAGCGCGCCATGACCGGCTTCAGCACCTCTTCCCAGCCATCCGCTGTGCACGTTGCCGTGCCTCAGCTTGCACCGCTCAAGGTGGCCGAACTGATTGAACACGAACAGCGGATGGTAGCAGGAGCAATCGAAATGGCCGTTCCAGGCGGTGCCTTCCTGTGCTCCATGGGTCGGGCTCACCGAGCTGTCCATGTCGTGCGTGATCCACTTGGGCGGCTTGGCTGCATGATGACGGTCGACTCAGCGGCCTGGCATGTCCGCCAGCGCGGCGAGATTGTCCGGCGTGGTCAGTGCGGAGGTCGACGCCGGAGTTTGCAAGGTAGTAGCCACATGAGTGCCGCAACACGTGCGGGTGCACGTTCTTGAGGTTCGCGTTCTCTCCCGCCGCGCGTCCCCGTCAAGGAGTGGGACAAGAAGCGCGACCCGGAGACGGCGAGCCGGACCGTGAAGCTGTAAAAGTTTGGATTTGATCGGACGTTATTAAGGAAGTGGTGGGCATCATTGCCGGTTGTGAGGGGAGCGAGCCGAAGGCGAGTGGACCTTACAACTGGCGGCGCAAGAATCGAGAGCCCAC
>JBFWRV010000177.1:0-4826 GCA_050248715.1 Hyphomicrobiaceae bacterium | reverse complement strand
ACCGAGGCCAACGGCATCGTCGGGGAGCAGATCGTGGCGCATGAGCGCGAGGACGAGGACGCCGTCTACCCCCGCCTTTCGAAGTTCCTTTCTGATGGCCACGGCCTCGCAGCGATGAGCCGCGCTCACCGCGAAATCATTCACCAAGCAAGGCTTCTCGATCGCATCGCGGCCGACCTGACCCCCTCGGATGCCGACCGCTACCTGATCCGCGACGCCCAGCGCGTGATCGAATCGATCGAGGCTCTCGTGCGCATTCACAACGCCCAGGAAGAAGACATCTACGAGCATGCCGCGGCGGCATCAGGAACCGGTCTGCGTTCCTGACCGGCGGCATCCGGGTTGCTTTCAGCTTCTCGAGATTGTTCTGCCGCGACGTCTACTCGGGTTGCGACGCTCAAGCTCGCCCCTCGCAATCGTGGCCTGTTGCTCCAGGCTCGCTTTCACGGCTTGCGAAGGGAAAAGATGTACGCCGAGACGGCGGCGATTTCAGCTCGTGTGAGCTGCACCTGCGGCATCGGCGGGTGGGGTATCACAATGCGTCCGGCAATGCCCTCAGCCGTCTGCCCGTTCTTGTTGGCGATGGCCGCAAAGCTTGGAACGTCGACCAGCATGGAGTCGCGCCGAGACTCGCCGCCAACGACATGGCACGAGGCACAGAGGCGCTCTGCCAGCGCCTGTCCAACCTTCAGATCTGCGCCGGGCTGCGCTGCAGCTTTGTGACTTGCCCCAAGGAAGAGCATTGCCACGAGGGGGAAAAGCACCTCTACCCGCGCGTTCGCGATCTTTTGCATGCTACACCCCCTCGTGCCGATGATCCTTCAATTCCTCGTCTCCCACAAGCTGAGCAGTCATCATCAGAACATTCGGATTGCCGGCATCCGGAGAAAGCCGGAGCAGGAAGGCGGTCAGCGCTGCGATGACGATCGAGACGGCGCAGTCGATCGCATCGATCGTCATCCATATGATGACGCCAGTCGGCCGGAGCTCATTGCGGCCATCCCCCGTGCGGCTGACATATCGAGATCGCTCGGAGGGCGGCCCTGAACCGTTTATGAACTTGCAAGCGGCGCGGCGACCTCAGGCGGCGAGCCAATCGTCGAGGAAGTGGCGGCCGCCGCGGTCCTCCACGGCGACGACCCAGATGTCGGGATCAAATTCCCTCTGCTTGGAGAGATAGGCATCGGCTTCGGCCTCGGAGGCGGGCATGCGCGGGAGGCAGGGCTGCCAGCGTCGGTCCTCGCGTGCCTCATCGAGACCGGCCGGCGCGGGGCCGAAGAGCAGCGCGGTGCCGTCCAGGCGGCTCACCTTGATGTAGATCGCCCCCGCATCGGCATCGCCGCGGCGCTCGAGCACCGCCATGGCACCTTCCCGCTGGCAGCGCCGCAGGTAGGCCGTAACCCAGATGTCCGATTTCAGGCGCATGCCGGAGCACTGTAGGCCGCCCGCCCCAGGTCGCCAACGCCGCCTGGTGCCGCGCCGCTCCCTCAATCCGGCGTCAGCGGCCCTGCACCTTGGGCGCCGACGCCTCGCTCAGCCGCCTGACGAGGTCCGCCGTGACGCGGCCGCGGGGTACGAGCCCCTTGTCCACCTCGAATTCGCGAATGGCCTGCACGGTGGACTCGCCGAGCATGCCGTCGACACGTCCGGGCTGGTAGCCGAGCGAAGCGAGCCATTGCTGCACGGCGCGGTTGACGTGCTCGACGTGCGGAGACCTCTCCTTTGCGACGGCCGCGCTCTCGCCGACCGACACGCCGAACAGAATGCGCCGCAGCAGCCGCTCGCTCGCCGCGCCCGTCGGCGTCAATCCCTGATCCTGCTCGAAGGCGATGATCGCGGCCCGTGTCGCGAGCCCCAGGCTGCCGTCGCCCGGAAGCGCGCCATAGCCGCGCAGCCGTAGCTCGCGCTGGATGGCGCGTATGGTGTCGGGACCCGGCTCGCGGTCGGATTCGCCGGCAGGGGCGGGTGCAGAGGTGGGGGTGGTGGAGGTCTCGGGGGCGAAGCGGGCAATGCGCAGCGGCTGTGCGACAGCGTCTGCCGCACCCGGTACCGACCGGGCGGTGTCGCCCGCGTCTGCGGCGGCGCGCGCATGCTCGGAGCCCGGTTGCGGCGTGGGCCGCTCGTGGGCGCGCGCCGTGGCGATCGGCTTCGTCTGGAGGAAGATGGCGTTGAACGACACACCCACCATCACCAGCAGAAAGCTCGTGAGCGCAAACTTCGCCTGCCCTGGGGTCATTATCCCTACTCCTACGCAAACCCTGCCCCCGGCAGCATTATTCGAAGCGGTTTGTAAACGAACTGTTAACCGGACGGCTTCACACAATGATTTTGCAGGCCCGCAGGGCGCTCGACGCGCCCCGTTTTCCCGGGCCCGCCAAGCATCGCGGAAGCGAGGCCGCACATGCCTAAAATTCGCTGCAACTTTTCGCAGCATCGGCCCGGCCCTCTTTGCGTGATCGATAGGTTTGTCTGTTAGCTCTGTCAGAAGGCGGCGAAGACCGCCGAAGCAAGAGCGACGAACAGTGACGGGCGTACTCCCATGTTTCTGATCAGGATGGCATTCTGGGTCGGGCTCGCGGTGCTGGTGCTGCCGACCGACGAGCGCCAGCAGGCGCGCCTCTACAATACGGCGGCGGTCACGGTGGAGCGCGTCGCGACCTTCTGCGACCGCAACGCACAGGCCTGCGCGACCGGGGCTGACCTGTGGGCGACCTTCCTCAAGAAGGCCGAGTTCGGCGGGCGCATGGCCGTGGAGCTCATCACCTCGGCCGGGCGCAAGGACGCAAACGCGCCGCCCCCCCTGGCCGAGCCCGTCAGCGCCAAGACCGCCCCCGCGTCGGAGGCCAAAATTGCCCCCATGGCCCGCGGCACGCTGACGCCGGCGGACCTCAGTCCGCCCTGGCGCGGACAGGTCCAGCGCACGGGAACCTGAGCCAGCCAATCTTCCGTCTTGCGCCGCTCCGCGGCGTGGCCATATTGCGTGCTATGCAGGCAGCCGGCAGCCCAACCAAGCTGCTCCTACGCAATTGGTCCAGCCCCGTCGTCCATGACGTTCGACACCATCCGCTCGGATTTCGCCCTGCTCGACGAGTGGGAAGACCGCTACCGTTACGTCATCGAGCTCGGACGCGGCCTGGCGCCGCTGCCCGACGCGCTGCGCACCGAGGCCAACAAGGTGCGGGGCTGCGCCAGCCAGGTGTGGCTCGCAAGCTCCACGCGCTCAGGACCGGCAAACGGAGCGCCGAGCCTCGAGTTCGTCGGTGACAGCGATGCTCACATCGTGCGCGGGCTGATCGCCATTCTCTTTGCCATGTATCAAGGCAAGACCCCGGACGAGATCCTTGCCGTCGATGCCCGCGCCGGCTTCGCCGAGCTGGGCCTTGCGGAGCACCTCACGCCGCAGCGGTCCAACGGCTTCTTCTCGATGGTGGAGCGCATCCGCCGCGACGCCCGCGCCCTCGCCGCAGCCTGAGCCTTGCGGACATCGCGGATGGGGCGGCCTGATCAGAGCATGCCGGTGCCCGCGCCCCTGCTATCGCCAGGCGCCGAGATCGGGCCGGTAGTCATCGCTCGCCCAGTGGCGCAGCCGGTGTGCCGCCTGGGTCGGCCGCGGAGCTATGAGACCGTAGTGGCGGGCGAGACTCGTCAAGGCGAGCTGCAGCACGACCTTGCCTGACCGCGGCGGCCACCCCTGGGTCCGCTCCGCAGCCTCGAGGCCTTCTTCGTGGCAGCATACGGCAACGAGGATGCCCGAGAGCTCCGGCCCAACCGCGGCGAGCGCCCGGTCGATGCGCTGGCGGGCGGCCATGACGTTGTCGCCGATCTCAACGCCGACGCCCGGCGCAGCGCGGCGTGTCCGCCCTTCATTGGCGCGCCCCGACCAGTCGGCGGTCACGCGCGGCATGAGGTGGGCGCGCCAATAATCGGCGGCCAGGCGCTCGCCGGCGGCAAACTGGGGCTCGGTGACAAGCGGCTGACCTTCCTTGTCCTTGCGTCGCCTGAGCCAGGCGAGGGGCCGCTCCTGGGCCGCGCGCGGCGCCCCGCCGGCACTGCCCGCCACCGGCCGCCCGGCCGGATCCGGGCGTCGTCCCGGCGCGCGCCGAGCCCCGCGCGACCTGGCCTCGCGCACTGCCTTCAAGCCGGCCGCCGAGAGATGGTAACGGCCACCGTCGGTGTCGGCCGCGATCCAGCCGCGGCAGCGCGCCCTGAGGAATGCCGCGGCCGACACCACGGGCGGGACCGCAGGCCCATCAGGACGCTCGGAGCGCACGACGTAGTCGCCCCGCGGGACCGCGTCGGCTGCGCCGGCCGCCACCGCATAGGCACCCTTGGCCGCCAAATGCCAGAGCGCATCTTCCTCGTCCGTCTCGGCCGAGAGCGTGGCATCGGGTTGACGGACGACTGTCGGCATCAACGGTCCGCTCCGTGTCGCAGATCGATGGGGTTGGCCTGCGGTGCCCGGGACAGATTGCGCAGGACGCCCTCCAAAAGCTCCAGCGAGCGGTCGAGAACGGGATCGTCGCGCAGGTCTTCGATGAGGCCGCACGCGTGTGCCACCGTCGTGCGATCGCGGACGAAGACCCGGCCGACCTCGGTCAGCGAAAGGCCGCAGGCCACATGGGCCAGATACATCGCCACCTGCCGGGCGAACGCGACGCGAGGACAACCGCGCGTGTGCGACCACAGATCGGCGCTCGCCACCATGAAGACCCGGAGTACGGCCTGCTCGAGTATTTCGCGCAAGCACCCCTCGGGGATCCGCCCCCACCAACTGGATACCCGTCCTGATTGCAATTTGGAAAAAGCACAATCGATCATTCGCGCCA
>JBFWRV010000176.1:0-4859 GCA_050248715.1 Hyphomicrobiaceae bacterium | reverse complement strand
ACCATTACGGAACCATTCTTCCCCACTCCCGTCAGAATAATCGGCGGCTCGAAGCCACCCTCCAACAACTGGGTCAAAATTTCCGCCATCTTCTCTGCACTGAGTTCAATGTCGTCAGCCATAATTGCCGTCCTCGATAGATCAGACAATGCTGATGCCGGAAGCTCACGCGTTAGCGTACTTGCGACATTCACTCCGGAATTCCTCTTCGTATCCGGGGAGGTCAAGGGCTCGCATCAGGGCGTCGCGGTCAGCTCTCACGCTTCCGAAGAACGATGTCATATGCTCCTTGTACACGTCAGGCGCAACCACGCCGCTCTTCATCAGCTTAAAGCTCGTCAGCAAGATGTTCAGGTACATCAGCAGGACCGCCTCCTGCTTTATCTGGTCCAAGCTAGATGCGCCGAACAGCCGGGCGGTCCCTTCTGCGAACTGTGGGTTGGTGAGTGTCAGTTCATACGTGCGCAGCCACTGCCCCTCGAGGAAGCGCGCGTGATCTGCGCTCACATGTTGAACGAAGGTGTTGGCTGCTTTGCTCGTCTTCCGAAAGGCCCATATGCTGAAAAGGAGGGAGAGAGCAGAAAAGAGCACAGTGACAGCGCGCACGACGGGATCGTTGAGCACGAACACGATTGATTCCCAAGCATCCGACAGCATGTACTCGCCCTCGTCCCCAGCTCTCTACTGCCTCACTCTCCACTATGATGCCAGTCCTCCTCTGGCAGTCCCCGTAGAAATTTGGCAACCGTTTCGAGCGCGCCGAACTTGTCCGCCCACTCGATATGCTCCCTCAGCCGGTCGGCCTTCATGCTATCGGGAGCGCTCCAGCCAAGGAGTATTATGGGTAGCGCCGGGTCCCAACCCATGCCAATGCGCTTTTTATTCGGCAGAAGCTCCCAAAGCCGATTCCAATGTCTAGGCTGCGGACACACGCGGCCGTTTTGCCTGCAATGCTCAAGGAGGCTTTCGACGGTCTCCACGCTATCCCTACCCGACGTCACACTCTCGGTCTCGCCGCATACGCCTCCTCGAACACGGCACGCAACTTCTCGCTCACCAGCGGCAGCCCATCAACCACGGCCTTCGCCCACTCAAAATATTCGGCCCGTCGTTCTAAACTCCACCCTGAGGGTGGATTCGTTGCGACGTCGCGCAGATTGCAGATCTTGTCGGCCAACTTCACAAGCGCACCTGCGTTGCTCATGCGGTGCGCGTGTTCGATTTGCAGCCGTTTGCGCTCCGCTTTAGCCAGCGTCTTGTCGTCGGTCATTTCTGACACGATGCTTGCGATCACTGACCCAAATTCTCGCTCGAGTTCCTCTCCGCTCGTCTCGGTGTCCTCGATTGTGTCGTGCAAGGCCGCTGCCGCAAGGATTGTCGGCTCGGTAACGCCGCCGTCAACGCACAGAACGCGCATAACCGCGATGGGATGATTGATGTAGGGGCTGGCGTCGCTGTCTTTGCGCCGCTGCATCCGGTGCTTCTGCGCGGCAAACTCGACCGCACGGATCACCAAGCCGATGTCGTAAGTGGTCTGCATGGGAACACTCTAACACCCGACAACAACACAAAATACCGCGCCCTTATCAGTCTCCGTCTGGCTTCGCAGTTTGCTTGATGTCTCGTACCAGCGAGTCAATGTCGGCTCGGACACCGTATGAGCGCGACAGTGCGTAAATCGACCACAATCCGCTTAATAGCGTTCCAATCACAAACACCGCATGCCAAGTCGCAGCTGGCAACACGAACGCCCGAAATTCGGCGGTCGTTACGACAGTAACGAAAGTAAAGAACAAGCTCACGGGTGCAACCCAGCTGCCCTTCTCTGTTAGGGATGAGACATGCTTTTGGACACACAAGCGAAGTTTGTCCTCAGTTGTGATGATTACTTCTTGAGCCAGATTCCATCGCATGGTTGAGGTGCGGGTGATCTGCTCGCTCACCTTCTCGTCGAATTTTGCTTCAGGAGGATGGTCTGCGGACATCGCATCATCCCTCCTTCTTTGGCGGCAGGAGGCCAAGCACGCCAAGAGCATGCGACGCCAAGAAGCCGCATCGATTGCAAGCAGTTACAACAGCAGGAATTGTAGGGCCGCCAATCGTGAGTGCGCCCGAGATCTCTGACTGAAGGGACTGATTGAAATAGCCATCGACGATACTGAAAGACGTGTTACCGCAGCGCGGGCACGGAAGGGTTGCCCCTCGTTCCGTAAGTGCTTTTGCAATCTCTTTTCGCCTTACCTCATCCATCAGCCCACCCGCTCATACAAAAACTTCTGGAACCCCACGAACGTCTCGCGTATCCGCGGGATGCCACCCAGCTCGCGCGTCGCATCCGCGAGCGCGCGGTACTTCAAGGCAAGCAACTGCGGCAACTTCTCCTGATCCAGTTCCGCAACTCCCTCTTTCACGTACTCACCCAACACAAATTCAAGGAAGGTCCGCAACTTCTCATCATCATACGCAGAATAGATCCGCCCCCTGCGCGTACTCACCCGCTCTTCGCGTGTGATCGGCGCAAGCGCAAACGCAATGTACGCCAAGACGTCATAGAGGTCGCTTTTCTCCGCATCCACCATCCGCTTGATCTCGGAGAGCTGCTGGTCGCCAAAGCCCTTCTCCTCGAGCGCCTCAAGCAACGTCCGGCGCGTCTCGGGCTGGCTCCAAAGCGCGCGCAACTCATCCTCGCTTCTAAAGAGCGCCGGTAACTCCCCGAAGTGTCGTTCGACGAACTGGGCTGCCGACATCGGCTTCCCGTCCGGCCCCCAGAAGCTGGTCGCGACCATGTGCTGGATCGTGCGCTCTTTCCCATCAGCGAGCCTGATCCTCAATTTCTGCTGCTTCTCGGGAGGCTCACCCGGCTCGCCGGGAGTGGGCTCCGGCCCCGGCTCACCCGGCGCGCGCGGCGTCTTCGGCTCCGGCTCGAGCGGCTCCCCATCCCACTCAGGATCGTTAAAATGCTGATACGCCTTCACGAAATCATAGATCGTGAAGTAGTCCTTCCCGTCGAAGAGGCGCGTCCCACGGCCGATGATCTGCTTGAACTCGATGATGGAGTTGATCGGCCGCATCAAGACGATGTTGCGCACGTTCCGCGCGTCTACGCCGGTCGAGAGCTTTTGCGAGGTCGTCAGGATCGTCGGGATGGTGTTGTCGTTATCTTGGAACTGCTCCAGGTGCTTGTCCCCGATCGCACCCTCGTCCGCGGTTACGCGCACGCAGTAGTGTGGGTCTGAACTCGTCTTCAGCTGGTTGATGAAGTCGCGCACCATGAGCGCGTGCGCCTGCGTAGAGCAAAAGACGAGTGTCTTCTCCTTCTGGTTGATCGCGTCCATGAAAATCTTGACGCGGTTCTTCTCACGCTCGGGAATGATGATGACGCGGTTGAACTCGTTTTCGACGTACCGCTTCCCTGGCACGACCTCGCCTTCGACGATCGCATCGTCCGGCGTGTACGTGTAGTCATCGAGCGTCGTCGCGATCTGTCGCACCTTAAACGGCGTGAGATAGCCGTCGTTGATCCCTTCCCGCAGCGAGTAGATGTAGACGGGCTCCCCGAAGTACTTGTACGTATCCACGTTCCCTTTTCGCTTCGGTGTCGCGGTCAACCCAAGCTGTACGGCAGGCTTGAAGTAGTCGAGGATTGCCCGCCACGAGCTCTCGTCGTTCGCGCCACCACGGTGACACTCATCAACGATGATGAAGTCGAAAAAATCCGGCGGATATTCGCCGAAGTACGGTGCGGGGTTCTCTTCCGCGTCCTTGCCGGTCATGAACGTCTGGAAGATCGTGAAAAATACGCTCGCGTTTTTCGGCACGCGCCCCTGTCGTCGTATCTCGCTCGGGTCAACGCGCACCAGCGCCTTGTCCTCGAACGCGGCGAACGAATTGAAATCGTTGAACGCTTGGTTCGCCAGCGTGTTGCGATCGGCAAGGAAGAGGATCCGCGGCCGACGCGACGGCTCCCGCGAGAGATTCCACCGCGCCTGAAAGAGCTTCCACGCAATCTGGAATGCAATTGAAGTCTTCCCGGTGCCGGTTGCGAGCGTTAGCAGGATGCGATCAGCGCCGTCTGCGACCCGCTCCAACACGCGCTGAACCGCAATTTCCTGGTAGTACCTGATCTGCCACGTCCCGCTCTTGTCAGGATACGGAATGGCGGCGAACCTGTCGCGCCAGGCATTCTCCTCGGCAAAGGTCCGCTTCCACAGTTCCTCCGGGCTCGGAAAGGCGACGATCGGCCCTTCCGTTCCCGCGAGCATATCAATGCCGTAGATGCCCCGCCCGTTCGTCGAGTACGCAAAGCGAACAGCGAGCTTCTGCGCATAGTTCTTCGCTTGCCCGACGCCCTCGCTGACCTCCTCATCCCACGCCTTCGCTTCGATGACCGCAAGCTTGTGGTTGCGGTATTCGAGCACGTAGTCGGCCTTGAGCGGCCTGCTTCGCCGACCCTGTCCTTCGATGCGGCCCGGCGTGATGACGAACTCGCGGCGGATTCGGCTTTCGCCGTCGCCCCAGCCCGCAGCTTTCAGGGCTGGATCAATGTGCTCGGCTCTGGTCTCGGCTTCATTCATAGCAATGGTCTACAGGTTGCCGGCAAATGCCTCGTGGAGCAGCGACTTCTTGAGTGCGTCGAGCGCTTCGACTTTGCGCTCATGAATGTTTTCCAGTTGACGCGCTGCTTCGGACAAAGCGTCGAGGCGATCAGCAATGCGCACTTGCTCCTCGAAACAAGGATACCCGATCGGCAGCTCTCGCTGCTTCGTGATGCCAATATAAGCGCGTGTTGATCCTGCTCCCGCTATCCTTCCCATGGGTCCAGCAAATCCCGGTCCTTGCAGCGCGTAGTACAAAAAGCG
>JBFWRV010000175.1:0-4925 GCA_050248715.1 Hyphomicrobiaceae bacterium | reverse complement strand
CACGTACGAGAACAGCGATCCCGACCTGGCATCCGATCCGCGCATCCCGGCCCCAGCGACGGCGAGCCAGAACGGAACCATATTCGACGCTGCCTGTCAGCATGCGAGACATTCAACAGCCTGCTAGTCTTACTGTGTCATAATTTTCCGATTTGTGCTAAGGAGAGGATTCTTGATTCGTTTCGAGCGAGGCGACCATGGATATGCGCGCCGCTGGGGGCGTGGCGTGGCGTTTTCAATTGTACATCGAGCATCTGAGCGAGGCGGTGGGTCACGCCGACCGGCACCTGCCGCTGAGGGAGTATTGCACCGGCCTGCTGCTGCCGGGCGAGAGGAAAAGCGTCGAGCCGATGGCGGCGCGCGTGGCGCCGGGCGAGGTGGGGGCCAAGCATCAGTCGTTGCATCACTTCGTGGCGAAGGCACCTTGGGAGGAGACCAAGCTCATCGCGTCCGTGCGCTCGTTCGTGCTGCCCAAGATGGAGAGCCGAGCGCCCATCCGGGCCTGGATCGTCGATGACACCGGTATGCCGAAGAAGGGCAAGCATTCCGTGGGCGTCGCGCGCCAGTACTGCGGCGAGTTGGGCAAGCAGGACAATTGCCAGGTGGCCGTGACGCTGTCGGTTGCGAGCGATCACGCGAGCCTGCCGATCGCGTGTCGGCTTTATCTCCCGGAAGCTTGGGCCAACGACAAGACCCGACGCCAGACGGCCGGCGTGCCCAAGGAGATCGCGTTCCAGACCAAGCCGCAGATCGCACTCGGCCAGATCGAGCAGGCCACAGCCGATGGTGTGCCACGAGGCGTCGTCTTGGCCGACGCGGGCTACGGCAACGACACGGCGTTGCGCAGCGCGCTCACGGCGATGGGCCTCGTCTATGCCGTGGGCGTGCAGGGATCGACCGCCGTCTGGGCATCGGGCACCGCTCCGCTGCCGAAGAAGGAATGGTCGGGGAAAGGACGGCCGACGAAACGCCTGCAACGCGACGCGACGACGAAGCCACTCTCGGCGAAAGCCCTGGCGCAGGACCTGCCGCGAAAGGCCTGGAAGACGGTCGCATGGCGCGAAGGCAGCAAGGGTGCGCTTCACTCGCGCTTCGCCGCAGTGCGCGTTCGCCCCTCGCATCGCGATACCCTGCGCTCCGAGCCGCACGCCGAGGAATGGCTGCTGATCGAATGGCCCGAGGGCGAGAAGGAGCCGGCAAAGTACTGGCTCTCCACGCTTGCTTCGAGCACGCCGATGGCGACGCTCGTCGACACGGCCAAGCTCAGGTGGCGCATCGAGCGCGACTTCCAGGACTTGAAGCAGGAGATCGGCCTCGACCACTACGAGGGTCGGGGCTGGCGAGGATTCCACCACCACGCGGCGCTCTCGATCGCAGCCTATGGATTCCTCATAGCCGAGAGGAGTCCGATTCCCCCCTCAGCCCCGCTCATCCGCGCGCTCCGGCGCCGGATCCCGCCGCAAGAAGAAGGCTTCCGTCCGCGCGGCGCCGCTGCGGCCTGAACGGCATGCTCCAAACTCCATCGCAACGATCCGATGCCTGATTGCCGTCGCCCTTGCCAACCGCATGCCGCGTTGTCCATGTTGCCTGCGGGCACGGGCTCACGCCGCCCATGCCCGTTCATGACACAGTAAGACTAGTAGTGCCCAAGCGATGCGGGCGATTAGCGAGCGCCACTGCCGCGACCTTGGCTGTTTTGCGCACTAGCAGCTGCGCGAGCCAAGGGTGCTCAGGATGAGCACGCGCGAGCCTGACCGCAGGCGTGAACATCGACGACGGCGGTGGCGCAATCGTAGCCAAGGCCGCGTCGCGGCACTGCCGCATCCAGCCGAACAGCTGCGGGGGCGAGATATCGCGGCGGCAAGCCACATCCGAGACCACCATGCCGTTGGCCAACGCCTCGGCAACGATCACGATCTTGGTTTCGACCGACGGTCAGAACCTCCATTCGGCGCGGACGCACAGGCGTAATGGCGTCACTATGGTCATCATTATGGTCGTACCGATCGCGGGCCATGCCCCACCATCACCGCCCCGACCTCAGGTCGGCAACGTGTGCTCGGCGCACCGCTTACGCCGCATCCCGTGACCGAACAAGGTAGCTCCCCACACTATCTTTCCTGGTCCTCAGCGTAAGCACGGAGCGCTTTGATGTCGCTTGAGGCCTCGTGGGTCAGCCCGAAATCGTAGGCGCCCTTTGGCAAACGATGTGCGATCCCCTTGTGACAATCGATGCATGTCTTCTGGCCAGTGAAGAGCGACCGCTGGTGCGCGTCGGCGGCACGCTGGCTTTGTTTGGAAATGTCCATCGACTCGGCACTGTGACAATTGCGGCATTCTAGTGAATCGTTTGCTTTGAACCGCTCCCATTCGTGCGATGCGAGCTCGAAGCGCCGGTCGAGAAATTTCTCCCGCGTGTTGATGGAGCCGAAGACCTTGCCCCACACCTCTTTGGAGGCTTGGATTTTACGTCCGATCTTCTGAGTCCAATTGTGCGGTACGTGACAGTCAGGGCAGGTGGCACGCACGCCGGAGCGATTTGAGTAGTGGATGGTTGGTTTCAGCTCCTGAAAGACGTTGTCGTGCATCTCGTGACAGCTAACACAAAATTTCTCGGTATTGGTCGCTTCCATCGCCGTGTTGAAGCCTCCCCAGAAGAGAATACCGGCGAGAAAGCCACCGATGGTGAGGAACCCCAGACTGAGCGTCTTGCTCGGAGAGGTAAGAATGCCCCAGTAGTCGCGTAATTTTCCGCCGACCCATGCAGTTCGGTCCCACAAGCGGGTTCCGAAATCGCGAATGCGCTGCCTTATGATCTGCAGAGAATGGCCAGGCGCCTCATTCTCGTCGGAGACACTCATTTTTCTACCCTCGGCGGGGCGCTCAAGAGTGTGTCCACGTCTAAGAAGCCATTTGCGACCGGCGGTTTAACCGCGTGCTGGGGCACATGACATTGGACGCAGAAGTAACGGCGCGGCGAAACGCTGGCCAAGAACTGGCCGTCGCGATCCATGAAGTGGGTGATGCTGACCATCGGCGCCTGAGATTCGCCCGTGCGCGAGCGCGCATGGCACGACAAACACTGATTGACATTGGAGTCGAGTTGATAAGCTTCGATTGTGTGCGGAATGACCGGCGGCTGCTCCGGATAGTTGCGCACCTCACGGATGTCGGTGTTCGCCTGCGGCAGTAGACGAGGGGCCGGCCCTTCGTCTTGGAGAGCGATGTTGCCTCGGAGAGACGAACGCAAACCGCTTGGACCGATCTGGCCGTTGGCGAGCGTGCCGACCGCCAGCACGGTAAGACTACTCATACTTGCGAACAGAAAATGCCGCGAAGTCCGCATAACCTGCCTCAGACCTTCTCGATCCTGATCGCGCACTTCTTGAAATCAGTCTGAAGTGAGATCGGATCCGTGGCATCGAGAGTCACCTTGTTGATGAGCTGACTCTCGTCGAACCACGGTACGAACACGACGCCCCGTGGCGGCTTGTTGCGCCCCTTCGTCTCCACTCGCGTGCGCATGTAGCCCCGCCGTGACACGACCTTGACCTCCTCGCCACGCCAGAGGTGTAGGTCCTTGGCGTCATCAGGATGCATGTAGCAAAGCGCGTTGGGGACTGCCTTGTGCAGCTCCGGAACGCGGCGGGTCATCGATCCGGAATGCCAATGCTCGAGCACACGCCCGGTCGTGAGCCAGAACGGATACTCGCTGTCGGGGCTCTCGGCGGGTGGCTCATAGGGCAGCGCAAAGATGCGCGCCTTGCCATCGGCAAAACCATAAAACTCGTATCCTTTGCCCGCTTTGACATAAGGATCGTAGCCCTCGCGGAAACGCCAGCGCGTCTCATTGCCGTTGACGACAGGCCAGCGCAATCCGCGTGCCTGATGATAGGCGTCAAACGGGGCAAGGTCGTGACCGTGCCCGCGGCCAAAAGCTGCGTACTCTTCGAATAGGCCTTTCTGCACGTAAAAGCCGAAATGGTTTGATTCGGCGTTCTCGTACCCCGCTTCGATCTCCTGAACGGGATACCTGTCGACTTGGCCGTTCTTAAACAGCACATCGAACAGCGTCTTGCCGCGGTAGTCCGGCTTCTTGGCGATCAGGTCTTCCGGCCAAACTTCCTCGACCTTGAAGCGCTTCGAAAACTCCAGCATCTGCCACAAGTCGGAGCGGCCCTCTCCTGGTGCATTGACCAGCTGGTGCCAAAAATGTGTGCGCCGTTCGGCGTTGCCGTAGGCGCCTTCCTTCTCGACCCACATCGCTACGGGCAGAACGAGATCGGCGCCCAGCGTGGTAACGGTCGGGTAGGCGTCCGATACGACGACGAAGGTCTCGGGGTTCCTGTAACCGGGCAAGCCCTCCTGATTGATGTTGGGGCCAGCCTGCAGGTTGTTGTTCACCTGGACCCAGTAGGCGTTGAGCTTGCCATCCTTGAGCATCCGGTTCTGGAGCACGGCGTGGTAGCCCGGCTTGTCAGAGATGGTACCCTCGGGCAGCTGCCAGATCTTTTCCGTCTTGGCCCGATGCGCGGGGTTGGTGACCACCATGTCAGCGGGCAGACGATGCGAGAAGGTGCCGACTTCACGAGCGGTCCCGCATGCCGAGGGCTGCCCGGTCAGCGAAAACGGGCTGTTACCCGGTTCGGAGATTTTTCCTGTCAGCAAGTGCAGATTGTAAACCAGATTGTTGGCCCAAACGCCGCGGGTGTGTTGATTGAAGCCCATCGTCCACAGGCTCATCACCTTGGTCTTGGGGTCCGCGTAAAGCTCGGCCAGAGCTTCGATGCGATTGAGCGGGACCCCGGATTCATCGGCAGCTCTCTGCAGGGTATAGGGCGACACGAAGGCTGCGAACTGATCAAAGGTGATATCGGTCGTGTCGTTCGCCTTGTCTTTGCCAGTAGCCTTCTGTTGCAGCGGAT
>JBFWRV010000174.1:0-4936 GCA_050248715.1 Hyphomicrobiaceae bacterium | reverse complement strand
GCCCTTGGCGATGGTGCGCCGCGCAGCACCACAAGACCTCGAGGGGCTTCGAATAGTCGTGGTGATGCGCCTCGAGATGCCTGACGGAGGTGCAATCCCGGACCTGACAATGGGAGGCCTTCGCAACTTTGCCGGCCCTCACCGCGGCCTTGAGAAGCCGCTGCGCCCGCGTAGCGACAGGGTTGAGCTCGGTGTAGCGATCCAATGCTTTCCGGTGCGCACGTTGCCATTTCGGCCTGCGCTCACGCCGTGCTCGGCGGGCGCGGACTTCTGGCGGCTCGATGTAGGGCTGGTATCGGCCGCTGAGCAGACAGTCGCGGCAATGGTTGCGACGGCCGTCCCGTGAGCCGGCGTGCCGGGGAAAGTTGCAAAGGGCTTTCCACGTTCTGCAGCACCGGCAGTGCTTGTTTGCTGGCTGGAAGGGCGCGTTAGCTGCCCCTTCCAGCCTACGGGGGTTATAGGGGGTGGAAGGCCAGCCCGTTGGTAGGTCGTTGGCAGGGCGCTGAAACGCCGCTGGTAGGGCCGCCGGAACCCCAGGTGGTAGGGCGTTGGAAGCGGGTTGGAAGCGGTTCATGCGACCTCCAGCCGCTTGCGGCGACGGGTCGGCGGACCGTACTCGAGAACGCAGAGCCGCTTGCACTCGAACAGCCGGTTCATCGCTGCTTCCAGCAGCTTTTTGCCAATTCCCCGTCCTCGCTCGTCGCGAGCGAACACAGTCGGCGCGTAGTTCGCGCCGAAGCTCGCCCCCACCGGACGGCCCGCCGCGTTGTATGAGAGAAGAAGCTCGATAAATACGTCTTCGGCTTGCAGTTGCTTGGCGCAAAGCGCCAATGAACCATTGGTGCTGACCGTATCCGCTATGAACACACCGTCGCACCACCGGACGCGGAGCTCGAGGCCTTGTGGGCCGTAGTTGGCCTTCTTCGTCCTCAGCACGCGCGCATCAGGGTCTGGTTCGACACCGTCCTCCCTGACCCGATCCAGATACAGGCGCGACCGAACGCTGTTTGACCACGCTGTCGACCCCGAGGTTCCAGCGCCACTTGTCATTCCCGCCTGGCTCGGATGAGCGAGCAAAACAGCAGTTGATCGCGTCTTGAGAGCGAGACCGCGGATCATCCCAATGAACTGCCGTGCTTGAGGGCGCGAGTTTTCGTTGCCGGCAAACAAATCTGCAAGCGTGTCATAGATGACTAAGTTTGGACGGCGCGCTGCGACCGTGCGACAGACCCTCCGCCATAGTGCGGTGGGGTGAACGATGTTGCTCTCATCGGCAGTCGCGAGCACCGCGTCCTCCCCCGCAAGGGATACAAGGTGCAGGTTCGAGAGCTGCTCGACTCCCACCCCCAAGTCCCGCGCAATGGCCGTCACGCGCCTGTGCAT
This sequence comes from Hyphomicrobiaceae bacterium, assembly GCA_050248715.1. GTDB lineage: Bacteria > Pseudomonadota > Alphaproteobacteria > Rhizobiales > Hyphomicrobiaceae > AWTP1-13. Next base: position 3,553 of record JBFWRV010000174.1, on the reverse strand, counting down.
CTCATCTAGGTCGTCCTCCGCACCGATGTAGAGAGCGGAACCTCGGACTACAGGATGGCCAAGCCAGGGAAGGCCGAGCGCCGTGCAGGCTGCCAACTGGAGCGCTAGGGTCGACTTCCCCGTGCCACCGTCGCCCATCAGCGCCGTCACGTTGTCGACAGGGACACACCACGCGTGCCACGCGCGAGGAGGCGCTTCTTTACCGGCAAAGGCCGAAGCCGAAATGGCGTCTACTCCCTCGAAATTTCGCGCATCACCCAGACTCTTCGCCCGGAACGCCAATTCAGAAAGCTGCTCATCGAGTGGGAAACTATTGTCGTAGGCAGCATCGCGCACCGTCTCCGCGATGTAGATGATCTGCCGGCGATCGGCGCAGTCGCGCACATCCCGGGAAAATTCAATGGCGTCAGCCTCGGTCACCGATTGATGGGCGCCCAGATGCACCAAGTACTGGCGCACGGTCATCCCAGGTCGCGCCATCTCGTCGAGGCGAAATTGCGATGCGAGCGTTAAGGGCGTGGCATGCCGCTTGTCGGCGACGAATATGCCGACGCACTCGAAAATGCGCCGAAGAAGGCTGTTCTGAATGTGCTCCGATGAGAGGACTAGCGATATGCGAGCAAAGAGCCCCGCCTGAAGTTCAGGTGTCCTTTGAACAAGAAGACTACCCAACAACGCTTCAGTCGCCGGAATGTTGTCGGGCGGATCGTCAAGAAGCCTGTCGAGAGAGCGCTCTCCGCGGAGCAGCTCGCCTCTACTCACACGATGGTTAGAGCAGATGCTTTCGACTGCGTCGGAGCGCTGCGACTCTGGTGGCACTCGGTGCCCAGTCGCTAGCGCAACAACAGTATTCCTCTTGACGCTGAGCGTCGGATCAGACAGAAAAGACATCAGCTGGCGCGCCTCCTACGCGCTGGCAAATCGGAGCCGAGGTCGTCTCACCGACCGGAGCCCACACCGCTTCGCGGCGCAGAACGAAACAATCCGCCGATGCACCAGGCCAGGTGCTCGGCGGTGTTTTTTTCTGCGGCGCACGATGGCGCGGTGGCATTGCGTCGTCGTCCTTGATCTTCGCGACTTACGCGAACGAAACTCAGGCGACGCAAACAAACTCAATAAGCGAACGGAACTCGATCAGACTGCGCCCGTCAGGCAGCCGCCTGCTCGCCTTTACTCTTAAGGTATCCCTCGACATCGAAGAGCCAGCGGTTGCTGGCAGTGCGAGTGCTGGCGATCCGACCGAGCCGCGCCATTGAGCGGAGCGTATCGGCATGGCAGCCGAGACGGCGGGCTGCGGTGCCCGTGGGCACGTAGCGGCTCAAATCCGGCTGCGTGTTTGCTTGGTCCATCTTTGCATCCCGGCAAATCAGTTGCTTCCGATGAAGGTGAGTCAACAGACGATTTACGTCAACAAGCTTTTGTTCGAAATCAATGTGTTAATGTCCATTTCTAATGTCATTTCTTAGGATGGGTAGTCTCATCGTTTCTCAGGGAGTTGCCACAGGGCTTGCACAGACGGGATGCCAAAACCGTTCACTTTTGCGTGAACGGATGATCCGATGACGCACTTGTTGCGGTCGAGGCCTGCTGCGCTATCCACTCAGAAATCGCTGACGACTTCCAAGCCACTCTGGACCTCCCGATTTTTAGGGGTGCGGGGAAGGTCGGTGGCTCCTCAGCCATCTTTCGGTAGATGGTGGCCTTGGAGAATGAGGTGAGCTCCATGACGTCCGAGATCGGCAGCAAACGTTCAAGTGGCGTAGGCGAGACCTTGTGAGATTTGCTGTGCATTGCCGGCGCCCCTAGAAGCCTCTCGAGACGCAAGAGTACTTGCTTCGCTTCCTGAGGGCGACGTATATATTCCAGAATGGACGCGCCAATATTGCGTGGATTAAGTGCGCAGGGAGCCTGGGTTGAGCGCACGCACTATTCGTTGACGCAGCGGGCCGGGATCAAGGGGCGCGGGCAGCTGAGCGTTAAGTGCACGCAGACCCTCCCGGAACATTCTATCGCCCGGTTTGCCGCCTGCCTTCGCATAGAGCTCAGCCAACCGGCGAATTAAGGGCGACCAGGAGGGATGCTTACGAGGACCGCTCCGACCATCCTGCTTCTTGGCGGTCGCTAACCTGGTGCGCAACTGGATCGCCCATACCAACGGTTCTAGTGACTGCGCGAGCGCGCGCGAGCATATGCTCAGATCGTTGGCTAGGCTTGGGGCAAACTTTGCATGCAATGGGGCTTTGGCCTCAAGTGCGAGTGCATCAAACAGGTCCGTGCAAATCTGAATGAAACTGTCACCACGCTGCTTCGCCTCCCTTCGAGTCTTGCGCAGCTCAGCTGTTGTGATTTTTGGTGCGACGATTGCACAGCAAACGATGTGCGTATCGACGAGGGACCGCACCTCCTCTTCCGCGAAGAGAAGGCCCGGAAGTCTCCATGTATCGAGTAGCGCGCGGGTCGCTGCGGTTGCGGCACCATTATCGCTCACGGCACAAGGCCTTTGATGACCGTTTGTACTCGCTCTCCCCAAGCCTCCAGTGCATGGCGCATCGGTTCAAAGTGTTTCGCGTGGTTGTAGTGCTTGCCGGCGACCGTCCGCGGCGCGTGATTGAGGACGCGCTCAATTACCTCGTCAGCCACGCCCATGTTGCCGAGCCCCGTCGCAAGTGTCCGACGCAGATCATGTGTTCCGATGCCCGGCACTCCGATCTTGTCGCGAACGCGCAGCAGCACGCGGGATGCCGACTTCGGTCGAATGGGCTGGCCGTCGATGGGTGATGGAAACAACCACGGACTGTCACCCGCGCGATCCAGAGCTGTGCGCAAGAGCTCCACCGCGAGCGGGGATAGCGGAAGTCGGTGCTCGCGCTCCGCCTTAGTGCGGTGAGCAGGGATCGTCCAAACCCCTAGCTCCAAGTCCACCTCTGAGCGCGCGGCGCCGAGCGCTTCGCCGATCCTGACGCCAAGCAGGAGTTCCAGCTTCAGCGCCGTCCGGATTTCATCGGAGAGCTTGGGGGCGGCGTCGAGCGCTTGCCAAAGCGTCCGAACCTCAATATCGGACAGCACGCGTTCACGTGGCTTCCCCGCATTCCGCTTCTTGAGCCCGAAGGTCGGGTTCACCTCGAGCCGACCAGTGCTGTTGGCCCAGTTGTAGATCGCGCGAACGAGCCCCAGGACGTGATCAGCCGTCACAAACGAACCGCGGGCGGCAACGGCCTCGACGGTCTCCATGACCTGGCGCTTGGTGACCGCCTCTGCTCGATGGTGGCCAATGACTGGCAGGATGTCCGCTCGCAGGAGGCGGTCAATCTCGGCGGTGGCCCGACTGGGTTTGCCCCCGCGGGCGTTCCGCTGGCGGTGCTCGGCGATATATTGGTTCGCCAGCGACGCGAAAGTCTCCGCGGCTTCACCCGCTCGCCGCGCCACCAGCGGGTCGCTACCGCCCTTCACCGCGACTGCCAGCACCAGCGCCTCGTCCTTGGCCTCGGCCAGCGTTGTGGCGGGATAGGTCCCGAGCGACAGCTTGCAGCGCCGGCCGCTGGACGGTCTGGCG
>JBFWRV010000173.1:0-4943 GCA_050248715.1 Hyphomicrobiaceae bacterium | reverse complement strand
GGGGTTGAACATCACTTGTTGGTCACCGGCGGCAAAGGTTGATTGAAGTAGCCGTTCCCGATGGGAACAGGTCCGTACTCAAGTGCCCGCACGCCCTGGACACACGCGATGTTGATGCCGTACTCCAACGGATTGCTTCGGCGCTTGTGGAGCGTGTGATTTCCGCAACGACTGCAGAAGTAGTGCTCTGCGACCTTCGTGCCCCATTGGTACAGCGACAACGCGTCCTTTCCCTTCACCACCCTTAGACGGGTGGTTGGCACGCTCGCCATCACGTAGCCCTTGCGGCTGCAAAGGGAGCAATCGCAGCGACGGATGTTCTGCAGCCCGTCCGCGAACTCGATCTCGAGCTCGACAGCGCCGCAGTGACAGGTAGCCTTCCGAATTTCACTCATGCGTTTGTGATGCCCAACGTAGAGGTGTGCGGCGCGCCGGGGTGTGACCGCCAAGTTGGCACGGTGACTCATGGCGCGTCCGCACCACCGCCATGTTAGGGGTGCTGTGCCCCGTGCACTGCGAGTCCGGACTGTAGTTCACTGAATGGCAGCGGTTTGCTGAATAACCAGCCTTGCGCGTACTGCACGCCGCGCTCACGAAGGAACTTAGCCTGCGCCTCGGTCTCGACGCCCTCCGCGATCATCTCAAGCCGCAAGTCCTTCGCCATCTCGATGATGTGCTGCACGACCTGGCTGGTGGCTGCCTCGGTGCCGATCGTATCAACGAAGGACTTGTCGATCTTCAGATAGTCCAGTTCGAAGGTTTCGAGATAAGAAAGGCTGGAGTATCCGGTTCCGAAGTCATCGATGGCAACACGGACTCCGCTTGTCCGAATGGCACGCACCCTTTCCCTCGCGATTTCCGCGTGCATGAAGCCTCTTTCCGTAGCCTCGACGAGAAGGTTGCCAGGGCCGGCGCCCGTGTCGCGGGCCAGTTGCCCCACCAGCCCGATCGTGCTCTCGGACTGAATATCGGCTGCGGACAAATTGATGCCTATGTGAAACGCGGGATGGCGCCGGAAGATGTCTATTGCATCGCGGCCGATCAGACGGAAGACCTCTGCAGTAACGCGCTGAATGAGCCCGCTGTCCTCCGCAACCTGGATGAAGATATCCGGGCGCACCATTTCGCCGCCCGGACGGCGCCAGCGGATCAGCGCCTCCGCTCCGATCCAGCGACCTGTACTCAGATCCACGATTGGCTGGTACACCAGAAAAAACTCCTTGCGCCGCAACGCAATCTTCAGCACGGCGGGCATCGCCAGCTGCATCCGTACCGCGTACAGAATCGCCCAGATCAGCAGCGCACTTGCCGCTAGCCCTGCGGGCACAAGCACCAGCGCCACAGCCTTGCTACGTGCATGCAGGTGCCGAACCGGCAGGGCAGCAACTGCAACGGTCGCGTAGCGGTTTGACCGAACCACGGCCACGACATGCTCGTCTTCGATGAAGCTCGTCTCAAGGCGCTGGCCGAGCGCATCCATCCACTCGACCCTGACGGTGCCGCGGGCGCTCCTTACCTTCCGGTTGTCAGGCGTGATGGTTGCGAGCGACACGTCCTCGGCGTCCTTCGATACATCGATTGGCAGGTCCTTGTGGATGATGGCCGCATAGCCTTCGCGTTCAATAACTGTAAAAGTAATCCCGCTAGCGAATGGGAACGTCACCTGGGAGCGCACCTTTGTACCGGTCGATGTCACGACATCGGGCTTGCCAAGCTCGAACTGCACACCGCCGCTGGTGCCGAGGGACGAGCAAACAAGCCGGTCGCCGGACACGTGCCCAATGGCCTGGATGTAGCTCGACGCAAGATCGATCCTGCGCATCAGCGCGATCTGGGATTCGGCACACGGATCGGTGCCCCCGACGTTCACCAGTTGCTTGATGCCCTCGTAAACCTGGTCGGCGGCGCTATCCGAACGATGCAGGGCTTCTTTCGCATGACCCAGAACACGCGCCCTTTCGTAGTCCTCGCCCTCCCGATCTGCCACATAGAGCGCGAGCGCGATCGGCACCGCGATGGCAAGCATACCGGCAAGGATCGTTATCAGTGTCGCCGTTGCCTTGGTCATGTGCTCAAGCGAGGCATAGGCACCCCTAACGTTCACGCTCACCGGCGCGCGCGAGCGGCGAACCGTGAATTGGCACGTTCCTCGCGCGCGCGTCCGCGTGGGGCGTGCTGTTAGGCGTCATTACCACGCCGGTGCCCAATCCGGAAATCGAGTCGCCAAATCCGCTTTCGAGATGTGCGCAAGTTATGCGGACACTTCATTGGCAATGCTTTTAGACGATGCGCCATATACCTCAAAAAATTCGTAGAACCGCCCAGCAAATGCATAGGTTTCTGAAGGGAGATCGTAGCGAATTCGATACATGAAGACTTTGGGATTCTCTCCAAGAATTGGCTCAGAAGCCAAGAAGTCCTGTGTCGCCGCGATCGCGTTGCTGCTGTGAACATGCGGGATGGGTCCTTGCTCAGTGATCTCCGAATAGAAGTTGGGAGAAGCAACGACGATAGGCAGATTCCACTTTGAACCGAACGTGTGGAAGAAAAGCGCTCGTGCCAAATGGTCGACGCATTTGTCAAAGCGATCTCTGTCCAGTTGTACTGCGCTCTTTGTTCCCTTGGCGAAAGAACTTTTCTTCGTAAAGAAGGATGAGTAAGCCCGACTATTGCGCCGCACTCCACGGAGAAACTTCCCGAGGAACTGATGCTGTGCTAACTGATTGGAGTCAGCTGCGGATAGGAGAATAACAGCACGGAAGAACTCATCGTCAGAAGACTTCTTCGAATTGTGGTCGTCACACGAAGCGACCGTGATGAGGTTGCGACGCAAGTCAAGCCCGACGTCTTTCGCGTCGGGAAAGAGGCATTGAGGTGGGGCGTGCTCCCGGGACGTTTCTTTAGCGGAGCACATGTAGCACGTAGACAATGGCACCCTTACCCTCGGGACGCATAACATGGAGCTGTGCGGCGCGCCGCAGCGCGGCCCTTGAAGAAACGCAAGGGCTCGCGGCGCGGCCGTACCGGCGCCATGTTAGACGCCATTCCAGTACCGGATGCCTTTGGCGCCGGCTTGGCAGCTCGGGCACTTACGTTCATGAATGTCGCTTCCGTTTGCACCGTAGACGAAGCCGCAGAGCAGACACTCGAGACGATAAGCAAGCTGCATGTGGTCCGTGCCCTTCACGCCCAGCGTTCCGTGGCAGCGTTGGTGGTTGTCATTGACGAATCCGATTGCCGTCGTCTTTCCTTCACCGGATCGGAACGCCGCTAGCTTAGGCATGACGTCTAACGCCGTGCTCAGCCGCGGCTAATTTTGGGCGCCTCATGCGCGAAAATAGGAGCGTAGCGACCGCGCATAAAGTGCACAAAATTAGACGTCGGCCTGCAGCGCTTTGTTATGTGTTTTTATCTTCAATCGCCCAAGCAACGCTGGTTACTTGCCACTGTCTCGTTTCGCGGCTTTTGCGGAGTGTCCAAATATGCGCACCGCTAATCCTTAGTTCAGACCCGTTGTCCATGAACGTAGTACAAAATTTTGCCCTTTTTATTGCAAGTTCACTCGATACCTCGACTGTGACATTAAATGTGTCGATGGAGGCAATGACTGTCTCAGCCTGACCAATGAGGAATGAGTGAATCTCTTCTACGCCTTGCAGCATTCCCAGCCCAGGGACGAGCCAAACCACATCTTGGCTACACAACCCGAGAACGTTTTTTTCTCTGCCGGATTTTTCGAGGCTAATCCACTGGTCGTGAATCCGTAGAATTTCACTCTTGTCGTTCATGGTGGAGACTCATAACGTTCGAACTCTGCCGCGTGCGAAGGCCGCAGGCCGTAGCACGTCGGCTGGAGTGAAGGGTTAGATCGCAACTCACTTGCCTCAATAGTTCGGCTCAGGCGCGACGCGACCTGATTACTGCCAAGGCAACGGCGAAGAACAGTGCTACGGGCGCCGTAAATATTGCCCCTGTTATGGGTGCCGCAATGATTGCCAGCGCACCGTCGCCATGCAGGAGGTAGCTGAAAGCGTTAACCACGCTATAGCTCAGAAGCATGCCGGCCGGCACTGCGGCGATGAATAGCACGCAGGAAGCGAGTACCGACATGGCCTTTCGACGGACCGCAAAGAGAGCAAACAAGCCAACTAGACCCGCAACGGCGGGAACGAGCCCCATGCTCGCAAAGACCATGACCTCATCCGGTGCCATTGCGATCTAACGTTCAATCATAAGAAGGATTGCGACTTATCTTAGACCTGAAAACCTGCCTTTGCTGTCAACTTCCCTTGGAATCAGTGCGTCACGTCACTGGATGAACAACCAGCATTCGCGATAGGCCGCACGAATGTCGCAAGTTCCTGATTCCCAGGACTTGCCGGATCCGGCGACCAAGCCGCCGAGGTGGAGGCGTTCCTGTCGTGGCTGGCGACTGAAAGAAACGTGGCCGCAGCGACGCAGAACCAGGCGCTTTCCGCTCTGCTCTTCGTTTGCAGGGAACTGCTGGGACAGGACCTGCCCTGGTTCAAGGATCTGGTGCATGCATGGCGCCCGGTGCGCAAGAACGAGCCTCCCCTTCGACCCCATGCGGTCGCGGTCCGACAGGGCGGCGATCCTCGATGCGTGGATCGAGCGCACGGACCTGGGGGCGCTCGACTACCAGCAGGTCGCTGCCCGGGCCCTCTAGCCTGCCCTCTCCCCCTGCCCCTCTCCCGCGTGCGGGAGAGGGGAGATGGGTGATCAGACCTTGGGTTCGTCGCGCAGCGCGCGGCGCAGGATCTTGCCGACGTTGGTCTTGGGCAGCTCGGCGCGGAATTCCACGTGCTTCGGGCGCTTGTAGCCGGTGAGGTTGTCGGCGCAGTGCTTCAGGAGCGCTTCCTCGGTGAGGCCGGGGTCCTTCTTCACGACGAAGAGCTTCGGCACCTCGCCGGAATGCGCGTCCG
>JBFWRV010000172.1:0-4996 GCA_050248715.1 Hyphomicrobiaceae bacterium | reverse complement strand
TGGTCGAGGAACGGCTGGTCGAAGCGGCGACCGTGCTGCGGCGGCTGCCGTCGGTGCGGATGCAGGGCTACTTCAGCACCTGGCCAGCCATCTTCGTCGAGTTCGCCGATCTGGTGGGGCAAACGCCTGAGCCCATGCGTCCGCCGCCGCCATCGGCTGCCGCCATCAGCCGCATGGATACGACGCTGATCTGGCTGCGCTGGCTGGAGGCAGACGATGCCAGGCTTGTGTGGATGAGGGCCGAGGGCAAACCGTGGAAGGCGATCTGCTGGCGCTTCGGCATCGCACGCGCGACGGCCAATCGGCGGTTGGAATATGCGCTGAGCGTCATTGCCTGGCGGCTGAACCGCCGACCGCTGCCCAGCACATGGTCGCGTCAGTTTTTGCTCGATCGCATAAGATTTTTGTCAAGGACGTTTTGAATCTTTGCCGACGAATGTGTGAGACATCTCAAACTTGGACAGATTGCCCGAAATCAGGGCAGTTTGTTGCCAGGCTCGCGAGAGCTGCGTCACCGGGGCAGGCGTTCGGCGAAGGGGTTCAACACTCGGGCGCCCAGTCCTTCGACGTCGACATCGTTGCGCGTGGCAAGGGTTAGCCCATGGACCTTGGCCTGAGCGGCAAGCAGACCATCGATCGCGGGGATGGGACGAATGGCATTCATCCGGCCCCATTGGTCGGCGACCGAGCGATCGACCGGCAACACGCGATCGCCAAAAGCGGCTTGGACATCGGACAGCCACGCTTCGAGGACATCGGCCTTGGCGGGATCACGGGGGCGGGCGAGCTCGATGCCTTTGCGGATCTCGCCGAGGACCAGAACACTCAGGTAGAGGTCGTCATCCTCGAGCGAGGCATACCATTGGGCTACCCTGGCATCACAACGCGCACCCTTGCGGATCTCGGAGATGATGTTGGTGTCGACCAGGAAGCTCATAGATCGACGTCACGACCAAGATCGCGCGGCCGCTCGAGGTCGATGCCGTCAAGCGGTGCGGAGGCCAGCAGGGCCTTCAGCCCCGTCGCCCGAGGCGCGGCAAACCTCGCCTTGAGCAGGCTGCGCGCCTCGGCCTGGCGTTCGGGATCACCCAGCGCCCGGGCGACGCTGCGGACGAGCGCGGCGTCTTCCTTGCGCACCTGCACCTCGACGCGGACGATGCCGTGGCGCTTCTGGCGGCGGCGGAAAGCATCGAGCGGTGTCTTGCGGGCATTGGCCATGGTGTCGCCCTCCAGCGATCGTTTCCGGAAACATACCGGAAATCATCGACATCGACAATATGCGCTAACCCACTGATATTGCGGGTCCTTCCTGGTGGTAACCTATGCGGGGGGGCCGAGCGCGGGACTTCTCTACCGTCAGGGCAAAAATCGAGGTTACCGGTTACCAGTTACCACCCCCATGTCGTGGCCCAAAAGCCGCAGCAATCCGCCAGATAGGCACCACCGGGCGGTGGTAACCGACCCGGTACGGTTACCAGCCCGGTTACCACCCGGCGGCCGACCGCCTCGCCCGACAGCCGCGGTTACCACCGCCCATCGACCCCAGTTCGAAGGACCGATGACCACACTCTTCGCCGCCCAGGTCGAGCGCTGGAAGCTCGAGCGACTGATCCCGCACGCGCGCAATGCCCGCACCCATTCGGAGCAGCAGGTGGCGCAGATCGCGGGATCGATCGCCGAGTTCGGGTTCGTGAACCCGGTGCTGGTGGGCGACGATGGCGTGCTGGTGGCCGGCCATGGCCGGGTGATGGCCGCGCGCAAACTCGGCCTGGCCGAGGCGCCGGTGATCGTGCTGTCGCACCTGACGCCGACCCAGCGCCGGGCGCTGATGATCGCCGACAACCAGATCGCGACCAACGCCGGCTGGAACGAGGAGATGCTGTCGGCCGAGCTGGCGGCGCTCAAGGACGAAGCCTTCGATCTCGAGCTGCTGGGGTTCGACAACGCCGATCTCGATCGGTTGCTGGCAACGACGCTGGAGGACAGCGAACGCGTCGACGAGGCGCCGGAACCGCCGGCCGAGCCGATCAGCCGTCCCGGAGACCTGTGGATCTGCGGCGAGCATCGGGTGCTCTGCGGCGATGCCACGGTGTCGGGCGACTTCGAGAAGCTGCTCGACGGCGAGCTGGCGGACATGTGCTTCACCGATCCGCCCTACAACGTCAACTATGCCAACTCGGCGAAGGACAGGCTCCGCGGCACCAATCGGCCCATTCTCAACGATGCGCTGGGCGAGGGCTTTGGCGCCTTCCTCCACGATGCCTGCGTCAACATCCTCACCGTCACCAAGGGCGCGGTGTATGTCTGCATGTCGTCATCGGAACTCGACGTGTTGCAGAAGGCCTTCCGCGAGGCCGGCGGCAAGTGGTCGACCTTCGTGGTCTGGGCCAAGAACACGTTCACGCTGGGGCGGGCCGACTACCAGCGGCAGTACGAGCCGATCCTTTATGGCTGGAAGGACGGCGCCGACCACTACTGGTGCGGCGCGCGTGATCAGGGGGATGTCTGGTTCTTCGACAAGCCGGCCAGGAACGACCTGCACCCGACCATGAAGCCGGTGGCGCTGGTCGAGCGCGCGATCCGCAATTCGTCCAAGAGCCGGGACATCGTGCTCGATCCCTTCGGCGGCTCGGGGACCACCATGATCGCGGCGGAGAGATCGGGGCGGCGGGCCCGGCTCGTGGAACTGGATCCGAAATATGTCGACGTCATCGTTCTGCGCTGGCAGGAGGCGACCGGCGGCAGCGCGGTCCACGCCGTCACCGGTCGGATGTTCGACTAGTCGGTGATGCGGTAAACCCGGCCGCGCCGCTCGGACTTCTCCGAGACGACGGTGAGGCCGAGCTTCTTCTTCAGCGCCCCGGCAATGGCCCCGCGCACCGTGTGCGCCTGCCAGTCGAGTGCTTCGACGATCTCCTCGATCGTGGCCCCTTTGGCCCGGCGCAGCAGGGCGATCAGCTGCGCCTGCTTGCTGTCCTTGCGCGGGGCGCGCTGGGTGCGTGGCCTGTCGGTGACCGTCGCGGCAGGGCGACCCGCAGGCCCGGGCTCCGGCTCGATGCCAAGGGCAGTTAAGGCTGCGTCGGTGATCGCCAGGGTGAAACCATGGGCATCGCCGGTCTTGCGCCAGACCGGATCGCCGCGTTTGGCGTCGACTTCCTCGACCAGGCCCTTGGCGATCAGGCTCGCCATCACCTTGGCGGCGGCGCCGCCCTTGAGGTGGTCGGGCAGGGGAAGCGCCAGGCGGTCGTCGCGCTGGCTGGCGGCGGTCAGGATGACGAGTTGGGTATCGGAGAGTTTCATGGGGCGGAGCCTTTCGGTCTGAGCGGGCCTTGCGACCATCGCAGGCCCTGCTACGGCCCCAAGCCCCGCCGGCCAGCCGGTCGGGGCGGTGGTGGGCGCCAGCGCCTTACTCGGCGTGCTCGCCTTCCTTGCAGGCGCTGTCGGTGATGCGCTTCAGAAGCTCGGCGTAGTGGGCGAGCGTGCCGACATGGCCCCAGGTGATGTCGTCGGGGGCGTATCCGAAGTGCTCGTCGCTGAGCGCCTTGAGGCGATCGAGCCTCGCGTCGATCTCGGCCTTGCGGGCGATGAAGGCATCGAGGGCGGTGCGGCTTTGCCTGCTGTGGCGCATGGTGGTCTCCCGTTGTGATGCGGCCATGAACGCTTCACTTCGGTGGCAAGCCAACTCGAATGATCCTTAATTCGATTGCTTTCTTTGGACCCGGTTGATCATGGGATTATCGATCCGCGCCTATGCCCGGCATCGCGGCATCAGCCATGTCGCGGTGCTGCGCGCCGCCCGGGCCGGACGCGTGCCGCTGGAGGCCGATGGCACCATCGATCCGGCCAAAGCCGATGCCGTCTGGGAGCGGTCGACCGATCCCGGCCGGTCGAAGCCCCGGGCCGACAGGCTCAAACCCGTCGCCGAGGCGGCGATGGGCTCCGTCCGGGAGACCCTGAAGGAGCAGGGGCTGCCGGCCGGCGGCAATGTCACCTTCGTCCAGGCCCGCACCGCCCATGAGATCGCCAAGGCGCATCTGGCGCGCCTTCGCCTCCAGCGCATGAAGGGCGAGCTTGTCGATCGGGCCAGGGCGCAGGCGCTGGTGTTTCGTCTGGCGCGCGAGGAACGCGATGTCTGGGTCAACTGGCCGGCACGCGTTGCCGCATTGATGGCAGCCGAACTCGGTGTGGAGGCGCACCCGATGCAGAAGGCCCTGGAGACGCATGTCCGCGCCCATCTCGCCGAGCTTGCCGAGCTTCGACCCGAGTTCCGCTGATCCGTTCGGCTTCGAAGGTGGCGACGAGCTGTGGCAGTCCTGGCGCGACGGCCTCACCCCGGACCCGCTGCTGACCGTGTCCGAATGGGCGGACCAGCATCGCTTCCTGAGCCCGCGGGCATCGGCCGAGCCCGGGCGGTACCGAACCGACCGCACACCCTATATGCGCGCGATCATGGACGCGCTGTCGCCGTCGCATCCGGCGCGGCGCATCCTGTTCATGAAAGCCGCTCAGGTGGGGGCGACCGAGGCCGGCAACAACTGGATCGGCTACGTCATTCACCATGCACCCGGCCCGATGCTCTCGGTGCAGCCGACCGTCGAGCTTGCCAAGCGCTTCTCGCGCCAGCGCCTCGAGCCCCTGATCGCCGAAAGCCCGGCTTTGCGCGAGCGGGTCCGCCCGGCCCGCGCGCGGGACGCCGGCAACACGGTGCTGTCGAAGGAGTTTCCGGCCGGTCTGCTGGTCATCACTGGCGCCAACAGCGCCGTGGGCCTGCGGTCGATGCCGGCGCGCTATTTGTTCCTCGACGAGGTCGACGCCTATCCGCCCTCGGCCGACGAGGAGGGCGATCCGGTCGCACTCGCCGAAGCGCGCACGCGCACCTTCTCCTGGCGCTCGAAAGCGTTTCTGGCCTCGACGCCGACGATCCAGGGATTCTCGCGCATCGAACGCGAATACGAGGCGTCCGACCAGCGCCGCTTCTTCGTGCCGTGCCCGCATT
>JBFWRV010000171.1:0-5006 GCA_050248715.1 Hyphomicrobiaceae bacterium | reverse complement strand
TCGCCGCTGCAGAACTGCGCGTCGATACCTGGAGTCTACCAATGGGACGGCACCAGGCTCGCGGGACGGACCAACGCGACCGGGACGAGCCTGGGCGACTACCAGTACGCCTACGGGTGGGCGATCAGCAGCAGCGAGGGCGGGACCCGTTCAACTCTGCACACCGACGTGCATGGCACGCCGCAGCTCATCACTGACCCCACCGCGGCCATTGCCGGGTGGACGCGGACGGACATGTGGGGGGTGGAAAAGGCGAGCACTGGCCAGCAAAGCCGACTGGGGCATACGGGTTATCTGAAAGATCCGCTGCTGGGCGATGAGCTGTATGCGCAGGCCAGACAGTATCGGGCGGGCACCGGACGGTTCACGAGTCGGGATGAGTGGAGCGGGGATAACCTCAATCCGATTACGCTGAATAAATACCTCTATGGGAATGGGAATCCGGGGAGTTACATTGACCCGAATGGGCGGCAGTCGGTGCCGCCAAAAGTGGCAATGGAATGGGCGGCGTCGCGAATGACTGAGCCCATGCGAAGCCGCTATCGACAAGACTCAAGAGTTTATCTTGACCAAATGGAAGTTGAGGGCCGGAATAGCGCTGAGTTTTTCGCGGGAATTGTTGAAGGCGGCGCAGAAATCATCGGGGAGTCAGTTCAGGCGGGCGCCGACAAGTTAACTGCGCCTTTTGAACCGATGTATGGCTTGCTGACTGGCGGCACGCCGACCTTTGAAGCGAATGCTCGCGATCAGGCGCGAATGGGAGCAATGGTCGATAGTGCTGACGCTTTTGTGGCGGCACCGGTCGATAGGCTGCTGGCACCGTTTGGAGAATCCGCGAGACTGAGAGCAGAAGGGGATTTCCGCGGGGCTGGAAAGCAATACTCCGGTTATGCGCTTGGTGCGGCCGGCATTTCCGGGAGCAAGCTCTTCGCGCGCGCGCGTTCCAACACACCACTCCGACTGGTGGAAGGAGAAAATGGCGGTGTCTCAAACAAGGTGTTTGATGCCGAAATTGCCGATGATCTTGATCACATTGAGCGACCTGCAGGACGCGGCATCGACATCGTTGACACCAAAGGAGCTGTTGCCAATCTCACAAACAAGGCAGTTGCAATGATTTCGGAGGATCCATCTATTGCCAAAGGGCTCATGTCTCCAGGAAGCTATCGGCATTTGGTCACTGGATCCCGGCTGGCGGCGGCAAGTTACGGAAAGGCTGTGGAGCGCCTTGTGGCCAAGCTGATTGCGGCAAATCCGCGACTTGATCGAGTTCTTCGGCACACTGGCGCGACTCGAGACGCCAGTGGAAAATTCGTCGAGTCACCAGATTTTATCGGAAAAGAAGCATACGATCTCAGGCTAATCGACATAACGACACAGGGTGATCTTCAAAAGCATCTGGATCGCCCGCGCGGACGTGACACTGAGCATGTCATTCAGCCGGGGCTTCCGGAAGATTTGGCTTTCCCGGAGTAAATTAATCTTTGATTGAGTGCGTGTTAACCTCTCGATAGGGAAGAGTGCTGATCACCTAAACCCGCAGGGCTGACCTATTCGTGTTCAGATATGACGCCGCTTGTGGGATCGCCATGAACCACCAGCGTGAATATCGCCTCAGCAAATTCTGCAAGCTGTTCTAGCGGTTCGGCGCCATGACTGAACGTCACGAATCTGCCGGGCTCCCATTCACTTACTTCGACATATGGCGGTGTATGGATGTGGCACCGCCGAAGTATGACGGACGGAGGTTCTACTTCTGGGTAGGCGAAATTAAGCGAATCCCAGGACAACTGCAGCCATTTGCTGGGCTCTTGCTTGTCACTCAATGTGATCTTGAAGCTCGGATTCCCGGAGGCGGCTTCCTCGATCGCTCGTTCGAGGCTTTCTAGTATTATTGACATTGTTTTGTTTTTCAAGGATTCTGGAAAATTAGGGGCTTTCAAGTTGCGCGGCGCAGTGGAGCTGAGAGGTCAGAGGAGGTTCCAAGAGGCATCATGCGCACGCTTCGGTGATCTTGGTGCTACAACGCAAGGATCAGAGAGGGCCGCTTGGATTTCACTTCGTCATCGAAGAATTGTCTGAACGTGATGACGTTGCCGTAACCATCGTAAGCCGATTCTTTCGCTTTTTTCAATGATTCCGGAACGACCAGCGAAATCGAGTTTCGACTCATTTCGTCGATGGCTTCGCCAGACACACGGTCGTCAACCGTCGCAAGAAAGATCGCTCCGAACGGTTTCTCCATGGCCAACTGCTTCCAGCGTTCTCGGAGAGTGGTTTTCAAAGAGACGATTACCGCATCTCCTTTCTCGTTCAGTTCCTTGACGTCAGGCAACACGAAATCCGGGCGACGGCCGCCGAAGACGGCTTGGGCTTCGTAGCGGATCTTGCCATCCTTGAATAGCCGTTCCACGTGATACTCGAACGACAGTCCAGCCCGGCTTTTTCTCGTTTGTGCCGCGCTCAGGAATATGGCGTCCAGCTCGGGGAAACCGCGAACGAGATTGGCAATTGGATCGCCGCCGCCTTGAAGAATTAATCGAGCGACTTGGGCAGCCCGGAAACGAAGTTCTGCCTGTTTGTAGATTGAATATTCGATGTCGCGACTGATGCGCATGACCGCATCGCCAGGCTGAGCGAAGGCGAACGGATTGATGTCGCCGAGGCCATTTTCTTCAAGCCACCGCGCCTGCGCCTGTCCAGCCAGCATTTCCGGTGATGGAAGCGTCTGCCTTTTGATGAACTGTTCCAGCGTCCCATCTTTCATGGCCTGCGCCAGCTCTGCAATGAGTTGGTCTGTGGCAGACGCAGGTGCTGCCAGCACTGCAGGATCAAACAGGTCGAAGTGGAAATCGGAGTCCAGCTCGAAAGCGGTCTCGATGATTTCTGCTTCTTCGCTGACTGAATCGACGACGACAAACCAGTAGCGGGTGCCTGAAATTGCCTGCTTGAGCTTGCCAACGAGGAGCAACGAGGCTGGAGAAAGCGACTTGAATTGTTCCTTCGGGATTCCGGTGTGTTGCCACTCGTACCTTCGCTTGGCCTTCGTCTTGTCGCCGGGATTGCGAAGCGAGAAGTACTTGATGGTTGAAGTTTTTACTTCTCCGGACGCGGGCCAGAAGGTCGGGTATTCGACATCGAAAATATGCGGTTTCTCCGGGTTGGAATTCTTCAGTTCCGGGAAGAAATCGGACTCGGCAACACTGCGAGGGATGAAAAACCCATTCTGGTGCCCGTTTTTGGCGCTGTCAGCCCAGGACGTGTCATTCCGCGCGAGCTTTTTGATGAAAATACGCTCGCTGCGGTTGATCCAGGCGGAAATCTCATTCCATTCGGGGTGAAAGCCCATCGTTAGTCCTGTTGCCTGATTTTTCGGGCGAGCTCTTGCAAGCTCGTACTGTTCAATTCACAAGACCAAACTACAAGCACCCTCCAGCCAAGCGCTTCCAACTGCTGCTTCACTTTCGCGTCGCGGAGCAGGTTGTCCGCGAATTTATTCTGCCACGATAATGCATTGTTCGCCGGGGTGGTGGTGAAACGGCAACCTTCGTGTCGGTGCCAGAAACAACCGTGCACCAAAACTGCGGTGCGGTACTTCCGCAGCGCCAAGTCGGGCTTTCCCGGCAGCTTGGTATGCACGCGGAAGCGGAACCCTGCGCGATGCAGGAAGCTGCGTACGATCAGTTCCGGCTTCGTGTTCTTGCCCCGGATGCCGGACATCATCCGGCTGCGCGTGGCCTGGTCTACGACATCCATCGGCTCAGGCGGCGAGCAGGGATTTTTGCTTCGCCAGATCCGGGTCGATCAGTTCCATGATGCGTGGCTTCATCACGCGGGCGACCTCTCGCATGACCGGCATGACCACGCTGTTGCCGAATTGCTTGTAGGCCTGCGTGTCGCTGACGGGAATGATGAAGCTGTCCGGCAGGCCCATGAGACGGGCGCATTCGCGCGGCGTGAGTCGACGAGGACGCTTCGTCGGGCCTTGGGATACCAGAATCTCGGAACCGTCCTTGTAGTAGCGTGCGGACAGTGTTCGGGTCACGCTGTCGCCATCGACCAGCCCGAAACCAAAGCCGTTGCCGGCGGCGCGGTGCTTCTCGGCGTAGGCCTGCAGATAAGCCCACAGCTTGGGCGTGAGCGTGTAGCGGGCATCCACTTCGGCCTTGGGGCCAATGGTGTAGTGCGCCTCCGCCTGCTCGCTGCCGTCCTGCGGGTGCAGGATTTCCTTCAGTCTCGGCTTGTGTGCCGGCAGCTTCATGTCGGCGAAGCTGAATCCGGTCTTCTCGCGGAAACCCACGACCAGAATGCGCTCTCGGTGTTGCGGAACGAAATGCGCGCCGTCCACCACCTTGTAGGTGATGTGATAGCCAAGTTCCTCCTCCAGAACCTTCTTGATGACCCGAAAGGTGTGGCCTTTGTCGTGGCTGACCAAGTTCTTGACGTTTTCCAGCAGAAACGCCGCGGGGCGCTTGGCTGCGATGATGCGGGCCACATCGAAGAACAGGGTGCCCTGGGTCTCGTCGGCAAAGCCATGGGCGCGACCCAACGCGTTCTTCTTGGAAACGCCGGCAATGCTGAAGGGCTGGCAGGGAAAGCCGGCGAGCAGCACGTCATGGTTCGGGATGTCGCGCTCGTCCACCTTGGTGATGTCGCCCTCGAAGGCGTGCGCCGACTCCGGGAAGTTGGCCAGGTAGGTTTTTTGTGCGTAGGGGTTCCACTCGCTGGTGAACACGCAGTGTCCGCCATGCGCCTCGAAAGCCATGCGGATGCCACCGATCCCGGCGAACAGATCGATGAAGCGAAAGTCGCGGTCTCGGTGATCTCTGGAATCAGCCAGCGGAAGCAGGCGCTGGCGAATGGCATCGGCGGCATACGGCGGCGGGTCGGTCTCTCGAACCTCCCATCGCCGCAGGGTGCGTGTCGTGATGCCCAACGCTTGGGCCCGTTCCCGTGGGTTGTAGCGTCCTCGAAGGGTGCTCAGGCGTTGATGGACATCATGCAGT
>JBFWRV010000170.1:0-5095 GCA_050248715.1 Hyphomicrobiaceae bacterium | reverse complement strand
GAGGCTATGACCGAGATCGCCGCACCGCCCGTCATGGCAGAAATCCCGCAACTTCCACCCCAGGCCGCCTGATCATGGCCACCTCGGAGCGCAGAAGAATTTCCACCACGTTGACGGACGTGATCTCCGAACTGCTCGCCCGGCGGCGGTTTGCTTCCCAGGTCGAGGCGCGTATGGCGGTCTTCAGCTACATAGAGGGCTTCTACAACCCGGTGCGGTTGCACTCCGCCTTGGGCTACCGTTCGCCCATCATCTACGAGAAAGAGCACATGCAAGTTGTCGGAGCGGAACCGTAATCAGCCAAACCCGTCAACCGTCCACTAGGGCGGGGGAATCCCAAGCCCAGAGAATGCCGGGCGGATTGAGCTGTTCTACCTGCCGCCCTATGCGCCGGAGCGGAACCCCGACGAGTATCTGAACAATGCCGTCAAGCAGGCACTGGGCCGGCGCGGCACGCCGCGGGACAAGGCGGCGATGAAGACCAGGCTGCGCTCGCACATGCGGGGACTGCAACGCCGACCGGCGAAGGTCCGCTCCTTTTTCCAAGCCCCGGATGTACGCTATGCCGCGTGATAGACTGATACCTATTTGACTGTCGGATTAGTAACCGCCTGTCCGAAATACGGGGACCATCTCAGTGATGGCGCCGGACTATTATCTCAAAACGTTAACGCCTAGCACGGCCGGCTGAAGGAATGGTTGCGGCGCTTCCACGGGTCGCCACCGCGAACCTCTTCCCAGCGCGCCTCAAAAATTTCCTGATTACGCATAAACCTTAGCCAACTTGAGCAACTGATAAGGCATTGGAGTTGTTCGTACACTGGCCCAGCAGAGGCGAGGAGGCATGGCCGCGAGATCGTATCGTCGGTTGAATCGATATTCGAATTCGGCAAGGTAGCGCGGGATATGCTTGCTGTTAATCGACCGGTAGGTGCCGACGATTGCGGCTTTGATGTTGCCGAGCGCGGTGTTCACCCATTTGAACGCTGGTGTGCGCGCAGCCGCGGCACCGCTGCCGGTCTTGATGACCTGGTGGGCACATCTGGCGGTGGTCACGCCAGCGAAGCAGGCCAAGCCATCGCTGACAACCTGACAGGCGTGATTGAAATTGCGCTTGGCAAACCTGGACAAGGCATCGCCGGAAAATGCGGCGACCCGACCCAGCTTGATGCTGACCGGCTTGCCGTCATCGGTCGTCTCAACCGCGGCGACGAACGGTGTCTTTCCCGCCGCTCCACGCCCGCGCTTGCCGCCAGAGCGTTCACCACCGAGGTAGGCGTCATTGATCTCGACACGTCCGCTCAGTTTCTTGGTGGCATCTCGTTCATCATGACCTGCTGAAGCTTGTGCTTGATCTTCCAGGCCGTGGTCTGGGTTACGCCAAGACGTCGACCAAGTTCGATGCTGGAGATCCCCTGCTTGGTCTGGGTCATGTGGTACATGGCCCGAAACCAGGTGCGCAGGGGCAGCTTGGTCGAAGCGAAGATCGTCCCGGCGATCGGGGATGTTTGCCGACGACAGGCAGTGCATTGAAACAGACCTCGGCTCTTCACCAGGCAATGGGTCTTTCCGCCGCATGCGGGGCACTCGAAACCATTTGGCCACCGAAGTCAGATGACAACCGCGCGACACTGATCCTCGCTCCCGTATTGGCGCTCGAATGCGGGTTCGCTGAGGCCCTTCTGGAACTGCACTGTATTGCGAGCCATCAGATCGTTCTTCCCAGACCGCCTTGTTCATGGTTTGTGCCAGATAAAATCCGGCTGAGGAAGATGGGTAATCAGGAAAAATTTTCGGCCGACGTTGACGTGCGAAATCCTGCCGTCACGCAAAACACCCCCCCCAAATCGCCCACGCGCAATAAAGTGTAATAGTGCTCAGCGGGCGTATTCGAGAAAATTGCCGACTTAGGCCGCACGCGCGCAATAAATGAAAAGAATGGCCCATTTCGGCTCAAAGCCAACGGCCAGCAGCAAGCAGGTCGCTCACGCTCCCCCGGCCCCTCTCTCCCTTTGTGGAACCGTTTGGGCCTAAAAGACTGACAAAACTAAAAAATTTTGGGAATTCGGGGGAGGGGGCGGCAACGGCCGGGCCATACCCCCCACCCCCTTTTTGAAAATAGGGGGGGCGTGTGCCAACCGGCCGGCCCGCCGCTCCACGCCACCCCACCCCATGCCACCAGCCGCACCAGCCCATGCACCCTGGCATAGCTACCCTGCCGCCTTGCCACAATCTCACACACTGACATCACGGCGCCGTGTGGTTCATGTCCGATAAGGGTCATTTGCGGACATCACGCACAAGCGAACGTGAAAATGGCCCTGGCGACGGACTAAAGACAAACAACCCACCCGCTACCATGCAGTAGCACAACCCCATAGCGCCCCAGGAAGCACGTACGCGAGTATGTCCAGTAACCGCTCATATGGCCGCAATAGGACTGCGCCGCATACTTTGTATAAACGCCGCCAGTTTCCAATGGGCCAAATGCTTCCAGCATCTCAACCATCCCCGAAGTATCTTCGCGATATCGTGATGAGAAAATCATTGAAAATCAATAATTTAGTGCTGAATTTGTTCATCGGCGCTAGTAAATACTATGCCTAATTCAGACAGTGATGACGTATTCTCCGACATCAGGCTATGGAGGGGAACGCCTACGCCGCTAGCGACCTGTAGATGGGCAGCTATGCACTGACTCGCAACTGCAGGGCGACGGCCGTAATAGATGGCACGATCCGACTGCCGGACGAGGAGCAGAATGACTGTATGTCGAGTCGTCAACAAAGGAGGGAGAATGAGCCGAGTGCTGGTCTGCGGTATGTTATGCTCCGCGATTCTGACCTTGTTGCCCGACAGCACAGGACGGGCCGAGGACTTCAACCCAGGCGCAATCGGATGTCCAAGTGGATGGGTGCGGCGAGGGCTGGTAACGTCCTGGGTCTGTCCCGATAGGAACGGACCTAGCAATCCGGTGTCAGCCAAGCCGAAACAGGATATTCGCAACCTCACGCTCGACCTCCAGATCAGAACAGAGCATCTGGATCGCGCTGTGGCTACTGAGCACAAGGGCGAGATAGTCGAAAAGCTGCGCAGAGTCGATGAGGCTTTGGCGCGGGTGCGACAAGCTCTTCGATAGGGGGCATAGATGCTTGAGCATGATTGCTGCCTACCAACAGCGGCTCAATTTCAAAGCGGAGTACAAGGGGGTAGGCCACGTCACAGTGGATGGGATCGTATATGAGCAGTGAAGTGGTTGTCCTGAATGCGGAGTGCAGGACTGATCTGACCGACATATTGGGCGAGTTGTCAGACCGGGCGAATGCCTTTGCGGTCAAGTCGCGCGGTGACGGTACACGGAGGGCCTACAAGTCCGCATGGGACGCCTATATGGACTGGTGCCAAGCGGTCGGACGTGATCCGCTGGATAGCGACCCCGAAACTTTGGCGCTCTACGTGACGGCACGGGCCAAGGATCTGACCGTCAGCTCCATCACCGTTGCGGTCGCCGCTATCCGAGAGGCGCATCGGCTTGCCGGTAGACCCATCCCACACAATGACGTACGACTTTCAATGGTTCTGGAGGGCATCCGGCGCGCCAAGGGCACCAGACCCGCCAGGAAGGCCGCGCCGGCCGTCCCGAACGTTCTGTGGCGCCTCTTGGCAACCCGCCAGCCTACCTACCGTCCTGCGGGCGCGAGGGACCGTGCAATGATGCTGGTGGGCTTTGGCGCCGCCCTGCGCCGGTCCGAGCTTGTGGCGCTCAGGGTGGGCGACGTGATGGTGGAGCCTGGATACGGCCTGATCGTCACTATCGCCCGGTCGAAAGCAGATCAGCATGGGGAAGGGCGGGAAATCAGCGTGTGCCAGAACCCGGACGACCCTGAGTTCTGCCCGGTGCTCGCCTATGAGCGGTGGATGATTCATCGCAAGGGCGGCCCAGATGGCGCCTGTCCTGACCGCCCGCTGTTCTGCGCAGTCAATCGGGCCGACGTGCTTTCTGGTGAGCCGCTGTGCGATCGCACCGTGTCCAGGCTGATGAAGCACGCGGCTCGCATGGCCGGGATGGAGGAAGGCAACTATTCCGGGCACTCCTTGCGTCGCGGCTTCGCCACTGCCGCCGCGCGTGCTGGCGTAGGGTTAGCTGACTTGATGCAACAGACCCGGCACACGTCCATTAAGGTTGCTCTCGGCTACATCGATGAAGCCAATCGATGGAAAGATAACGCCTCCGCCTCTGTGTTCAGAGGGAGCCGTTACTAACAATGGCCTGGACCTGCCCCCAGCTCATTGAGCGAACAGGCCGGGATGGAGGAAACGATCGCATTAGCCAAACAGGGAAACAGAGATGGTCGGGCGCAAGGGATGCGTCCGCAATGAGAAAAGGGGGCAGTCCCTCATGTCGAAAAGGGTCAGATTCGGGATCTCTCCCCCGCCTCCCGGTTGATTGGGACACCTCGTAAGCGGACGATTTCCGCGGGAGAGGTGTTTCATGGATCAGGCACAGGCAGACGATCAACAGCCGGGTGACGCGGAGCGACCACAAGAGTTTGGCGGAGCGGCGCCCGGCCGCGGTGGCAGGATGTCGCGACAACGAAAAGCCGCCGCCGTCCTTCGTCTGTTACGTGGCGAGGACCTGGAAACCGTTTCGCGCGGTCTCGGCGTCACGGCCGCAACGCTCAGCGGCCGGCAAGACGCGTTCCTGGCCGTCGGCGAGGTGGCGCTGACGACGAAGCCCGCGACCGGCGAGGAACTGGCCAGCGACCGGTTGAAAGCCAAACTCGGCGCGGCGCTCATCGTGCGTGACCTGCTGCACGAGAAGATCGCAATCCTGGCCAACCGCCCTTTGGCCCGACGGAGGCGCTCGCGATGGGCTAGCCGCTCTTATTCGCGGTGACGACCTGCGAGGGTCGATGCTGAAGACCGGACGCGGCAATCCGATGCGCCCTTTCATCGCATAGTCGGATTGTATCTGTTGGGCGCTGGGGTTGGCGGGATCGGACGGGATCGGGGCACGTTGCCCCTGCATCATGGTCCCGCGGGTTGCAGGCAGCGTGCCAGGCTGGCGAACAGCGCCGCCTCGGGATGGGCGGCG
>JBFWRV010000169.1:0-5117 GCA_050248715.1 Hyphomicrobiaceae bacterium | reverse complement strand
CTCGGAAGGCGGGGCTCAGCTCAAGGCTTAGATAGTCGAATAGCGGCTTCTCATGTACTGCAATGATGACCTGCCGGCCGTGTTCCATTGAAAGCGTACGCAGTAGGGCAGCAAACTGCGCGATGTGAACCTCGTCCATGCTCTGGACGGGATCATCAATGACCAGCCAAGGCAGTGTTGGACCAACGGAAAGATGCAATGCTAGGAACAAGGTGAGCGCCGCGGTGTTGAGATTACCTGCGCTCAACATCGCCCGTGGATTTCCGCCTTTCCCGCCCGACCGATAAATTGTCTCCAGGACGGCCTCTACGGGTCCCCCCTGGTTCTCCGGGAGTGCAAACGCTGGGACGAAGGGCTCATCCGGAGCAAGGCGCACAAACAGGTCGCGCCACACGGCATTGAGCGAATCGTTGAAAACCCTGCGAACGATGTTCGTTCGGGTTTCCCGCACCCGCCGGCCAAGCTCTCGCGCCTGGTTGATCCGCGCATCCGCTTTTTCCTTGGCTGCGGCCAGCTGCCTGGCACGTTCTTCGTTTTCGGAAAGCGTTGCGGCCGCTGCCTCATGTTGTGTCGTTAGGTTTTGCCGTTCCCCAAGATCCGACAGAGCCTCCCGACGTACAGACTGGCGCGCGGTCAGGACGGCTTCGCGCTCAGTCACATGGCTAACAAAGCGCGACAGCGCAGCCTCGACACCCTCGGTATCGCCGACCGCGTCAAGACCGAGGTCCTGGGCAAACCGCGGGAGAGACGCACGAATAGAGGCGGCGCGCTGGTTATGTGCGCGCAACTGGGTAAGGCGCTGTGACGCTGCTGTTGCTACTGCAATGAATTGCTCGCCGCGCTTGACAGCCTCTTCAATGTCGGTCAGCGCCCGTTGGACTTCCTCAAGCCGGGAGCGCCTATCCTTCAACTGGTCACGGGCTGCTGGCGCCAGAACTCTCGCGGCCGTGTCCGCTCGGCGCCGTTCCGCATCGGCGATTGTGCGGGACGCATTGGTGCGCTCACGCGACAGGGCTTCCAAGCGCCCAGCGCTTTCGGTCAGCGCAGCAATGCGGTTCGATACGTGTGCCTGCAACGGTTCCTTCGACGTTTCGGCATAGTCGCGGCCGCAAACCGGGCAATCTTCCGAGTGAATATGGGGTAGAATTTCCGCGAGCACCTGTGCAAGCGTACCGGCCTGCGCAGCTTGCCCCGCAATCTGATCGTCCAGCACAGCTGCCCTGGAACGAGCCCGAGCGATATCTTGATCGAACGTTTCGAGCGCCGCGCTGTCCGTGCTGTCGCGAGCCAGAAGCGCCTCGCATCGCTGAATTTCGGCGCTGAGCCGTTGTAACGCTTCGGTGCGAGCGCGTTCGGGGCCTACTGATTGTGGCGAGGGCAAGGCGGAGAAGAACTCCCCGAGACGCGCAAACTGATTTTCGAGCGAAGTGCCTATCGTCGAACGCCATGCCTCGACGGTCTCGTTGGCCTCGGACGCGGATCGCTCGGCGTCAGCCACTTCAGTAGTCGTCGCCGGCGACTGTACGGTGCGCCATTGATCCCTCGTAGCGATGAGGTCCCGTCGAACGCCTGCCAGACGCTGAAGTTCGGGTTCTTCCCGCCGGTTCTCGACTGCGGCGCGCAGGTCGCTATCGGACATCACTGGCGTGACCTGAAGACCAAGCTCTGCCACCTTGCTCAACAGGCGGTCATTGATCGCCCGCAGTTGCTGATCGAGGCGGGTGGCTTCAGCCTTCTCAGCCATGATGGTTTTCTCAAGAGACGGTATCGTTTCCCGCACCTCCCAATAGGTCGGGAGCGATCCGCGCAGGCGGCGGACATCCCCGGCGTCGTGCAACCCGTCGATCAACGCATCGAGATGATCAAGGCCGAGGAGGTCTTTGACGAACTTCGTGAGAGGTGAATCGCTCCGGCGCGTATCCTTGTCCTCGTAGATCTCCAGGAGGCGTCCAAGAGTTGCCTGAGCCAGGTAGCATCGCTCGCTGTAGAATCGTGCCCGCTCGCGGGAAAGTAGCGACGTTCCTGAAACACCGCCGCGTGTAACGAGTGCTTCGGTCGACCTGGTCTTTCCATCTAGGTGATCCACCGTGATGACAATCCGTGCCTCATTAGCATCCTTGTGAACCAGATGTGAGACATAGTCCCTGTCGAGACGGGCCAGCGAAGGAACCTGGCCCGTCAATCCGAGCTCTATGGCTGAAAGAATGCTGGTTTTCCCGGCGCCATTCTGGCCATGAATAAGGACGACTGGCGCATCAAGCGGAACCATGACGGATCCTTTGATGCTACGAAAATTCGTCAAGGTTACCGATTTTAATAATGGGGTCATGACTCTTCCCCGGCATCCCCCTCATCCAGAGGCTCAACGATGAGGGCGTGCAAGCGCGATTGGACGGCGTCGGCTCCCTGCGGGGCCAATTCCACGAGCGCCACGATCTCCGGGTCGAGGCCGCTGAGTTGCCCTGCGATCTCAGTCAAGGGATCAGCAATGCTGGCGCTGGGTGTCGGCAGGCTAAGCGGCATCAGAACAGCCAGCCAGTTCCGCAAGGTCGCATCGGCGTCTGCGTCCAGAATCGTGCCGATTGGCAGCACGCGGCATACTCGTGACATTGTCTCCAGCACGGCCGAGCTTGGTCTTGGTCCAGCGAGAATGGCGGTGAGCGGGCGCTTCGACCGCACCACGTCCATGGCGCGCGCGATACCCTCGATTTTCTTCAGTATGCGCCGCTCCTGATCGAATGCGGTATCTGCAACGACAATGAGGTCTGGTGACGGACTCGTGCCGACGAAGGCGGCCGACACATCGAACCGCAAGCCTGCGATGTCGAGCGGCGTCGGCACGCGACGGTATCCGGCCCCGGTTAGCACCTCGGTGACACGGTCGACGGGCGTCGCCGCAGTCATAGCGCTACCTCCTCCCGAAATCTCTGGAACAGCTCGCTGCTCGTAGCGGTTGCGCCGACAAGTTCAGCAATGCTGACCTCCCGCAGACCAAGGCGCCCCGTTCGGCCAGGCGCGCGCCACGGCGACCTCTGCAAGCTGCGCGTGGTCTCCAGGCTATGAATGAGAATCGCGTCTTCATCGTCGAGCAGGTGCCCGTAGTACTGGAGGCGAAGCGCTGCGTGGCTATTTGCGACGAGGTAGACCTTCGCTGTGCCAGAGCTTGAGGTGACGCGGACAACGCCGTTCGTGTTGTCAGAGGGATCTATGCCATCCAGTGTCCAGGCTCCAGCCTGGAGGCCCAGCCCGAGAATCCCGGTTGCTATAGCTGCTTCCCGCAGTCCCGATGCGGGCAGTGACGGGTCCACTGCCAACTGCTGAATGGGAACCGTTGAAATGGGATTGTACGAGCGCGCTGCCGCAGGTGCATGGCCGTCGCGAAACATCATGATCGCCCGGCTGCTTTGGCTAATTAATGCACGGATAAAAGCCATGCGATCGGACTCCGCCACAGCTGCGAGGTGATCGCGAACAGCGATAACGCCTGCATGCAAGAGCTGCCCATCTGCCGAGCCAAGCCCAACGGATGCGAGGTCGATCAGCCTTCTGAGTTTTGCGCAGAGTACGTGCAGCACCAACGAAACCAGTAGCGCCTTCGCGTATGCTTGAATGAGGGCGCTATCCAGAATCTGCTGCCGCGTCGCAGGTGTGTAAGCGTCGCGGTAGACGTTCTTCAGCAAACCTTGCTGGTCGACGCCGAGCGCGTTCTCGGAGAACACATAGCTTGGACGGTCGCCTGGCCATGGCCAAGCCAATAGTGCTTGTGCCTTCGCGAAGATCGCCTGAATATTTGCGTCTTGGGTGGAGAGGCCCATCATTAGCGTCGGTTTCGTCGCGATGAGATCGATCAACCGCTGCACGATCAAGGCGTTGTCTGGCCCAGCTGCCCAACGGTTGATTTGCGATTGTGTCCCGACCAACCACGGTCGGTATGTTGCCTCATCGGTTGTGGCCTTCACCGCGCATCCATGAAACTTGAACAATCGCGCTCGTCGCTGCGGTTCTCGAAGGTCGTCCGACCGCACATAGACGGTGAGCGCCGACGCACTTGCGGTAAGTGTGTCGACGGCCTTTTCGACGAGGCCATCCCAGTTGGCAGATGCGATGTCGGACGATACGCCTTCGAGCAGCAGGATCGCGATGCAGAGGTGTTCGACATCCGGTTCGAGATCCAGAGCGGCAAATGTCGACGGGATGTCCACACCGTTCCAGAGAACAAAATCGTCTGCCTCTCCGTCGACTGGCGTTTCGAGCAGACGCGCGTAATTGCCGATCAAGCGTCCGGTGATCGCATCCGCGCCGGGCCATTCCGTAAAGGGACGGGCCACATCAATACGATCTAGCTCGTCCGATGACAGATGGGCTAGCGCGAGAGCATGATGCAGCGCGGCCTTAAACCGGCAAACTGGGTTAGCGGGGTTGATCTGAGCCCGGAGGAATTCAATTACTCGCGGTATGATTTGCCTCAGACCGTCGACGCGTCCGAACGAGATACCCGATCCTAGCCAGAGCGCGTACCGATCTTCGGCAATGCCGTCCGCAAAGGCTCGGAATGGCCCGTCCAGCAATTCCAGCGTTTCGCTCACGGTGATGGTGGCTGCGGAACGTGCGCGCGTCATGACAATCCTCAGCAGCGCGGCTTCATCACAGCAGCCGTCTTCCGCGTTCGCTAATGGTAGCTGCTGTCATCTTATTTACGTCTCCCCCTCTTCTCGGATTTCCGCTTCTCCGCCGTTGCTCCTCTATTCGGCTTTGAAGCCCCGGCTGTAGAAGTTGGGGGCACCTGCCGAGTTGTGCAAAGCCGTCCCCAAGCGGCCGTCATAACGAATTTACCATAACATCCGTTATCCAGCCCTACGCGACGGTTTCCAGGCCGTGGCGTTGCACGAGCGAGAGCAGCTTAAGCGAGGCGCCCTGCGGGTGCTTCTCCCCGCGTTCCCATTGGCTGACGAGGCCGGGCGTGACGTTCAGATAGCGGGCGAACACGGCTTGGCTGGCGCCCTCACGCTCGCGCAGGGCGCGGATGTCCGCCGGTGACAGGGCACGCACCGGCGTCAGGCAGGCTTCGTCAAAACGACGCATAGTCTGCTTGTCCATCACACCGGCCGCATGCAGTC
>JBFWRV010000168.1:0-5222 GCA_050248715.1 Hyphomicrobiaceae bacterium | reverse complement strand
CTCGCGCCGTCGTAAACTCGCTGACTCGCCGTCTCCATGTATGTTCGTCATTCTCCCGAAGTCCCTCACTGCATTACAATGCCCATAGTGGGGCGAGCGCCGAGGCCTGCGGTTTAGTCCAACACGTTTTTAGCCCACCGGTGCGGAGCACACGCCGGAGCGCACACGCGCGATCTCGGCCGCACCGCCGGGCTAAAAACGCTCTGTGGTATGTTGTGCACAACATACCAGCCGCTTCTGCGAGCTGTATCGAAGCTGGGAGGGCAAGCTCTCGGTCACGATGCGCCAGACCATGAGCTGGCAGACTTTTGGGGCTGTGCTGAACCGCTTCCCCCTTCCCAACACCCCGTTTCACTCATCCCTGGACGGTCCGCGCAGCATGACGCAAGTTATCCTTGGGAAGAGCCGGGTGCGGGAAATCTGCATGCCCGGGTCTGTGAGGGCGAAAGCCAAATGGCTGAGCTACTCGACCAATTCCTGTCCACGCCCATCGCCACGGGAAGAACCATGAACTTCTTCTCAATTCCGCTCAGCGCGACATCATGAAAGGAATAGTGGCGTGGTCGAGCACATGTTGGGTCACGCCGCCGAGAACCAGCTCGCGCAGACGCGAATGGCCGTAGGCGCCGAGAACGATGAGATCGGCCCCGCACTCGGTGGCGCGCTTTAGGAGCCGCTCTCCCACGCTCTCGTGTAGCGCCTGTTCCCGATGCACCTCGGTGGAAATGCCGTGTCGCGCCAGATGACTCGCAATATCGGTGCCTGGCTCCCCGCCACGATCTCGCACGCCGAGGTAGTCGGATGCTGGATTGACCACCATAATGTTCACGGTCTCGGCCATCGCCAGCAGCGGCAGTGCGTCGTTGACCGCGCGGACTGCTTCC
This sequence comes from Hyphomicrobiaceae bacterium, assembly GCA_050248715.1. Classification (GTDB taxonomy): domain Bacteria; phylum Pseudomonadota; class Alphaproteobacteria; order Rhizobiales; family Hyphomicrobiaceae; genus AWTP1-13. The sequence continues at coordinate 4,338 of JBFWRV010000168.1, read as the reverse complement.
CGGCTTGGTTTCCAGGCGACCAGAACTCGGTGTCCGATCGTATTGCCTCCCGCCTGTGCCGGTACCAAGATCACGGGCCGGCCCGCCGCGAACACGATTTCATCCGGCTCAAACGCAAAGGATGATGACGGCAGCGCGTTTCGATCAGGCGGGCCGATGATCGCCAGATCGCAATAACGCGCATGCAAGATCGCCTGCTCGCTTGGGAAACCCGTCGCGACTCTCCATTCGGTACGAATCCCGTAGCGCTGGCTGATCTCTTCGAATAGATGCTGAGCCTTCAGAGCATCAGCTTGCGCACGCTCGTTTTCCTCGCGCATGACGCGTTCTAGCGTAAGCCCTCCCGCATAGCGGGGTCCATCGATCGGCGCAATGATGTAGAGGCCGACCAATGTCGCGCCGAACCGAGCGGCGAACTGCGCCGCAAGAAGTGTTCGATGTTCCCCCGATGGGCTTGAATCCACGAGCACGAGCAAGTTCTTGTAGGACAAGATCTTCCCGAGCTCGCGGTCGGATACACTGCTCGATCGCTTGGTCACTGTTCTTGCTCGATCGCTTGGTTACTGTCGCGGGTCCGAACTATCTGCTTGGTCCGCCGGATGATTGCCGACGGTGCCTGAGATCGGCTCGATCCAGGCCAAATGATCCCGCACCGCTTTCACGCCGGGAACATTCTCCGCCAGGACGCGGACCGCTACGCGCTGGCGCTCATCGGTGATCGAGCCCCACAGATCGACGATGCCGTTCTTGACTTTAACTGTAACGAGCGCCGCCGGTGCCCAGCTTTGTGCTCCGAACTCGGCGACAATGGCTGATTGGATTTCTTCGTCTGTTCGTCTGACAGAACGGCCAGTTCCGGCACTCCTCACGAGAGTGCGCACCAAGTCGGTACGGCTCAGCACCCCGATCGGGCGTCGCCCGCGCATCACCGGCAGTCGTTTGATATGATTCTCCGTCATAAGCGTCACCGCATCGCTGATCGGCATGCCCTCGGTCGCCGTTATGACTTCGCGCGTCATCACATCTTCGACTCTGCAGCTGTGCGACCGCAAATATTCTTCCGTGAGCCGTCCAGGCTGAAAGAGCACCTTTAACCACGAATGTGACTTGCGTTCGGTGCCCAATTCACATCGCTCCAGCAGGTCGCCTTCCGACAAGATTCCGACCAGCCCTCCGGTTCGATCGATGACCAGAAGCGCGCTAACGCACTTTTTAATCATCAACGCTCCTGCCTCGGCGACCGTCGCCGCAGGATTGATCCCGATGACCTGAGCGGTCATGACATCGCGGACATTCACTTGGGCTCGCTCACGGCACTTTTTCCAACAATTACAAAATTAGCAACAATTGGCGTCGGGATCTTGATCCAGGTCAACCCTCCTACCGAAACGAGGCCGGTTTGCGCTGTGGCAAGAACAAAGCCAATCTGTTCTGGCGCGCCGGCGCGGCGAATTGCGATGAGATGAAGCTTCGTCGCATTGCCGGGCGCGTTGGCTCTGGTGTTCTTGCGGCCCGCAAGATAGGCGCGCATCGGTTGAGGGCTTGCGCCCCTTCTCTCGCATATCGAGGAACCGCTCCCTGCGCGGCGGTCACTTGTAGAATATGATGCATTGCCCCACGCACCTTCCGTGGGAACCAGAACATAAGCAAGGCCACGATCGCGTGGAAGCATGACGATGAGCCATGTGCACGTCCATCTCTCATTTGGATTCTGCAATACGGGTCATTGCAGACCTTCAGTTCATCAGCGAGACGCGCGACCTCATGTCGTGACGTGGCCGCTCGCCTTGTAGCGTCGCTGCGAGTGGCTGCTGCGTGATGAAGCAGTTGCACTGCCCCCGCGTTTCAGTCCCATATCGCCCGAAACAGGAAAAGTACCCTCCCGCGAGACCAACCCGCGGGAGGGCGAGTGGAAAAGCCGCGGGGGGCGCCACGGCTTCTCCAAACATCACTCCAGCACCGCGGTCTCTACCGTGCTCGGCTGCGCTCGGCGCAGAAGGAAAATGAATGGTATCGCTACAAGCGCGATGATCATCATCAGCTTAAAGTCGTTGTTGTAGGCAACAATCGTTGCCTGCCGCGTCACCTCCGCGTTGAGCGCGGCGCGGCCTGCCACGGTCGCCATGTTCCAAATATGCGAGACTCCAGGATCTCGCAGCGCGTGGTTGAAGTGCGTGACGTGCTCGACCAGCATCGAATGCATGATTTGCGTATTATGCGTGAGCAAAAAGATGACGAGCGAAATGCCGATGCTCGATCCGATGTTACGCATCAGACTAAACAGGGCTGTTCCTTCCGTGCGGAACTGTGCGGGCAAGGTCGCAAACGCGATTGTGGAGAGCGGCACGAACATGAAGCCCAATCCGGCGCCCTGCAGGATACCCTGAATGACGAGCGTCTGCTGCGACACATTCGGCGTGTAGCCGGTCATTTCCCACAGCACGTAGGCGGTCAGCAGCAATCCGATCAGGATCATCAGCCGGGCATCAATCACATTGATAAGCCTGCCCACCATCATCATGGCCACCATTGTCCCGATACCCCGCGGCGCCAGCAATATGCCGGCGGTCAACACGGGATATCCCATCAGATTTTGCAGGTAAGGCGTGAGCAGTGCCAACGTTGCGAGCAGGATGATGCCGACCATGAAGATGCATATGAGTCCGAGCGAGAAATTGCGGTCCTTAAACATGCGCGGATCAATAAAAGGGTGATCCGCCGTGAATGTGTGCACAAGAAAGAGGTACACCGCGAGTACCGCCAGGACCAGCTCCAGCATGACCTCGGTCGAGGAGAACCAGTCAAGCTGTTCGCCTCGATCGAGCATCATCTGAAACGAGCCAATCGCGACGCCGAGCGCGATGAATCCGAACCAGTCGAACCTGATGTTGCGAAGGTTCGATTCCGACAGAAAGGCGGAAAGCCCAAAGAACGTCAGAATGCCCACCGGTAGGTTGATATAGAAGACCCAGCGCCAATTATAGACCTCCGTGAGATAGCCGCCGAGTGTGGGGCCGAGGATCGGGCCGACCATAACCCCGACGCCCCAAATCGCCATCGCGGACCCGTGGCGCTCCTTCGGGTAGCTGTCGAGAAGTACTGCCTGCGACAAGGGGACCAGCGGAGCACCGAACACACCTTGCAACAGGCGAAAGAGCACCATCTGTTCGATCGAGGCTGCGATGCCGCAAAGAATGGATGCGACCGTGAACCCGGCGACCGTAACGAGGAAGAGCTTCTTTCGACCAAACCGGCTAGCGAGAAAGCCGGTGACCGGCATCATAATCGCGGCGGCGACGATGTAGGAGGTCAAGACCCAGTTGATCTGGTCGAGCGTTGCCCCCAGAGACCCCTGCATGTAGGGGAGCGCGACGTTGGCAATCGTGGTGTCCAACGCCTGCATGATAGTGGCGAGCATGACGCAAATTGTCAGTAGGCCGCGGTGTTTAACCTGTTCATTCTCCGGCATGGCTAAAGACCTGCCCAACGCCCCATTGTCTTGAACAGGTCGCCAAGCGTGCGCTTGTGTCCGGTATCGATCTCGATCTCCGCACTCATGCCAGCGCGCAGCGGCGGAGCGCCTGTTGGCACCTCCACCTCAAGGCGCACGGGAACCCGCTGAACAACTTTTACCCAGTTTCCCGACACGTTCTGCGGCGGGAGGACGGAAAATTCGGCGCCGGACGCCGGGTTGATGCTCTCAACGCGCGCGCGCCAAATCCGATGCGGATAAGTGTCGATTTCGATGGTCGCTGGATTGCCCGGCTTGACAAAAGTGAGGTCGGTCTCTTTCGGGGACGCTTCTACCCAAACCCGTTTGATTCCGACCAAGCTGAACGCAGGCTGGCCTGCCTGGAGATAGGCGCCGATCTGCAAGTTACTGACGTTGGTGACAATGCCCGCAAATGGAGCGCTGACGACTGTCCTTGTTAAGTCGCGTCTCGCCTTATCGATCTGGGCCTGCGCCTGCTTGACCCGGGGGTGATCGTCGACATTGGCCTCTGCGCTGCCGCCAAGCTGCGCGAGGATCGCCTCGGCCTGCTGCTGCGCCGCGGCGAGCCGCTGTTTGGCACCTTCGTAGTCCCGCGTGGCCTGGTCGAGTGCAGCCTGCGAGGCAACATTGCGCTTGGCGAGATCGAGCTGCCGATTGTAATTCTTTTCAGAGAACACCAGGTCGCTTTTTACTTGCTCGATTTGCGCCAGATTTTGCCGATAGGTGGCCTGCAGATTGGCGATCTCGGTGCGAACGGTCCCGAGCTGCGCCTGCGCGGCGGCCAGTGCAATGCGGTAGGGCTCGTCATCCATGCGGAAGAGAACCAGACCTTCTTCCACCCGTAG
>JBFWRV010000167.1:0-5302 GCA_050248715.1 Hyphomicrobiaceae bacterium | reverse complement strand
CATGTCCGGGCACTCGCGTTCTTCGGCGGCGTGCCGCGCCAGATCGTGCCCGACAACCTCAAGGCCGGGGTGCTGAAGGCGAACTGGCACGAGCCCGGGCTGAACCCGACCTACCAGGACTTCGCCATTCACTACGGCACGGCGATCCTGCCGGCCCGGCCGCGCCGGCCGCGCGACAAGGCCAAGGTCGAGGTCGGCGTGCAGGTCGTCGAGCGCTGGATCCTGGCTCGCCTGCGCAACCAGCGCTTCTTCACGCTGGGCGAGCTCAACGGCACCATCGGCGCGCTGCTCGGCGATCTCAACGACCGGCCGATGCGCCACCTCGGTGCCAGTCGCCGCCAGCTGTTCGACCAGCTCGACCGCCCGGCGCTCGCCGCCCTGCCGGTCGAGGCTTACGTCTATGCCGAGTGGCGCCAGCGCCGCGTCGGCCTCGACTACCATGTCGACATCGACGGCCATTACTACTCGGTGCCGCACCGCCTGCTGCGCCAGCAGCTCGAGGCACGCATCACCCAGCGCACCGTCGAGCTGTTCCACAAGGGCGAGCGCGTCGCCTGTCATCTGCTGGGCGGCGCCCGCGGCCGCCACACCACCGTGACCGAGCACATGCCGAGCGCGCATCGCCGTCACGCCGGCTGGACGCACGAGCGCATCCAGGGCGAGGCTGCCGGCATCGGGCCGAGCACCGCCGCTCTCGTCGACGTCATCCTGCGCAGCCGCCCTCACCCCGAGCAGGGCTTCCGCGCCTGCATGGGAATCCTGCGGCTGGCCCGCCAGTACGGCGTCGACCGCCTCGAGGCGGCCTGCCGCCGCGGGCTGGAGATCGGCGCGCGATCCTACGGCTCGATCAGCTCGATCCTCGATACCGGGCTCGATCGCCAGCCCTTCGCACGCCCCGGCCCAGCGCCCGAGCTGCTGCTCGACCATCCCAACATCCGCGGTTCCCGCTACTACCACTGAGGAGACAGATCTTGCTCACCCACCCCACCGTCGATCAGCTCGTCAAGCTCGGCCTCGCCGGCATGGCTCGTGCCTTCAGCGAGCTGCAGGGCAACCACAGCGCCGCCGCTCTCGATCATGCCGAGTGGCTCGCCCTGCTGCTCGAGCGCGAAGCCACCGAGCGCTCCAATCGCCAGCTCATCGCCAGGCTGCGTCATGCCAAGCTCCGCCAGCGCGCGACCATCGAGGATATCGACTGGCGCGCCCCACGCGGCCTCGATCGCGCGCTCATGCAGCGCCTCATCGCCGGCGACTGGATCGACGCCCCGCACAACCTCATCATCGAGGGGCCCACCGGCGTCGGCAAATCCTGGCTCGCCTGCGCGCTCGCCAACAAGGCCTGCCGCGACAACCGCTCCGTCCTCTATCAGCGCCTCCCCAAGCTGTTCGCCGAGCTCGCCCTGGCCCGCGGCGACGGCCGCCACAGAAAGCTCATGCGCAGGCTCGGCAAGGTGCGCCTGCTCGTCCTCGACGACTGGGGCCTCGAGCCTCTCGCGCCCGAACACCGGCGCGATCTGCTGGAGATCGTCGAGGAGCGCTACGGCAATGGCGCAACCCTCATCACCAGCCAGGTCCCCGTCGACCAGTGGCATGCCCTCATCGGCGAGCCGACCCTCGCCGATGCCATCCTCGATCGCATCGTCCACAACGCCCACCGCCTCAAGCTCAAGGGCGACTCGCTGCGCACGAGGCTCGCCTCATCGTCGACGCCCTCCTGATCGGCCGACGAGAAAAGGCCGTGGATATGTGGACGATCCGCTGCGCGGACCGGCTGCGCTTCCCCCGCGTTCCGTGCCTCGCACACCGGCCAGCCGGGGAACGCGGGGAAATGCTCGCCTTCGCCCACATACCCACCGCCTCTGCCGCAGCCCCGAGCTTCAACCACAACAGAAAAACACCATGAGAGGGGGATCGCAGAATCCCCTCCCGCACGCGCCGGCCGTGCCCGATCATCCCGACATCCGCGCTTGACCACTCAACCTGCGCGATGGCAAACGACGACTGCCAGCGGGCGTCCGCCACCCCGGCCGACATCGAGCGGAATCGATGGCCGGCTTCAATCGGAATCAGGTGGCCGACATCAATCGGAATGCCCGGCCGAATTCATCGGAATCCGCACATCATCACAGCAAGCGCGATCGCTGCTGCGCAGGGCCAGGAGGTCACGGATTTCGGCCAAGGTGAATCCGCACTGTTGTGCCTGCTTGATGAAGCGGATGCGCCTGGTGGAATCCTGGCTATAAAGGCGATAGCCCCTCGCGCTCCTGTCGGCGGGCGAGATGAGGCCTTCCTCCTCGTAGTAGCGCAAGGTGTCCGCGCTGGTATGCACCAATGCCGCGAGCTTGCCGATGGTCAGCATTTTCGAACCCCTGAGCGAACCTAAACCCTGGAGCATACCCCAAGGTCAAGGGCTCCCTCGCACGACACCAATTCGTGCTGCCAGCGGCACACTGGCCGCAATGGGCCGACCAACGCTACGGATTGCGTCGAAGAAGAGGCGCGGGTTGCCCCACAGCGAGTTGATAAAGATGGCGGATACGCTCACCGCCATGGCAATCATGGCCCAGATCGGGTGGACGAGCCCTGTCGCGGCCAGCGGGATGCCACCGCCGTTAAACATGAAGGCCAGGACGACGTTTTGCATCATCTTGCGGTAGCTCCGGCTGCTGATGTCCCGTGCTTCGACCAGCGCGCCCAATCGGTTGGACAAGATGATGATATCGGCCGACTCCAGAGCGATGTCAGTGCCGCCACCCATGGCAATACCGATGTCGGCCTGCATCAAGGCGGGGGCATCGTTGATGCCGTCGCCGACCATGGCCACCCGTGCGTCCGTCTGCAGTCTGCGCACCAGCGCTGCCTTCTCTTGCGGCAGCACGCCAGCGTGCACTTGATCGATGCCAACCTCGCGGGCGATGCGGCGCGCCGTCCGCTTGTTGTCGCCGGTGACGAGAACCGTGGAGAGCCCGGCCTTACGCAGGCTCGCGACCGCCGCAACGGCATCCGGTCGAAGAGTGTCGCCCACGGCGAGGAGCCCCAACAGACGCCCCTCCTTTGCTGCTGCAATAACCGTGCGACCGGCTGCTTCGAGAACCTCGATCCTTCCTCGAAGCGGTGCGAGGTCGACATGTCGCTCCGCCATGAAAGTCGGACTACCGACGATAACCTCAGCGTCACCAATGCTCGCGACGACGCCGCGTCCGGGAAACGCCTGGAAGGAAGCCACGTCTGGCGGTGTGATCGAACGTTCGAAGGCCGCCTTAACAAGAGCCTGCGCCAGCGGGTGCTCCGATCGGGCTTCGACCGCGGCGGCCGCGGCGAGGAGCTCGCGATCCTCTCCTCCGACCGATTCGATCTCGCGTAACGTGGGACGCCCCTCGGTCAAGGTGCCCGTCTTGTCGAGAACGATCTTCCTGACCAGGCGAAAACCCTGGAAGGCCTCGCCTGTGCGCATCAGGATGCCGCGCTCGGCCGCCTGGCCCGCGCCACGCACGATGGACAGCGGTGCCGAAATACCGACTGCGCATGGGTAGCCCATGACCAGAACGCTGAGGCCGGCAAAGACGGCGCGCTCGACGTCGGCTTGGCCAGTGCTGAGCCATGAGCCAAGCAGCCAACCGGCGACGGCCAAGGCCGCGACGATAAGGACGGTCGGCGTGTAGATCCGAAGCACGCGATCGACGAGATGGAGGATGCCCGGCTTGAGGGCCCGGGCATCCTCGACGTGATGAATAACCTGTTGAAGGAAACTGCCTTCACCCACGGCAGTGGTGTTCACAAGGAGGGTACCCGTGCCGTTGATCGACCCGCCAATGACCGGATCGCCTTCCCGCTTTTCGACTGGCAGAGACTCGCCCGTTACCAGCGATTGGTCGACGCCCGAATGACCGCTGATGACGATACCATCTGTCGGGACGCGCTCGCCGGGCCGGATGCGGACATGATTACCGATCCTCACCTCCTCAATCGGCACTTCCACCTCCTGGCTGTCGCGCACGACGTGCGCGGTCGCCGGACGAAGGTCGAGGAGGCGCTTCACCGCCTGCGAGCTGCGTGTCTTGACGATCAGCGACAGCCATTCGGAGAAGATGTGGTAGGTGCCGACCATCACCGATACCGAAAAGAAGGCAGCAGTCGGATAGTCGGGCCGATCCAACACCAGCCCGATGACGCCACCGGCGATGCCGGCAAACGCACCAGTCTCGAGCAGCACATGCTGGTTGAGGATGCCGCGCCGCAACGCCTGAAGGGCCATGCGCAGGATGTGATGGCCCACGCCAAAAACGAGAAACACGGCGAGAGCACCCGAAAGCCAGGGCGCGGCCGAGGTCAGGTAGCCCGCGAGATTGAGATAGAGCAGCGAGAGGGCCATCACCGTGAGGCCGACGGCGGCGCCCACGGCCGCCCACAAGCCCGTCGATCTCAGGACCAGAAACACGAAAGCCCCCAGGCTGAGGCAAACCAGCGCCGGCAGGAAACCGATCCAGCCCACTGTCGGGTCGGCGATGATCGGGATGGTCGCGACGGTAAGCACGACAGCCAGCACAAATCGCCGCGCCTCGTGCACCAGATCACGTTCTTCCTCCTCGAAGGCCCTGAGCTTGCGCGGATCGGAGACCGTATAGCCGATATCCTTCAAGGTTTGGAGCAACCGTTCAGGGCGGGCGACAGCCGGGTCGTACTCGACGAGAGCCTGCTCATGCGTGAGGCTGACGGCAACCTTGTCGACGCCCGGCATGCGGCCAAGCGCCTTCTCGATGGTGCCGGTGCAGAGCGAGCAATGAAGCCCGCCAATGCGCGCGCGGATCTTCCGGCGGTTGGGTCGGCTTGCCGGCTCTTCGCTCCAAGGCTGGAATGATGTGGCGGTGGTCTCTGCGGTGCTCATCTCAGCCTCCTTCCGATTCGCGTCCCACGACGCGGAAACCCGGCTCTTGAACGACGGCAACCAGATGGTCTTCGCGAGTGACATTCGGGTCGTAGAGGACGCGGGCTCTAGCTTCATTTAAGGAAACGGAAACCGCGCGCACACCGGGCTGCTTCTCGACCAAGCCCTTAATGGTGTCGGCGCAGCCGCCGCAGTGCATGCCCTCGATCTTCAATATGACGGACTTCATTTGATCGCTCCTAGTTAGAGGGAGTACGGCGCTCATTGTGGTGGATGCTAGCCCTTGGACTTGTTCGCCGTCAGCACCAGTGAGACACAATGAGGGCCTTCACGAAGGGAGGAATTCTGGCTCATCGTAGCTGAGCAAGGAGCGAAGATGAGACAGAAAGCGGGGCTGCAGAAGGAAGCAGCGGAACA
>JBFWRV010000166.1:0-5490 GCA_050248715.1 Hyphomicrobiaceae bacterium | reverse complement strand
TGCGCGCATGGACGGTGGCGGTGGGGGCGACGGCGCCGCAGGCGGCCGGGGTGATTCATACCGACTTCGAGCGGGGGTTCATCCGGGCGGAGACGATTGCGTATGACGACTTCATTGCTTGCAAGGGGGAGGGTGGCGCCAAGGAGAAGGGGAAGATGCGGTTGGAAGGGAAGGATTACGTGGTGAAGGATGGGGATGTGATGCATTTTCGGTTTAATGTTTGAGGATTTTCGAACTCCGGAGCGTCCAGCAACACTCCGTGGACGGACCAGAAAAGCCTCCGTAATTTTGTGTATGGGGCATACCATGAGGAATCCAAACATGGATATGCCGAGCAAGAAGTAAACAGTGGCCGCCCAGGGAGCGGCCCGAGGAACTGATCGACCAGCGGATGAAGGGGCCGAGGAGCCCTGAGCAGGTGCCGGATCTGATGCTGGCCTTCAATAAGGCCGTCATCGAGCTGGCCATGGGCGCTGAGATGAACCTGTACCTGGGCTACCTCCCGGCTAGGCCAAGCCGGCCGAGCAGGTCAACGAGCGCAACGGCAGCTCCGGCAAGACCGTGCTCGCCGAGCGCAGGCCGGTCGGAATCGAGGTGCCGCGACCGCCACGGCAGCTTCGAGCCGATCCTGATTCCCAAACACGAGCGCCGTTTCCGCCACTTCAATGAGCGCATCATCACGATGTACGCTCGCTGCATGAGCTTGCGCGAGATCTAGGCGTTCATTGCCGAGCACTACGGCACGCAGGTTTCGCCCGACTTCATCAGCTAGATGACCGATAGGGGGATGGCCAAGGCGGCGACCGAGTAGTTGCGAGCGTTTACCTCCAGCCCCTGAGGCGCGAAGTACCCCTCAGTCACGCCGGCTTGACGCCGGGCGCGGGTGGTGCGGTTTGCGTGTTCGCGCCCGAGATCCGGCCTGCACATCATGAAGATCATCAAGACGCGCGGTCACTTCCCCAGTGATGAAGCCGCCATCAAGCTGCTGTAACTGGCGATCCGCAATGTGCCGACCAAGACGATCAACCCTATCTACGATCGGAGGAGAGCAATGAACCAGTTTGCCATTGTGTTCGACGAGCGCTTTTCGCTGGCCAGGGATTGAGGGCTTTTACCGCCACGCACAAAAAGGACAGACAGGTCGGAGCAGAACGAGGCTTGCTCAAGCGAAGGGGCAGCAACGGCCTGTCACTACGGCATACGATGTGACTGCTTCCGGCTGCGAGCAGCCGGTCAGCACCAAGGACCCCGATAGTAGTCGGCGCCAAGAGAGAAATGTTGAGTGCAATTCCCGACAAACGCCTGCGAGCCATTGTTCGAGAACGTGAGAGCGCCGAGTCGATGTCGGGCCAGAGCTGGCAACCCAACGGTATACTAGTTCACTGCACTGACCAGCGCCATCACATGCCTCGAGCCGACCTCATCGTGAACCTAGTGCGAGCCGGAACGCAGGGCGACCAGCGCACATTTCGTTCGACGGTGGAAGCCATCGCGGCCGAAGAGCGTGCAAAGCGCCATACTCAGCTAGCCGATCGGCTGGAACAGAACCTTCGCCAGTCGGCGCCTGATGCCAAGGCGCGGGAGGTCGTGCGAAGCTTCGATGGCGGCCACGGTGGCTTGCTCTATGAAGTCGAAGCCCGCCGGGGGTTGGACAGCATCTTCCTTGACGATGCAGTCGCAACGCCGATGCGTGAGCTCGTTGAAGAACAACAACGAGCAGATCTACTGCGCTCGTACGGCATGGAGCCGCGCCATCGTGTGCTTCTTGCTGGCCCCCCAGGCAATGGCAAGACGACGCTAGCCGAGGGTATTGCTTTTGAGCTAATGGTGCCGCTGTTCGTCGTTCGCTACGAGGCGGTAGTCGGCAGCTTTCTCGGCGAAACGAGCAGTCGGCTGAAACGGCTCTTCGACTTCGCGCGAACCCATCGCTGCGTGCTGTTCTTTGACGAGTTCGACACTCTCGGAAAGGAACGGGGAGACACGCACGAGACAGGGGAAATTAAGCGCGTTGTCAGTTCACTGCTGCTGCAGATAGACTCGTTGCCTAGCCACGTGGTGGTCATGACTGCAACTAATCATGCGGAGCTGCTTGATCGGGCGGTGTGGCGACGGTTCCAGTTGCGGCTGAACTTGCCCGAACCCACCCTATCACAGCGAGTTGCTTGGTTAGAGCGATTTGAGCGAACGCTGGGCATGCCGCTGGGCCTGTCCGCCAAGACTCTCGCGACGCGCTTGCCCGTTCGTACGTTCGCCGACCTTGAACAGTTCTGTGAAGATGTGCGTCGCCGCTACGTGCTTGAATTGCCGGCGGCGGACATCAAGCGCATCGTTACCGAGCGCTTAGCGCAATGGAAGGGACGCGTCGGGCCAGCAACTACCAAGGGGCTTTGACGCGTGGCAACGGAAAAGGTACAGCATCTTCCACTGCTGATCTTCCCGGAACCTACGCCGGTCGAGCATCAGCGCGGGCAAGGTTTCCGCCCTCCCGTTCACTTTCCAGACCACACCCGGCAAGGGCAACGCGTAAGCGCTCAGCTGGGCCGATTGCAGCAAGCATTCGACGAACGACGCCTTGAACTACGCGCCAACGCTCAGAACGATGATCCCGATCTTGTGGTCGTCTTCGAGACAGTTGGATCTGTCCAGGACTTCATCAATGCAGCGCAACGAGTTCAGGGGTTAGAGTGGCTCGCTGCGATGGATGACGACGACATCGCGCCGGATGAAGATTTCTACAACACGGACGATAAAACCCGGCCTCTCAACGGCAAGCTGTTCCTCGTCGGAAGCAATCGGGCTGCGCTCGACGAGGTGGTGCGCCTCTGGGACATCTACCGCACGGACTCCAGGGCCAACCTGGGTCAAGGCTTGAATGCATGGAAGGGCGCATTCGAGCATCTGAAGGATGTGAGATTCTGGGGCCCTGAAGATCGCCTCGTGACCGAACTCCGCGATGCATGGCGCTTCAGGATTGAGCACGGCGACGCGCTATTGCGATTTGAGATCGAGGCGTGGCACTTCTCTTCGCAGGCGAAGAATTCGACTACGACAACCGAAGTCCGCACGCTCGTTGCCGCGATCGGGGGGCGCGTCCTTCATGAAAGCCTGATCGCAGAGATTGCATACCACGCGTTCTTGGTAGAGGTGCCGGCGCCCGGAGTGGCTCAACTACTGGCCGGCGCTGAAGCGCCTTTGCTGAGGTCAGAGAGGGTCATGTACTTCCGCGCTCACGGGCAAGCTGTAGCCCCCGGTACGGATGGGACGGAGCGAACGCTAGGGCCCGCGGCGGCGGGCCATCGAACTGACGGCGTACCGGTGGTCGCTTTGCTCGACGGCCTGCCGATCGCGAATCATCCGTTGCTGGAGGGCCGGTTAGTCGTGGACGACCCGGACGCATGGGCGGACGATTACCCTGCCGCAGAACGCGCGCACGGTACTGCCATGGCATCGCTGATCGCGCTTGGCGACCTTGACGCCGGGGAAACACCGCTTGATAGGCCGATCTATGTGCGGCCGATCATGCGCCCGGCTGGAGCAGATGGTGGGCGTGAGGAACGCACGCCAGATGACCGCCTGCTGATCGATCTGGTCCACTCAGCGGTCCGGCGGATGTTCGAACCTAGCGCTGACCGACCGGCCGCAGCCCCCAGCGTCCGCGCCATCAACCTGTCCATGGGGGACCGGCATCGGCCCTTCGCGGGAGAACTGTCTCCTTGGGCTCGTCTGCTGGACTGGCTTCAGCACAAGTACAAGGTGCTCATCATCGTGAGCAGCGGAAATCAGAGGCACGATCTCCTCCTTGATACGCCTACCGGTACTCTGGCGGAGCTTCCGCTGGGACGGCGGTCAGCCCTGGCTGTGCGAGCACTCCATGACGCTGACATGCATCGGCGCATCTTGGCCCCGGCGGAGTCCATCAATGCATTGACAGTGGGCGCGTGTCATGCCGACACCTCCACGTTCGTTGCTGTGGCTGAGCGCTTTCCGCTCTTCGCTGAAGGCGGAGTCGCACCGTACGCTGGAGTCGGCCCCGGCTTCCGTCGAGCGGTAAAGCCGGATATCCTGCTCCCAGGAGGTCGTCTCCTCTATCGAGAGGCACACATCCAAGCCGTACCCGGGCATACGAGAGTGCAGTCGATCACTACACTACAGCCCCCTGGGCACCGCGTCGCTGCGCCCCCGACTATGCAGGGAGCATCCGTCTATACGCGCGGCACCAGTAACGCGGCCGCGTTAGGAACGCGTTGGGCCGCGCGTGCGTATGGCGTCGTAGACGTCCTGCGGGCCGGGTATCCCCAGTTGGAGCCACGGTACGACGCAGCGCTCCTCAAGGCGCTCTTGGTGCACGGCGCTCGTCCCGGCATCGTGGAGGCGCAGATTGTCGAAGCGAGGCCGGACATTGATCAATGGCATGTGCGCCGTCGACTGGTGAGCCGCTATGCCGGCCACGGCATCGCCGACGTCGAGCGTGCGTTGACTTGCACAGCGCAGCGTGCGACGTTGCTTGGCGTGGGCGAGCTTCGCAATGAAACGGCGCTGGAATTTCATGTTCCGATTCCCCTGGCACTCCATGCCACTGTGGTCATGCGCCGTGTCACCGCCACGTTGGCCTGGATGACCCCGGTCAACCCTCGGCACTCGAAATACCGCGTTGCTCGCCTGTGGATTGATCTGCCCGATGATCCGCTGCAGGTGCGGCGAGCGGAAGGAGAGTGGCGACAGCTGCGGCAGGGTACCGTCCATCATGAGGTCTTTGAAGGCGACCGGGCTGTTGCTGTGAATGAAGGGCAGTTGCTGCGTGTCCGTGTCAACTGCATGGCCGATGCAGGCCGAATCGACGATCCCGTCGAGTTTGCGCTTTGCGTATCGCTGGAGGTTGCCGAGGGGATCTCCCTTCCAATCTACGAGCAGGTGCGCGAACGGGTCATGCCCCGGATTGGCGTGAAGGCCAGTCCAGCGGATTAATGCAAGAGACGGCAAGTGCAACAAGGTCGCACCTTCCAGGCGGGCGTTGAGCTGCTTTAGTTTCAGCGAGTTCTTCAATCTCATGTACGTTGCGATTTCTCGGCCCCTAGATGGGAGGGCGTGAAATACACCGCAACGATCTAAGCGGCGCAGCCGACTATCGCGCCGACGAAGCCAAGAGGCCCTTGAAACAGCTGTGCCGATAGCCATGAGTCGGCGCCTTCTAGAGCCCTCTTTAGACAACAACCGTGTTGGCGTCGATTAAGTGGGGGGTCTTCTGCGGTTGCTTAGTAGGCAGTCACACTTTTGAACTGAGGGGCTACGATAGGGGCGTTCCGGCTCTTCACTGCCATCCGCTACTACGGTTTAAACCTTTGGAGCCAACTAAACATCACTAGGCTCATCATCCGCCGCCACCCCAATCAACTCCCTCGCCGCCTCCCTCAACGCCACCGCAAACGCCTGCACCTCCGGCTGCTCCGACCGCCGAATCGGCCCGATCACCCGCAGCTTCAAATGAATCTC
>JBFWRV010000165.1:0-5499 GCA_050248715.1 Hyphomicrobiaceae bacterium | reverse complement strand
CTGCTGTTCCTCAACGGCAAGACCTTCCTCACGCCCATGCGCCTCATCCAGTTCCTGGCGCTGGCGGCCGCGTTCTCGGCCGTTTACCCTCTGATCGTGCGCTTCGCCGCGCCGCTGACGGAGTTCCTGTCCAAGCTCGGCCGCAACTCGCTCAACGTATTCTGCGTCGGATCGCTGCTAAGCCTAACCGCACAGATCATACGATACGTATACGCAGGCGCCCTTGTCGTTGATACTATGATCGTCGTCGTGGGCACTGCCCTGCTGTGGTTCACCGCATGGATCTCGGAACGGAAGGCCAGCCAAGGAGCAAAGGAAGCGTCATGAGGCGCGCCGTACTCCTGGTCGCGTTGCTTGCCACCCTGGCGACCCAGGGCGCTCTCACCGGCGCTGCGCAGCCGCAACCCGAGCCGCAGGGTCAGCTGCTGCTGCCCTCGAACCCGCCGGACATCTCGCCGCAATGCGTGGTGGCCGGCGCGACGAGCCCCGCCGTGACGCCGCTGCCGAACACCGCGAAGGCCCTCAAGTCACGCAACGTCATCCGCATTCTTGCCATCGGCGCCTCGCCGAACTCGATGCTCGGGACCCGCAGCGGCGCCGGCAGCCCGCTGCTGGAGCAGATCCTCGAACGGGCCATCAAGGGCCTCGATGTCGAGATCATCAACCGCGGCGTGTCGGGCGAACTGGCCGAGGCCGCCGCCGCGCGCCTCAAGGTCGAGGTGGCGATGGAGCATCCGGACCTCGTGCTCTGGCAGGTGGGCACCAACGATGCGTTCGCGCGCGTGCCGCTGGAGGATTTCCAGGCCACCGTCACCGACATGGTGCAGTGGCTCAAGCAGCACAACGTCGACGTCATCCTGATCGGACTGCACTACCTGAAGCAGCTCGCCAAGGACCCCTACTACCAGTCGATCCGCATGGGGCTGCGCCGCATCGCAACGAACGAGAGCGTGCTGCGCGTCAATCGCTACGAGGCGATGGAAATCCTGTCGCAGGTGCAGAACGGCAACCGGCCCCCCGATCCCGACGAGTTCGGCAACCCGGAGCGCGGCTACGACTGCCTCGCGCAATACCTGGCGCGCGCCATTTCGGTGGGCCTCTACGCCAAGCCCGCGAAGGCCAACCCCTCCGAACCGCCCAAGAAGGCGCCGTGAAGCGTTCGGGCGCCGCCCCGGTCAGCGGCGGCCAAGTGCGACGCGGGCGCGGTAGGGGCTCGCCTTGTAGGTTCCCAGAATCTTGAACTCGCTGGAGAAGAACTTCAGCTCGTCGAGCGCGAGCTGCACCGGGCGATCGTCGGGATGGCCCTCGATGTCGGCATAGAACATGGTGGCGACGAACTGGCCGTCGAGCTGATAGCTCTCGAGCTTCGTCATGTTGACGCCGTTGGTGGCGAAGCCGCCCATGGCCTTGTAGAGCGCCGCGGGAACGTTGCGCACGCGGAAGATGAAGGTCGTCACCACCGGGGCGTCGGTAGCGAGCGCATCCTCGGGCGTTGCCGAGAGGACGACGAAGCGCGTCGTGTTGTGCGTCTCGTCGTCGACGTCCTCGGCCAGGATGTCGAGGTCATAGACGCTGGCCGCGAGCTTGGGCGCCAGCGCCGCCTTGGTCGGATCGCCCCACTCGGCCACCTGGCGCGCAGCCCCCGCGGTGTCGCCCGCGATGTGCGCCTGCCAGCCCATCTTGCGGATGATCTTGCGGCACTGCCCCAGCGCGTGCACGTGACTGTAGATGTCCGTGATGCGGTTGAGGCGGGTCCCTTTGAGCCCCATAACCTGGAACCGGATGGGCAGGAAATGCTCGCCGACGATATGGAGGCCGGCGCGCGGCAGCAGGTGGTGGATGTCGGCGACGCGGCCCGCGAGCGTGTTCTCGATCGGGATCATCCCGTACTTCGCTTCACCGCTCTTGACCGCGGCAATGGCGTCCTCGAAGGCGGCGCAGGGCAGCGGCTCGAGATCGGGAAACACCTCGTTGCAGGCGATGTGCGAGTTGGCGCCGGGCTCGCCCTGATAGGAAATCCTCCGTCCCACGCTCTTTTTGCGCGAGCCGGACGCTGCTGCGGAGGGCTTGGACTTCACTGCCGGGGTCTCTCGTGGATGGGCGCGCGCCAGCCTTCATCGGGGACGCGCGTGCATGGGGCTAGGTCAGGAGCTGGCGGGCCTGCTCAAGATCGGCGGGAGTATCGACACCGAGCGGAACGGTGTCAACGAGCGCGACGTCGATGCGCATGCCGGCCTCCAGCGCCCGCAGCTGCTCGAGCCGCTCGCGCCGCTCGAGGACGGAGGGCGGGAGGGCGACGAAGCGCTCCAGCGCCTGCCTGCGGTAGGCGTAGATGCCGATGTGGTGGTAGAGGGGTCCGTCTCCGGAGGGAGCCGTCGCGCGGGTGAAGTAGAGCGCCCTGAGGCGCCGCACCGACGCCAGGGGCGTGCCCACCACCTTGACGACATTGGGATTGGTCCGCTCCTCCTCGCGCGCGATCTCGGCAGCCAGCGTGCCGATATCGCAGGCGGGCTCGTCGAACGCGGCCAGACAGTCGCGGATGAGCCGCGGCTCGAGCGTCGGCAGGTCGCCCTGCAGGTTGACGACGGCGGGACACGTCCGCTGGGGGTCGAGGAGGCTCAGAGCCTCGAAAATGCGGTCGGAGCCCGAGGCGTGGTCGGCCCGCGTCAGCACCGCCTCGCCGCCGGCAGCACGGACCTGGGCGGCGATCTCGTCGCTGTCGGTCGCAACGGCGACGCGGCCGACGCCTGATTCCATGGCCCTGCGCCAGACGTGCACGATCATCGGCGTCCCGGCAATGTCGGCCAGCGGCTTGCGCGGCAGCCGGGTCGCGGCGAGCCGCGCCGGGATGAGGACCATTGCGTTCTGCATTGCCGTGAGTCCCCTCGGGGAGCGTCGGTTCGAGTGACAATTCGTCTCGGGGCACAGTCCTAAAACGGACTGCCTCGCGGTTGCAAGACCGGGCGGAAGCCCTATATTGGCGCCCGATCCAGAGGGGCGGCGACACGACAGATTCGGGGACGGGGTCGATGGATTCTTTCGAGCTGAACAAGATTGCCGGCGCCGCGCTGTCGGCGCTGCTGCTCGTCTTCGGCATGCGCACGGGACTGGACCTCGTCCGGACCAGCCATCATCCCGAGAAGCCCGGCTACAACCTGCCGGTTACAGAACCGGCCCCGGGCGCCGGCGGTGCAACGGCCGCGCCCACGTTCGATTTCGCGAAAGTCCAGCCGCTGCTGGCCAAGGCCAACCCCGACGCGGGCAAGGATACCTTCAAGAAGTGCCAGGTCTGCCATACGGACGAGAAGGGCGGCCCGAACAAGGTCGGTCCCAACCTGTGGGGTCTCGTCGGCCGGCCGGTCGGCTCGCATGAGGGCTTCGCCTACTCGCCGGCCATGAAAGGGCATGGCGGCAACTGGGACTGGAAGACGCTCGCCACCTACATCCACGACCCGCGCGCGACCGTCCCGGGCAACAAGATGGCGTTCGCCGGCGTGAAAGACGAACAGGACCTTGCCGATCTGCTGGCATTCCTCAACAAGCAGTCGGATAGCCCCGCACCCCTCCCCAACTGAGGCGGACACGCACCACGAGTTTCACGGCGCCGCCCATCCTGGCGGCGCTGCTGTTTTATGGCCCGGTTGCGAACATGGCGATCCGCAGCTATCCCCGCGGCACACGGATGAACTAGGTTTAACTTGGCCCGCCAAACACCGGCCGCCATACTTCGGCCGCCATACCTGGGCCGAACGGCAGTGTCGGCAGTGGCTGGGCGACAAGCGAGGTGTGTCCGATGGCGTTGAAGGCTGGCTCTGTTCTTCTCGGCGGCATGCTGGCGGCGGCCCTGATGTGGACAGCGCCGTCCATGGCGCTCGAGAGCGGACAGAAGCGGCTCCACGCGCTGACGCTGGGCACGGCACCCGCAGAGGGGCCCGACTTCAAGCATTTCAGCTGGGTGAACCCCAACGCTCCCAAGGGCGGCACCCTGCGCATGGGCGCACGCGGCACGTTCGACACGCTCAACCCGTTCAACGTGCGCGGCAACAAGGCCGCCGGATTGACGCTGGTCTATGCGCGCCTGATGACGCCCAGCCCGGACGAGCCGTCGGTGGAATACGGGCTCATCGCAGAGTGGGCGTCGCATCCTGACGACTATTCGTCGGTCACATTCGGGCTGAGGCCCGGCGCGAAGTTCCAGGACGGCACCCCGATCACGCCCGAGGACGTGATCTATTCCATGGAGGCCATGAAGAAGAGCGACTTCTACGGCCAGTACTACAAGAACGTGGTCAGGGGCGAGAAGACCGGCGACAACGAGGTCACATTCGTCTTCGACACCAAGGGCAACCGCGAGCTGCCCTATATCACCGGCGAGCTGGCGATCATCCCCAAGCTCTTCTGGGAGGGCAAGAGCGCCACCGGAGAGCCGCGCGACTTCACGAAGACGACGCTCGAAATCCCGGTCGGATCGGGACCCTACCGCATCAAGGAGCAGACGCCGGGGCGCACGATCGTCTATGAGCGCGTCGCCGACTGGTGGGGCAAGGACCTGCCGGTCTCGCTCGGGCAGTGGAATTTCGACACCATCCGCTTCGAATATTTCCGCGATGCCGCCGCGCCGTTCGAGGCCTTCAAGATCCACGATCTCGACATCTTCCAGGAATCGAGCGCCAAGCAGTGGGCCACCGCCTACGATCTCGACGCGATAAAGACGGGCGCCATGATCAAGGCCGATCTGCCGAACGGCAACCCGCCGCAGATGCAGGCCTTCGCGCTCAACCTCCGCCGCCCGCAGTTCATGGATGAGCGCGTGCGCCGCGCCTTCATCCTCGCCTTCAATTTCGAATGGGCGAACAAGAACCTGTTCTATGACCAGTACGCGCGCGTTCACAACTTCTTCGGCGAAAGCGATCTCAAGTCCTCCGGACTGCCGCAGGGGCGCGAGCTGGAGATTCTCGAAACGGTGCGCGACGGCATCCCGCCGCAGGTCTTCACGACCGAATACAAGCTGCCGGTGAACAACACGGACGCGGATTTCCGGCAGCATCAGGCGGAGGCCGTGCAGCTGCTGGCGGCGGCGGGATGGACGCAGAAGGGCGGCAAGGTCGTCAACGCGAAGGGCGAGACGCTCAAGGCCGAATTCCTGTCCTACGATCCGCAGTTCGACCGCATCATCCAGCCCTACGCCGATGTCCTGCGCAATCTCGGCATGGACATCTCGATCCGCGTCGTCGATACCTCGCAGTACCAGCGCCGCATCGACGATTTCGACTACGACATCGTCGTCGACACGCTGGCCCAATCCGTGTCGCCTGGCAACGAGCAGCGCCAATACTGGGGATCGGCGTCCGTCAACATGAAGGGCAGCCAGAACTCCACCGGCATCTCGAGCCCCGCGATCGACAAGCTGATCGACGCCATCATTTTCTCGAAGGATCGTGCCGATCTGGCAGCGGCAACGCGCGCGCTCGACCGCGTGCTCCTGTGGAGCAACATCGC
>JBFWRV010000164.1:0-5517 GCA_050248715.1 Hyphomicrobiaceae bacterium | reverse complement strand
GTGTCGTAAGCACATGAGTTGTCCGGTTTTGTAGCACACGAGTTGTCCGGTTTTAGAACGGCTCCAAGGGAGCCGATCGATGAACCGGACGACGTTGTTGCAGGACCGACGGATGGAGAAGTTCGAGGAGCTGTTGAAGCGTTGGCACGACGGGGAGTTGTCGGGTGCCGAAGCCGGGGAGTTTTGGGCTGTTCGGAGCGGCAGTTCCGCCGCTACCGACGGCGCTACGAGGAGGACGGTCTGGACGGCCTGGTCGACCAGCGGCTGGGCAAGGCGTCGTCGCGACGGATCGCGGTCGACGAGCTGATGTGGATGCTCGACCAGTACGAGAGCCACTATGCGGGGTGGAACGTGAAGCACTTCCACGAGCATCTGCAGCTCTCGCACGGCAGGCCGTGGAGCTACAGCTGGGTCAAGACGAAGCTGCAGGCGGCCGACCTGGTGCCGCGGCTGCGCCGGCGCGGCTCTCCTCATCGACGCAAGCGTGAGCGCAAGCCGTGCGAGGGCATGATGCTGCACCAGGACGGCTCGCGGGCGGCTTGGCTTGCCGGTCGGCCGGCGCTCGACCTGGTGGTGACGATGGATGACGCCACGAGCACGCTGTATTCGGCGTTGCTGGTCGAGGAGGAAGGCACCGCCTCGACGTTTCGCGGGCTGCTCGAGGTGTTCGTTGCCAAGGGCCTGCCGCTCAGCCTCTACACCGATCGCGGCAGCCATTATTTCGTGACGCTGAAGGCTGGCGAGACGGTCGATCGTGGCCGGCTGACGCAGGTCGGCTGGTCGCTGAAGCGGCTGGGCATCGAGCATATCGCCGCCTACTCGCCGCAGGCTCGGGGCCGCTCGGAGCGCATGTTCGGCACCCTGCAGGACCGCCTGATCAAGGAACTGGCGCAGCACGCCATCGACGACATCGACACCGCCAACAAGTGGCTGCGCGAGGTCTATCTGCCGCGACACAATCGCCGCTTCGCCAAGCTGCCGGCGGTCGCCCAGAGCGCGTTCGTCGCGGCACCCGACAAGGCCGCCCTGGTCGAGGCGCTATGCATCCAGGAGGAGCGCGTGGTCGAGCGTGACAACACCGTGACCTGGCGCAAGCTCAAGCTGCAGCTGCCCGACAGTCCGCTGCGCCATCACTGGGTCAAGGCGCGCGTGCGCGTGCACCAGTATCCCGACGGCACCCTGGCCCTCTTCCACGGACCTTCCTGCATCGCCCGCTACGATGCCCACGGCCGCCAGCAAGCCAGCACGCCGATCGCCAGCCGGGCGAGGTCGTGCTCGGCGCCGCCACGGGGTGGCCGGGCAAAAGCCTCGACGCTCGCAGCCAGCTCGCCCCGGCCAACCGTGCCGGCCCCTGCGCGCGCCCTCGCCCGGCACGCCTGACCCATGCCACAACGGACCCGTCCACCGCTTCCGGAGCCGAACCGTGGTCACCCAAAGAAGCGGACAATTGATGTGCCACAATATCCGGACAACTTGAAAAGCTACCGACAGCGCCTTGCGCAGCCAGTGTCGAACATGGGTGGAATCACCCATTTGGCCGCCCTGCAGACTGAGTGGCTTCCCCGAAGCGCGAAGGGCTGCCGCCGGCGTAGTTTCGGCCCCTAAGGCTTTCATGGCGTACCGTGCACCTTTCGAGCCGCACTAACGACTTCCGCACCTCTGCTGACGAAGGGCCCCACACCGGGGCTCTTTACATTTGTGGACGATGACAGGTCGCTAGCTAAGTGTCGGACTCAGAAGGATAAAAAGAGTCAAAAACTAGTCAATAACTACGTCAAAAAACTAGTTTTTGACCTCCGCCTTGAGTGCCGCCACTAGCTTGCGCGCCATGGTTTTGGCTGTGGTGTCGCCCATGTCGTGGCCGCGCTTCTCAGCCCACTCCAACATCAACTTCGCCACATCTGCCTGCGACGACGTCGGCTGAATGTCACCGGCGTGCTGACGGCAAACCATCTCGATCCAGAAGTCATCCCACCACGGCTTTCGTGGTGCGCCGCCTGCGTGCTTCACAGGCGGCAGTGAAGTAGCGCCAGATGGATCTACGACAGGCGGAAATTCGCGCTCAACATCCTCAGGATGTAGTCGGAGGCCAAAGGTGATGTAGTGGATCAGCGAGCCACTTACCCGATAGCCAAACACTTCCTTTGCTGTGGCGTAGCGGGGATCGCCTTCTTCTACAAACTCCTCATGTGCGAACCGAGTGTCGCCCGTCCAAAACTTGTCGGGTGGATCTTTGTAAAGGTTCCACATTGAGCTGGAAACCAGCCAAGGCGTTCTTTGGAGGGTGGCCTTCTCGTAGTCGCGACGCTGAGAAGCTGACACCGCGCAGACCCTGATCAGTCCCTCTCGGACGCGATCCCACACAGCTTGCTCCGCATAGGTCTCACCCAATTGCGCTGCCGCGCGCCTACGAACCTCGTTGGGCGTAGGCCAGGACCTAAGTTGTTCGGCAGTTGGGGTTTCGTCTGTCATCCTGCCTCTCTAGGCGGGACTCTACCTATTGAGTTGGGTTTGTCAGCCGTGCCTTGCGCACCTTCCGTGGAGGACAAGCTCGCTGTCCGGCCGCACCTGTCAAATGCGGCGAAACACGATGCCTCCTGCCTCGTCGAGGGCGCCGAAGCGCGCTGCCGGTCTGGGCCGACTGGGTTCGACCAGCAACGGCATCGCCACGCGACCGGCTCCGTCGATTCGCATCTCGCCTACATGCAGGCGCTGGGCTTCTTCCACACCTGGAGCCGCGACGGTGTCGACAAGGCCTACAGCTATCGCGCCATCGAGCTCGATCCCGACTACGCCACGCCCTATGCCTGGCTCTCACCTGCTTCTCGCTGCGCCGTGGGTTGGGCTGGGTCGCGGATCCTGCGCATGAACGCGCCGAGACGCGCCGCATGGCCGACCGCGTCGACGAGATCGGGCGCGACAACTTCTTTGCCCTGGGAGCGGCGGGCTTTGCCGTGGCGAGCATCCTGGGCGAGCTCGAGCAAAGTTGTGGCCTACCGCGCGCCGCTCCAGCGATGCTCGGTTCCGCCGGCTGTCAGCGGGGCGGCTTCATGCAGCTGAGGACTGCATGCGATTGCTTCTCCTGGCGCGATACCCAGTCTTTGATCGCCCTGTACTCGGTTGGCATGGCGCTGCTTCCACCGAGGGGCATGTTCGCCCACTGATCAAGGAATTCATGAGTTTCCAGGATCTCATTGACCATCCCGCGGAGGCCGACCAGCTTCGTTTCGAACGGAACATAAAGTGCCTTGCGCAAGCTTGTGACAAACATGCCAACCCCGATAAGGCCTTTCCTTGCCGGCTGCGCATCGACCGTTTGCCAGCTTCTGATGTTCGCGTGCAGCCAATCCTGAGTGACGCCCTTGCTGACCTGTCTGTGGTGCCGCCGCCTGACACCGGGTGGCGTAGACGCAAAGGGCTCGGGAAGAATGTCGTTCCAAAAAATCACACGATCATCGACGTTTGACATGCCGTCCCCGACGAGCTTCGAGAGGATGCACATGTAAGTTGACCGGCGTGGATCGTTGATGGGTATCTCTTTCTTCAGGTTCTCGATGACTTCCGTGAAGATAGCTCGATCACGCCGCGGTCCTGGGCCGGGTGGAATGTAGATCTTCCGCTTCGTCGGGTCGGCCCCCAAGAAGCGGTAATTGTTCCTGTCGGGAGTCTCTGTCCTGCAGCCAAGATATTCCCGGAGGTACCAGTTGACCTCTTCCGGGACACGCGTTCGAAAGTTGTATTCGATGAGTTCCCATTCATCGTTCATGCTGAATTTCGCCGCCAGGGTCCACCAGTTGTCGGAGTCTTTCACCGTGTAGTCGTATGCCCATCCACGGGGCGGCCACAATCCCAGCAAGTGAACGGGACGAGCGGGCTGCTTTTCATTCGCCATGGCATCCTCCTTCACGGGATAGCGCTTCCCGGGCGCATGCATGCTCCGGGGGAGAAAATTCCACAGTGCTCGCCCTCACCAAGAGACGTGAGAAAACGCGCTGAAGCGTGCGGAGTTGAACGAACCTGATCGCGCTGACTATCAGGGCCGGGCTAAAGCTTCCTGCACCGCGCGACCACGTTGAGAGGGTGCCTTGTTGGACCTCCGCTAGGTCGTCGGGTCGATGATCTTGCCGACCCGCACGATCCGCGTAACTGGCAGGCCGGCCATCTCGGCATGCTTGCGAACGGTGGCTTCGTCGCTTGCCAGGTAGACGCAGAACGTCTTGTCGTCAGACACGTAGCTTTGTGTCCACTGGATATCTGGACCGAGCTGACGCATCACGTCCTTGGCCTTGGAAACGGCGGCGCGAAGCTGGTCCCGTTCAAGTGAGCCGACGGCCGGCACGTCGCGTTCGATGATAAAGCGCTGCAGCGTCATTCCTGCCTCCTCTCAGCCGATACAGGGCGGACGCGCCCAATCAACTCTTAGTCAGCAATCGTTTAGCCTTAGAGTTTCTGCGTGCCGTGCGGCGCAAAAAGTCGATGCCAGCAGTGCCGTCACGCGCGCGGCGCCGAACGCGAACTCAACGCCATTGTTAATACTCAGCCGTCCGGACCTAGCTTGGCGTGGTCCTTCGGCGATCCGAAATGTTGAACCCCTCTGGGGCAGGCTTGTAGGTAGCCAACTCTTCATGGTCCCTGTCTGCCATGCGCCCCGTCCATCACTCGCGCCGAATGGTACAATGATGACTGGATACTTCCTATTTATTCTGTAGCAAGAGGAGACGAGGGAGCGGTAGGCGAAAGGGTCTGAAGCGACAACTAGGCAGGCCATTGTCGGTTCCGCACATACTCACCCTTCTATTGCCACCTCCCAAAACACCGGCACCGTCGTCTCCCCTAGCCCCGAGACATTCGTCCGCACCGCCGTGTACTGCTTCCACTGCCCGCCGTTGATGTACGGCACGACCTAGTACGCCCGCACCTGGATCTGGTCGGCGAGCCGCGCGCGTTCAGCTTCGTCGGTGCTCTCCGACCAGCTGCAGCGGAGGCGCTGGAGTTCCTCGTCGCAGGGGAAGCCCGCGACGTCGTTGGGGCACGGGGTGGCGAGGTAGGGATTGGTGAGCGGCGTCGAGGGCATCGAGCGCCGTGGCGACGGTGATGACCAGGTTCCAGCCGCCTTTATTGCCTCTTTGGTGGTCGACCGGGCCCTTGTTGTTGCGGCGCTGCGACAGCGTTCCCCAGTCCAGCGGCTGGATGTCGACCTTGAAGCCCGCCTTGCGCATCGCGTCGGCGACCACGACCGTGGCGTTGAAGTTGGCGCTGAGATCGCTCGGCTGCATGAAGATGACGGGCCAGCCGTCGTAGCCCGACTCCTTGAGCAGGGTTCTCGCCTTCTCGAGGTCCGGCTTCTCGAGGCCCTCCGTGCCGGCGGACGTTTCCATCGGCGTGCCGCACATGAAAAGGGACCCGCAGAACGGCCGCGCGTTCTTGGCCGGCGTCCCGATCGCGTGCAGCAGCGCCTGGCGCGCCTTGGGATTGTCGAAGGGCGGCTGCAGGTGATTGGGCCGGATCCAGACCATG
>JBFWRV010000163.1:0-5532 GCA_050248715.1 Hyphomicrobiaceae bacterium | reverse complement strand
TTGCTCTATCTGCGCGATGAGATTCACGTGCGTGAGCATGACACCTTTTCCTTAGACGCGCGCGAACACACCAAAGTTTTCGTGCGTGAAACTATCTGCCGTCCCATCCTCGCCGATCGTGAATCTCGTAATCGCGAGTCCTTGCGTCGCGCCGGGAAATTGCATCACGAACGCGCCCGCGTTCCAATGTTTCAACGTCGCCGCATATTTCGCGGGACCGCACTGCACGCTCAGCGTTTCGCCGTTCAATAGAATTTCGCACGTCCCGTAATAATCATTTTCATACGTGCCGACGAGCGACTCGAGAGTTCCCGTAAACGGCTGCTGGTGTTTCGGCGCGCTTGGCGGCGCGAAGTGTTTTTTGATTTCACTGTCGAGCGCAAGAATTTCTTTTTGGTCTTTTGTCGTGTCGATGCCAAAAAGTTCATTCAAATAAAACGCGCGGATCGCTTCGGGCAGCGCGGTGAGGTTCATGTTGGAAAGCGTCACAATGCCCGCGTTCATGTCTGGCACCATTGTGATCAGTGTTCGCACGCCCGCGAGCGCGCCGCCTTTTTCGATGACGTGATGTCCCGCGTAGTCGTAACTGCCGATGCCGAGCCCGTAATAAAATCCTGTCGCTTCACTGATCGGCGGCAGTTCGGCAAAACCGATTTCGCTCACCATGCTCCGTTTGCAAATCTCCTCAACGGTTTCAGGTTTCAAAACGGGCGTGCCTTTGTACATTCCCTTGTTCAAGAACATCTGCATGTATTTCGCCATGTCCGTCGCGGTCGAAGTCATCGAACTTGCCGCGCCGGTGGTGTTGAGAATCGAGTGGTCAACCACCGCGATTGTTCCATCCGCCAATGCGTGGGCGGCGGAATAATTCGGGTCCGACGATTTTTCTGGCGTCGTCGTACTCGTGCGCGTCATTTCGACCGGCGTCAACAAATTCTTTTCCACCACTTGATTCCAGCTCGTACCCGCGACGCGTCCCTCCACCTCGCCAGCGAGATAGAGTCCCACGTTTGAATACTGCGCGACTTCACGCAAACTGTAACGCGGTGTGAAATAGCGCAATCGGTGTACGATTTCCGCGCGGTCATAACCGAACGGATCAACCATATCACCCTGAAATTCAGGCCAACCCGTTCGCATTGCAAGCAAATCGCGGGTCGTCATCCAACGCGTCATGTACGGGTCATAGCCGACAAATTCGGGGAGATAATTGAAGACGGGTTTGTCCAAATCGAGCTTGCCTGCATCCACGAGCGTGCCCGCCGCCGCGCCCGTGAATGTTTTGGTGACGGACGCGAGTTGAAAAATTGTGTTCTCGTCCACCTTGTCGGGTTTGGTAATGTCACGGACACCATAACCTTTTACCAAAACAACTTTGCCATCTTTCACCACCGCCACTGCTGTGCCCGGCACTTGGTAATCTTTCAACGCTTGCGCGATGAACGCGTCAATACGAACCATTTTCATTTCTGATTCTCCTTTCTTCGCGCTGATTCGCGCCGATTCGTGGTGGGTAGATTGCCATGTCATCGTTTGATTTAACGCAGCCGCCCAATCGCACTTGCAAAATATCTTTCGGACTTCCCCCCTCCTTTCCTCCAAAGGCACACCGTTACAGGCCGCACCCTAGGGGCATGCCCAGCCGTTTGTAGAGCCGCTCCTGTGAGAGCATTTCCCAGGATTTCCCCGCGGCGTGGGCGGCGGGATCATGCGTTTGAAATCCCGGATCGTGATCGATGATGCGATCATCCCACTTCGCTACGCGATCACCGACCAGCCCTGCAATCACCGTCGAGCCGAGGGGTTTGGAGACCGAGGCGAGTTGAAACACGGTATCCGCATCCACGGGATCGGGTTTGCCCGCTTCACGCAGGCCGAAGCCCTTGGCATAGACGACCTGATCCTGGTGCACCACGGCGATCGCCAGGCCCGGCACACTCGTCTCCTTGAGGAGAGCAGTGGCCAGCTTCTCCAATTCCGGTAGGGCCGCCTTGACTTTGTCCGAGGTGACTCCGGGCGCGATTGGAGCGTTGCTCGGTTGAGCGACGAATCCGACTTGTTTGTGGACCGGAGGAGCAACCTCCCGGCCTGGTGCGCGGCCGCCAACGGACAGTCCACCGATAGCAATTGCAAGGACACCGACGGCAATACTGGTCAAGCACGTTGTCGCCGCACGTGCTCGACCGGCGAAGAAGCCGTTAGTCGGTGTGATGAACTTGAAACTATCTCCGCAGACGATGCGCCGTTGTGGCATAAGACTTTCCTTCCCTTCTTCGCGACTCTAATGATTGTGGTGTACCTCTCCTTATCCACACATCTCCGGAACAGTTGCGCGTTGGCCGGAAAGCTGCCGGTGGACCGCTCATTGATGACATTCCAGCAGGACAGGTTGCCGTTGGCCGTCCTGCCTAGCTCATAGTCCATAGATCGCTTCTTATGACGGGTTCACGAATCTACCCCGACTCTTTTGGTTAATAGTCCGGCACAGGAAGAGCCGAGTTCCGATTACACGCGCCGTGATCCTCACCGTTACCAGCAGCCAGTCATAACACTAGGATGCGGGAAACTTCGGCACATAATTTGGTCCTGCGTTAACCGACCAGATCCCGTAGTGTCCTTCGGCGCCGTTCGGTCCTTGCCAAGGCGTGGCGGGAGGCACCGGGGCGTTCTGGTTGCTTTTCCATGCCTCGTCGATCGCTTCAAAATAGTAGGTCATGATGCTGCGCTGCACGGCCCACTGCTTGATCGTCTCGAAGTAGGCCTGGGCGTTGGCCACATTGTTCACCGAGTTGTTGAAGCTGATTCCCGCCGAGGGCCACCCGGTCTCGCCGATCATGACCTCACATTGCGGGTTCAGACCGGCGACGGCGGCCTTGATGCCGTCGAAGGCCTGGGTGACGCTCCGGACGCTGTCTTGGATCGTTCCCGGTGGATTCGGCGGGTAGAGATTGCAGAGGATCACGTCACAACTCCGGACCAGGGTTTGCAGCTGTGTCAGGTAAGGACAGGACGGATTCGTGAGCTGTCCGAAGGTCTGCGAGCGTACTCCCACCTTGAGATTGAGACCGCGCGCCTTCGACTTGTTGGCGGTGAGCATCGCCGTCACGGCGTTGGTCGTGGTGGAGTCGGTGACGTATTCGTTGGTGAACACAATGGTCGTGATCGTGTTCGCAAACACCGAATTGGCTGCCTCGGCCGCGGTGAACGCGGCGGCGATCTCCGCCTGTTGCAGGTCCGGAGTCGGCTGCTGATAAATACCCTGCGAGACCGCAATAGCCACCTTGCCTTGCTGCTGATTTACCTGTGCTGCGGCGCCGGCTATGTGGCAATTGGAATCGACCTGATCCCAGGGCGTCGTGGGTGGGTAATAGCCCGCATAGCCCATCCCATATGTACTGATTTTGTTGAACGAAGGAGCGATGATCTCGAGCATGCGGACAATATTCTGCCTGCTGTAGGAATTCCATGGGGGCGTCGTGGCTTGCGGTGGCGTTCCCGTCCACGGTCCGATATACGGTCCAAATGCGACTCCAAGATAGGTTGCTGCCATAGTGTCTCCCTCTCTGTCGATGTCCGGCACCGTGGTGATCGTGTCGGCGCACATATCCAATTGACGAGCGAATCGCGTGCCACTACTTACACACTGCGCATGAGCGGCGCCGGCGAATCAATCTGAAGCGCGAGTAAGATATTGAGCCCGCCCACGACGAACCCGACGAGACAGTCCACGCACGCCACGATCAGCGGGCCTGCGCCGTCGGTCACCGAACCCAGCAGCTTGAGCGGGTTGATCAAATTGTCCAGCGCGCCGGCCAGGTTCAGACCAAAATCAACGTCGTCCTTCACGTCGAACTTGTTTGCCTTGACGAAGCTATAGATGAACAGCGTCAGTTGCGCCGCGCCCAACGCCGCCGTCTGTCCTGCCGAGTAGATCGTGGCGAAGTTGCTGAGGTTCGGGAATTTCTTGCCGTCGGGCAGGCTCAGGATGCTGACAGCAGCGATGCCACCTGATGTGCCCCACGCCGCCCAATCCGCCGGACCAGGTTTGTTGTTCGTGAACAACGGGAACCCGATCGCGAAGCCCAGCGTGCCGGCCGCTGTCGCCAGCGCGGGCACTGGCTGCGGAGGACTATCAGTGCCTTCTGCATCGGAGATGGCGTTAATGATGCCCGACGCAATCGTGATCAGTCCACCGAACAGGCCGACAATCTTCACGATGCCCTCGTTGGTGTCCACGGCCTGCCTCCCTACAGAAGCCGCCTGCGACGGCCACTGACCCGTCGCGACTTTGTACAGCAACGTCACCGGAATCGCGGCGACAAGGGTGACGACGTTCAAGATCGTCAACGGCTCGCCAAAGATCTTTCCATACAGCCATGACAACACCGGGATGTTCAACGTGCGCGTAAGCAGGCCGGTATTCGGATTGAACAACGCGTCCACAACTTTTGCCAGCATGCCCATCAACCCGTCCACGAGCGCTTTGCCTACGGCGATCACGCCGTCGAGCACCAAGGCGATCGTCCGGAGCAACTCGGCGAGGCCTTGCGACACGAACTCGCCGGCGGAGTGCACGTTTGCCAGGTTTTTGAAGCCCTGCTTCACCTTTTCCCATTGCGCCTCCAGCGGCCCGTTGTGTGTGATGCTCGCGACAAAGTTAGTGAAGAACGTGGTGACGGCATCGGCGATGGGATCGCCGGATGCGTCTTGCAGCGAAGACGTGGTCACGGTGGCCGACCGGTAGTTGCTCTTGAGTTTCTGGTTGGCCCACATACATTGTGTGCTGTGCGGACTCTGTTTGCCGGTCGTCTTGGAGGTGACCGTGAGCGCGGTGTGCGCCGTCGAGCCGCTGCCCTGCAGGTCGCTTGTCTTCGTGCCCGCTACCTTGTCGGCCAGGCTGTTGAAGAAACCGCTGACGTCGCCTGCGATGCTGTCGAAGTAACTGTCAACGCTGGGTTGGACGCTGTTTTTGATGGCGTTGACCAGTCCGGGATAGTGGGTTGGGTCGGCGGGGTCGCCGTTCACCCGTCGGAGCAACTCGGCGCGCACGAGCACGTGCGTCTTGTAGA
Organism: Hyphomicrobiaceae bacterium; assembly: GCA_050248715.1. Taxonomy (GTDB): domain Bacteria; phylum Pseudomonadota; class Alphaproteobacteria; order Rhizobiales; family Hyphomicrobiaceae; genus AWTP1-13. Next base: position 463 of record JBFWRV010000163.1, on the reverse strand, counting down.
TCTCATCCAGGTTGAACACGATGCTCAACGCCTCGACCACGTTCTTGATCAGCTTGCCGATCTTCTGAAAGAACGTCGCGACGGCCGACACCACGTCTTCCAGCGACTGTAACGGATGCTTGAAGAAGTACGACACCCCCTTCCAGACGAACCGCAGGCCTGCGTAGATTTCTTTGCCCACGCTGATGATGATGTGGGTGATCGTGGCCGCCGCGCCTTTGATCCAATTCCAGAAGCTCGACCACCAGCTCTCAAGACGACCGGCGCATGGCGGCGCGCCCAGCCCGCTGGCCTGCCAATCCTGGTCTGCCGTCAGGGCATCAATCGCCGCTGTCGCATCCGCATGCGCCAGCGATGTGTAGGTCGTGGGCACGCTGTCGTTGTCGTTGCTGACCAGGCTGAAGCCGATCGGCGCAACAGGCGTCGCCGGGCGCGTTGCGGGCGTATTGGTGGCGAAGTAGGT
>JBFWRV010000162.1:0-5679 GCA_050248715.1 Hyphomicrobiaceae bacterium | reverse complement strand
CCCGCGCAGATCAAGCGAATAAGCTCGTGCCATGCCTGCTGGCCTCCACTCCAGCAGGCAGCATGAATCATATTCGCCGCAGCCTGGGAATCCCCCGCGATTCCATTCGAACTAAACTTGCTCTAGCTGGGGTAATCCGATCCCGGCCTCTCGCTACCCTTGAGCTGGGATTGATTCGTCCCAGCAACAGGGGGAGCACCATCGTGGCACTGTTCGTCGGATTGGACGTATCGCTGAAGACCGTCAAGACCATTGTGCGTCCGCTATAGCCCCAGCTTCTGCCGAAGTTGCGGCCGTGCGGCGGAACGGTCAAAGAGTGTCACTAAGAGACGTTGGCACCAAGTCATGGTTCGCCCTCGACCGAGGGCTGCTTTGTGCATACGGTAGCTGACAGAAAACCTCGGCGAGGATGAGCACATGGCGCACAAGTTCGACGAAGTCATCTCGTCGCGGGAGCGCTTGCGCGAAGTCATGGGCATGCCCAATCATCGGGTGGCATCAAAGGTCATAGACCACATCGATGATATCTGCCGCCGGTTCATTGCGGCCTCACCATTCGCCGTGATTGCAACACGTGGCAAGGACGGGCGACTCGATCAGTCTCCGAAGGGTGATCCCGCGGGGTTTGTAACAGTTCTCGACAACCAAACGTTGGCGATCCCGGATCGCATGGGCAACAACCGGATCGACACGTTCGAGAACGTCTTGGCAAACACCGAAGTCGGGCTCATCTTCATCATTCCCGGCTACGGTTACACGCTGCGTGTCAGCGGCAGCGGCGTGATAGTACGGGACGAAGGCCTTCAGAAGCGATTGGCGGTGCACGGGCGCGAGCCCAAGCTTGTCCTCGTTGTGACAGTCCAGGAAGCCTTCATGCACTGCGCCAAGTGCATGGCGCGCTCAAACCTGTGGCAACCGGAAAAATGGCCCGACCTTACCAACGTGCCTTCGCTTGCGGAGGCCATGGTCGCCCACGCCAAACTGTCACTTTCGCACGGACAAATGCAGGCCATCATCGACGACAGCTTCAAGAACCGCATGTACTGACCCGCGCAACAGCCAGCATTCTGAGTGCGTGCCGTGCCCGGGACACGCAGATATGCGTGTCAAGTTTGGCACGTCGATCTCTGGCCGCCCATCGCAACCCGCAAGAAGTTATTGGCTGGGTATGGCGCTGGTGCGGTAACCGGACATGATTGGAGGAGGCGATGTCCGGCGGTTTGAGTCTCCTGTGGATCGATTCTTCGTCGGCTCTGCCCCCCAGCAACGGAAGTTTGCGGTAGCCGGTTTGCGCTTGACGGCCGGAATTCGGATTAGAGAAGCGATCTCTTCCGGGTCTCGGGCTGCCACCCTTGGCCGGCATGGGGCAAGGTCCGGACCGGCGGGCCCGTTACGCTTAGGTATCCGCGGCCGATGCGCCGGCACCGGAGAGCCGCGCATGGTGTCGGTGTGAGGGAGGGGAGCGATGTCGCGCGGTGGTGGTCACGGGCTCGTGGAGGGCGAGAACAAGAAGATCGCCATCCTGATCTCCGTGCTTGCCCTGTTTCTTGCCATTGCCGAGACGCTCGGCAAGAGCGCGCAGACCGACGGCATCAGCTACAACGTCGAGGCGTCCAATCTGTGAGCGTTCTATCAGGCCAAGACCATCCGCAAGACCACGATGGAGACGGCGGCCGAGCAGATGGAGGTCGACGTGCAGCTCGCCAAGGACGGCGACGTGAAGGCGCTGCTCGAAAAGCGCGTCAAGGAGTGGAAGGATCGGGCGGCGCGCTACGAGAGCGAGCCCAGGCCCAACAACAAGGGCGAAGGCCGCAAGGAGCTGATGGCGCGGGCGCTCGAGGCGGAGGTCAAGCGCGACCGCGCGCTCGCCAAGTACCACAGCTTCGAATTCGGCTCGGCCGCCTTCCAGATCGCCATCGTGCTCGCCTCGTCCTATCTGATCACGGGCGTCTTCTATCTGCTGTGGGGCGCCGGTGCGGTGGGCGCGGTCGGCGTACTCTTCACCATTCTGGGCATGGTCGCTCCCAACGCGCTCCACATCTTCGGGGCGCACTGACGCGCGGGCGCGACTACTGCGGATCCGCCGCGGCCACCCGTGCCGAGACGGGATTGCGGCGCATCAGGTCGTCGATGCGGGCCCGTTCCTTCTGGAAGTCGGCGAGCTGCCTGCCCGCAAGCTGGCGCTCGCGCGGCACCTGGATGGACATCGGGTCGACATAGCTGCTGTTGACCAGCACCTCGAAGTGCACGTGCGGTCCCGACGACATGCCGGTGGTTCCGACATAGCCGATGATCTGGCCCTGTCGCACTTTCACGCCCTCGCTGACGCCGGCGGCGAAGCGGTGCATATGTCCGTAGGCGGTCTTGTAGCCGTTGGCGTGGCGGATGCGGATGTAGTTGCCGTATTCCCCCTTTCGCCCTGCCTCCTCGATGACGCCGCTGCCGGCAGCCATGATCGGCGTGCCGATGGCGCAGGCCCAGTCGACACCGGTGTGCATCTTCGGCACCTGCAGGAAGGGATGGCGGCGCACGCCGAAGCCGGAGGTGAGGCGCACGTCCTCGCCGCGCACCGGGCGGCGCATCAGGAACTTGCGCGAGGTGTTGCCCTGCTCGTCGTAGTAGTCGACCGACCCGTCCGGGGTCTGGTAGCGATAGAACTTGTGCGTCTCTCCGGCCGACGTGATCGAGGTGGCCAGGAGGTCGCCCAGGCTGCCGTCGGCCCCCTTGTCCTCGTCCTTCACGTCGAAGAAGAAATCGAAGCCGTCGCCGGCGCGCACGCGCTGGCGAAAGTCCGTCTCGTAGGCGTGGATCTTCAGGATCTGCATGATCAGGTCGGGCGAAATGCCTTGCCGCTCCGCGGTGTGGTGCACGCTGGCATAGAGGCTGAAAGCCTGCGGCTGCTCCTCGTCCGAGAGCTCGGTGCGAATGGCGCGCTCGTCCATCGGCGAGGCGCTGGCCACGAACTCGCCCGCCGCGTTGCGCGTCACGGTCAGCTTGTGGTCGTGGCCTTCCCCGTACACGCTGAACCGGATGGGCTCCATGCGGTTGGCGCGGACCACGGAGGGCGCCAGCGTCACGTGCACCTCCAGCCCCGGCGACAGCGTCGCCTCCGGCATCGCGTTGCGCGCCGCGTCGCTCATGGCGCGGGCCTGCCAGGCCTCGGCGCCCATGCGCGCGATGATGCGAACCAGCGTGTCGCCGCGCTGGGTCTTGACCACGCGCACCTCGCGGCCGGCGATGTCGTCGCCGTCCTCCGACTCGAATACGGTCTTGGCCAGCACGGTTGTCCCGGGCGTGAGCGGATCGAGGGCCGCGGTGGCGGCGTCTCTCGCGCGGTCGCCGGCGAGCACGCCGTCGGGCGCGATGCCGGGGCGCAGGGTGGCCGGCTCGTCGGCTCCCGCCAGTGCCCGGCTCACGGCATCGGCGGCCTCCTCGGCGGTCATTTCCTGGCCGTCCTCGCTGGGGATGACGCCGCCCAGCAGCTCCAAGATCCGGGATGCGGTATCCTGCTGTGCGTCGGCCGAGGTTTCCCCGGAATCAAGCGGTGTCGTATTGGCGTAGAGCTTGAACGGGTTGAGCGTCGGAATTCGCTGCGACTCCGACTTGGGAACCGGCGCGAGGCGTGCCACCAGGCGGGCATAGGGCTTGTTCTGAATATAGTCGCGGTTGCCGCGGCGCTGGCGCACGGCGTCGAGAATGACGAACTTGGTCGCCATGGCGCCGCTGGGGATTTGCAGCCTCTCCGTCTTGGGGATGGTCCACCGCAGGCCGTCAACGCGGGCACTGGGGAGGCGGAACGAGCCCAGAGGCGCGCGGACGCGCTGCAGGCTCGACAGCATGCCTCCGGAGGTCTCGTCCGTATCCGTGGAGCCGGCGATCACCACTAGGATGGCCAGCACGCCGACGGCGGCGGCAAGGCAGGTGCTGAGAACCCAGCGGAAGCGGCCGCTTTGCCGGCTGTCGGCGTGGTCGCTGACATAGATGTCGCCGACGTCGCCCAGCGGCCGGCGGGAGCGTCCAGCGTAAGCGCTGCCGCGAGGGCGCGAATGGCTGAAGCCGATGGGTGCGCGTCGACGCCCCACTGGCGCATGGCGCTTTGTGTCCATCCCCCGGTGCCGCTCCCCCGATACACCCCACTCGGTCACGATAGCATCTACAGCGCCGAGCGCGACCCCCCGCCTGCTTCGTCCCCTGCGCACTGACGGCCCGCGCGGGCGTTCGCAGCAGCGCGCGGGCGCCGCGAATTTCTAGCTCTGCAATGCCGGCCGATTTGCGGCACGTGCAGCTGGGTCTGCATCGCCGACATGAGCGTACAAAAAATCTTCACCAAGCCGTTGACACGCATCGGTGAAGCGTTTATCTACACGGTCTCGCGCGCCCCGTACGGGTGCGCGGCAGTGGGCAGGCAATCTCCGGATTGAGAACGAGGCTTCCCTGGGTCGACCAGGCGGCACGCCTCGTGTTCCCCGCGGCGGGTCGGCGAGAGCTGAGCCGTGGAGCGGTGATCGTCTTCGCTCCAGCGCTCTTTGACAAGTGGTTTGAAGAAAGGGAGACGCAGGCGGCGGAGTCCTGGCGGATCCAAGAGGCGCGCAAGCGCTTTGCGGATCGAACAGACTCTGGCGATCTCTGCGTCTCAGCCATCACCATGACGTATCTGGTTCGGGGCAACCCGGGCAAGGTGCGTCTCATGTGTGAAGGTGCCCGTTACGCAGAGATTCCTTGGATTAACCTCCAAGCCAAAACCAGAATCAGAACTTTCAACTTGAGAGTTTGATCCTGGCTCAGAACGAACGCTGGCGGCAGGCCTAATACATGCAAGTCGAACGCTCGTAGCAATACGAGAGTGGCAGACGGGTGAGTAACACGTGGGAACCTTCCCTTTGGTTCGGAATAGCTCAGGGAAACTTGAGGTAATACCGGATAAGCCCTTCGGGGGAAAGATTTATCGCCATTGGATGGGCCCGCGTCGGATTAGCTAGTTGGTGAGGTAACGGCTCACCAAGGCGACGATCCGTAGCTGGTCTGAGAGGATGATCAGCCACACTGGGACTGAGACACGGCCCAGACTCCTACGGGAGGCAGCAGTAGGGAATATTGGACAATGGGCGCAAGCCTGATCCAGCCATGCCGCGTGAGTGACGAAGGCCTTCGGGTTGTAAAGCTCTTTTGGCGGGGACGATAATGACGGTACCCGCAGAATAAGCTCCGGCTAACTTCGTGCCAGCAGCCGCGGTAATACGAAGGGAGCTAGCGTTGTTCGGAATCACTGGGCGTAAAGCGCACGTAGGCGGATGTGTCAGTCAGGGGTGAAATCCCGGAGCTCAACTTCGGAACTGCCTCTGATACAGCACGTCTTGAGTCCGGAAGAGGTGGGTGGAATTCCTAGTGTAGAGGTGAAATTCGTAGATATTAGGAAGAACACCGGTGGCGAAGGCGGCCCACTGGTCCGGTACTGACGCTGAGGTGCGAAAGCGTGGGGAGCAAACAGGATTAGATACCCTGGTAGTCCACGCCGTAAACGATGGATGCTAGCCGTCAGCAAGCATGCTTGTTGGTGGCGCAGCTAACGCATTAAGCATCCCGCCTGGGGAGTACGGCCGCAAGGTTAAAACTCAAAGGAATTGACGGGGGCCCGCACAAGCGGTGGAGCATGTGGTTTAATTCGACGCAACGCGAAGA
>JBFWRV010000161.1:0-5915 GCA_050248715.1 Hyphomicrobiaceae bacterium | reverse complement strand
AATGCGGGCACGGCACGAAGAAGCGGCGCTGGTCGGACGCCTCGTATTCGCGTTCGATGCGCGAGAATCCCTGGATCGTCGGCGTCGAGGCCAGAAACGCTTTCGAGCGCCAGGAGAAGGTGCGCGTACGCGCTTCGGCGAGCGCCACAGGATCGCCCTCCTCGTCGGCCGAGGGCGGATAGGCGTCGACTTCGTCGAGGAACAGGTAGCGCGCCGGCATCGACCGCAGGCCCACCGCGCTGTTGGCGCCGGTGATGATCAGAAGACCGGCTGGAAATTCCTTCGACAAGACCGTGTTGCCGGCGTCCCGCGCGCGGGCCGGTCTGACCCGCTCGCGCAAGCTGGGGCTTTCGGCGATCAAGGGCTCGAGGCGCTGGCGCGAGAAGCGCTTGGCAAGCTCGACAGTCGGCTGCACCGACAGCATCGGGCCGGGTGCATGGTGAATCACGTAGCCGATCCAGTTGTTGCCGGCCTCGGTCGCGCCCACCTGGGCGGCTTTCATGAACACGATGCGCCGGGCGGGGTGCGACGGCGACAGCGCGTCCATGATCGCGCGCATATAGGGCGTGCGATCGGTTCGGTACCGTCCCGGCTCGGCCGATGCCCGCGCGCTCAGGAAGCGATGCTGGTCCGCCCATTCGGATACCGTGAGCAGCGGATCCGGGGTGAGGCCGTCGCGCCAGGATTGCCACAGCTCGTCGCCACCTTCGAAGCCGAACGGATCAGCGGAACTCGGGTCGAAGCTCGGCAAGCTCGGCGAGATGGGCGCGGACATGCGTCTCCAGAGCCTTCTGCATCGGGTGCGCCTCGACGCCGAGCTCGGCCGCCATCAGAGCGGTGGCGCCACCGTCTGATCGATTCCAACATGGGTCAGAGCGCCTTGCTTGCTGTCGTGCGGACGATGCGACAGCGCGCGCCGGTTTGCTACTCGGCGATCCGCCGTTCGAGGTCGCCGATGGCGGGCGCCATTTCCGCATCGCTCGCATAGGAGACGCGGCGCCCCTCGCCCTCGACGGTGCGCACACCACGCCAACGCGCAGCCAGCAGCGCCTCGCGGCGCGCGATCATGTCTTCAAGCGTCATCGCCGGTTAGTAGGCTTCCATGTACAGCAGCAGGTAGGAGTCCATTGCGATCTTGGGTTTGTCATGAAAAGATATTTGGCCTTCTAGGCCGAGTATCAGTGGTCGCCGCAGCAATAGATGAACTTGAACTTTTAATTGGGGAGCACGAAGATGCCACTGGTTACGGTGCAATATAAATACGGCTCGACCAGCCCAACTACGTCCAGCAATTGGACTGGCACAGCACAGGGCACGACAGAGTCCGCAATTCTGCACGCGCTCCAGCGTCAACGTCCTAGTCACAAGAACATCGTCATCACGAAGATCGAAGTCAAAAGACCCTAGGCGCTTAGCTATAGTCGGCTCTTGCGTTGTTCGATCCTCATGTTTCTGCTCAGGCTAGATAGCTCGGCGTGAATACGCGCCGCCCCCGACGCGCGGGCTCTCGTACCAGACCCGCGGTGGCGGTTGCCGGTGGTCCGGCATCAGAAGCCGTGGCCTCTGGCGGATCGGCCCACACGGACACGGTCAGCAGCGGGTCGGGCTTGAGGCCCTCGTGCCACGATTGCCATAGCTCTTCTGCGCCCTCGAAACCGAACGGATCAGCCGAAGTCGGGTCGAAGCTCGGCAAGCTCGGCGAGATGGGCGCGGACATGCGTCTCCAGAGCCTTCTGCATCGGGTGCGCCTCGACGCCGAGTTCGGCCGCCATTAAGGCGGCAACCCGTGCCGGCCAGTTGACCCAGACATCCCGTTCCTCGCGCGCGAGACGGAACACGAGCGCCTGCGCCCGGGCCCGATCGACCAGCTCGCTCTTCATGCGCTGGAGGCGAAGCCGCGCCAGATGCGCCTTGGCGATCTCGTGCGCGGTGCGCGCCTGCACAAAGGTGATGTTGCCGCCAGCCGGCAACCCCTGTTCCTTCAGAGTCTCCCGGACCGACCCCATCGCTGCCTGGGGCACGGGCTTGAGCCTGTCGGCCTTGGGCTTCGGGCGGCCGGGATCGGTCGATCGCTCCCAGGCGGCATCGGCTTTGGCCGGATCGATGGTGCCGTCGGCCTCGAGCGGCACGCGCCCGGCCCGGGCAGCGCGCAGCACGGCGACATGGCTGACGCCGCGATGCCGGGCATAGGCGCGGATCGATAATCCCATGATCAACCGGGTCCAAAGAAAGCAATTGGATTAAGGATCATTCGAGTTGGCTTGCCGCCGAAGTGAAGCGTTCATGGGCTCACCACAAGGGGAGACCGCCATGCGCCGCAGCAAGGAAAGCCGGACCGCCCTCGACGCCTTCATCGCCCGCAAGGCCGAGATCGACACGATGCTCGATCGCCTGAAGGCGCTCAGCGACGAGCACTTCGGCCATGCGCCCGACGACATCAACTGGGGCCATGTCGGCACCCTCGCCCACTACGCCGAGCTGCTCAAGCGCATCACCGACAGCGCCTGCAAGCAAGGCGAGCACGCCGAGTAAGGTGCCGGCGCCCACCACCGCCCCGCCCGGCTGGCGGGGCTCGGGGCCGTAGCAGGGCCTGCGATGGTTGCAGGCCCGCTCAGACCGAAAGGCTCCGCCCCATGAAGCTCTCCGATACCCAACTGATCATCCTGACCGCCGCCAGCCAGCGCGACGACCGCCTGGCGCTCCCCCTGCCCGACCGCCTCAGAGGCGGCGCCGCCGCCAAGGTGATGGCGAGCCTGATCGCCAAGGGCTTGGTCGAGGAAGTCGACGCCAAACGCGGCGATCCGGTCTGGCGCAAGACCGGCGATGGCCATGGCGTCACCCTGGCGATCACCGACGCCGGCCTCGCCGTCCTTGGCATCGAGCCGGAGCCCGGCCCTGCCGCAACGGCCAACGACAAGCCGCGCGCCCCGCGCAAGGACAGCAAGCAGGCTCAGCTGATCGCCCTGCTGCGTCGGGCCAAGGGGGCCACCATCGACGAGATCGTCGAGGCGCTCGACTGGCAGGCGCATACGGTGCGCGGCGCCATTGCCGGCGCGCTGAAGAAGAAGCTCGGCCTCACCGTCGTTTCGGAGAAATCCGAGCGGCGCGGTCGGGTTTACCGCATCACCGACTAGCCGGCCCGAACACCTCACCGGTGGCGGCGTGCACGGCGCTGCCGCCGGTCGCCTCCTGCCAGCGCACAACGATGACGTCGACATACTTCGGATCCAGTTCGACGAGCCGGGCCCGCCGGCCGGCTCTCTCCGCCGCGATCATCGTGGTCCCCGAGCCGCCAAACGGATCGAGCACGATGTCGCGGCTCTTCGACGAGTTGCGGATCGCGCGCTCGACCAGCGCCACCGGCTTCATGGTAGGGTGCAAATCGTTCCTGGCCGGCTTGTCGAAGAACCACACATCGCCCTGATCGCGGGCGCCGCACCAGTAATGATCGGCACCGTCCTTCCAGCCATAGAGGATCGGTTCGTACTGCCGCTGGTAATCGGCCCGCCCGAGCGTGAACGTGTTCTTGGCCCAGACCACGAAGGTCGACCACTTGCCACCGGCCTCGCGAAACGCCTTCTGCAGCACGTCGAGCTCCGATGACGACATGCAGATGTACACCGCGCCCTTGGTGACGGTGAGGATGTTGACGCAGGCGTCGTGGAGGAAGGCGCCAAAGCCCTCGCCCAGCGCATCGTTGAGAATGGGCCGATTGGTGCCACGCAGCCTGTCCTTGGCCGAGTTGGCATAGTTCACGTTGTAGGGCGGATCGGTAAAGCACATGTCGGCCAGCTCGCCGCCAAGAAGCTTCTCGACGTCGCCCGGCACCGTGGCATCGCCGCAGAGCACCCGGTGCTCGCCGCAGATCCAGATGTCCCCGGGACGGCTGATCGGCTCCGCCGGCGGCTCGGGCGCCTCGTCCAAGTCCTCGGTTGCCTCGAGCGTCGTCGCCAGCAGCCGGTCGAGATCGGCATTGTCGAACCCCAGCAGCTCGAGATCGAAGGCTTCGTCCTTCAGCGCCGCCAGCTCCGCCGACAGCATTTCCTCGTTCCAGCCGGCATTGGTCGCGATCTGGTTGTCGGCGATCATCAGCGCCCGGCGCTGGGTCGGCGTCAGGTGCGAGAGCACGATCACCGGCGCCTCGGTCAGGCCGAGTTGGCGCGCCGCCATCACCCGGCCATGGCCTGCCACCAGCACGCCATCGTCGCCCACCAGCACCGGGTTGACGAACCCGAACTCGGCGATCGATCCCGCGATCTGCGCCACCTGCTGCTCGGTATGGGTGCGGGCATTGCGCGCATGCGGGATCAGGCGCTCGAGCTTCCAGCGCTCGACCTGGGCGGCGAAGAGTGTGGTCATCGGTCTTTCTAATTGGAGCCGACCGGCGGTGGTAACCGCGGCTGTCGGGCGAGGCGGTCGGCCGCCGGGTGGCAACCGGGGTGGTAACCGTACCAGGCGGGTTACCACCGCCCGGCGGTGCCTTGAGTGGCGGATTTGCGCGGATTTCTGGCCGCGCCGAGGTGGTAACTGGTAACCGGTAACCTCGATTTTTGCCCTGTCGGTAGAGAGATCCCGCGCTGCGTCCCCCCGCATTGGTTACCACCGGGAAGGACCCGCAATATCAATGGGTTAGCGTGTGTTGTGCACGACGAAGATTTCCGGTATGTTTCCGGAAACGATCGCTGGAGGGCGATACCATGGCCAATGCCCGCAAGACTCCGCTCGACACCTTCCGTCGCCGTCAGAAGCGCAACGGCATCGTCCGCGTCGAGGTGCAGGTGCGCAAGGAAGACGCCGCGCTCGTCCGCAGCATCGCCCGGGCGCTGGGCGATCCCGAGCGCCAGGCCGAGGCGCGCAGCCTGCTCACGGCGAGGTTTGCCGCGCCCCGGGCGATGGGCCTGAAGGCGCTGCTGGCCTCCGCACCGCTTGACGGCATCGACCTCGAGCGGCCGCGCGATCTTGGTCGCGACGTCGATCTATGAGCTTCCTGATCGACACCAACATCATCTCCGAGATCCGCAAGGGGGCGCGGTGCGATGCGCGCGTGGCCCAATGGTATGCCTCGCTCGAGGATGACGATCTCTACCTGAGCGTTCTGGTCCTCGGCGAGATCCGCAAAGGCATCGAGCTCGCCCGCCCCCGTGATCCCGCCAAGGCCGATGTTCTCGAAGCGTGGCTGTCCGACGTCGAAGCCGCCTTTGGCGATCGCATCCTGCCGGTCGATCGCTCGGTCGCCGACCAATGGGGCCGGATGAATGCCATTCGTCCCATCCCCGTGATCGATGGTCTGCTTGCCGCTCAGGCCAGGGTCCACGGCCTGACCCTTGCCACGCGCAACGACGTCGATGTCGAGGGACTTGGCGCCCGGGTGTTGAACCCCTTCGCCGAGCGTCCGCTCCGGTGACGCAACTCTCGCGAGCCTGGCAACAAACTGCCCCAATTCCGGCCGATATGTCCAAGCCGGATATGTCTCACACATTCGTCGGCACGGGGTCAGATCCCACTTGACAGAATCCTGACGCGATCGACCAGGAACCGGCGCGACCATGTGCTCGGCAGCGGCCTGCGGTTTAGCCGCCAGGCGATGACGCTGAGGCCATACTCCATCCGTCGATTGGCCGTCGCCCGCGCAATCCCGAAGCGCCAGCAGATCGCCTTCCACGGTTTGCCCTCGGCCCGCATCCACACCAGCCTGGCATCGTCCGCCTCCAGCCAGCGCAGCCACGGCAGCGCAGCCTCCATGCGGCTGATGGCGGCAGCCGAGGGCGGCGGCGGACGCATCGGCTGGGGCGTTTGCCCCACCAGATCGGCGAACTCGACGAAGATGGCTGGCCAGGTGCTGAAGTAGCCCTGCATCCGCACCGACGGCAGCCGCCGCAGCACGGTCGCCGCTTCGACCAGCCGTTCCTCGACCA
>JBFWRV010000160.1:0-6021 GCA_050248715.1 Hyphomicrobiaceae bacterium | reverse complement strand
ATCAAGAAATCTTCCTTCTTGGCCTTATTCCCCTTCGTTGCAGCCGCCATCCAGCGCGGCATCCGTCCCCGCCCGGTCCAGGTATTCTCGGGATTCTTCGGATCGCGATACTTGATCGCGACACTTCCCTTCCCCTTTTTGACCTTGCCGAAGAGTTCGTTGATATCGAACCCGGCCGCTGCGGCAATGTCGGTCAGCTTCTGCCGCACGGCGTTCCGCTCGGCAGCTTGCTTCTCGATCTTCATTCGCCCGATGTCCGCCTCCATGCGGACCAAATCTGCGTACGACATCTTCTCAAGACCGCCCTTCCTCGCCATTGCCTTCCCTCCGATAGAAACAGTTCATGGTACGCACTATTTCCTGCGTCGGTTTTCAAAGTATTACAATCGAAATAAATTGCATATCCTTACAGGAAAGGCTTCGATGGCGTGCGCGCCCCATTATGCCCTTGACGCGATTGAGTTATCGAATGGTGGCGACGCAATTGTGCCGGCCCCATCTCGCAACCGATGCGGGCAACCAAAACCTGCTTTCAGCTCAACCCTGCGACGTGGTTAGAGGCCGGCCGTAGCTGAGTGCGAGCACCTTCAAGGCGGTGCATTTGAGCGCATCAACGTCGTGTGCGTCCGCATCGGCCAACGCGAGTACGGCATGGGCGAGTCGCTCGCGCGCGTGTGCGGCTTCCTCCGGATTATTCTCAAAGTGATGCGCGACGCACGCCCAGGCTTTATCGAACGCCTGGGTCATCGCCTTCAGTGCGTCGGGACCGTAGGCGGCTCCTTCGATGAGCGCTATGGCTTTCATAGCTTCCCTCGCATCATGGCTTCAGCGCCCAGCGCATCTCCATCACTCGATCACCTCATCAGCCTGTGCGATGAGGAGAGGTGGGACTTCGAGACCAAGCGCTTTGGCGGCCTTGAGATTGATCACTAGCTCGTACTTCGTCGGCTGCTCCACGGGGAGGTCGGCGGGCTTGGCGCCCTTGAGGATCTTATCCGCGTAGGTGGCGGCCCGCCGGTGCAGATCGATAAAGCTTGGCCCGTAAGACATGAGACCCCCGCCCTCCACACTCTCCCTGTTGCCGTATGCTGTCGGCAGGCGGCTCCTGACTGCGAGGTCTGCGAGCCGTGTTCGGTAGGAGCTGAATATCACATCTGACAGTACGAGGAGGGCTCCCACGCGCTCTTTGACCATCGCCGCGAATGCGCCGTCGAACTCGTTCGGACCTCGAGCCTTCAGGAGTTGAAGCTGCACTCTCAACGACCGCGCCGCGACGTTGAGTTCTCTTATCGCGAGCTGGTGGTACGCATTGGCCGGGTTCGAGAGGATGGCCACGCGGCGGATCTGGGGGACGGTCTCCTTGAGCAGCTCCAGTTGTTTGGCGACGCTTTCCAGGCCGGCGTAGCCGGACACTCCTGTGACGTTCCCGCCCGGGCGCGCGAGGCTCGCGATGAGCCCGGTGCCAACAGGATCGCGAACGGCAATCATGACGATGGGGATCGTCTCGGTGGCGTTCTTGGCTGCCGTCACTCCTTGCGTCCCGAACGAGACGATTAGGTCCACCTTGAGCTGGACCAGCTCGGCCGCCAAGTCGGGCAGCCGGTCGACCCGATCCTCCGCATATCGATAGTCGATGCCAATATTCTGGCCCTCAACCCACCCAAGCTCGCGCAGCCTTTGCCGGAACGCATCGAGCAGGGCCGGCCTATCGGAAGCGGACGTCACGCCGAGATAACCTATCCGAGGTACCTTTTCGGCCTGCTGCTGTGCACCCACACCCATAGGGCTCGCGATCGCACCAGCAACAAGCGCAATGAACTCTCGCCGGCGCAGCATCACTCAATCACCTCATCAGCGCGCGCGAGCAGAGTCGGCGGTACTGTGACGCCGAGCGCCATCGCCGTTTTCAGATTTATCGCGAGCTCAAACTTCGTGGGCAACTCGATCGGCAATTCGCCAGGCTTCGCCCCCCGCAAGATCTTGTCGGCGATCGCAATGGCGCGCGGAAAGTATTCGTCTTCACTGGGTCCGTACGTCAGGAGCACGTCCGCCCGAGCATAAGATTTAAGGAATGCAATCGTTGGAATATTATACTTCTTTGCCGTGGCCGCGAAGCTCGCGGCCACGGGGCCGAATCCCGGTGAGCTGAGCTGGATCAATCCAGTGCGTTTCCCATCCCCAAGACGTTTGAACGCATCCTCGTAATTTCGGTAGGTGCCTACCTCCAGCACCTCCACTTCTAACCCCCTTGCGGTTGCGGCCTGCTTTGCCACCTCAAGTTGATCCCTTCCCGTCGTCGGATCCCAACTCAAAGCGATCCGCTTCACGTCCGGTACCAGTTCTTGCAAGAGCTCGATCCATTTTCCAGCAAGCGATGGAAGGTCGAGGAAAAGGCCGGTAATGTTGCCGCCTGGCCGCGCAATACTTCTGGCGAAGCCCGCCCGGACGGGATCAGTCTCAAGGTCGATACCGACTATCGGAACTATCCCTGTGGTCTGACTAGCAACCCTGACCGCTTCGGCCCCGACTGCGATCAGGACACCAATGCCTTCGTTCATGAGTTCCGCGATCAGACTGGGAAACCGCAGCCCTTCACCTTGCGCGGCCCGCAACAGTACGCTCTGCCCTTCCACGTACCCCAGTCTTTGCCAGGCAGGTCGCATGGCTGCGACCGTAGTCGCACCAGCCCTGAGATTAAGGATGCCGATCTTATTTGAGGACTGCGTGCGAACGGGAAGCGGCCATGCCACGGCTCCCATTACCAGCGCAATGAATTCCCGCCGGCGCAGCGTCACTCAATCACCTCATCAGCACGGGCCAGGATAGATGGGGGGACAGCGATGCCCAGCGCCTTTGCAGTCTGGAGATTGACGACCAGCTCAAACTTCGTAGGTTGCTGGATCGGCAAGTCCCCAGCATTCTCGCCGCGCAATATACGATCCACGTATTCAGCGGCGCGCACCCAAAGATCGTCCACGAGCGGGCCGTAGCTCAAGAACGCCCCGGCATCCGCCAGTGTCTTAAACTCACCCATCAGCGGCAGCTTGTGGTCGAGCGCGAGCTTCGCGATCAGCGTTCGGTTCGTTGTCTGGATACCATCACTCGTGGCGCAGATCGCATGCGCGTTCGCCCGCGCTGCCGATGCGGTCGCCTCCGTGATTTCGCGGACCGTGGCGACTGGGAATGATTGAAGCTCAATTCCCAACTTGGCCGCCGCCGCCCCCGTTTCCCTGAATTGCAGCGCGAGGCTAGGATTGCCGGGGTTCCAGAGGAACGCGACGCGGCTCAACCCCGGAAGAGCGTCCCGCAAGAGCTCCAACCGTTTGGTTGCGAGCTCCGTGGCCTGGAGGCTGAAGCCCGTAGTATTGCCACCAGGCTTTGCCAGCGTCGCCACCAGCCCCGTTCCGACTGGATCTCCGACCGACGCCATTACAATAGGGATGGATTTCGTCAGCTTCTGCAGCGCCTGGACCGGCGGTGTGCCTGACGTCACGATGATGTCCGAGATGGCTACCAGTTCCGCCGCCGGCGCTGCAAATCGTTCGGCCGTGTTGACCGGGAATCTGACATCGAATGCTACGTTCAACTGCTCCTTCCAACCCAAGTCATGCAGGCGCTGCTTGAATGCTTCGATCTGGCGCTCAACGCGCGGATCGCTCGCAGGAAAGAGTGCCAATATTCCGACGCGACGCGGACGAGCCGGCCTGTTCGCTCCGGCCAGTTGCGGCAACGCGATCGCACCACCTACAAACGCAATAAACTCCCGCCGCCTCATTCAATCACCTCATCAGCCCGCGCCAGCAACCCAGGAGACAACGCGATCCCTAATTCCTTTGCGGTCTTCAGGTTGATTGTCAGCTGATATTGGGACGCCTGCTCGACCGCCAAATCCGCTGGTTTAGAGCCTTTGAGAATCTTGTCGATGTAGATCGCGGAACGTCGAGTAAGCGCGAGCTGATCGGGCGCGTGACTCATGAGCCCGCCGGCAGCCACGTTATCCCTCGCGCCGAACATGGTGGGCAATCGGTGCTTGAGCCCGAGCTGAGCCAGTAGCTCCGGCCGCGACCGTACGGTGAGGGAGGACGCGGCGACAAACACCGCCTGGACGCCGGCGTGCGCCATTGTCGCGAATGCTTCTTCGAATTCTTCGACCGATCGCACAAGAGCCGGGTGTAGCGTTACCCCAAGCTTTCTGGCAGCGACGTCAGCACTGCTCATGGTGGGTGCGTGGGAGGGCACAGTCGGACTTGAGAGCACGCCGAAACGCATGGCCTTCGGCACCACCTCCTTTAGTACCTCGAGAGCCTTCGCGGTAAGATCGGATTGCACCACCGACAGACCCGTGATGTTTCCGCCAGGTCGCGCGAGACTGGCTACGTGCCCCGTAGCCACGGGATCGGCATGTGTGGCGAACACGATGGGGATTGATGTCGTCGCCTCCTTCGCGGCACCAACCTCCGTCGAAGAAGTCGCGAAGATGACATCCACATGCAGTGCGACGAGTTGCGCGGCGCATTCCCGAAGCTGCTCGGGGGTTTCGGCCCACCGGAATTCGATAGCGAAGCTCTTTCCCTCAATGTAACCGAGGCTGTTCAATCCAGCTCGTAGGGCTTCTATGCGCGTTGCGGTCGCAGCCGCGGTTCCGAAGCCCAAGTAGCCAATCCGCGCTGGTTTCGCCAACTCCTGCGCACGAACAGAGATGGGAGAGACGAGGCCGCCGCCAACCAACCCAAGGAACTTCCGCCGCCGCATCCTCCCCTCCCACGGTCGGATCGCAATGCGACGTACTCTGCACCTGTGCCGATAGTCTGGCAACGCCTTGCGACGCAGGGGTCGCATGATACACTGACCGTCTATGCAGACGCTCGTGATTGACACGAACGGCATCGTGAAGAAGCTCGAAGCCAAAGGCTTTTCCCGGTCCCAGGCAGAAGGCATCACCGAGGCCCTCAAAGAGCTCGACACTGCGAGCCTGGTGACCAAAGCTGATATGAAGCAGGCGCTCGGTGAGATGGAAACGCGCCTATACAAATTCCTCGCCGGCGTCCTCATCGCGCATGGTCTCGGCACCGCGGCGCTCACGGTCGCGCTGCTCGAATTGTTAAGTTAGTCCACCTTCCACGTATGCTCTTCTTCGGGTGGGGCCAGTCGCACAAACAGTGGATTCTCGCGGACAACCGCATCGTGTTTGCAAGCTGGAAGTACTTCCACATCTTTTGGATCTGCCGCTTCTCGTGGGGCGTCGAGTGGCACCTCCTCGGCGACAAGCGATCCGAGGATGAGCGCATCTTTAAGTCGAAGGCTCGTGAACTCACCGGCGATGAGAAGCTCGATATCCCCTTCCTCGACCGCTACAGCGGCATCATCTGCATCGCCGCGATCCTCGTGCTCACCGTGTTCTACTGACGCCTGGACGGCATCCTGATCGCGTTGGCATCGCGGTCCTTACCGTCGATCTCTTGCCTTTCTCTGCGCCGCCGTAGCAGCCGCCGGCGATGCCCCTGCAGTGGGTCCTATAGGAGCGGCCGGCGGCCTGTCCGCACCGACTACTCAAAGCGCGGACGTCGCCTTAACCTCCCTGCCGACCTATAGTTCCAGCCCGGTGCAGTGCGACGGCCGCATCCCTGTCCTCGACCCGCTTGCAAACGACGCCTAGCTCCCACCCGCCTGGCTTAGCGCGTGATCCCCGACCCGCTGTGTTTTGTGCGGCGCAGCTACGAAAGTCCGAGCGCTGCGGGGGAAAATTGATTCGTTGAGGTTCTAATCCCTTGAAAAACGTCAGCATTCTCCCAGATTTCCGCCATGGCCAGAAGGAACGGCGAACACAAGCTCCGCCAGGTTATCTCGGAAATCCTCGAGCAAACCTACGCGATCGAATATGCCATGGGGCAGTTCTATCGAAAAGGTAGCGAGCGCGACCTGATGCGAGCCCAAGAAGACCAGGAAATCATGCGAGTTGCCGTCGAACGTTTGGGCACGCTGATTGAAAACGGCGACTCCGAAGAAGCAGCGGAATCCAAA
>JBFWRV010000159.1:0-6027 GCA_050248715.1 Hyphomicrobiaceae bacterium | reverse complement strand
TGCTGGCCGAGGCAGCCTGAGCCGAGCCAACCGGACAGCCCCGGACCCCTACGACCCCACCGCCAACCGCCCCGATCCGGAAATCCCGATCCGCCACAGACCCAAGTTCAACAGCCTGCTAGAGCAGGTTTAGAGTCCCCGATAGGGGATCAGAAAACCCCACGCCTTTAGGCGGCATGGGTCTGCACGGCCACTGGCAAACGCTGACGTTCCTGGCGGCGCTGCGCTGCGACCGCATCGATGCGCCCTGCGTCATCGACGGCCCGATCAACGGCGAAAGCATCCTGGCCTATGTCGAGCAGGTTCTCGTGCCGACGCTCAGCCCCGGCGATATCGTCATCATGGACAATCTGGGCTCGCACAAGGGCCGCGCCGTGCGCGGCAACTTCACGCCGCAAGAATGTGCCAACTACCTTGCCAACGTCGCCTATGCCGCCATTTGAAATGAACGGGCTCTAGTGTCCTTCAGATCGGGAAATTCGTTCAACGCATGCGGCGGAACAAGACGAATTTCGCGATCAGGACACTAGATGTCCAGGTCCTTGGCGAAGGCGGCGCGCTCCTGGATGAAGCGGAAGCGGGCCTCGGGCTTGGAGCCCATCAACGCGTTGACGGCCTCGCTCACCGTCTCGCGCGTCTCGGCGATCTCCACCCGCAGAAGGGTGCGCAGCGCCGGGTTCATGGTGGTTTCCTTGAGCTGCGCGGCGTTCATCTCGCCCAGCCCCTTGAAGCGATTGATTTCGACCTTGGCGTTGGCCGGGAACTCGCGCTTGATCAGCTCGCTCTTGTGTCGCTCATCGCGCGCATAGACCGACTTGGCGCCGTGGGTCAGTCGATAGAGCGGCGGCATCGCCAGATAGAGATGGCCTTGCTCGATCAGCTCCGGCATCTCCTGGTAGAAGAAAGTGATCAGGAGCGACGCAATGTGGGCGCCGTCGACGTCGGCATCCGTCATGATGATCACGCGCTCGTAGCGCAGGTCCTCGTCGCGATAGCGCGTTCCCGTGGCCACGCCCAGTGCCTGGATCAGGTCCGACAGCAGCTGGTTCTGCGACAGCTTCTGCGAGGAGGCGTTGGCGACGTTGAGAATCTTGCCGCGCAGAGGCAGAACCGCCTGCCGCTCCCGGTCGCGCGCCTGCTTGGCGGAGCCGCCGGCGGAGTCGCCCTCGACGATGAAAATCTCGGTACCCTGCTTGGAGTTGAGGCTGCAGTCGGCGAGCTTGCCGGGCAGTCGCAGCTTGCGCGTTGCCGTCTGGCGGCCGATCTCCTTCTCGCGCTTGCGCTTCAGCCGCTCCTCGGCCTGATCGACGGCCCAATCGAGCAACCTGGTGGCCTGCTGCGGGCTGTCGGCCAGCCAGTGGTCGAAGGCGTCGCGCACGGCGCCCTCGACAATGCGCGTGGCTTCCTGGCTGGCGAGCTTGTCCTTGGTCTGGCCCTGGAATTCGGGCTCGCGGATGAACACGGAGAGCATCGCCGTCGCCGTGCCCAGAACGTCGTCCGCGGTGATCTGGGCGGCGCGCCGGTTGCCGACCCGCTCGCCGAAGTCGCGTAGCCCCTTCGACAGCGCCGAGCGAAACCCGTTCTCGTGTGTGCCGCCTTCCGGCGTCGGGATGGTGTTGCAGTAGGAATTGACGAAACCGTCCTCGTCGGCCACCCAGCACACCGCCCACTCGACCGAGCCGTGGCCACCGGTGCGCTCGATGCGCCCCCCGAAGATATCCTTGGTGACCCGTGTCTGGCCGTTGATCGTGGCTTCGAGGTACTCCTTGAGGCCACCGGGAAAATGGAACGTGGCCTCGGGCGGTGTGTCGTCGCCGATGAGCTCGGGGGCGCAGGACCAGCGGATCTCGACGCCGCCAAACAGGTAGGCCTTGGAGCGCGCCATGCGGAACAGGCGCTGCGGCTTGAACGCGGCACCCTTGCCGAAAATCTGCTCGTCCGGCTTGAAGCGCACCTTGGTGCCGCGGCGGTTCTTGATGGCCCTGAGGCTCTTCAGTTTGCCCTGCGGCGCGCCCCGCGCGAAGGTCATGGCGTAGAGCTGCTGACCGCGCGCGACCTCCACCTCGAGCCTCTCGGACAGAGCATTGACCACCGACACGCCGACGCCGTGCAGCCCGCCCGACGTGTTGTAGACCTTGCTGTCGAACTTGCCCCCCGAGTGCAGCGTCGTCATGATCACTTCGAGGGCGGACTTGGACTTGAATTTGGGGTGCGGATCGATGGGGATTCCGCGCCCGTTGTCGGTCACGCACAGAAAGCCGTCCGCCTCGAGCCGAACCTCGATCCAGGTGGCATGGCCCGCCACCGCCTCGTCCATAGCATTGTCGATCACCTCGGCGAACAGGTGATGCAGGGCCTTCTCGTCGGTGCCGCCGACATACATGCCGGGCCGTCGCCGCACGGGCTCCAGGCCTTCCAGAACCTCGATATCAGCGGCGGTGTAGCTCTCGGAGCTCTCGACAGGCTTGCGAACGGCGCGGACCACGGGTTTTTCTACCGGCTCCTTCTCGAACAAATCCAACGATGCAGCGGCCTGCGAAGCAGCCTGCTTCTCCGCCGGAACAGACTTGGGCAGCGCTTCGCGCGCAACCTCGGCTTTCTTCGTCCCGTCCGACTTGCCGAAGAGGTCGCGCAAGACGCGAAAAGCTGACATGGCTTTCAAGCCCGCATGGTGGCACGGCGCTGGCAACCGAGGCTACGCACACGCAAACACCAGGGTTCGCAAGCGACGAATCCCCTGAGCTCTTGCCGATCCACTCGCACGGGCTGCACGGCATGGCAAGCGCCTCAGGAAGCGGCATCGGCGCGCGCCTGTCGACTCGTGACAAGGCGAGTGTGGCTAACAGGTTACGGCTGTTGGCGGGCGATCGCCTATAACAGGGTCGGGTGGCTGTTTTGAACGTCCCGCCAGCTGGAGTTTACAGAATTGTATTCCAATTGCTCCCGATCCGTTCGCCCCCTCTCCCTGTTCCTGGCGGGCTTGGTTGCCCTCGCCGGGGTTGGTGCTGGCGCGGATAGCGTCGACGCGCGCTCCTACCCGGCCTACAGGTCGAAACGGGCTGTCGCCAAGGCCCCCGTCACACGCCCCGACAAGACCGGCAAGGATACGGCGACGGCAGCCCCGCCGCAGGTGCATCTCATCGTGGTCTCCCTGCCCAAGCAGCGTATCTCCGTTTACGGCGCGAGGGGCTTCCAGCGGCAGAGCGCGGTCTCGACCGGCATGCGAGGCTTTCCGACGCCGACGGGAATGTTCAGCGTCATCCAGAAGAACAAATACCACCGATCCAACATCTACAGCGGCGCACCGATGCCGTTCATGCAGCGCATCACATGGTCCGGCGTAGCGTTGCATGCCGGTATCCTGCCGGGCTATCCGGCATCGCACGGCTGCATCCGCCTCACCCACAGCTTTGCGTCCGAGCTGTGGACCATGACGAAAATGGGTGCGCGGGTGGTGGTCGCGTCCGACGATGTGCAGGCGGCTGAGTTTGCGCATCCGGCGCTGCCTGTGCCGACCCTCACTCCAGCGCCCGCGCCCCTGGCGGACGGCGAGCGGCCAAAGTCCGCCCTGATGCCTATTTCCACGGGCAGCAAGCCTGCAGGGGAGGCGGCCGCCCCCACGAGGCTTCTGAGCCCGCTCGAGCGGGCCAAGGCGCAACGGGCCCAGGTCGTCGCCGAGGCGCCGGTCCTCGCCAAGGCTGCCAAGGAGGCGAGCCAGGCCTCCGCAGCCAGGGCAGCCGAAGCCAACAAGGCGATTGCCGCGCTACGCGATGCGGAGCGTGCGCTCGAAGCTGCCCGCAGCAGGCATGAAACTGCCCAGAAGGCCGTTGAGACCGCGAAGACGCCCGAGGCGGCGGAGCGGGCCGGCGCCGCCAGGGATGCGACTCGAGCCAAGCTCGATGAAGCTTCACAGGCGGTCAAGGAAGCCGCCAGCATTGAGGCCGCCAAGACCAAGGAGGCCTTCGAGGCCGCCCAGACAGCCTGGGACGCCGAGAAATTGAGCGACGCCGCCGCGGCAATCGTGCGTGCCGGGGAGCGCAGCACAGAGCCGATTTCGGTCTTCGTCAGCAAGAAGACGGGCCGGGTCTACGTCCGCCAGGCCTGGAAGCCGATCCACGAGGCTCCGGTGGTTTTCAAGGACCCCGACGCGCCGCTCGGCACGCACCTCTACGTCGCCATGGAGGCCGAGGAAGACGGCAAGTCCATGCGCTGGCTCACGGTTTCCGTGGGCCCGTCGCAACCGCAGACGGGGCGGCGACAGACGGGCCGGCGCGGTGATCGCCCGGAGGCGCCGCCCGCTCCGCCGCGTGCCCGTCCTACGGCCGGGGCGGTGCTCGACCGTTTCGAGATGCCCGAGGAGACCCGCAAGCTCATCTCCGACAAGCTTTGGGCCGGCGCGTCCCTCACCGTGTCCGACGAGGGGGTAAGCCACGAGACGGGAAAGTACACAGATTTCATCGTGCTGACGCGCTAGCCCGGCCGGCTGCGGCAGCCGACGGCGTTGGCGGGGCGGGAACCGGTCCACGCCAAACCAGGAAAATAGCCGCCTTGCCCGCGACAATTGCGGATGCTTGCGCTATAAGCGCCCGTCCATGCGCCTCATCTCCACCACCGAAGACCTCGCCAAAGTCTCTAAGCGCCTGAGCCAGCACGGCTTTGTGGCCGTCGACACCGAGTTCATACGCGAGCAGACGTATTGGCCCCGGCTGTGCTTGATCCAGCTTGCCGGACCTCAGGACGAGGTGCTGGTCGATCCTCTGCAGCCCGGACTCTCGCTCCAGCCTTTTTTCGAGCTCATGGCCAACGAGCGCGTGGTCAAAGTGTTTCACGCGGCGCGCCAGGACCTGGAGATCGTCTGGAACCTGGCACGCCTGATCCCGCGTCCGATCTTCGACACCCAGGTCGCCGCGATGGTGTGCGGCTTCGGTGAAGCCGTCAGCTATGTGAACTTGGTAAAGCAGGTCACGGGACGCGATCTCGACAAGACCTCGCGCTTCACGGACTGGTCGCGGCGCCCCCTGTCGCAGAAGCAGCTGGTCTACGCGCTGGGCGACGTCCTCCACCTGCGCGACATCTACCTGCACCTCAAGGCTGAGCTTGAAAGGGAGGGGCGCACCGACTGGCTCACCGAAGAGATGGCCGAGCTTACCGAGCCCCGTACCTACGAGGTCCTTCCCGAGGAGGCCTGGCGCCGCCTGAAGCTCCGCGTCAAGAACCGCAAGGGGCTGGCCGTGCTGATAGAGCTTGCGGCCTGGCGTGAGCGTCTGGCCCAGGCTCAGGACGTGCCCCGCAATCGTATATTGCGCGACGAGGCCCTCTACGACATCGCCAGCCATGCGCCGACCGAGACGGCAGCTCTGTCAGAACTGCGCACGCTCAGCGAAGGTTTCGCCAAGTCGGCACGCGCCAAGGATATCGTCGAGGCCGTAAAGCGGGGTCTCTCCCGCGACATGAAAACCGTGCCCGCCCTACGCACGGGCCTGCCGCTGCCGGCGGAGAAGGTCGCGCTTGTCGACTTGCTCCGGGTGCTGCTGAAGACCTGTGCCGCCCGCCACAAGGTCGCGCCGCGGCTGATCGCCGACGGCGACGATTTGGAGCGCATCGCGGTCGAGGACGCGCCCGACATCGCTGCCCTCAAGGGCTGGCGCTACGAAATGTTCGGCGCCTTCGCGCAGGACCTCAAGCGCGGCAAGCTCGCCCTCATGGCGGAACGCGGGGAGGTGGTGCTGATGCCCCTGGTTTCCGCCGACAGTGCTGCCAAAATCCGCAGCGTCGGGTGACGTCGCGTCAGGCCAAGCCCGGCCCAGCTCGCCCGTCGCCGAGATAGACCACCAATCGCACCAGGCTCCACAAGCCGCGAAATCCTGCCTGCGCCCGAGACGAATTTCGCGATCAGAACACTAGAGCAAGTTTAGTTCGAATGGAATCGCGGGGGATTCCCAGGCTGCGGCGAATATGATTCATGCTGCCTGCTGGAGTGGAGGCCAGCAGGCATGGCACGAGCTTATTCGCTTGATCTGCGCGGGC
>JBFWRV010000158.1:0-6084 GCA_050248715.1 Hyphomicrobiaceae bacterium | reverse complement strand
GGTCTCGGGCAGCCAGACCGGATGTGCTTCCTTGGCCGTCAGCTTCGGATCAACGAAAGCAGGCGAGGCCCCACCCCTCGGCGCGGACATGGCGCGCCCGCAAACGAGTGAAGAGGGGACCGGCAGTCAGGCGCAGACGAGTGACCCCTCTGCGGTGGCCGAGCCGCGCGCTCGTTTGATAGTCGAGGTTGCGGCGCAGGTACTCCCATGCCCAATCGGACCTGATTGCGATGCGCAGATACTCGTAGGCCACGAGGGAAGGCAGCGATTCAGGCACGACAAGAGGGCCGGCTTGCAGCATGTATTTCTCCCTCAAATGCACTCACGCTTTCTGCGGTGGGCATGTCAGCGCGGGCTACCAATGCGACGGTGCGGCCGGATGTCGAGATGTCCCCGTAGTATCGCCGTTAGGTGCGTCTTTGCCTGATAGACGTCCGGCATTGGTGCTTCTATTCAGTGGTGCTCGTATTCACTTTCGCGTGACTGAACGTCACCGCTGTCGCTCGCTCCATCATGAGCACACGCTAGTGCGTCGAGACGAGGAGAGACAGGGCCGCGCGCTCCTGAAGGTCCGACGTCGTTTCGGTCCACTCGGCGATCAGTTGGTGCGTCGTCGTTGGAACTCCGCCGGCTTGGAGAAGACGATTGATGGCCGCAGAACGCGCGTCGGCGGTCCGAGGCGGGGTCGCATCCATGATGATGAAGACGTCGAAACCGGCGGCAAGTGCGGAAAGGGCCGTGAATGTTACGGTTGTCTCTAACCAGAAGCCAGCGAGCACGAGGGCCCTTCTGGGCTCCCTGCCGAGCGTGGCCGCAAGGGCGGAGCTCGACCAAAATGAGCCATTGGACCCAGAGACGTGCATCCGCGCATCGGAGGCTCCCTCGAGCTTGGATAGCGATTCGTCAGGCTCAGGCGTCCTGCTGACAAAGACGATGTGGATAGGAACAGTCACTCTTCGCAGCGCCTGTTCCAAAAGCTCGAAGTTTCGCGTGAGCGCGTTCTGCGTTTCCTGATCGAATTGGCTGAGATGTTCCTTCCTTGGGTCAATGAGTAGAAAACAGCAGCTTGCTGCGTGCAGGAGCGCCGACATCGATTGTTCTCCCCCGTGTGCTCATCAATCTCTTCAACATCGTGTCACTGTGATTGCGAGAGCAAGGCTGCAAGGCCGGGCGTTATCGCAGGCTTGCGATTTTTTTCTCTGGCGAGAACCCGCAACCCTCTTGGCCACGTAGTCACGATTGAGCGATCGGTGACACGAATTGTGTGTCGCGTTTGAGGGCCATCATGACGAATTTACAAGCCAGGGCGGAGTGGACTGCGCTGGAGATGGTACATGCGCGGGCCAGCGCCGATGTTCGGCTGGCCAGTCCGCAGAACGATTGGAGCGGAGTTGCTGCGAGCCGCTTTCGGCTGGGCCAGGTGGACGTCAGTCTGCCTGCGCTCAGCGTTCCGGCGTTCGGAGTGAACTACGGCGAACCGCTCAAACTGGAGCGTACCATGCATGGCCGGCGGACAAGCGGCACTGTCGTCCCTGGGCAGCTGGCGATCCTCCCGCCGGACGCGGACACGCGGTGGATCTTCGACAAGACAGGGGATATCGTTCTCGTCTACATCTCGCGCAAGCTGCTCGATCAGGCCATCGACGAGATGGTCGATCGCGATCCTCGACTGGTCGAAATTATACCCCGGTTCCTGGTCCGCGACATCATCCTGGAACGCTCGGCTCACCAGATCCTCAGAGAAATGGCTGAACCGCGACCGGAGAGCCACCTGGCGGCAGAAGCGCTTGCGCAGGGCCTCGTCGGACACCTCATTAGCGCGCACTCCAACGTGGCGCCCTTGCCAACGCGGCGGGGTTGCACCATGGCGCCGAGTCGGCTGAAACGTACACAGGAGTTCGTGCGCGCCAACCTGGGTGGAACGGTATCCCTGCGCGACATGGCGGAGGCAGCAGGCATGAGCCTCTTTCACTTTGCACGAGCTTTCAGACAGGCGACAGGCTGTACCCCGCATCAGTACGTGCTCGAGCAGCGGCTTTGCACAGCCCGCACCCTTCTGCACGATCCAAAGCTGCCGATCGGAGAGATTGCAAGTACGATAGGGTTCACGCACAGCCACCTGACGGCCGCGTTCAGGCGGCACATGGGTATGACGCCCAGCGAGTTCCGCGACGTGCTCCGATCCTGAAAAACATAGATCATAGACCGATTGCGCCCTGTTGCGGACGGCGAGCTGTTGCAGGCTGGCATCGAGGGAAACGCCGTTGCAACTTCACATCTTGACCAGCATTGAGGCTGACGACCGATCCAGGGTGGCAGCTCTACATCTTGGTCCGGATCCGTTGTGTGGAGGTCTTCCTGCACCTGGCAACTTGGAAGCTTCCGCGATGCCCTTCCGACACCGGTTCCCCCCAGGGATGGATGGCTTCTTCGCGATGGGTCTATCCTCATCTTTTCAAGAGAACCTCCGCCTCAGCCGCAGGTTCCAGTGCGACTTGAGGCATGCGAAAGCCCTCGGTTTTGAGACCAAGGGCTTTCTAAGCGTTAGTTTTCGATCTCTGGAATTTCACACCTAATTGGACCAACGGCACTCAGGGTGATCAGTTCCGGGGTAAATGCCCGTTACGCGACGAGGGGAAGTTTGTAACGGCGATGCCGCCATCGTTGCGCAGGTTGTCGCGGATCGTTTGAAGTCGCTTTTGTAGGCGTAGGGCCTTTCGGCCGAAGGGTGTCTTCGTGGTAACGGTGGCTAAGGTGAGGCGCTGACGAGCACGCGAAATGGTCTCGTCGAACTCGCGGGCAAAGAAGTCGCCGAGGTCGTTCATTGGGGGCTCCAGAATGGGATCGTCAGAGCAGCTTGAGGTTGCGCTTCGTTTCGGCATGCGGTTCACCGGGAACTCAGCAGTTTCGTGTCGCTCCGCTTACCTTGGCGGTCCCATTTATGTCCCAACCTTGGGTGCCCCCGTGGCCACCCTCTTTTTGTTTCACTTCGCTCGTTGCATTTGCGCGGGAGATGGCTGCTGTTTCGTCGACCGAGCCCTGGCACGACCTCTGCACTTCCGTCTGTGTGCTGGAACACGACCAGTTGGTCGTTGGTCCCTGACTATCAGTTATTCGCCACCCACCGGCTCTCCTCACCGGTCCAGCCTCTCCCTGGCATAGGTGGTTACTTTGGGGCGCCGCCGAATTCAGCTTCGCGGCGCCCTTTTTTTCTCAAGGTGCGCTCTACCTAGGCCGTCGATGCTTTGCCGACACTGCCGGCAAGCCATCAACCGTTCTCTGCTTGTATGCGTTGAGCCCGTGTGCTGATCATTCAGTCGGTGAAGCGTTGGTGACCAGTCGCAATGTACGTACAGAGGCATTGGGATCGCCGCCGCCTCCCCACCATCATAAAGATCGAACCGCGGTGTGTGGAACTCCGTGCGAAGGCGCCTCCCCCGGCCGCATCTTGAGCGCGTTCCGTTGAATTTCCGGATGCGGCTGCAGTCCGCCAATCGCAACGTGCGGACGTGTACTTTCCAGTGCGTGGTCTCGGCTCCGTAGTAGCAATCGGCGGTGGTGAGCGCCGGCAGGCGGAAGTGGCAGTCGTTGGTCGTGAGGGCATGACCGGTCTGCCTGTGGTCCTCGGCGCAAGGTCGGTCGCCGTGCGACATCTTCAAGCGGCGTGCGCCGCGTTGGTTACATCGCCGAGCTGCCCGCCGATCGCGATCGAATGGAGGGAGTTAGCTAGCATGTTTCGGCATCGTGCGGCGTAGGTGCAGCTGCTTGCACCTGAGGTCCCCGAACGGGCAAAGACGCGAGAGCGGCTAGGTCGAGCACAGCGAGGTAGAGCGCGGTGACGGCGCGTGCGGCGCGGCAAGCTTACGAATTTCGGACGTGGAGCGCACGGCATTTGGGATGCGGAGTGGCGCACGGATTTTGGAAGGAGCGTGAGGGTGCGAGCGCTCAGTTGAGCGGTGGTTCGCGGTTCTGTCGAGCGGGGGAGTGGTGGATGCGGCGCATCGCGCGCAGGCGGAGGCGCTGTGCCAAGCTGCGGGCGCGCGCTTTTCGGTCACGGTCGGGCGCATGCATGATGGGCCCGTAGGGCCGCATCCGCGGGGAAGATGCCAACTCGCGTTTGACGCTGACCAGTTTGGTAACGTTATGCCGTGGCTCGTTGAGCATCGAAATGGGCTCACCGTCTTCGCGCACGCAAACACTGGCGGCGCGCTCAAGGACCACACAGAACATGTGATCTGGCTCGGGCCCTCGGAGAAGCTGAACCTCGCGGCGCTCTCCCGGTGATCGCCCGGACTTCGGCCCATAGACACCTACGGTCGGGCGAAGCGAGCCGCGACCCACGTGAGCGCGGCAATGCCGAGGGCAGCAGCAAACCATCGCATGACGAACGGCTCTTTGCCGTTTGAGGCGATATCGAGGTACAGGCCCCAGCTGCCAATGAGCAGCGCGGAGAGGCTACCCACACATTCGATGATGCGTCGCGTGCGCATGGCAATGCCTCCGCAAGTCGCCCACACGCCTTGAAGTGTCTACTCTCATTCGGTAGCCAAAGTGTGGCCGCCGCTTGAGGCGCTCCTGCTAAGGGTTGGCGGCTCCGCCGCCGCGCACGCGAGTTTGTAATCGTTGCCGCGCGAGCGCGCCCTTGACAGCCGCGGCGGCCAAGATCGGCTAGCGAATGAGGTTCGCGGGCGTGGGCGGAGCGCTCGTGTCCGGCCACGGTCTCCAGGGGAATGGCTTGTCGTCGGTGCCGCACGTTAGAAAGCGGCCGACTTCGGCGAGCCAGATCGAGAGAGAGCTGCCAAAGGTAGCGAGGTTCTGGTTGGGCTCGCGTGCGAACAGCAGCCAGATGAATTGCACGAACGTAAGGAGCGTCAAGAGCGCCTGACCGACCGCGAAGGCGCTAATGAACAGCAGCATGAACAGGCCGCGCATCCACACGCCTTGCGCAGTCGGCTTGCTGTTTGGCGTACTAGTGTCCATGGTCTGCCTCCGAAACCTCCGGGCGCAAGCGCTCCGCGTCCGGCATCCAAGCACGGCATCGTGACAGCTCATAATAATCCAACTGCGCGGCGAGCGCCCGAGGCTGCTTTTTCTGTCCGGCGGCACTCTTCGTGGTCGCGCCTGAGAAGGACGACGCTTGAGGAGTTGTTTTCGGCTTTTCTTTCTTCGGCTTACGCTTCTCGCGGTTACCGGGCTGTTCCTTGTTGGCCATGGCACCCTCAATGATTCGCACGTCAGCTAACGTACTATAACTCGCGTGGCACTGCGAAGTGCTACGGGGCGTGCGCGGAGGGGTGGCGCATGGTAGTTTTGCAGCATGTTGATTTCGAAGACGACATTTCTTGAATTCCAGCTATGCCCGAAGAACACGTGGCTGAAGCTGCATCGGCCGGACCTCCTGCAGCAGTTCACCCTCTCCGAGTTCGAGCTCCACCTCGTCGAGCAGGGGAATGAGGTCGAGGCGTTCGCGCGAAGCCTCTGGCCGGGCGGCGTCATGGTGTCGCGAAACCGAGCGCCTCATGGCCTCTGGCGTGCCGGCGATCTTTCAGGCGACGTTCGCGACGGATGGCTTCATCGCCAAGTGCGATGTGCTCGTGCCGGGAGAGCCGGGCACGTGGGATATCTATGTAGTGAAGGGGACCAACGCGAAGAAGGAGGGGAACGAGGATCGTGATCACATCTCCGACCTCGCGTTCCAGAGGGTGGTGCTTGAGCGCGCCGGCGTGAAGGTAGGACGCACGTACATCGTGCATTTGAACAAGGAGTACGTGCGGTCCGGGATGCTCG
Source organism: Hyphomicrobiaceae bacterium (assembly GCA_050248715.1). Lineage (GTDB taxonomy): Bacteria > Pseudomonadota > Alphaproteobacteria > Rhizobiales > Hyphomicrobiaceae > AWTP1-13. The sequence goes on along the minus strand of JBFWRV010000158.1, from coordinate 297 downwards.
ATATCGACGCGATGTTCGTGAAGGACGATAGCAGCGAGCAGGTGGTGGCGAAGCGCTCTGAGATCGAAGCGGAGATGGCCGCCGCGAAGGAATACCTCAATTGCGAGACGGAGCCGAACGGCGGCTGTGAGTGTCACTGTAGCGGCCGCAGCCGCCACTGCACGACGTTCGCGTACTCGCACCCGCAGATACCAGAGTACTCCGTCCACGACATCGTACGCATCGGCCTCAGTAAGAAAAAGTTGGTCCACTTTGTAGACAACAACATCTTCCGGCTCGACGACGTGCCGGAGGAAT
>JBFWRV010000157.1:0-6187 GCA_050248715.1 Hyphomicrobiaceae bacterium | reverse complement strand
ACTACCGCCGTGCGATCTCCAAGCCATCCTTATAGATGAGGATCAGCTGGCCCAGCGCCGCCCGCTACGCCAACTCCTGCCATACGCCTGGCAACACGAGAAAAGACCCGTTATTTTCCCTATTCGCAGTGCGACTCCCAGGTACATGTCAACGCGCTTTCTGGAACGTGAGATCATGTCTTACCTCCCTACGACTGTGAAGGAATTAGGCGTCGCTGCGTCGCCGCCACGCGCAGCTGTCGGCGGAACGTCGGCACCGCTGGGCTCGGGCCACCATAATCCCATGCGACTCGTGCAACAGGATACCGCGCCGCCTGATTGAGCTTGGTAGTTTTAACCCCAATCTCGCACGAAAAGGCTAATAAATGTCACCCCGTGAGGTCAACGCTGACGGGGCACATCGGGGGCGCAGCGATCAAAGCATGTTGCGTCTCTTTGCTATCGGCGATTTGCGATTAAGGACCTGGCCTTGACCGGGGGCTATTCGGATTCGACACCTATGCGTGCGAGCAGGCGTGGACTGAGCACAACATCGTGCGGCAGGCACCTGAGTTCGGCTACATCAATGTCTAGTCCCTTTCGCCGTGCGACTTGTTGTAGAGAACCCCAGTGGATTGATTCCATCGCCTCGCGCGAAGACCCTTCGGGCGGCTCATCCGGACCCACTACCATCCGTGCGGTCTCCCGAATTTCCATTGCCGATGTTTCCGCCCACCTTCCCGTCGAGCCCCAACCTCGATCATCAAGCAGCAGCACACGTCGCCCGTCTGCGAGCTCCAGTTCGTGACGTGCCGACACCGAAACCTGCTCCCGTCTAGCGGAGCGCTCGGCGACGTCAACATAGGTGACTAGACGCGTCGCAGTTGTCATTCAGGCTCCGATTGCTGTTGGATCGAATGTCGTAACTTCGCAAGAGCTGTTGAGTCTTAGCTGGCCATAGCCGACTCAGCAGCCTCACTATAGATCCAGATCCGGAGTCCAACAAAGGTCACTCCCGCAAGCTGCCAAAATGTGCCAGTAAGTATGCCCGCCACTCCGGTCATGCGGCCCGCCCCTGAACGTTAGATTTGGCCCAGCTGGCTTCGACTCCGTAACCCGCCCCGTGGCTTACGCGCGCAAAGGTACGACCGCTCAGTCGCTTAGTCCAGCAACCGCCCTACCACTACCCCCCAGCGCAGGCCTCGGCAGCCCGCAGAACTTCGCGAACGTCGGTGCCTCGTCCCAGATCGTGCGGTTGAGCTGAGTCTTGCGGACATGCGCCCCCTGCGACGATCCCGGCCCGAACGCCTTCTGTGCCAGCCGCGTTAGCTCGTCGTTGTCGTCTGAGAAGGCGACGAAGCTGCGCTCCAGCGCGGCCAGCGCCTCGACCAGCGCACCCTTGGACTCCGCCAGCGCCGCCTGCTGCTTCGCAACGGCAGCCTCCAGCTTGCCTCGCTCCGCCTCCCGCAGCCGCTCCTGGGCTTCGGCCAGCTCCCGCTTGGCGACCTTCACGGCGGCGGCGGTGTTGTCCATGCGCCGGGTCAGCTGGGCCAGCCGGGTGTCGTGGTCCTCGGCGACCTCGACCTTGCCCTCGTAGAGTAGCTGCGCGACCTCGCTGTTCAGTTTCTCGTACTCGGCGTCGGCCTCGTGGAAGGCCGCAGTCAATTCCTCGATGCGCTTCTCAATCTGCTCGGGCGTCGGAGCCTTCTTTCCGAACATGGCGGTTAGCCTCCTGTGGGTGGAACAAGGTTGGGGTCGTTGTTGGGGTCATCCAGCACGGCGAGCAGCATGCGGAACTGGTCGCCGGTCTTGCCTACCTCGAATGCGAGCCGCGCCTGGGCGTCGAAGTAGCTCTCGTCGCAATCGCGATGCTCTCGGATCATCTCGTTCAGGTACTTGTTCGCCAGCTCGCGCTGGCGGACGCGTCGATCATGCTCATTCATGTGGGTCTTCCAGTTGCGCCAGCAGCAACTCGAACTCGCGGCAGGTTGTCGTGAGTTCGAGCTGCCGCAGGACCGAATCGTTATGCTTGAGCCAGGCTGCCCGCCGCGCATCCGCCCAGGCCTGCTGGTTGGGGCTGCAGAAGTGTCCGTAGCGACTCAGGCGGCTTCTGACGGCGAATATCTCCTCCGCGTGGATGCGGCACTCGTCCAGATGCGGCAGCAGCGCGAGGGCCTGCTTGGCGGGTTGGCTGTTGAGCGCCAGCACAGGCAGCAACCACTCCTCGTTCCTGCGGAGCCAGACGTCGGCGTCACCTCGCCACAAGCCACCCAGGGCCAGAGTCTTGAGCCGCACCGGCTCCGGGTAAATCAGGCTCGCGAAGAAGGCCAGCGCTGCCTGCCGCTGTTCCTCGGGGACATGCAGGCCATAGGGGAGCAGGCTAGGGAACCTCTACACAGCTGCCTGTGCAGAGGTTCCCTAGGGGGAAGCGTCTGCGGATGCGTTCGACGACTGCCGGGCACTTTTCGAGGGCCTGTAAGGCGAGCGCCGTCAAATCGCTGAATCGGTAGTAGCCGTCATTGACAAGCTCTGCCTTCAATTCCTCAAGGGCAGCACCCGAAGCGCTGTCCGGGCCGGGCTGGTGCGCGCGACGACGGATACCGATTCGTTGTGGTGCAACGCCAGGGTCACATACAAAGGTCGGCGCCAAGGCGAGCTTTGGAACGAAATTACTTTCCAAGCGCTGCTGATTGCGGCCTCTGTTACTCCGTGCATATCTGAGAAGCGCTGGCTTCGAACGCCACCTAGAACCGGCTATCGCGGCGAATACCTCGTCGTCGATGCGATGAACGGACCATCCGAGGCCGCGCAAATACGGAAGTGCTATGTAACGGTCCAGAAATGCCGTCACCGTGCCGATGAAATGCGGATAGCCTAGAAATGCGGACGCCGCTGGATGGTGGGCGAGCTTCTTCTCTACCTCCTCGCGGGCGGCGTTCGTGTGGGAAATTACGCAAACGCCTTGTGCACGCGAATCCCAGGACCGCGACAGCAAGGCGAGTTTGGCGACCAACAACGTCGTCTTGCCGTGGCCCGGCGCCGCCTGCACGTCGCACGAATCTACGCTGGATAAAAAGGCCTGCTGGTTCGCTCCAGTAAAATCGCAACCGCCCAGTTCTGTTCCGATCTGGTCCAGAAGGTCTCGAGTGAGTGGCGGAAGCGCGATCATGCCGGGCGCGGTCCGGCATCAGCGACCGCCGCTTGTTCCCCATCTGTGGCGGCGTGCGGCGCTTCTGTGACGTAATCGATCGCCTTCACAAGATACGCCGGCAGCTTCGCCCTGAATGTGGCGGCGTCATCGGGCAAGTCCTCGATCAGGGCGGCAAGCTGCTCGGCGACGACAGCCTTGGAAACCTGCTTCTTGTGAAGCGGAGTGAATATCAGTACCGCAATGTCATCGGCGGTCTTGGCGTCGTCGGATTGCCATGCCTCAACCTCGGCCCTCGCATCCTCAATGATCTGTACGCGGGTTCTTTTAGCCCTGGCTTTGCCGAGCTGAACCGCCTGATGCACAAGACTAGCGAGCGGCGGCTGCCTGGCGAGGTCGAATTCAAGCGTCCATTGTTCGGAAGGAAACGCGCGAACCGTTCCACCCGCATGCTTCGACAGGTTTTGCATATACTCGGCAGTGTCGTCGGTCTCCCACTGTCCTTGCGTCTTACGGTCCTCACCGACAAGCTCGCCGGCAGCGTCCGGAGGAATATCGCGGTCCGGCACAAGGGCCACCGGCAACGGGACGACGGTATCGTCGGTACGCTGAAAAATGCGGCTGTAGCGAAATAACCCCCGATGCCCAACATTGACGATTGAAACGCCGTGCTTGCCGAACGGACGCCCGACTTTCGCTGCGAGCGCTGGCAGCAGTATGTTTTCGGCATCGCCTTCGACGATGACCAGCCCGCGCGCGAAAAAGAGGTTTGCCTTGGTAGCGTCGAGAAAACGGCGCAGAAACGCGTAATCGTCCGCCTCAAGTTTCGTCATGCCCTTGGCCAGCGGAAACACCTTATACCCGAGCACCATCACCATTGCATCGAGATCGGCCCCTGCGGCAAGCTGCGGGCTGTGCGTGCTGAGCAGAACCTGAACTTGTTGGCCGTTCTCCCCCGCCGCAATAGGTGCGGCCCTGCGCTCAAGCACCTGCATGAACAGCGTCTGATGCTGCGGGTGAAGATGAGCTTCAGGCTCTTCCAGCAGCAAGAAGGGAACCTGATCGGGATGCGACTGCAGCAGTAGCAACTCCGCGGCCATGAATAACAGATTGTTATATCCGAGGCCGCGCGGAAGACGCACCTCCCTTCCCGGCGGAGGGTTGAGATAAAGCTCAAGCCGTTCGAGAAGTTGGTCGAAGGAACCTTTCGCGCCAAGGCCAAGTGTAGCCGCGAGGCGATCGTCCGCAAACGACAGGTCATCGAGATAGGATGTGTTTACGTTGCTCTGGACCGCCTGCACTGCCGGATTGGCTTCGACATCGGAGTCAGCCTGATCCATGGTGTCGCGCAGCGTTTCAGGCTGCCCCGGCTGTGCTGGTGCCGCTTGGCTGGCCATGGCGGGCAACGCGCCGAGAATCCGGGAGAGCCGCGACCGCCGCCCCGAGCGCAATTCGCGCTCGGCATCCCGCAGTGGCCGAAGGTAGGTGGATCTCAAGTACTCGCGCAGATCGCCCTCAAGCGGCTGGCCGTCCGCGCTTCTGCCCGCGCGGTATTGCGTAATCACAGATTCGCCGCCGCCAGCGGCCTTGCGCAGATTGGCCCGGAGGCAAACATGCAGGCGCAGCGTGCCGACTTCATTTGAGCACCATTCGAGAAAACGGGCTTCCTCGTCCGGCGTCAGACTCTCAAATGTGCAGCGGATGAAAAGCTCACCGACTTTGGTGCCGTCGGGCATAACATGGAAGTCGCTTGGCTCAAGCCGGAGGTAGTCATCGCCTCGTGTCCACAGCACGAACCGCGGCGCATCTATGATGGCAGTCTTCCCGGAATCGTTCGGCCCGACAAGGATGTTCAAGCCTCGCTGGAGCTTGAGCGCCAAGGGGCTGTCCGGTCCGAAGCACCGAAATCCGGATGCATAAATTTCCGAAACGTGCACGTTTTTACCCCCCCCCTGGTCTAAGGACTACGAGCCCGCCGCGGAGTCGACAGTCAACCTGTGTAGAGTCTTCTTTTTTGACCCAGGCTGTGCAAAACCTGGATGAGTGAGTCGCGCCAGCCGGAGTTGTATGAGGTCTGGCGCAATTCGATCAAGGGACCGTCCCCTCATAGACGATACCAGCCTCCGAAAGCTTTGCGAACTGTGCTCGCGAATCTTCCAAATTGGATCAAACCACGGCGCGAGCCGACGGAGTTTCGTATCGACGGTGATGCGCGTATTCCCGACCATGCACTCCATGCACGGTCCACGCGTAACTCTAATGCGAAACCACTGGCGCGCAGCCATCATCAGTCTGTTGGCGCTCGTCATGGCAGCGCCTGCATTCGCCGATGCTGATGCCGAACGAGACGCCCTCGCGCGTTTGATCCACGAGATCGAAGCCCTCGAGCCCGTCATCGCGACGGCTGAATCCCAGGCCTCCCCCGACGCCCGCATCCGGTTCCGCTACGACTGGCTCCGCCAGGACCTCGAGCGGATCCGCGCCGGCGTCCAGGAACACATCGACGCGCCCCGCAACGAGCCGCGGAAGGTTCCGCCGCTCCGCGGCGACTACCGGCAGTGACGCCCAGTCATGACGCCCGCACAAAACACCGCGTTCCAGGCCGGGTCTGGAGTCACTCCTGGAACGCTGCTCACGAGTATCGCGAGCGTGGTGCTGGTCCTGGTCTTCGTCTGGGTGATGTGGGTGACCGTCGGGACGTTCCGGGCCTGGCAGGACGGTCAGGTGGCGCTGTTCGACCTCGTGTGGGCGGCCCTGCGGGCCAGCATCGTGCTTCTCGTGCTCGGTTTCTATCTGCGGTGACGGGGTGACCGGAACCGTATCGGTCCGGGTGCGTAACCCGGGATGTGGTGATCAGGGGTCTGCCCCAAAACTTCGGAGAAATGATGATGTTCGCACAAGTGAAGAAGAGGACGGTGACCCTGCTGGGTCTACTCGGTCTCGCCGCCAACCCGCCGGTTTGGGCGGCACTGCCGACCCCGGTCGCGCCGAGTACGGCGCCGGCGGCCGGCGACTGGATCGCCTTGATCCAGGGCTACATCAAGGACGGCGGCCTGGTGC
>JBFWRV010000156.1:0-6237 GCA_050248715.1 Hyphomicrobiaceae bacterium | reverse complement strand
AGGAGGACCTGCGCGGCGTCCTGCGCACCCTCCTCACCGGCTCGGGCTATGCGATGCTGGAAGCCGTCGACGGCGAGACGGGGGTAGCACGTGCCAAGTCCGACCGGCCCGATCTCATCCTGATGGATATCCAGATGCCGGTGCTCGACGGCTATGAGGCAACCCGGCGGATCAAGGCCGATCCCGACCTCGCGGCAACGCCCGTCATTGCCGTCAGCTCGTTTGCAATGAAGGGCGACGAGGAGAAGGCGCGGGCCGCCGGCTGCGACCACTACGTGACCAAGCCCTATAGCCCGATGCAGCTGTTGCGCGTGATCCGGAGCACGCTCGGGGAGTAGTGGAACGCTGTTGACCGGGTCCACTGGAGGTCTGGATCGAACCTGTTGCGAGACCTACCGCGTGCGGCGCTCGGGTCGGTTGAGCGTGACTGCGACGACTGCCGGGTTGCAGCAATCAACGATGATATCGGACTCCAAGGCCGGCTTGGGCCAGGGCCTGGCCTCGGTTCGGGGCACAACGGCACGGCCCGAGCCGCTGATCATTCCCAGGGCCGGAACCTTTCTACCTAGGTGGAGGCAGGCTTCGGCTGCTCGGCCAGCTCGATGACGAGGCCGCCTGTGGTCGCGGGGTCCATGAACACGATGCGGCAGTTCCCATGCCCGATCAGGGGTTCTGGCGTCTGGAAGCGCACGCCCTTCTTGCGCAGCTCGCGCATCGACAAGTCGATGTCGTCAACCTCGAGGCAGATGTGGAAGAGGCCTTCGCCGCGTTCGGCGATCCACTTGTTGGTGCCAGACTCCGCGCTATCGGATTGCAGCAACTCGATGTAGGTCTCCCCCACGGGGAACATGGCAAGGGTCGTGGCGTGAGCAGGCAAATGCTCCTCATACTCCATGGCGATGCCGAGTTTGTTCGCCAGCACGTCTTTGACCACATCCATGTTCTTGAGCGCTATGGCGATGTGCTCGATCCGCTTGATCTTCATTGGTAACTCCGATGTCAGCTGCTTCGATTGCACCTTATTAACCGGGCCTTCGTCAAGACCGGACCCTTGACGCGGCCGCGGTGCACGCACCAGCCCGAGAGGGCCATAGACGAGCTCGGTACTGGGGTGTGCTGGTTGTGGCGGAGCGGAATGGAGCCGCACGATCAATGATGGACGGTGTCCATCTGATCGAGCGCACCAGCAAGCGGTGTGCTCTTGGCAAGGCCCACCAAAATCACTCGCCTCGCGGGTTCATGACGTGGTCAGGCGGCATTCGCTCTGAAGCATCGGGCGCGCATGCTGGTGCATTGAGGCAAAGCAGCGCTACCAGGACGGCAAGGGCACGCTTCATGCCGGCGACCGTGGCCGGTGAAAGCGCCACACGCTGTAAGCGAAGCCCAGACTTGTTGCAATGAAGGTGAAGCTCGCGACCAAGAAACCTGTTCGCACCGATTGGGAATAGACTGCCGCCAGGGCGCCGATCAGGACAGCAAACGACCCCATGTTGACAAGAGCCGTCAGGGTCTCGGAGCACACGTACAGCGCAGTGCGCATGACAACCTCCCAAAGAAGATTTGCCCCCGCACCAATCAGGAGAGTAGGTGATTCGCGGCGGTCCGCCCATCGCAGCGGCGAGGCCAATCGGGATACTTCGGTGCACAAGGCGCCGTTGTGGCACGTCCGGAGGTCGGCACCGCTAGAGAGAGATGGAGAAAGCCCGTCAAGGGGTTATTGGCGCATGGGACCGCTTGGGCAGCACAACCGTGTCGCCGACGGCGTAGAGCAGGCACGGCCCATCCTTGCCGCCGCGATTGGGATCTCGGTTGCAGTCGGCGATCGCCTGCATCTCGGCGAGATGCTGCGATGAAGCGCCTGTCACGATAAATAACTCGCCCCAGGGGTGATAGGCAGCCGCCTTTGGCCCTTGTGCCGCGCGATACGCCACGACGTCGGGGCGCCGCCTCAGCGAGGCCGACGATCCTGGTATCCTGCCGGGCTCAAACACCCCATCGTAAGTAACCCGCGACATCAGCCGCGGTACCGGTTGGGCGCCACTGGCGTGAATGACGTTGTTCACCGAAACCAGGGCGCAGGGTCCCCCGTGGCGGATATGGCATGCTTCGAGAACCCGCTCCTCCGCTGCGAGCGGCGTTTCCGCACCGCGCACGCGCCAGGCTCCGGACGTCGGGAACGCTGCAAGGGCCTTGTGCGAAGGCGCTTCGATGTATTGCTGCACCTGACGTTCGGCCAGGGAGTAGTCCGGCGCCAACTGCGCCATGATGCCGACCAAGCTGTCGCGCAATGCGGCCGGGGACAGAGCAGCGGGCGCCTCGCTTGTTATCGGTCCCGTCGCCCGCAGCGCAAGAACCACGCGGTTCTCGATCGAATAGAGGTGACACGGCCCGCGCGATCGCTTCACCGCCGCGTCTTGGTCGCATGCGCGCAGTACCTGCTCTTCCGCCTGGCGCTGGCTCGGTGCTCCCGTAGCCACATGCATGACGCCGACGGCATGGAGAGCGGCCGCCTTCGGGCTCGGCGCCGTCAGATACCCAGCTACGTCGACGCGCTGCTCAACCACTTTGTTGATCGAGGGAATGCGCTCGGGATTGAAGATGCCGTTGTAGCGCACCCTCGGCGAGTCGCGGATCGGCCAACGGCCGTCGGCCCCCGGCGTTACGACGATGTCGTCGCTCGCAACCAGCGCGCAGGGTTCATCATAGCTCTGCTGGCATTTTTCGAGGACCTTCTCCTGGGCAAGCTCCTGGCTCGACCAACCGAGCGTGGCCCACGTCCTCTGGGCTTGCGGGGCAAACGCCATGGCGCGATGCGGCTTCGAGCCTGAGAACGCTCTCGCTTCACGCTCCCGGGTCTCGCGCGCCATGCGCGGGACGGCGGCCTCGAGCATGGCGCTGAGAGATTCGGAGCCGGTGGACGGGACCATCGTCTCTGCTTCTCGGAGCGTCCAAAGCACGGCGCCGACGGCGATGGCGGCAACCCCAAGACCGGTCGCCACGGCATGCCAGCCAATCGGCAGAAGCCGCCGGCCTGTGCTGGGGGGTGCCGCGGCCTGCGTTCCGGTGCGGGGCGTGAGATCGCCCTCGCCGGCTTTCAGGTCGAGCCTCTCCCAGAGGTCTCGGACATTGACCACGCTTGCGATCTCAATGCCGTCGCCTTCGATCCCCAGGTCGGTCGGCATCTCGGCGACATTTGCATGCGGAAGGGCGACAACAACGCGGCGACCAGCTTTGACCTCCTGCTCAAGCCGACCGAGAGAATGAGCGAGCTTCTCCCTCAGATGGCTGACGGGACTCACGGCGAGATCCACCGACCGCACAGCACCGGTTGCCCAGATCACGCCTTCGGCTGGCTCTCCTTCCTGGGCCAGGCGTCCCGCGGCATGGAGCGCATGGGCAATCAGCACACCGAGCTGCCAGCTTGGGCCCGCGTCGATGGGACCCGAGACGTCGAGGCGATAGCAACGATGGCCGAAGAGCCGCTCGACGATGCCCGTCGGGCGTGCGACGAATGCCTGATAGTCGGCATCTATCCCCGCTGTTGCCGTCGTTCCGCCAATGCAGGCGACCGAGCGCCCGATGGCGGGGTCTTCCTCGGTGAGGAGCAAGACCTCGACCAATCCGCTCGTCGTAGGGATCAGGACCTTCAGCTTCCCTGGGGTGGACATGGTCCACCATAGCAGCCGCGCTACGGCAACAGGTAGCCGGTCGACATGGGATCGGACGCGAGCCGCAGGAATACGCCGTCTGCGATGTTCTTGCGATCCAGGACCATCATGATTTCGCCTTGGAGGTCGGCGGCAGGCAGCGAGCGCTTGACGAGCTCCCCCGTCGAGCCTTCCAGAACTATGCTGCGCGGGGCTGTATCCCGCGACGTGAGGCGCAGCACAATGTAGACCTGATCGGGAATACGGGAGGGGTGGATGGCGAGCGTGCCGCCCGCGAAGCGACGGCTGTCGACGGTACCCGTGCTCGCCGCCGCGAGCGCAGGGAGCTCGATCGTCGCAAGCTGCGCCTTCAGGCGACGATAGTCATCCCGGAGGCGCCGATCGGCGAACAGGATGCGCTGCTCATCCGCCGACAATGTCCGCCCGGGGTCGCAAAGGAACTGCACGATCTCGGCAATGCCGAGGCGCTGGGGCGTGACGTCGCATTCGGCCAGGGCGGAACGGGCTGCGTACAGTCGATCGGCACGCGGTATAGTATCGTCCACGTCCGCTGCTCCCGTTCTATTCCCCAGTCCGACGGGCCAAGCCTATACCTGTTCCGTATTGCCAAGTCGAGAAACGGCCGCCGATGCACCCGATACCTGACCATTACACCGGATTTGACGACTTTCTTCGGCGACTGCGAAGGGCCGTGCTGCGACATTCCGGAAATGACGATCGGTCATGAGCACGGCGACGGATGCCCAGGAGGTAGCCGACGCGCTGGCGATCACCCTGGATCGGCAGGATCCACACGGCGCTCCATGGTGCCCGCCCAACGATGGCGTGGTCCTTCGGCGTTGGGTGTCGAGCCGTGACGCGAATCTCGGAGGAGGCATTCGGCGCGCCGTGCGGCTGGCGCATCTCATGGCCGTCGCCGACGGCCGCAGCTACATGGACTTTCTCTATGTCCGGCTCACCGCTCTGCGGGCCCGGCAGTTCCGATCGCAGTTACAGGCAGCGGCAGTCGGGGGGCGTCTCCCCGCAAGCATTGCCGGATTGACGGATGCCGGGGTTGCCATTCGATCGCCGGTCCCTGCAGCCGCCCAGGACGGCCCCCCGCATTTCGAGATCGACTTTATGCAGATGCCGCGTCTGGCGGCATTGCTCGATTTTCTTCACAATGCGCTGGGCTTTGCGGCGGTCGACGATCTGCTATCCCCACTCGTGCGATCTCGCTCGCCCGATCGGGCCAGCGACGTAGCCCGCTCGCTCCATTCGGCGCTCAATGCCTGGCTCGGCGCACGCCTCGAGAGTGCGACCCATCTCCAGCAAGCCCGCAAGATGCGGGCATTTCTCGGGCGGCAGGGCCGTGTCGACGCGGGGGCCATCGGGAACGAGACGATCCTCCAATTCTGGATGAGCAATGCCATAGCCGGCGACGGCGAGACGGTGGATGGGTTTCGGCTCTTCACTTCTGCTGCGAGCGCCATGTTGCGCTATCGCCAGGCGCTTCGCGACGCGGCAGCCGAATCTCAGCTCGAGGCGTCTTTGGGCGCGGGCCATGATGCTATTGGCGACGTCGCGCACGATGGAAGCGCTGAGCCCGATGCAGTCGCGGATGTGTGGCAGTCGCCTCTCCGTGCCTTGTGCTCGCCCCCCGCTAACCGGGTCAAATGGCTCACCCGCAAAGAGCAGGCAAGCCTTCGCAGCTTCCTGGGAGGGCCTTCTGTCGATGACGACGAGCAAGACGAGCCGACCCAGGCAGACGGGCTTATCGGCTGGCAGGGTGGGCTGGCCGGCGACGAGCGCTTCGGCCTCGAGTTTTGCCTCACGTTGCTGCGCGCCGATGTGTTCGGGGCAGCGCAAGCATCGATCGTGGCCCGCCTGCGAAAGCGCAGCGTGCCCGATGTGGCGATAGAGCAGGCCATGGCGCTGCTCACACCCGCCTCCTACACCGAGTGCGCCACGCGCTACTCCGATGTGGAGGCACAGCTTCATCTGGAATCGCTTGCCGCGCTGGCGACACTGATGGAGTCGGGGGCGGCCGAGGCAGCAATCCTCCTGAACCACCACGGTGGCAGAGAAGCCGTTGTTGCTGTCGTGGGTTCTGCAGCAGGCGATGCACCTCCAGGCGACCCGGACGACGACGTTGCTGGGGCTGTGTACCGGCTCGTCACCCCGGTTCTAAGGGCTGCGATTGCCGATCCCAGCCTCGTGCCCGCAGGGACCGCACGCGAGCTGGTTCTGCGAGCACGAGCCAGCGCGAGAAGAGTGAATCGCAACGGGTTCCGACGCGAGGAGCTGGAAGACGCGGCCGCACATGATGCGCTGCGGGCCTCTGTCGGAACGGCGGTGGACGTGATCCGCGAACTCCAGCGGCTCAGCGGACCGCTATCTGGCGCGGCGCTCGCGGCCAATCTTGCAGTGGATCGGTCACACTTTCTCGCGACCTTCCAAAAAATCTATCTCGACAATGCACAGCCCTGAGCCGGCCCTAGTTGGGCAGGTCCTTCACCCAGGGGGCGAGTGAGAAAACAGCGAACGGGGGTGTGGTGCTGCCCAGCCGGGGACAGCTATTTCCATTAGG
>JBFWRV010000155.1:0-6261 GCA_050248715.1 Hyphomicrobiaceae bacterium | reverse complement strand
CCGCTTCGACGGCCACCAGGACCATCTCAGGAATTGACCGGGAATCGGCCAGGATGGGCTCTGTCTCGCCCAATCCGGCAATGATGATTTCGCGCCGCATCGCCGTTTCACTCACGACCCTTGGCCCCGACCGCTAGTCCGGTCTGACGGGCAATGATCTCGCGCATCATCTCGCTGCTGCCAGCGCCGATGGTGAAGGCCAGAGAGTCACGGTAGAGACGCCCCATAAGGCATTCCTCCATGTGGCTCATGGCACCGAAGATCTGAGCGCATGTCCGCGCCGCATCGAGGGTGCCCTCGCAGGCGAACAGTTTGGCCATCGACACCTCGGCGTCGCACGGCTCGCCCCGAACATGGAGATCGATGGCCCTGGCCGTGAGGGCTTCCGCGGCTTCGAGGTTGGTCCTGACATCGGCGAGGCGGTGCGTCCAGACTTGATTGGCCAGTAGTGGGCGCCCGAAGGCGTGACGCTCGTGGCCATACCGGCGAGCCTCCTCCCACATCAGGCGCGTCTGGGCGCAGGCGATGACCGACAGAACCAGCCGTTCGCCGACAAACCCCTCCAAGATCAGGCGGAAGCCGGCGTTTTCCTCGCCCACGATGTTGGCAGCCGGAACGCGGCAATCGTCGAAGAAAATCTCCCCGGTATCCGAAGCGTGAGTCCCGATTTTCCTCAGCCGGCGGCCGCGGCTGAAGCCGGGGGCATCCGTCGGAACAACGATCACCGAGATGCCGCCATGGCCCTCTCCACCCGTACGCACGGCGGTGGTTACGAAATCCGCAATGGTGCCGTTGGTGATGAATAGCTTGGAACCGTTGATGATGTAGTCGTCGCCTGCGCGCTTGGCGCGGGTGCGAAGTGCGGCAACGTCGCTCCCCGCGCCCGGCTCCGTGACGCCAAGCGCGCCGATCTTCTTTCCGGCCGCGGCGGGGCGAACGAATTTCTCCTTCAAGTTCGGCGAGCCGGCACGGTCGATCACTTTCGTGGCGAATTCGGCGTGGGCCAGCATGCTGACCGGCACGCCGACGGAGCCACAGCGCATCATTTCCTGAACGAAAACGGCGGTGTACCAAAAGTCCATGCCGCCGCCGCCGTAGTCTTGGTCGAGGCGCAAACCGAGATATCCAAGGCTGCCAACCTTTTCGAAGAGCTCGCGGGGAATTTGGCCCGCCACCTCCCATGCCAGCACGTTCGGCGTGATTTCACGCTCGACGAAGCTCCTCAGCGACCGCCGAAAAAGCTCGTGTTCCTCCGTCTCAGGAAAGGAGATCGCCATCGCGCCCATCTTCGCCACCGATCACGAGCCTAGAGGCGCACGATCGTCGAATGAAGTTTCACACGATTATTGAGTATCACTCAGAAGGAGTCAAGTACGACGAACCGACCGCGCGACAAACCGATGGGACAGATCGTCGAATGGGTGGAAGACGCCGATCCTCGTCAACGGTTCGAGGCCGTTTCATGAGCACGTTGGGGCCCGCTCTGGCCGACGACCAAAGGGGGAGATCCCCGCGCTCGCCATCGTCGTCGATGCCCAGGCGGCCTTCTACAAGCACCACGGCTTCGTTGCGTTCGCGAGTGCCCCGATGAGCCAACCTGCCGCTCGCCGAGGCGGCACGCGCCATGGGATTGAAGGCAAAGAGCGAGCCCGGGTAGTGGTTGAGATCAAGCGCACGCGCGGCGTTCGAGCACGGACCCGCACAGCCGCTGACTACTACCCGGCCACCAGGAACTCGATCGGGTCGTGCTTACGCCCAAATCGAGCCCCCGATTTGAACCTACGACTGGCTCGTCCACTGGCGGCCAAAGAATTAGATCGCTACTTCAAGCACATAGGTGTTCGCAGTTTCATCACCAGGTATCACCCAGGGAAAACAGGTGGTATTGGAAGGCAAGGTGTAGGATCAGCGTCGGCGTCCATGGCGAACGCGGCTGACACCCACTCTGGCGCTGGCAAGAGTCAGCCCGAGCGCCAATGCAACCTCGGGCGTCGATCGCTTACAGTCGTAGAGCGCCTTGATGGCCTTCTGGCACGTATCAATGGCGGCACAGTCCGGTGCAAAGGGGCTCTGCACGCGCTCCAAAAACGTGCCGACGGCCCCACCCCACTTCTCCGTTCGAATGCGCCGCTTGGCCGTAGCCTCGGCTCGAGCCACCCCACCGGGCGGCACGCCATCCCAGCGCGCATGTCCGCGGCGCCGATATTTGCGCTTCGTCGTGGGCTTTAGATCAATTCCATGCTTTGCCATCAGCTCTATATGGCGCGCCTCGATGTCGGCGATGTCCTCGGGCGATAGCGTGCCTTCCGCCCGCGCTTGTTCAAGAACCGCAAGCACCTGCCGGTGGTGGTCTATCCACTCCGCATGCGTGGGCGGCAAGCTTGCGAACATACCCACTGCCTCCAGCGCGCGGCGGGCGGCGATCTCACACTCGCGGCCCACATCGGCGAGCCATCTGTCGTAAGCTGTCTTCAGGGGGTGCCGGCGGCGGGAGCGCCATCGCCAACTACATTGACATCAAGGCCCTTGAACGCGGGGCGGCCGAACTTCATGCCAAGGTGGAACAGGCGATCGCTTACGGCCTCCATGATCGCCGCGCGCGCGAACGCAGACCGGTCAACGCAATCGGCTTCGCTGATGAACTTCAAGGCGTGTTGCGTCTTCTCGTCGAGACGCAAACTGATGAAGGGCGTGGTCACGGGGTCATCCTCGCTCTCTGCGTGCATGATGATTTATCATATCTACTATAGGTTGCAGAGAAACTCAAGCGAGAACCGGAGGAAACGAGGAATTCTTCTTTCTTCGAAAGCCCCTTGAACGCGTGTCACACGAGCCCTAAATCGACTGCCACAGATGGACGGCTTCACATGCCGTCCGACCGCCGGCACGGGCCTCACCGGCCTCTGTCGCCTGGGGCGCGCGGGGCGCGTCCGTCGCCTGACGGTAGTGAGATCAGGAACGAGGCCAAGGCGCGGAGCGCGCTGTAGGCCGGGGATTGGCGCCCGGCAAATCCACACCTCTCATCGAAGCTCTACGCGTGGACCGGCGCTCAAAAAGCGCGGCCTCACCGGAGAGTCCACCAGATGCCTGCCAAGAAATCTGGTGACGGTGAGGCCGCGCCAACTGTGTCCTGAGTTTTAGCACGACGAGACTCAGGCGCCTACAGAGAGTCCGTACTCAAATGACTATCACCATGATATCGCGGCCCACGTCGCCTCGATGTTGGACGAAGCGCGCGAGCGCGGCCGCAAAGAGGGCTATGGCCAAGGCTTCGCCGACGGTCTTCGTCCCGATCACGATGACGGCTTCCGCCTCGGGCGGCGCATCGGATTCGAGTGGGGCGTGCGCGCTGAAAGACGCGGACAGGTGCGCGTGATGCGGCCTCACATGCGTGGACATCGGCTCGACTATCCACACCCGGATTGTGAGTGGTGCCGCGAGAACGTGGCGATGCTGGTCGAGCGGGAGGGGCGGTAACATGGATACCCGCAGCCCCAGCACCGCCGCCGCCGGTACTCTCGACAACGATCTTCCGGCCCGGACCATCACGATCGCGATCGGCGCCGATGAGACGTCGCAGAACTTCAAGAGCGCCTCGTTCTCCATCGGCGAGTTCATCGACCGCCTCAAGGAGTTCGAAGTCAGTGAGAGGAAGTCCGGGACCTGTTTTCTACAAGGCGCCGTCGTCGTGGGCACAGGACAGCGGCTCGCCGTCAACATGGCGCGCAACTACACCATTATGTTGGACTGTGACACCGGGCAGGATATCGGTCCTGTACTTGAGAACATCCGACGCGAGGGCTGGCTTGCGATCGTCTATCCAACTTTTTCCAACGGTAAAGCAAGCACAGATATCAAAGAGAAGGTGATCGCGGAGTGGATGCGGAAGCACAAGCGCACAGGCGAGCCTACCGTAGCGGATGCCGTCGGCTACTTGCAGGAGAAGGAGCGGGCGAAGGCGTTCCTGTTCGAAGGCGCCACCCTCGGGCCGCGAGTGCACAAGCCCGGCGGCTTCTACCGCACGTTGGCGCACAAGCCGTGGGCGAAACACCGCATTGTGCTGTTGCTCCAGGAGCCCTTCGAATTCGACCTTCCGGGCATGTCGCACGACGAGGCAATGCAGCTGTGGAAGGACAAGTATTCCGCGGTTGGGCAACGCCTAGGGCTCGAGTTCGATCCAAGCTGCACCGATCCTTCGCGGTTGATGTACGTGCCCAGACGGCACGTGCACCAGGTAGCCGGCGCCCGTGCCCGCCGGCGGGGCCTTCATGTTCATCGACAATATCAATCGCAAGGTCGATAGCGGTGAGCTGGCCGCCGTCCTGACCGCCGCCACGCAAGCCCGACGTGATCGACTTGCGCACCTCTTCAGCCGTGCCAGCGAGCGGTCTCGGCGTGGCCTTCTCACCTTCGAAGATGATGGACGCGACGGTAAGTGGCGGGACCGGGTGTTGGGTAAGAGCGAGGACGTTGAGATCCCCGTGCGGTGCGCGTGGGTGATGGCGGGCAATAACTTGAGCTTCACACACGAGCTGATGCGGCGGAACGTCCCCATCCGGTTGGACGCGGCGGTACCGAGGCCAGAAGACCGGGAGAAGGATAAGGACGCGTTCAAGCACAGGCCCCTGCAGGACTGGGTGCTGTCGCAGCGGCGACAGCTGGTCTGGTCCTGCCATATCCTGGTGCTGAACTGGGTGCAGGCGGGGAAACCGTCGGGCAGCGCCCGGCTTGCCTCGTTCGACACCTACGTCAACGTCATGGGCGGAATCTTGCAGGCGGCAGGCGTGCCGGGCTTCCTCGAGAACGTGCCCGCCTACCTCGAGAGCAAGGACGACGATGGCAGCGCGGCTGCCGACTTGGTCGGGATCTGGGCCGACAAGCGCGGCACGGACCACGTGACCGCGGGCGACATCCTTGGCGACATCACGGATGCGTTCGGGAGACTTGTGGTTGAACTTCCGGACGTGGCGGCGGCGCCGGAGGGTCGCAAGTGTGAAATTCTACGAGCCAGGCTCAGACGAGAGGTTTTGGGTGCCACTTTTAGCGTGAGACTCGCCTCACGCTGTGCCTCACGCTCCCCTCACGCTCCGTCGGAAAACGTGCTGGTGAAGGTCGTGAGGTTGAGGGACCGCAACCCAATCAAGTACGCTTTGATCCCGCTCGATGCCCCGGAGCCTCACGCAGCGTGAGGCATAGCGTAAGGGGGAGCGTTAGGCTAAGTACCAATAAAATGGGGGTATCGTGAGTCTGGTGAGGCAAAACCGACTATTCGGGCTGGTGGAGAAAATGAGAGCCCGGCAACTTATTTCTACCTCCCTGCCGCTCTGATTTCGCTGTCCGGGGCTAAGGTGGGGCGTTTGCCTCACGCTGGTTGACGTATAGGTCAACTTTTTGGAGCACTGGGGTCGGGGCAGCAGGCAGTAGCCTGTGCCGGCTACTGGGCATCGGTGGTGCGTGGTAATGATGTTGTGAATCTACCCTGTCGAACGTATCAACCGTTCCCCGCCGTCGACTCCCATCGCACCCTCCACCGCTCGATGCGCAGGCTGCGCCGAGAGCGAGCGGCTCTTGTTACCAAATCCGAGAACAATTCTTCGGCAGGGGACCCTGCGATTTTTACCAAGGGCCACTCCCTGATTTCCTTCGCCAGGCACTCTCCCGACACGTGTCGATGCGTCCTCCTTTCTCTGCACCTTCTTGGCCCAACCGCTCGTTACGCCGTCCGCGCCATGAGGCGCGCCACGCTCGCCGCATGCCACCGCCCGCCGCGCGGCGTGGGAATACTCCGCGCATTCAACTCCGCCGCGATGGCTGGCGTGCTCGTGATGCCGAGCCCGCGGAGCTCCTCGATCACGGGTGCGAAGGCGCTCGCGTACTCCTGTGCCTTGACAGCCTGAGCAACCCGACCCAGCGCCGCGTTCGATGCCGTGATCGGCACGCCGCGATAGCCGCCCAGGGCCACGCCGTCGGCCTTGGCGCGCGCCAGCGCCTCGCGCGTCCGCAGCGCGATCAGCATCGCCTCGCGCTCGGCCCAGACCGCCGCGAGCTGCAGCCACGAACGATCGGCGCCCGGCATGTCAACGGCGATGATCTCCACGCCACTCTCAAGCAAGGTGGCGATGAACGCGACGTTGCGTCCTAGCAGGCTGTTGAACTTGGGTCTGTGGCGGATCGGGATTTCCGGATCGGGGCGGTTGGCGGTGGGGTCGTAGGGGTCCGGGGCTGTCCGGTTGGCTCGGCTCAGGCTGCCTCGGCCAGCAG
>JBFWRV010000154.1:0-6341 GCA_050248715.1 Hyphomicrobiaceae bacterium | reverse complement strand
TCTTGAAGATGCCGCGGTCGATGAGGCGATTGAGACGATCGGTGAGAATGTTGGGAGCGATGTTCAGCTCCGCTGCGAACCGATCAAATCGGCGAACACCCAGGAACGCCTCCCGGATGACGAGGAAACTCCACTTGTCGCCCATGACACTGAGCGACAACGAGACCGAGCTCGGTCGGCCGCGCATGAATTGAGATGGATCAGAAGCCCGGCGAGACCGCTTGGTTGCCCGCGCGGGTGTGCTTCCGGCACCAGGCCCTTCCCGATAGCTCGAGTCCATTGGATGCACGAGCTTCAAGCATGACGAGCAGCCGACGATCGGCTTGCACTCCTTACCGCAGTCGGCGTGAATCAGCTGCAGAGGCGGCCCCTTCTTGCCGGTCAGCCAACGGTCGCCGAATTGCATCAGCGCCATGAATGGCGGGTACAGATCGAGGCCCGCTTTCGTCAGTCGATACTCGACGCGGCTTGAATTGGCTGCGTAGTGCACCTGCTTGAAGATGCCCTGCTGTGTAAGAGAGTTGAGGCGGGCGGTGAGAGTTGCCCTGGGTAGGCCTAGGGCAGCACGAAAGGTCTCAAACCGTCGCGCGCCGAAGAACGCCTCTCGAATTACCAGGAATGCCCAGGCATCGGAGAGGATGCCAACTGTTCTGGCTACCGAGCAATTGCGCTCGCGCCCCTGTCCTTGGGCGACTGGGACAGGCGCCTTGCGCCTGCTCCGCGCCGTGACCGGCCGGGGGTGGGATTTTAGAGCCGTCGCTGAACGCATGCCTATTCGTCGCGCCTCCAGATTGCGCCATCTGAGCGACCGCCCTCTAGGACGTTGAAGTCGTGCACGATATTTGCCGCAAGATCAACTGTGTCGGTCGTGCGGGCTGCCCTAGATTTCCATCTCTAATGACCGCTTCCTTCGTCCGGGCCTTCTGGACCATCAAATCCAAGTTCGGCTTCTCTTGCGGGGCACACCTTGCCGATCAACATCGGCCGTTTGTTGGTCCGAGGGGCCAGGTTCTGCCGGGTCGGGTGTCCAGGACCGGCACCGTTATCACCGCAACCGACTAGCGGTTTGGGACGGCGCAGTTAGCACTTTAACCAGGGTCATCCGATCGGAGCATCGCGAGGACCTCGCATGCAGGCCTCTTATCCTCGCCCAGCGGCGGGCGGGCGCGGTGGCGACACAGCGCACCGAATGCTCGCGCTGCTGACAATTGCAACCACCCCGCGCTAACATCCCCTCATTGTACGACCGGAGGGCCATTGTGGCGGACGGCAGCGACCAGGTCGTCGGCGAGGAGTTTGACGTATTCATCTCCTACGCGCACGCCGATCGCGAGGAGGATAGCGACCGCTCGCCGGCACAGACGCTCGCAGGGATGCTAGAGGCGGAGGGTTACCGCGTCTGGTGGGATCGCGAGCTGATCGGCGGCGAGGATTGGCTGCGCGAGTTGCCGACCAATATAGGCCTGTCGCGCAAGGTCGTCGCGCTCGTGTCGCCGCGCTGGCTGGCGTCCATGGATTGCTATGCCGAGATGGTCCGCGCCTACGAGACGCCTGGCAAGTTGGTGCCGGTGCTGATCGATGACTGTGCGCTGCCGCGGGCTATCGCCCATCTCCATGCCGTGAAGGCGATCGGCAGTCTCTTGCTCGCCAAGGCGCTGATCCTGGCAGCAATTGAGCTGGAGCCTAAGCAACGTGCCAAGGCCTCCTCCACCCCAACCGACCCCAACCGTGTCCAGCTCGCGCTCCCCTCCGGCGCTGACCGCCTTTTCGGGCGCGACCGAGAGCTGACCACGCTCGCTAACGCCTGGGCCACCACCAGCCCCGGCAAGAAGACCATCGTCGTGTTCCACGCCATCGGCGGCGCAGGAAAGTCTGCCCTCGTGCGCGCATTCATCGACGAGCTGGCGCAGAGGGGCTACCCGGGCGCCCAGAAAGTCTACGGTTGGTCCGCCTACAATCAGAACTCGGGTGAGAATGACGACACGACTAACGCTGAGGGCTTCGTCGCCAATGCGCTCAAGTTCTTCGGCCACGACCTCGCCGATGAGCCGATCACCGACGGCGCCGAGCGCGGGCGGACACTTGCTCGCCTCGTCCGTGCGCAGCGCTCTCTTTTCATCCTCGACGGGCTGGAGCCGCTGCAGGACGCGCTTCTCGTCAACGGCGGGAGGCTCAAGGACCGCAGCCTGGCCACCTTCATCACTATGCTGGCGGACGACAACCCTGGCCTGCTTGTCATAACCTCGCGCCAGGAGCTCCCGGAGCTGGCGAACCGGCCGTTGGTGCTCAGCCATGCGCTCGACCAACTTGATACGCGGGCTGGCGCGGAGCTGCTGAAGAACCTCGGCGTGCACGGCCGAGAGCGCGAGCTGATGGATGCCGTCACCGAGGCCGGCGGCCACGCGCCGTCGGTCAACCTGCTAGGCACCTATCTCGCCAACGTGTGCGCAGGCGACGTGACCCGGCGCGACACGTTGAAGCTCGGCGACATCATCGAGGACATGACCGAGCAGGACGAGACGGCGCGCAAAGCAAAGCGCGCTCAGCGCGTGATGGAGGCTTACGACGAGCGCTTTCACGAGCTGGCGGCTAGCGCTTTGAATGTCAACGGCGTCGCCGAACTGATGATCATGCGCCTTGTCGGCCTGTTCAACCGGCCGGCCGAACCAGCGGCGATTGCCGCGGTATTGTCAGCACCACCGATCCCAGGGCTGACGGATGCGTGGCACTCTCTGACACCGCTGAAGCGGCAGCACCAGTGGGGCTTCGCCATGGCCCGGCTGCGGAAGCTCAAGTTGCTGCTTGGTTCGAATGCCGTGGCGGACGCGCTCGTCGATGCCCACCCGGTGGTACGCCAGCACTTTGGAGCGGAGTTGGCGCGCGCGGCACCCAGCGCTTTCCGGGAAGCCAACGACCGGCTCTACCGCTACTACGTGGCACTGCCCGAGAAAGAGCAGCCCGAGACGCTTGCTGAGATGGAGCCACTATTTCACGCCATCACCCACGGATGCGCGGCGGGGCGGCACCCGGAGGTGTGGAGCAATGTGTACCAGAAGCGGTTGAACCGCGAAGGCGGCACCTTTTTCATCATAAAGCAGCTCGGTGCAATCGGTGCAAGCCTGGGCGCGCTTGCCAATTTCTTCACTCCGCCGTGGCGTACGCCGCATTCGTCGCTGAGGTTAGTGCACCAAGCCTCGGCATTCGGCCACGCTGCGGCCGCTCTGCACGCACTCGGCCGGTTGCGCGATGCGATAGAGCCCATGGAGGCTGGGGCTCGGCTCCGCATCGCCCGAAAGGATTGGGAGGGCGCGGCGCGCGAATACTCGAATCTCAGCGAGTTATAGCTGACGCTTGGCGAGATCGCTGCTGCAATCGCCGCCGGGCGCGAGGCCGTTATGCACGCCGACGCCAGCGGTGATGAGTACCGCCGCATGAGCGGACGCACGTCATTGGCTGACGCGCTGCACCAGTCAGGCGATGTCGTGGCCGCCGAGCAACTGTTCCGCGAAGCCGAGGCGATACAAGCCAAGCGGCAGCCTGACCTTGATAGGCTCTACTCGGTGCAAGGCTATAAATACTGCAATCACCTCCTTGGCCGTGGTGCGGGCGCGGAGGTGAAGCGGCGAGCCGCTTATGCGCTTGAGGCCGCCAATCAGCGTGGCCTCTCTTGGCTAATTCACGCCCTCGACACGCTCTCTCTTGGGCGCGCAGCGCATGTACTCGGTGATCGCACGAACGCCCGACACCACTTCGATGATGCGATCGAGGGGCTGCGCAAGGCAGGGACCGAGCACCATCTGCCTCGCGGCCTTCTCGCCCGCGCTGCATTCCGCCGAGGCACCGGTGACCTTGGTGGTGCTCACCAGGACCTCACCGAGGCGCATGAGATTGCCCTACGCGGCGGCATGCGGCTCCACCTTACCGACATCTGCCTCGAATGGGGTCGCCTGCAGCTAGCCCATCTCGCGACAAATTCCACAGCAGAGGCCGAGCACGTTCTCCAGGCTGCCGACCAGCGCTGGATCGCTGCCGCGAACCTGATCAAGGAGACTGGCTACCACCGCCGCGTCGGCGAGCTTGCCGCCCTGCGCGAAGCCATCGACCGGGTGCGGACTGGGGTGAGTGCTGGGGCTTTGCCTACCGGCATTGACGTTTGCTGACCTGAGTGTCTCTGGAATGGAGAACATGACAGAGCACAGTGGACTGGGGCTCGAGGTTCAGCCCTACCAACTTTTTCGGGTCTGAGGATATAGAGAGGATAGCAAAGTCTTCTGCCGACTCACCTGCTTCAGTCCGCTGCGGAGAAAGACAGGGGCCGGCCACACGACCTGCTTCGCAAGGCCTTTCCTATGCTGGCGGAGCTAGGTGGGCCAACGGCTGGCCTAGAGGTGTGGGAAGCGATTTGGGCCGTTACTGAGTGGTGACCATAGCCGGGCCCAGTCTTGGGCCTACCATTCGACACCTTGATGCGCCAACCAAACGTGCGCGGCCCATAGCACAATAGCTGGTGCTAATTCGATTTGGCACTTTCGAGCAAATCTATGATCGTGGAAGTTTTGATTACGCGCTCAATATCCGACACATAGTTGAAAAAGATATGAGGATGTTGGCGCTCCGTTATTTCAATCACCATTGTCTCCTCTCTGAATTTATCTTCATGGGGCAATGGCATAAGCACCAGGACATCATCTGCAAGGACCGCCGCGAAGTTCAAATCCCTGACAACCCCATACTCAAAGCATTTGTGTGGGGCAGGCGCGTCAGCCGCGGCCATGAAAGAGGTCATCATCTCGATGTTGTCTTTTCTATTTATCGACAAGACTGATACCGTGCCGCCCGCCATTGTGATGCGCTTGAAGTCCGATAATAGGGCCGACGATTGCTCGGCATCCTTGTTGAACCAAGATTTGTTCGTTGTTCCTATGATGGCAAGTCGGCGACGAGCCCGCCGAGCAAGGGCGTTCCAATATTCTGATCCGCCATCGACAGTCTTTTTTGTGCTAAACACGCGGGCTTGATTGGCTCCCACGTCTCGAACTGCGCGATCAATGAGCCCAGCCAAAATGGCGCGCTCTGTTTCTAGTACTCTCCTGGTCGACAGATCTGTCAACACATAGAACGCCAATCCAAGTATCACCGGATAGGCAATTGTGGCGACTTTCTCAAAGGTCGTGAGAGTCTCCGCGAACTTATAGACGAAATAGAACCCGGGCAACGCAAGGATCAGTGCCGCGGCGATGACAACCACGCGGGAACGAAGTATCTGGGTCATCCCCACTCCTCAGGCGGGCTTGTATGAGACGCACAAGGGCTCGAGTGCGTCTGCAATGATGCGTTGGAATGCGCAGACCTTGCTGTTGTCAAGTTGGCCAGCTTCAGAAGAGCCTTCCACGAACTTGAGGCGATCGTTGACCGTGTGTGCTGTCAAATAAGGTGTGCCGACAGTCAGGGGGCAAATTCGTAGCTGTCCATTCGGATGGATGTGAACTCTGTCTCTCCTCCGCAAAGAGCAATAGTTCTCAGCCGTGGTGATGGGATGCGTTGTGAAGCGAGGGGGCACCCTCATTGGGGCTAGCTGTTTCTCCCTCGCCCGCATCTCGAGCAGGGTGGAACAAGCCGAACGCCACTCTTCGGCAGTTATTGCAGTTTGCCTTATGTACTCGTCTTGCCGGTTTCCGATGCAAAGCAAGGGATGAAAGTTCAACGAGCGCACACCTACGCTACTTAGGTACCGGACGTCTCCGGTGAGAGTGGCCAAGTTGGCTCTGCCGACGCAGATCGTAACGGAAACACGGAAGGAGTGGAGGCACCTTCGAATGTTTGTCACTACCCTCTCGAAGACACCAACGCCTCGAAGTTGGTCGTTCTGCACGGCACTGCCCCCATCGAGGCTGAATGAGAGTTCCGTGATCGGCAAGCCAGTGATGGCATCAATGAATTCCTCTTCGAACTGACCATTGGTGTCAATGCGGATGGTCTTGTACCCAAAGGAGGGCAGCGCCGATACGAGGGCTTTGAGGTTGTGCCACTTTTGGGCGAGATCGTAGAGAGAGGGCTCACCGCCCAACAGCGTTATCTTCGTCGCGCCAAGCTTCGCACACTCTTGTGCATGGAAGAGTGCTACAGCAAGTGGCATCTCGACGTTGTTCAGTTCGGATTTGTAGAAGCACTGCTCGCAACGCAGGCCGCAGCGGTTCGTGATGTACAAAAATACCTGCTCTAGCAGGCTGTTGAATTTCTCGCATGCTGACAGGCTGTGGCGAATATGATTCCGTTCTCCCTTGGGGTCGAAGGGGGCTGGGATGCGCGGATCGGATGCCAGATCGGGATCGCTATTCTCC
>JBFWRV010000153.1:0-6551 GCA_050248715.1 Hyphomicrobiaceae bacterium | reverse complement strand
CCGCAACTATGCACACCCGCCGATTATGCGCAGGTGCCGGCGGCGAGGGCAGCGAATGCGCCGCCGTCGCCGCCTTGAGCGCCATCACCGCGCCCGCCAACTACACATAATCAGAGGCCTTGTAGGAACTGCAGCAGCTGATCGGGCGGCTTGTAGCGCGTGCCGGACTTGGCTGGCGGTTGCAGCCGGCCGAGGGCTCGCTCCTTCATGCTGAGGTCGGCCTCAAGGTACATGTGCGTCGTCGACGGGCTCTCGTGGCCAAGCCACAAAGCGATCACGCTCATGTCGACGCCCGATTGCAGCAGGTGCATCGCCGTCGTGTGACGGAAGGTGTGCGGCGAGATCGAACGGGCGAGCAGTTGGGGATGCTGGCCGGCTGCCGTCTTGACTGCCAACGCCAACCGTTGCGTGACGTTCGAGCGTGACATGGCCCCGCCGCTCCGATTGGGGAACAACGGCACGCTGCCCGCGGTCGTCCCCAGGCGCCGCCTCCAGGCTCGCATCACGGTCACGGTCGATCGCCATAGCGGCACGGTGCGCTGCTTGCGCCCTTTGCCGGTGAGGTGGATCGACGGCGAGGTGTCAAGGATCAGGTTCTCGACACGCACATCGATCATCTCCGAGACGCGTGCGCCGGTGTTGTAGAACATCGTGAAGAGGGCATGGTCTCGCTGCCCTGCCCATGTCGCGGTGTCGGGCGCATCGATGATCGCCTGCATCTCCGGCCGAGTGAGGAAGCCCAGCATCGGCCGATCGAACCGCTTCATCGGCACTGCCAACGTCTGCTCGATGACGCCCAATGCCGACAAGTCATGATGGGCCGCGTACTTGAGGAACGAGCGCACCGCAGCCAGCCGCGCATTGCGACTCCGGGCCCCGTTGTTGCGATCACGCTCGAGGTGATCGAGGAAGGCCAGCACGAGCTTGGCGTCGAGATCAACGAGCTTAAGGCGGGTCGGAGGCTTGCCCGTGTGGCGCTCGGCGAACTGGAGCAGAAGGCGGAAGGTATCGCTGTAGGCCGCGACGGTGCGCGGGCTAACGGCACGGTGATGCGTGAGGTGCTCGGTGAAGAAGCGTTGCACCAGCATCGCGAACGATGGCGTGGTCACGGGCTTAGACATCGCCGGCCTCCGCGAACCGCTCGAACCGGCGCCCGGCGACGGACATCAAGTCCGGCGCGGCCGTGAGATACCAGTATGTGTCCGAGACCTTGGCGTGTCCGACGTAGGTCGACAGAGCCACCATGGCGTTGTCGATATCGGCGCCGTGCTCGTGCCACAGCCGGACGCGCCGGCAGATGAAGGTATGGCGCAGATCATGGATGCGGGGTGCGGCATGGCCTCCCCTCGCCGTCCAACCGAGTTCCTTGCGCAGTCGATCGAAGACCCAGTGAACCGTCCGTTTGTGCGGGGCCGTGCCGTTGTCGGAGCGGACCAGGAATGGTCCCTCTTTCGCCGCTGGCACGTGGCGCTGGCGCAGAGCCAGATACTGCTTCAAGGCCCGCACGGTCGTCTGGTGCAATGGGACGAGCCGCGACTTTGCGAACTTGGTCTGCCGCACCGTCAGCAGGCCGGCATCGAGATCGACATCGGCGCACTTGAGCCGCAAGGCTTCCGACAGTCGCAGTCCGGTTGCGGCGACCAAGCCGAACAGCGTCCGGTACGTCGCCGGCCGTAGTGCTCCCTTCGGCGACAGCCGACCTGCCGCGGCCAGCAGATCGACGATCTCCTGATCCGTGTAGAGGTGTGGCGCCAAACGACGCCGGGTAGGCCCGAAGGTGTGGGCATCGGGCACGTAGGTGCCGGGCTCGACGCGGGCACGATGCTTGGCGAACGGCCGCACAGTCTCGATACGCTTTGACCACGTCAGCGGAGTTGCGCGCTTGGCTTCGGCGCGAGCCCAGCGGGTGACGAGTTCTCGGGTCAATGGGCCACGATGACCCGACGCGTCGGCGAAGCGCGCGAACGCCCGGAGTTGGCTTCCTGGTATCGTCAATGCGAAGCCGAGATCGCGGCGTTCCTTGAGATACTCCTGCACCAAGTGCTGCATCGATATGGTCATGCCGCTGCACTCCCCGGCCAGGGCATGGCGACAGCGGTCAGGCGCACGGTGTCGACCTTGGTATAGATCGCCGAAGTGTCGAGGCTGCGATGGCGCAGGACGTCGGCGATCTCTTTTAGTGGCGTTCCAGCGCTGAGCAGCCGGCTCGCAACACTGTGCCGCAAGATATGGACCCGCGAATACGGCAGGTCGCATCGTCGATACGCCTCGCGAACCGCGCGTTGCACCACACCGGTCTCGATCGGCTCGTCGAAGGGCGCGACATGCCGAACGAACACGGCCCGATTGGCAGTCTGCGGCCGCTCCGAGGTGAGGTAGCTGCTGATGGCGTGGCCGGTCTCGCGCGGCAGCGGCAGCACGTCGGTACGACGCGACTTGGGCTTGGCGAGGCGAACCGTGCCGCCCCGCCAATCGATGTCATCGAGGCTGAGCCCCACCACCTCGCTCGAGCGCAACCCGAGATCAACCAGACAGCGCACCATCGCGTAGGCACGTCTAGATGAGGGGAACGGCTGGTCGAAGGATCGCAACAACCGCTCGATCTCGACCTCGGTCGGCACCTCGGGCAACGTCGCCAGTCGCCAATGCGCGACCCTGGGGATGGCGGCGAGCAGCGCCTGCACCCGGTCGCCCTGGCTCGCCCGGAAGCGCAGATAGCCGCGCAGGGTGCCGGCAATCACGTGCATCGAGCCGGCACTCCATTTTCCCGTGTGATCCATGATGAAGCGGCGCACACCGGCAGGGCCGAGCTGGGCCGGCTCAACCGGTCTTGAGCCGAACGCGCCGGATAGGAGACGCCGTACGATCGCGACGCGCTGCTCCCGCGTATTATCGGCGAGTCCTCGCGCCTGCCGCATGTACTGGTCGAACCGCTCTAGCTCAGCTTCGATCCGCCCGTGTCGCTTGCGCGGCTCTGCGATAGCGCCGCTAGCGCGCAAGGTCGCCAGCAGATGCACCAGCGCCGCCCGGTTCTCGTGCATAATCCGACGAGCCGGCTCCGGGCAGCCGCACCGCGGCAGATGCTCGATCAGATACCGAGCCATCGCGTCATCATCGAGCCGCTTCAAGCCGAGCTTCTCCCGGCACATCCAGCGGGCAAAGTGCGCGACGCAGCCGAGATAGACGCGTCGCGTGCTTGGCGCGTAGCCACGAGACGCCAAGTAGGCGCAGTACTGCGACACATGCACTTCCAGAGCGCTTTGCTCGAGCCATGCACGCGTGTGCGGCTGCAAGCGCAAGCCGTCTTCCATGATGATCTCCCTCCACGTGGTTAGCCACGTGCGGAAGATCCGGAGGATTATGTGTAGCTCGATCCGCTCAGCGCGTTACGCACACCCCTATCCACGGACGATTCGGCGCAGGTGCCGCGCCAACTGCGCATAATCGGCGGGTGTGCATAGTTGCGGTTATGTAGACCTCTACATAAGAGGAAGAACGCCCTCTTCGCCGGCCACGACCTCGGCGCCGAGAACTGGGCGACCATCGCCTCGCTCGTGGAGACCTGCAAGCTCAACGCCGTCGATCCGCTCGCCTGGATGACCGATGCGCTCACCAAGCTCGTCAACCTCTGGCCGCATCCCGCATCGACGAGCTCATGCCCTGGGCTTACGCCGCCAGGAGCGCCTGACAACCTGTCGAAGTGGGGTGGCTCGACCTGACCCACACAGGCGTGGGGAGCCTTTTATCTATCTCACGTCACAGGGCCGCGACCCGTCGTAAATCGCCAGCGAGCAAGCAAGCGCAAGCGAACAGCTTGCAGTGCGTACAGGTTGCACTCAGGGTTTAACCCAATAGCCAGGCCAGGGCTCATATCGTCTCCTCGCGAGCGTGACGTCTACACGCACGAGGAGTGCCCCATGTCACTATCACGAACAACTCTGCAAATCGGCGCCGCCGCGGCCATCGGCTTCACAATCGGAGCTTCGGGAGTCGCTCTTGCGTACAGCATGGGAATGTACATGAAGGGCCCGGATGTGGTTGCGGAACTCGGCAACAACGAGGGTGTCTACGTAGACAAGGCGAACTACCGCTTGCGAATTGGGACCTCTAAGGCCGGCGGCGCGGCAGAGGTGCCAAAAATGGGCGGCAAAGAAGTCCAAAACGGCGCGATCATCGTCCGCTTCGACGACAAGCTCTACCTGGTGGATGGCAAGCCCGCGGACTGAGGTTGTTGCGGCCTGGATGTTAGGTAATCGGCGGCGTGTCGGCGAGTATCCGAAGACTCAGATCGCCGATTCGCGGACGCACGTCGCCGTCCGGATCGAAGTTGACGATGAGCCGCCGGGACAAGCGTCGTCGCGTGGAACAGAGTTCGAAGCACTCGTGAGCCTTGGCTCAAGCAACCTGCGAACGTGGAGTAACTGCAATGGCCCAGCTACTGCGCCCCATTCACACATCGCAATGGGCGGCGATCGCGTCGATCGCGGCGAAGATCGGCTGCACGGCGCAGACCCTGTCGAACTGGGTTCGGCAGGCCGAGCGCGACCAGGGCAAGCGGCCCGGCGCAACCACTGACGAGCGCGAGCGGATCAGGGCACTGGAGCGGGAGAACCGCGAGCTGCGCCAGGCCAACGAGATCCTGCGCAAGGCCAGCGCGTATTTTGCCCAGGCGGAGCTCGACCGCCGATGGAAGCCATGATCAGCTTCGTCGATGCGTACCGCGACGATTATGGGGTCGAGCCGATCTGCCGAGTCATTGAGATCGCCCCGTCGACATACCACGCCCACGCCGCCCGCCGCGCCAAGCCGGAGACGGCGCCGGCGCGTGTCAAGCGCGACACGGAGCTCAGCGTCGAGATCAAGAGGGTTTTCAATGAGAACTTCCAGGTCTACGGCGTGCGCAAGATGTGGCGGCAGCTCAAGCGGGAAGGCTGCGACGTGGCCCGCTGCACGGTGGCGCGCTTGATGAAGAAAATGGCTCTGCAAGGGGTGATCCGCGGCGGGCGGGTGCGCACGACTGTGAGCGACAAGGCCGCGCCCTGCCCGCTCGATCACGTCAACCGCCGGTTCCGGGCGCCACGGCCGAACTCACTTTGGGTCTCGGACTCACTCCGATCGCGACGTCCAGTACGTCTCGATCAAGTATACGGAGCGATTGGCCGAGGCCGGCCTGGTGCCGTCGGTGGGCAGTGTCGGCGACAGCTACGACAACGCGCTCGCCGAGACGATCAACGGGCTCTACAAGGCCGAGGTGATCCATCGGCGCGGGCCGTGGCGGTCGCTCGAGGCGGTCGAGTACGCCACGCTCGAATGGGTCGACTGGTTCAACAACCGCCGGCTTCTCGACCCGATCGGCCATGTGCCGCCGGCTGAAGCGGAAGCCGCCTACTACGCAGCCCTGGAGGAACCTGCAGCACTCGCCGCCTGACTCAAACCAACCAGCCTCCGGGAAACTCGGGACAGTTCAAACTGGCGGAAGCCTCGTGCCTGTTTGATCTGCCCGAACACCGGCTCGACGATCTGCTTCCTCAGTCTGTGCCGGCTTCGCCATCCCGCCCGCTTGAGCTTGCTTCGCATCGCCTGGGTGAGCGGCCCGCCGATTTTGCGTTTGACCTCGTCGGGATGCTTGGCCCGCCCCGTGGCGATGTAGGGCTCGATGCCGCGCGCATGGAGGGCAGCCAGATTGGCCTCGCTCAGATACCCGCTGTCGGCGGAGGCTTCTTTGGGCCTGCGGCCGAGGTTGGCCTCGAGACGATCGAGCAGACCTTCGAGCTGGCCGTGGTCGCTCGTGCTGGGCGTCAGCCCATGGGCGACGATGATCTGGGCTTCGCGGTCGACGGCGGCCTGCGCGTTGTAGCCCTGCATGTAGCCGTCCTTGGTCTTGAGGATGCGGCTCTCCGGACCCCGGATCAAGTCCGGGGCTGAAGTTGCGCTGCGCCTTGTCGTCGGGCGTCGCGCTCGCTGGGGCTGGATCTTTGCCGCTCTTCTTGCGGCCTTCGGCCTTGCGCTTCTCTTCCGCCGCGGCCCGCACGCGAGCCTCCCCCTCCGCGGCCGCCTTGGCCTCAGCCTCCAACTCGGCCTTCGCCGCGCCAATCCTGGCGAGCCGCTTCGCCTTGTCGGCAACCCACTTCGGCATCTCCTCGCCACGCCGAGCCCCGTACAGCCTGTCCTCCTCCGCGTCGGCAGCCTCCGCGGCTGCGAGCCAGCGATCCACCTCCGCCCGCAACTCCGCCTCGCGCGTCTTCATGCGCGCGTAGCTCATCGCCTTGTGCTTGGAAGCGCTCGCCTTGATCTTGGTGCCATCGAGCGCGACGTGGCCGAGCTTCACCAGGCCCGCCGCCGCGCACAGCCTCAACACCTGCACGAACAGTCCCGACAGCGCCTGCAGGTGCCGCTTGCGGAAGTCCGAGATGGTGCGGAAGTCCGGTGCATCTCCGGCCGCGATCATCATGAAGTCGGCCCGCTCCTCGCACGCCTTGGCGATCCGTCGCGAGGCATAGATGCCGCTCGCGTAGCCGTTGAGCAGCAGCGCCGTCATCAGCCCGGGATCG
>JBFWRV010000152.1:0-6589 GCA_050248715.1 Hyphomicrobiaceae bacterium | reverse complement strand
CTACCGCGCGGCAGTCCTCGACGATGCCGAAGAACAAGGCCGGCGAGATGCCGACGACGAATGGAGGAGGCTTACCGATGACTAAAGAATCCAAGAGCATCATCCAACCACCACACGTGCACGTACCCGCGCGCTCGCACTCACACGCACCCTCGCTTCCGAGCCTGCCGACGGGGAGCTCCATGCACATCTTCGAGCACAGACGGCACGCGAACAATGCCCGCGAGGTTGCCGCGCACGCCAACTACTTACGCGCCCGCGCCGACCAGGCCGACGCGTGTCTCGCGCTCGTCAAGAAGCGGCGCGAGCTCTTGTTGGAGATAGCGAGCCTCAGGGACTTGCCTGATGAGATCGCGCATCGTCGCGAGCTCGGCAGGCTCAATCGTTTGAACGAACTGCGCCTCGCCCAACTGCAGCACGACCTTTCCGAAACAAACGCAAAGATCGAAGTGGCAATCGCACAGGCACGGCTCGCCGCCGCCCTTCCCCTTCCTGAACGCGAGGTGGAGCGCCCGGTCGCCGCCGCACCACCAGCGCCGCAACTTTCCGCAGCTGACATCCGCAAGGCCGCTGAGATGATGCCGGAGCTCGAAAACAAGCCCGAGGCCATCGACACGCTCGTTCTCGTCTTAACTGGCATGCTCGCGGAGAAACGCACATGATCCCGCTATTCTCTGATTGCCCTGTCTCGCTCCACCACAAGAGCGGACACATGCTGGTCTCCGGCAACAGCGGATCAGGTAAGTCTGGCGCAGCGACCCTCATCTCGCGGCAGAAGCTCCACGACCCGCTCACTGGCCTCATTTCTATCGACCCTGACGGTGAAAATTCACCGCAGTCGGCCGAGTATCTCGCTAATCCCGAGAACGGTTTGCAGTGGCGCAAGGTGCATTATTTGAAGCCCGCGTCTCAAACGCACACGTTTGCGCTTCCGCTCCTCCACGTCCCCGATCGCTCGCCGCAGCTCTGCCACGACAAAGCGGTGCGTGCCCTATCCATCTTCGAACAAGCCGTCACCGTCGGTGCCGGTGAATACGGTCCCCGGCTTTCCAAGTTTTTTTATCTTGGTGCGCTCGGCCTCGCACTGGCCGGTCGGCCGCTCTGTGATTTGCCGGATGTCTACAGCAACGCGGCGCAACTGCGGCGGCAACTCGCGGCCGCGTATCCTTATCCCTTCTTGCGCGACGCCATGCTAGCGGTGGACGAGCTCAGCCCACGCGCGGTTTTGGAATACAAGGATCCGTTGATTTCCCGCTTGTTGCCCATTTTCGGCAACGAACGATTGCACCGCGTATTAGGACCGCAACCGCCCCTCAATATTGCGAGCGTGCTGCGCAACCGTGAGGTCGTGCTGCTCGACCTCTCCGGCCTCGAGCACAAAGATGCCGTCCTTGTCGGCAAGGCGTTCATCAGCCTCCTCTACCACGAAGCACTGCAGCGTGAGCCGAACCGCGAGCCACACACGTGCTTACTCCTCGACGAAGCCTTTGATTACATCTCCCCCGATTTGGCTCGAGGGTTTGATCGGCTGCGCAAGAGGAATGTTCAAATTTGCATCGTCATCCAACGGTTCGCACAAGTTCGTAACCCCAACGACCCCAACGCACCGCTCATCTTCAGTGCCGTCCTCTCCGGCACGTCTACAAAGATCTGTTTCCGGCTACCTGAAGAGGACGATGCCGACCTCATGACGAACGTCTTGTTCCGTGGCTTCGTCGACCTCGAGGAGTGGAAGCAGGGCAGCGCCAGGCCAACCGCTGTCGGCAACAAGTTAGAAACGGTGCGCAGCCGCTCCATCGCGCACCATGAGGCCGAACACCACGCGCGATCGCGCACCACGTCGCACTCACACGGCACGAGCCGCGGCAAGACGTCGTCGTCCTCGACGAGCGCGGGCGAGTTTTCAGCGGCCGGTGACAGCGCCGGTCTCGTGATGAACCCGCCCTATCAGATCCTCGGTCCGAATGCCCCAGACGCCTCCATTCTCCAGTATCCCGTCTCACAATCGACCGGAGAGTCGAGCTCACACGGTTCATCCGAAATGTCGTCATCGGCGGTCGCGGAAAGCGAAGCCGACATCGACATGTATGGTGAGGCGGAGACCGAAGGCATTGGCACGAGCCGCGGTACGTCCGTGACCGAGGGTGAGAGCGAGACGTTTGTCACCGACTACGCGCTCCTCCCCACGACGATGTTCAGCCTGCAAGAGCAGCTGCACCGCCTCGCCGGCGAACTGCAAAACCTTGCCCACCGCGAATGCTTCGTGAAGGTCGGCAACCAGAAGCCCGTGCGTACGCGCACGTGCGATCTCGCGCCCGCATTCAAATCGCACTATGCGCGCCGTATCTTCCTGCCGCTCTTCCACAAGCGCGTCATTGCCCGCAGCGGCTACCTCTTTCCGGTTGCCGAAGTCGACGCGCAAATCGCCAAGCGCAACCAAGCGCTGCAACCAATACGGAAGGCCGAGCCCGACTTTACGAAGCCGGAGCCCATGCTCTCGAACTTGATGGATGACCCCACCGCGTTCGCGCGGGATTTCTTGAAGCGCCGCATCGACCGCGGCCGCAAGCCTACCAAGCCCGATCAGCCGCAGCCGAAGTCCAAGCCGCCCGGCCGGCGACCCCGCGGTGGCGAGTCGTTGGGGCCTCAGCACGATAAATTCCGGATCATCGACGGCGATGGGGATAAGCCGAAGAAGTAGCGAGCGGCGCAGTACACTGACCATATGGAGACGATGGCACTCCCGATGAAGCGCTTCACCCGATCTGCCAATCCCGGCGGTTTTGAATTCCAAGAGAGGGACTGGCACATCCTCGCCGGCCTCGGCACGTGGGGATACATGTCCATGCCGCAAATCGTGCGCCATACGGGTGACGATCGCGACGACTGGCAGGAGAGCCCCGTGTGCGTGCGCGTCCGCAAAATGTGGCATCTCGGCTTTGTCGACCGGCCTCCCGTGCAGGCCGTGCAGCTCGCGGCTCTCGCCTACAACGGCAGCGTCCCCCTTGTGTATGGCCTCACGCGCCACGGTGCAGATCTCATCAGTGCGAAAGGCTACACGCTTTCTCACGTTGATTGTACGGCCGCCAACAAGCGCGCGGTAAACTTGCCGCACACGCTGCAAACGACAGGTACAATGGTGGATTTTCATAAGGCGTGTGCGGCGCGCGGCTTCCACATTGCAGAACAGCACGCGCTTCTTCCGTACATGCCCACCGAAACACGCGAGCTCGCGCATCGCCCCCGCAAGGAAGGTTGGAAAGATCCCTTTCGCCTGCGCGTCACGGTTCGCCCGGGTGACGTCCCCCACCTCAAGCTCAAAGCGACGACGAACCTCGTCGTTGTTCCCGATCGCCTGTTCTCGATTTTCATCAGCGCCAACGAGCGACATAATCATCCACTGGAGATCGATCGCGGCAAAATGCGCCACAAGAAATTCAAGGAGAAGCTGACTGCTTACTTCTGCGCGTGGCTCTTCGGCCGCCACACCGAGCAGTGGGGGTTTGAGCGCTACCGGGTACTGATCGTCACCCCTTCGGAGACCCGCATCGCCAACATGCTCGACGAGCAGCACGCCATCACCGAAGGCCGTGCATCACAGATGTTCCTCTACACCACGCCAGCGCTTCTGCAGGAGCATGGCCCGCTTGGCCCTGCATGGAAAAGTGCGGAAAGCGACGGAATAGCTCTCATGGATCGCGCCTAATGCACCGCTCATTCGATAGCCGATCTTCGACCGCGGCGTCGCGCCGTCAAGGCGGCCCCCCCGCCACAAACCACGTCCGCGAGAGTGGCGCCCCCCAAATCGGCTGCGGCCAATACGGCGCGCCATCGGGCCGCGGGGACAAAAAACGGCCAGAGTATGAGCGAGGTTATCCCGCAACTTCATAATGCAAGCATTGCAATATCGGAGAAGAGCGCGATGATACTGCGTAGACGGATGATCTTTTGAGGAGTCGCGCATGTGAAAACGGAGCACGCCAAACGCATCTACTTCGAGCAACTCAAACGTGTCGTGCCGCTCACCATGGTTCTCGCGCACTATGGGATCGAACTGCGTAAGCAGGGCCAGCAACTCTACGGGCCCTGCCCTATCCACCGCGGATCGAACAAGCGCCAATTCAGTGCAAACCCGGCAACGTCCGAATGGCACTGCTTTGGCGACTGCGACCGCGGCGGTGCGATGCTCGAGTTCGTCGCCGAGATGGAACGAGTTGAGATTTTGGAAGCCGCTCGCCTGGTCGCGCGCTGGTTCGCGATCGGTGCGAGCGATCAACCTCTCAGCCAGCAGAAGGAACGGAGCAGAAAGATGAGTGACAATCAGAAGCCGTCGCACAAGGCCTTCGTGGTCGAGAACGTCGAAGAAGGAAGCGATCGCAAACCTTGGTGGACAGGGCCGATCGGCGCCGCGTGGCCTCACAAGGATGGCAAGGGGCTGAATGTGGATATCGCCGAAGGGTTGGCGGTTTCCGGCCGTCTCGTTTTGCGCGAGTACACGGAGAAGGATGCTCAGGAAGACGAAAAAAAGGGCGCCGCCCCGCGCTACCGAAAGAAGTAGCGCGCAACGTAACAGTGCCCCGCGCAGCAACGCGGGGCTTCTTTTCTCCCGCTCGCAAGCCGGTCACCGAACAGCTCGGCGGCCGAGAGCGAGCAGGAGGCGTGCAGTGTCTGACGCACGAGCTAAGCGCATTGCCGAACTCAATGACCGATTTCGCAAGGATCCGACCATGCACGGCACGACGTACATGACGGACGGCGTGATCGCAAACGGACCGGAGTTTGCGTCGAAGGCGTTGGCGAAGGTCATGGCGTTCGATCACTTCACCGAGGACAACGACCCGCACGGCGAGCACGACTTCGGTTCATTCAAGCTGGACGGCGAAACGCTGTTCTGGAAGGTGGACTACTACAGCGCTGACGATCCCCACCTCGGTTCGGAAGAGCCATCCCATCCGGGGAGGACCGCGCGCGTGCTCACCATCATGCTGGCCGAGGAGTACTAAGGCGCTGGGCAACCCCGCGCGAATAATCGTGCGGGGCTTACTCATGGCCACTAACCGGCACCTGAAATCAGTCGGATGTCGGCAGTGAGTTGGAGTGTGGCGATGTTTTGGAAACGAGTGCGGTCCTTGCTTCGTGGAGAGAGACACGGCCCGATCGTTGTCGACGTGGATCCACGTGATGCCGAGAACGAGCCGATAGACTCAGATCGAGTGGCCGAGATCATGCGGATCATCGTTCATGAGTTGCAGGCGCGGGCGCCGGCCGGCCTCTCGTGCCGGTGCGGAACAGCCGTCGCGATTGGCAGCGTCTACTGCTATCGCCACGAGTTTTTCTGTTCCGAGCCATGCTGCAAGAGTGCCGTGGAAAAACAGCAGCAGCTTGTCAGCTACTTCTTCCGTGCACTTAAGGCACAAGGAGTTCACGTTAGTAGCAAGTAGCAGATGTCCGGCAGAAGCGGATAATAGCTACAGGGTGGGACGATGCCGACCATTGCTCCAGCACGGGCTCGCCCTCGCCCCTGCGTTCACCTGCTGCCTGTCCCTGCGCGTACAACGGCAATCGCGCCAACCGACAGCCGGCGATCAACGGGCACCGGAGCTCTCGCGCACTTCGCGCGAGAGCTCCTACTCTCTAGTCCCTTCGATGTATTTTGGAGACCGGCGCGTTCTTCGCGCCCCGGTTTTTCTGTTGCAAAGGAGCCGCCCAGCCACGGTCTCTACCTGCTTGGGCGCAACTGGCCTTGACACTGCTCCGCCTGGCACATGACCATACGAGAAAGCGAGAGCCGACGGGGGCTTGCGTCGGCATTACATATTCGTTGCTGCTCAGCGTGGGGGGCACATGCTTGGCCGTGTGAAGAGCGCGATCTTTATTGACTATGAGAATGTTGCGCACCGGACGCTACCAGACACCATTCCAAACTGGGTGGCTTGGCTCGAGAGGGGCGAATTTGATGAGAAGAGAAGACGCCGGAAGTTCGTTGACAAGCGAGTGTACTGGAACTCTTCTTCAGATCACCTCCGCGGCAGATTTTCCCTCCATGGTTTTCGACCTATCCTCTGCGAGAGGTTTGCGGGTCTGAAGAATGCGGCTGACATCAAAATGGCAATCGACGTTATCGAGACGACTCTCACCAACCCTAAGATCAAAGAGTTCATCCTCGTAACACGGGATTCGGACTTCGTGCCTGTCCTACAAAGGCTGCGCGAGGGAAAGAGGCTCACAGCTATCCTGGTCGATCCAAACAATCCCGCGAGGTTTACTACCTATCGAACGCACGCAGATATTGTGATCTCACACCGCGATTTTCTGGAGGCGACAACATATAAGCCGACGTCCCGGCGCAAACTCGTGCAAAGCGGCGTCGCGCGTGTAGGGCGACTGTTCGTCGCGCCACTCTTCTGGACGGCGGCCCGAGTTCGGACGCTGAAGCAGCGCGGGGCGAAAAAGCATGTCACAAAGCGAGGGCCTGCCGAGGTAGCGGCTCGACAGTCGCCGGTCGGCGAAGATACGAAGTTGGACCTGGCGGTGACGCATGTAAACAGAATTGCAAGCTTAAAGCCGAATCTCGCGACGTCGCGGGCAG
>JBFWRV010000151.1:0-6592 GCA_050248715.1 Hyphomicrobiaceae bacterium | reverse complement strand
CGGGACAGGTCATCCTCTCCACGCCCGGGCATCCATGCTTGCGCTGCTGCGGTCTCATCACCGACGAGCGGCTGACCGAGGAGGCGCGCCGGCACGGCGCGGCCGGCGGGCGCCCGCAGGTCGTGTGGCCCAATGCCGTGCTCGCATCGACCGCCGTGGGCCTTCTCATGCAGATGGCGACGCCATGGCACAACAAGCCGACGGCTTTCGCCTATCTGGTCTATGACGGCAACAAGGGCACCGTCACGCCGAGCCCGCGGGCGGCTGTATTGGCCGGCAAGCCGTGCCCGCACCATCCCGCGGACGAGACCGGCGACCCGCTCTTCGATATCCGCTCGCACCTGGCCGCGCCGCACCGGCCCGCACGCCGAAGGCCGCAATGGCTGAACTGGATCGCGATGTTGTTTGGGCGCTAGGGAGGTTACGGAAATGCTTGCACTATCGTCCAGTCACGATGCGCAATCTGCGGGCGATTTGGAAGCCTGTGGACGAGTTCTTCGCCGGTCCTTGGTGAAATCGTCCACAACCGTGTATGCAAGAGAAAGGAACCCGAACAGCTGCGAGACCATGACAGATAAGCCTGAAAATTTGGAAGCCGACTTCCTGCTCCTTGCGAAGGTTGCCCTCTCGGGACGTCCGCAAGACGTCCAACTCGCCGTGCATCGCGCAGCGAAGCGTTATCGGCAGGCTTCACCGCATTTCTCCGACGAGCTCGCCACGCTTCTACGTAGCGTTCCCAGCCGGGGATCGCCGCTGCGCAGGCAGACTGAGGCGCCGTTGCCGGTCGACCTCGATTCAAGGCTCCAGCTCATGCGCGTCGAGGAACATCCTGCTCTCGACCATGAGCCGATCCTTCACAAGGACGTCGCCAAACAACTCGGTCGCATCATCAAGGAGCGCAGAAACACGGGAGCGCTTGAGAAGGCCGGCCTGCAGCCGACACGAACGGCATTGTTCACTGGCTTGCCCGGTGTCGGGAAAACAATGGCGGCGCGATGGATTGCTCGCGAACTGGGCAAGCCCCTCTTGATACTCGACCTCGCAGCCGTGATGAGCAGCTTCCTCGGAAGAACAGGGACCAATCTGCGTCATGTCCTCGACTACGCAAAATCTTTGGATTGCGTCCTGCTTCTGGACGAACTCGACGCCATCGCCAAACGCCGCGACGACAAGGGCGAGATCGGCGAACTCAAGCGGCTTGTCACGGTCTTGCTGCAGCAGATCGATGACTGGCCGGCCTCCGGCCTGCTCATCGCGGCCACCAACCATGGCGAGCTTCTGGATCCGGCCGTCTGGCGACGGTTTGAGGCTGTCATCACGTTCCCATTGCCGGACGCAGCCGACATCTCGAAGCTTGTCCTTACGCTATTGTCCCCGCACACGGAGAGCGGGCGTAGCTGGGCAGGCGTCCTCGGCATCGCCCTCAAGGGGCAATCCTTCAGCGACATCGAGCGTGGCGTCCTCACAGCCAGGCGTTCCGCCGCGGTCATGGAGAACAGCCTCGATGCTGAACTTCTTTCGCTTGTTCACGCCGAGAACCGGTCGAAGTCCGAGCGCATCGCACTGGCAACCGCACTCGTCGATAGCAAGCTGGTCTCGCAGCGGCAGGCAAAACAACTGACCGGCGTTTCGCGCGACACCATCCGGAACCGCGCATCGCAAGGGAAGCCGTCGGGACAGCGCGCTAGCGCCGCCGCCCGGACGAAGCTAAGGCTAGTGAAATGACCAACTACCTGCTCGGCAAGGCAGAGCGCCTGGTCCAGGAGACCATCGGTGCAGGCGGCGGCGGAGAAAAACAGCCGGTCTATACCTTTGCCGAGGCGCGCTCGACCCTGCAGCCGATGATCGGCAGGATGACGCAGAGCATCGATGCGCTGCCTGCCGCAGCTTGCCCCGATGACCAAGCCGTGGCCGCGGTGACCGTCAACCCCGAGTATATTGCCAAGTCCTATTTTCCGACCGAGCTCCTCAAGGCCGTGGGCTTGACCACTGTCGGCAGCAGGCCGAGGAAGGTCACGCCAAGAAAGCGCTCGCGCGGCCGCGAGCCCGAAGAAGCACTCACCACCCAGCTCTTCGTCATGGGCCGCCGGTCCGCCTTCCGCCGATGGGATGCGAGCATCCGCGAATGGCCCGGCGATGACGGCGTATCCCGCGCCTTCACCACGATCGAGGAGGTCCATGCGCCGTCGGTCGACGAGAAGATAAAGGGTGATCTTCCGGACCACGGCGAGATCGTATTCGAGATCGTGCTCCACACCGAGCGGCTGATTGGCGAGCACCGGACCCTGCCGGCGTTTCAGGCCTATCTCCGCGGGCTCGGGCTCAACCCGAAATTCGAGCGCAAGTTTTTCGCAGGCGGGCTGTGCTTCGTGGATCTCGATGCGCCAGTAGAACTGGCGCAGCAGATTGCGCTCTTCACGCCCCTGCGCGCCCTCCGCCAGATGCCACGCTTGCGCATGATGCGGCCGACGTTCAGGAGCGGCAGCTTCTCAACCAGGCCGCCGCAGCTGCCGGCCGAAGGTCCTCTGGACCCCAATCTGAAAGTCGCCATCTTCGACGGCGGGCTACCTGACAACCACCCGCTCACCGCGTGGGCCAAACCGATTGATGCGACCGGCGGCCTGCCGGCCATCAAGGACTACACCGATCACGGTGTGGCCGTGACCTCGGCCTTCCTGTTCGGCCATATCGATCCGACCAAACCGCTGCCCCAGCCCTACGCCGGGGCCGATCACTACCGCGTCTTCGACGGCAAGACCTTGCCCGGCCAGGACCCGCATGAGCTCGCGATTGTGCTGGAGCGCATCGACAGGGTGCTCAGCAAGAAGCATTACGACCTCGTCAACTTCAGCATCGGTCCCATTGCTGTGGTCGAGGATGACGACGTGCATCCATGGACCGCGGTCATCGACGATCGTCTTTCCAAGGGCCAGACCCTCGCAACGTTCGCCGTCGGCAACGGCGGCGAGGACCATTTCAACCGCGTTCAGGTCCCGTCGGACTGCATCAACGGCCTTGCCGTTGGCGCTTGCGACAGCCCCGACACGCCGTGGGCGCGCGCGCCCTATAGCTCGATCGGGCCCGGCAGGAGTCCGGGCGTGATCAAGCCTGATCTCGTGGAGTTCGGGGGCTCGCTTCAGCGCAACTTCATTCTGCTATCGCCGAACATTAAACCAACTCTCGAAGGCACCGAGGGGACGTCCTTCGCGACACCCAGCACGCTACGCATGGCTGCCGGCATCAAGGCTCACTTCGGAAGCAACCTCGGCACGCTCGCGACGCACGCGCTCATTGTGCACACGCTTGAGGGTTCCGAGCATCCGAGCGCAGAGGTCGGGCGCGGACGCCTCGCGAGGACCCTCCACGAGATCGTCGCCTGTCCGGATGACACCATCCGCGTCGTCTACCAGGGCGAGATCGAGGCCAAGCAGTACATTCGCTTGCCTATCCCGGTCCCTTCCGAACAGCTCGAAGGCATGGTCACCGTCAAGGCCACCCTGGTATTTTCCACCGCGGTCGACTCCCACCACCCCGGCAACTACACCCGCGCAGGGCTGGAGCCGTTCTTCAGGCCGAACGAGACCAAGCGCAAGAAGCCCGAACAATTGCACGCCGACTCCAAGAGCTTCTTCGGCAAGTCCCAGAAGGGACTGACCGAGGAGGAGCTACGGCGGGATAACTGGAAGTGGGAGAACTGCCTTCACGGCGAGCACCGGTTCCGTGGCTCGACGCTGCTCAACCCCGCTTTCGACATCCACTACATTGCGCGGCTGGAAGGGCGGGACTTCGAGCCCGACACGCCGCTGAACTACGCGATGATCATCACGGTTGAATCGAAGAGGACGAAGGATCTCTACAATCAGGTAGTGCGCAAATACGCGACAGTGCTCGAACCGCTTCGACCGGTCGTCGAGATTCCGGTTACGACATAAAAGTGGTGTTTGTGGCCGCATCCGCCGGTTGGCGGACCGGGCTCTCGCGCGCGGAACCCCGCGGAGCGGGTTTCCGCCCTCCGGGCTTCGACCCCTTCCGGGAAGCCGCACGGACAGGCTGGTCGCAGACGGGGCTAGGCCTGCATTTTGTATGGATACTCACGCGATGAAGCCACTGCCAACATCCTTCGAGCAGATCGAGCGCTTCCTCAAAAAGCGCAATATCGATACCGGCGCCATCGCGTTCTACAACGATCCGAATTTCCTGGCGGCTGAACAGTCGGAGCCAGCGTTCCTCGAGTTCTATGCCGTCTATGTCCGTCTCAGAGACCGCGACGCGGCTTACGATACCCTTGTACGGTCGATCGTCCCGCGCATGGTCGCGAAACTGGCGGATGAGATTCAGCGTGATGGACAGAAGGGCGTTTGCATCGATGCGAGCATGATGCTGATGAAAATGCTCGAACTCCATGGCGTCTGGAGCTACGCCATCAACGGTGCCCTGACGATACACTCTCCCAGCCTACCCAGTCCGACCCATTTCTGGCCGATCGACGTTGCACCCGTCGCCGGGCACGTCTGGCTGGTTGTTCCGCCCTACGAGATCGTGGATGTCAGCCTGGCGTGTCAGCCCTATTTTCGAGGCGAGCAGACTTTTCTGCCTCCCTACCTTGTCGCGGAAGGGGGCAAGCGCATCATGCCCCAGGCTACCGACTATTGCTCATCCGAATTGCTTGCCAAGCTTCGGGAGGAGCACGGGCCTCTTCCCAAGGACATTCACTACCGCCTGAATCCCGGCC
This sequence comes from Hyphomicrobiaceae bacterium, assembly GCA_050248715.1. Taxonomy (GTDB): domain Bacteria; phylum Pseudomonadota; class Alphaproteobacteria; order Rhizobiales; family Hyphomicrobiaceae; genus AWTP1-13. The sequence continues at coordinate 1,860 of JBFWRV010000151.1, read as the reverse complement.
TTCAGCGCAGAGTTGAGTATTTTCCCTCGTACGAGGTCGTCTCCGGCACGGCCAAACTTCACTACTGCGCGGGCGGCGTGAGCGCGTCCGATGCGCCATCACTGCAGGCAATCCAAAGCCGGCGATGGAACGGTCTTCTGGCGGGCGAGCTCTATGATCAGGTCATCAAACCCGAATTGTCCGCGGCCAAGTAGCCTCGCGCCGTCTCTTCTTCTGACGGCAAAGATTTGCACGCGGCTTCGGTTTTGATCTGCTATCTTCAGCCGGCGTCGTGTGGGGATCGCGTAGGTCGTTGTAATGACGGGGACAGAGAGGGATCTGGAGAAGCCGTTCGAGCGGCTTTTGGAAGTTCAACTCGCCCGGGAACTCACCCAGAGTGCGCCGGAGCTGGAGATACGCAATACTGCGCGCGGCGGACTTACTGGTGGCCGTTGGACCAAACCCGACATTGTGCTTGCAAGCGTCAATCGCTACCTCTCGCTTGCGGGGCCGTTGTTGAGCCTTTACGGCTTCGAGCTAAAAACTCAGGCAGGTTTTGAGCTTAGTTCAATCTACCAGGCCGCGGCCCAGACGCGGTTTTTGCATTTCGCCTACGTGGTTGTGCCACATCCTGAAGATCAGCTTTGGCGCTCTCGGCTTGCCCAAGTCCGTGGACATGCGGAAGAGCTCGGCATCGGTTTGATCCGGCTTGACGACCCGTCTTCGGCCACCGGCTATGAGGTCGTGATCACAGGCCGCCGGCATCACCCCCATCCCCAAAGCGTGGATCATTTCATTGAGGAGCGCATGCCCGATCTTGTGGATTGGGTACGCGCTAGGTTGCGCGTTTGATTGGAGTTGCGTCATGAGTGCGAAGGTCGTCGCCATCGCCAACCGCAAAGGCGGAGTGGGCAAGACAACGCTCGGATTATCACTCGCTGAAGGACTGGCCGCGCTGAAAAACAGACGCATTCTCGTTGTCGATCTGGATTCCCAAATCAACATGAGCACTTTGGTCGTTGGAGGTACTCCCGCGGAACAGGTGCCTTGGAAGACCGGGAAATCCATCGTCGATCTGATTGAGAAGAAGGCGTTCAACGCGCAAACGAAGACGAGCTTCTTCATCTGCAGGGATGTGCTTGACCATCAGCCAGGCAGAGCAGTTTCGTTGCTATCAGGCGACCCCCGCCTGATGGGACTGGAGCGTCGTCTCCTTGTTCGTCCGAATACGACAGTTGAAAATGTTCTCGCGCTGATGGGGAAGGTGATCGACGACGTGCTTGCCGAACACGCTGATCACTACGATGTCATTCTCTTCGATTGCCCTCCGGGCTTCTCGATGGCTACTGAAGCCGCGCTCGCGCGCGCCGATCTTGTCATCCTTCCGACCGCTCCGACCATGCTGGCCACCCAAGGCATTCAGGCCTACGTTCACTACCTAGAGAACGACTTGAAGATCGCAGACGCCGCAGCGCGGACGCGCGTGTTCCTGACGATGACAGGACGAACGAACACGTCAGCTACATTCGAGAGATTGATCCGGGCAGAGGTCGAAAAGCCAATCCCCCGATATCAGGTCTTCGACACTTCCTATGCCTACAGCGTAGGCTTTCAGGAAGCGACGGATCGCCGTGACCAGAACATCATGAAGGTAAGGGCGGTCTGGAGAAGTCTGGACCGCGTGCGGGGACGCACGATGTTTCACAGGCTTTACAAGGGTGTTTGGAAAACAGTCGACAAGGCTGTATCGGAACTATCTGACGTACTCGAGCTCAAGGGGGCAAGTCATGCAGGGAGCACAGCTCGCAAGAGCGTTGGCGGATCTTTCCAGCACGAAGCCCGACCGTGATGCGAAGTTGGCCGCGGCACGTGGCCAGCTGG
>JBFWRV010000150.1:0-6615 GCA_050248715.1 Hyphomicrobiaceae bacterium | reverse complement strand
TCGAGCAAGAGTTCGAGTACCTGTGGAACGCCGCCCGCCCCTTGCCAGAAGCCGTGATTCGAGAAGTCCGCCGGCGTGGATACCGCCGGGAGGTCCTATTTGACGAAATTGGCGAAGACGAGGATCTGGCACCCGCGGCTCTGGTCGAATCTCCTCTCTACCGGGAGGGCCTGTCGCTACAGCCCTGGCAGCAAGGCTTCATCACAGAATGTCTTCGGCACTACCATAACCACGGCATCGTTCGCCTCCTGTTGGCCGACGAGGTCGGGCTCGGCAAGACCCTTTCGCTCGCGACCGCTGCTCTGGCTTTGTGCTTACTCAGCGACAGGGAGCGTCAGTCACGTAAGCCGATCGTGATCTTCGCCCCTGCCACGCTATGCGAACAGTGGCAGACAGAATTGATCGACAAACTAGGCATCCCCTGCGCCCGTTGGGGAACCCAGCGCAAGGTTTGGCTCGACGTCGACGAGCGCTGCATTTCCCCTGCTGGTCGGGAGGAGATTGCCAAATGTCCCTTGCGGATAGGCATCGTTTCGACTGGCCTGATGATGCGGAATTCCCAGGAGAAGCAACACCTACTGGGATTGCGATACGGTCTTCTCATTCTCGATGAGGCCCACAAGGCGCGCACTCGCCAGGGATTTGGTAAAGATGCAGGTACGCCGAACGAGCTGCTGGCTTTCATGCGCGAGATGGCCGCGCGAGCCGATCACGTCCTGCTTGGCACTGCCACCCCTATCCAGACCCGTGCCGAGGATCTTTGGGACCTGATGGCCATTCTTCATCAGGGGAAAGGTCACTTCGTGCTCGGCAACGATTTCGCCAAATGGAGTCGGCCACAGGAAGTCCTAACAGTCCTGTCCGGTGACCTGGCAGTCACAGAACCCAGTTTCGCGTGGGAGCTATTGCGTTCGCCATTGCCTTTAGTAGATGCCAGTCAGGAGCCACGAGCGCGAAGACTCTACAGCGCCATTCGGCAAGACTTGGGACTGACCAACGGTGAGTGGCAAACGAACAAGCCGTTCACCGAGCTATCCGAAGACACGCGCGAGATCCTCGAGGATGAGCTCAACCGCGAGATCAGTGGAGCGACCTTCTATCAGAGGGAGAACCCATTCGTTCGTCATATCGTGCTGCGCAAACGCATCAGCTTGGAACATGCCGGGCTTCTGAAAAAGGTCGGCGTGGATGTTCATCCTGAACAGAACCTGGCCCGCGAACTTCAGCTATTTAATGCGCTGTTCGAAGCCTCGGCACTGCGAACAAGCGAGGATTTCAGAGAGGCGTACCGCGAAGCACGCTTGTTTGGCAAGGCGCTGGCGAAACGTGGCCAGGGTGGGGGCTTCATGAAGAACCTTATGGAGCAACGGATCTGCTCGAGCATTCAGGCTGGAATGAATACGGCCAAGATGTTGCTGGAGGGGTGCACTGTGCGCGAGGAGGAAGACGATTATGAGATCGAGCTAGCCGTTGACTCGGGCGAGGAAATTGAAGTGCTTGTCCGGCTCATTGCTCGGCTAGAGCGTATTGAGCAAGATCCAAAACTGAATGCGGTGCTCCATTACCTTGAGCGTGAGAAGTGGCTCGACTATGGGGTCATCATCTTCAGCCAGTATTACGATACCGCCAAGTGGATCGCTGATGCGCTCGCGGCCCGCTATCCGAATGAGGCCATCGGCCTATATGCAGGCGCAGGACGGAGTCGTCTCTATCAAAGCGGAGATAGCGTGCATTGCGAACGAGAGACGCTGAAGAAGATGGTAGCCGAGCACGGGATACGTATCATGATTGCTACCGATGCCGCATGTGAAGGATTGAACCTGCAGACTCTAGGCGCTCTGATCAATATCGATTTGCCGTGGAACCCCACGAAGCTTGAACAAAGGATCGGGCGCATTAAGCGCTTCGGGCAGGTCCGCGAGAAGGTAGATATGCTCAACTTAGTCAACGAACAGACCGTCGATGAGAAGGTCTACGAGCGCCTTTCGGAGCGCATGCGTGATCGTTACAACCTGTTCGGCTCGCTTCCCGATACCATCAAGGACGAGTGGATAGAAGACATTGAAACCTTGGGCGAAAGAATGGATGAGTTCATTAACGCTCAGAAAGAGGCCACCGGTTTTGAGTTACGTTATACCGCCACAATGGAGCCGACGGAGAAGGACTGGCGCGATTGTTCCGAAGTGCTTTCGCGGAGGGACTTCGCTGAGCTGATGAATGCGGGCTGGGGACGTGGCGACTAGGCTGTGAACCGCCCCGGGTTTTGAGGAGGCTCCAACACCTGAGAAGGTGGAGCCATGAAGAAACCGAACAAATTTTCCCCTGAAGTCCGTGAACGCGCCGTGCGCCTGGTGCAGGAGCATCGCGAAGAGTATCCCTCACCGGGGACAGCCGTGGAATCGATTGCCCCGAAAATCGGCTGTGTCCCGCAGACGCAGCTGGATTGGGTCAAGTGCCAAGAGATTGATGCCGGCGCTCCTGTTGGCGTGACCACGGCCGAGTGCGACCCGACGTCAAAGGGTGAAAGCGTCTTCAACTCGTAGCGTCGTTGCCTAAATGCCACGGTGTTACTGGACAGGCTGACCCATCATTGCCAAATCGTCGAAACCGGCGACGAATCGATCCGGTTCAGTCGCAGTACGGCCGAGCCGAAGAAACGCATCAAGGCCCGTGAGTAGACGCGCAAAGGCCTCAAGCCAGCAGCCGCGCACGACGAGATCTGAACCGACCACTCACCGCCGGAAACACCGGAAGGAGGACAATCAAGCAGACAAATAGCTACACTTATCCACAGCCGCCCCGCCCAAATTTGGCTTCCACCCCTGGCTCAACTTTGAGTCGGCACGGTGGCTCAGCTTCAACTCGGCGCCAACAAGCCATCAAGGAGAGAGCGAAATGGCAAGTCGTCGCCAGCCACCACCGCCGCCGCAGAGACCCGTTCTCACGATCGCGCGAAAGCAAGCTGGCATTAGGCAAATAGACTTAAGAATTCAGGAGCTCGAAGAGCTCGACCCCGGCACGGTAAAGCAGCGTTTTAATGATCCGCGCATGACCGTCATTGAAACGGCGATTGATGAAACGCTTTCCGACATGTTCGGGCATGGGACGACTGAGTATCATCGTTATGCAGGCGCGACGCACCTCGATAACGGACCGGTTTCCATGGGCGGCTGGGGCGAAGGCCGGCGAAACGAAGCCTACGAAGCGCAACAGTATCTGCAGGAAGGTAAGCAACAAGCCATCGCGCTATTGCAACAAGCCAAACGACGACTGCAAACCGAAATTGAGATGGAAGGCGCAGAAGTGGCAGCCGCCATACCGGCGGCGGCGGGAAGGCCGCCCGCCATTCGCCGAGACATCTTTGTTGTTCATGGCCACGACGAGGGTATGCGGGAAGCCGTTGCTAGATTTCTTGAGCAATTGGACTTTCGTCCGATCATTCTCCATGAGCAGGTAAACCGTGGGCGCACAGTAATCGAGAAGGTGGAAGAACATGGCGGGTCGGTCGGGTTTGCCGTGGTACTGCTTTCGCCGGATGACGAAGGCTCCCTGCGAGGGGTGCCGCCGGCGCCACGGGCGCGACAAAACGTCGTGTTGGAACTGGGGTATTTCTTGGGCTTGCTGGGACGTGCTCGTGTGTGCGCTCTCAAGCGCGGAGACATAGAATTTCCATCCGATTTCGGCGGGGTGGTATTCGAAAATTATGACGCTGGCGGCGGATGGAAGCAGCGCCTCGCGCAAGAACTGCAGGCGGCCGATTACGACATTGACTGGAACCGGGTCATGCGGAATTAGACTGGCTCTCTATTTTCTCACAAATGACAGTAAGCCTTGAGCGAGCCTATCTGAAATGACGCCGCGCCAACGGGATTTGCTTGCCATGTTCGCGAGTGAAAGAGTTCGATACGTGACAATTGGCGGCTACGCTATGCGCTGTCACGGCTTCGACCGAACGACGTTCGATCTAGACCTATGGATAGAGAGCTCCGCGCAAAACGCGGCACAGATCGCATGTGTAATCGAGCAACTTGCGCCAGGCCATGCACCGAATGGGCTTCAATGGAGCGATGTATTCCAGTTCGAGAAGTGCCTTGTCGAGTACCCTTCAATCGGGCCTGGCAAGGAAGTTGACATCTTGACCGGCCTCGGCGAAATGGACTTCCATCAATGTTACGCACGCAGCACGGTTTTCAATGTGGATGGCGTATCGCTTCGGGCGCTGTGCATGGAAGACCTCTTACAGTCCAAAATGCTGGCACTTCGAGGAGGAACCGATGTGCGTGGCCGCCTACGCGACCAGGCCGATCACGACCAATTGCGCAGATTCTGTGGCTGAGATCCCCTCGCATGTCGCAACCTGATTCCATCCAGTTTCATGGCACAAATTTGTCACACTTCGAACGCGATTCAGCGATATCCAGTATGATCGACAGTGATGTTATGTAGCTGTTTTAGTTTGTATTTTGATGTGACTACCTGAATCCAAAGGGGTGTGAAAACGCGTTCACACGGCAGGGGTCGTAGGCCTAGTCACCACCGTTGTCATCCATTGAAATCAGTTGGTTAACCCTTGGCCGATGCGGATTATCCCTCGGCTGCCACAATTTTGTCGCAGTCGCGCTTTCGCGCCATGCGCGTTAATGGCGGACCGCCGAAAACGCGGAACGTCAACTGACGTCGAACAGAAAGTGAATCGGCGACAAGGAGGGGGCGTGCGAATGGCTGGGTTCCAAGAACGCTACTTGGCTCGTGCCGGACATTGCGAGTGAGCTGATTTTTCTACGGGATGGCTCGGCTGTTTCTTTCGACTTTCGGAGTCTTAGTGCATCCGGTGCGGCAAGAAAATTGGTTGAACCGGATTCAACTCTCCGTTGTTCTACGGAATCCGGAGCATGCCGAGCACCGATCCCGGCGTAGGCCATTACCTGTTTCGTTCGAAGCCGGTCACTGATTCCGCAGGTATGACAGGGTATTTTCACTTGGCTGGTCGAACACAGGCGTTGCTGACGAGAGACCCCGCCAGATTAAGAGCAGAAAGCAGGATGGACGGCGCCGGTATCGACCGGGCAATTATCATACATGGGTCTCTTCATCACACACGGTGGAACCCATGCAATCCGACAAAAAGACGCTGACCCGCGAAGAGCTTTATGAATTGGCCTGGACCAAACCAGTGACGCAACTGGCGAAGGAATTTGGCCTTTCTGATGTGGGGCTAGCAAAGCGTTTTCGAAAACTTCAAATTCCAGTTCCCGGGCGGGGTCATTGGGCTCGAATTCAGCACGGCCAGACGCCTCGACGACCCAAGCTTCCGAAGCTGCAGGGATCCGAGTTACGCGAGTTGACGTTATCTTTCAGCTTGGAGAATGAAGACCCGAGTTCCCCGGTAGTGGCAGAGTTACCTCCGCTACAGGCTGAAATTTCCGCGCTGCAGATTTCAGAGGTCGTAGAGTTTGCTGAGTTACATCCTGCCGTAAAACGAACTGCGCTTTTTCTGAAACGACCGTGGCGGGTGGCGCTTAGTTGGAAGCACGGCCAGCGTAAGGGGCCGAAAATTGAAATCCGCGCAACAGAGCCCACTCAGGATCGGGCGTTGAAGATCGCTGACGCGCTACTTCGCGCAGCGGGGCAACTTCAATGGAAATTCATTGAAGTGCCGTCGACCCCTGGGAGCGAAGGGCAATCCTGTCATATCGACCTCAAGGCACGTCGCTCGTAACCGTCCGGCGAACACATCTACCGAATCTCGAGTTGCCGTCTGAGGATAGTGTCCACTTCAGAAATAGGTGGACACTATGCAAGACACTCCTCGTCGGCCCCGGCGCCGTCACTCGGCGGAATTCAAGGCGGCAGTTCTCGCGGCCTGCGCCCAGCCCGGCGCCTCGGTCGCCAGCGTGGCTCAGGCGCATGGCGTCAACGCCAACCTGCTGCATCGCTGGCGGCGCGAGGTCGCAGACAGGGGTCACGGGCGTCGCGGTAAAGGCGAACTCGCCGAGTTCGTCCCGATGGCAATCGCTGCCGCGCCTGTAGTGGCGGCTCCTGAAGACATCCGCATCGAACTCCGTCGTGGCGCCTGTGCGGTCAGCATCGCCTGGCCGACCTCGGCGGCGACCGCTTGCGCCGGCTGGTTGCGTGAGCTGCTGAGGTGATCCGAATCGACACCGCGTGGCTGGCCGTGGAGCCGCTCGACATGCGCGCCGGACCAGACACGGCGCTGGCCCGTGTGGTGCGCGTGTTCGGTGAGGCGCGGCCTCATCATGCCTACTTTTTCGCGAACCGTCGGGCGACGCGCCTGAAGGTGTTGGTGCACGATGGCTTTGGACTCTGGCTGTGCGCGCGCCGTCTGCATCAGGGCAAGTTCAGCTGGGCGACGATAGGGGCATCGGTGCCGCTCACGCAAGAGCAGCTTCAGGCGCTAGTGCTCGGCCTGCCTTGGCATCGACTCGGCGAAGTCGCGTCAATCCGCGTTGCATGATCGACGACGTTGATCCGGTGTGTCACGATCACACCCATGATGAACGCCGATCAACTTGCACAGATGAATGCGGACGAACTCCGCGCGTTCACCGTGCAGCTGATGACGGAGATCAGCGACGTCCGGCGCGACAATACCTG
>JBFWRV010000149.1:0-6737 GCA_050248715.1 Hyphomicrobiaceae bacterium | reverse complement strand
CGCCATGGACGCCGACGCTGATCCTACACCTTGCCTTCCAATACCACCTGTTTTCCCTGGGTGATACCTGGTGAGGAAACTGCGAACACCTATGTGCTTGAAGTAGCGATCTAATTCTTTGGCCGCCAGTGGACGAGCCAGTCGTAGGTTCAAATCGGGGGCTCGAACCCACCTATACCGAACTGCGCTTCGCTTGAAGCCCACTGGGTGTAGAACCTCCATTGTCCAAGTCCCACCCGGTGCGGCTTAACGCGGAAAAGCTGCCAAGCTGAAGCAAGGCTGCTGTGGCCAAGTTCGCCCTCTCGGCCTGTGGCGGCAGCTTTGTACACTGCGCTTGCTCGCGGCTGGAACCGCCTGACTTCTGTCTAATCGGCCACCTGCACGCTCGGTCGGGTCATCACCTCGCGAAACGAGACACTGAAGTTGCTCTGGCGACCTCAATCCGGACCCCACGCGTACCGGTGGAAAGCATTTGGTCAAAGTAATCGATCGTGAGCTTCAGGCCATCACGCAAGGCAACGGTCGGGGCCCATCGGAGATGTTGCCTTGCCAGACTGATATCGGGCTGCCGGCGTGTAGGGTCATCCTTGGGCAGCGGCAAACATGTGAACGTCGATTTGGAGTCTGTCATTTCGATCACAAGTTCGGCCAGCTCTTGGATCGTAAACTCACTGGGATTACCGAGGTTGATCGGGCCCGTCACGGGATCAGGAGAGTTCATGAGGCGCAAGCACCCCTCTATCAGGTCGTCTACGTAGCAGAACGACCTCGTCTGGCTGCCGTCGTGTCAGCGAAGACACCGTAATCGCACCCTGAGTCATCCTCGCTTACGTGCGCTCTGTTAACGTGTGTTTCCGATCGAGCATGCCATCTCTCGTTTCCGGCGACCGCTGCACGGAAATCGGCCGCTTGGTACCAATTTTGTTGGTCGGCGATAGGTCGCGAAACGAAATTCACCGTCGCTGAGGTCCTTCACAGCTGCGGCAGGAAATGATGGGACGGCTCAAGCGGTATCAACGATCCCCGGTCTCCTCCCGTCGCAATCGACGAAGTCAGAGACGTCGCCGCCATCGACTTCCTGTTCCAGGACGATATCCTCGTCGACCTCGCCGGCAGCCGTTTCCTCGGTCGCGTCCTCCGTCATCTCTGCTTCGGAGGAAGCTGGCTCCACGTCGACATTGTTCGGTGGAGCGGGACGCTTGAAGCCGGCGTTGCGCCATGATGTCTTACCGGCATAGGGCGTGCGTTCCGAAGCTACGGTCACCGGCGCTCCGGGCGTGTACTCCGCACCGCAGGCTGGACAAATGATTGGGTCTCGCACCAGGTCGTAGAAGCGGACTTCACAGGCGAGACACACACGCTTGGTGCCACGGAGCACTTTGCTTGTCGCTGAAGCCGTAGACATGGTCGACCTCACAAGAGGTTTTGGCGAACGCATAGGCACGCCGCGAGGTTGGCCCGGCGGCGTGCCTCAAAGCCTTTTGCGATGGCGTCCCGCCCTACGCCTTTTGGATCTGGCCGGCCTGCTTTCCGCGGCCTTTTCTGTCGTCTTCGAGTTCGAAGGTCACCTTGTCGCCTTCATTGAGCGAGCGGATACCCGCCATCTCGAGCGCACTTGCGTGGACGAACACGTCCTTGGACCCATCTTCAGGGGCAATGAAGCCAAAACCCTTTGCGCCGTTGAAGAACTTGACCGTTCCGGAGATTCTCATCAGAGAGTACTTTCGCGTTGCGCGTGAAAAAAGCCTGCCGTTCATGGGCCCACGCGCGACCCGGGCAACTCAGATTTTTGGCAGGTCACTTGGCCGGCGACGGCGAGTGTCGAAACCGAAAATTGAGGGCGCAGTCCACCACGGATCGCGCCGGCAGCATTTTATATGGGTTGCCTTCTGGGAAAAGACAAGGCAATGGCCATAGCGTCCTCCTGAACTGCGCAATTTCGCACAACGCAGCCGGCATCAAAGAGTTCGTGACTATCTCTCGCCGGAAGCGTACTGTGGTTTTGTAGCGCTTCAGCGCCAGCGCAAGAGCTCATCGCTTTTTCATAGCGATTGGCATTCGGCCCGTTCACTGCGCGTCGTGCAGTTGAGTGTGATAGGGGCTCGAGACATCGCGATCGGATCGCGGCTGACAACCGTCGTTCAGTCTCAGATGGCTTAGGCAAAAACACGTGGTGCGCACGTCGATAGCCGTGCGTGTACGGCTTGCTCTGGCAGACGGTCCGTCCTTCGGCGCGGCACGGTGACAGACGATACGCGTGGCTGCCCGCGGAGGCTTATCGCCGATCGAACTCGAAGGAGAGTTGCTGTGGCCAACCGTGAGCAAAGACGCAGTCGGGAAAAGCGAAAGCCGAAGGCCGAAAAGCCAAAACCTGCCACGGCGCAGGTATCGCCAATTGCACGCGCTTTTCAGGGCGCCGGGATGCCAAAGGGGTACTCGGGCAAAAAAGGTCAATGATCTTTATGACAAAACCGATCGCGCAACTTCCGATGTCACGCCACAAATTCAAGGTAGGGCAACTGGTCGATTACATTGGCCGCCGCTTGGGATTGCCGGCGTCGCCCAGGGAATACAAGATCATGCGGCTTCTCCCTGCTGAGGGCAACGATCTGCTCTATCGCATCAAATCGCCCACCGAGACCTTCGAGCGCGTTGCCAAGGAAAGCGAGTTGGCGCGACGGCACTCAGGCGGACTCTGAAAGCGGACGGTCGCCAACGAGGGAGAGCTTCGTGTCCAGTACTGTTCGCCTGTTCTTCGACGCAATTGTGGCCGTCGCCTTCATGGCCACATTTGCGAGCATCGCAGCATTTGCCGCAGCGGCCGTCACGAGCGACCGGACGATCATCGTCGTGACGGCGGCCAGCGTGTTTGCGTTGACCGGCGCCGTACTCCTGGTGCGGCTTTGGCGGATCACGCATGGGCCGGACAGTCAGATCGGGCCCGGCCCCTGAGCAACTCGATTGATCGACGACAAACTTCAGCGAACATCTGCTGCCAGAAGTCAAGACGCGCTGCCATCCGCTCAGTCTCAGGCGGTTAGGTGAAAGATGCCGACTTGAATGCAGCCGCCCATTGCCCGAGGCGCCTGTCTTCGCAGAAAGGACGCAATCATGGAAGCGTTCGACTTCGCTGCCGAAGCGGAACTCTACCCTGGGCAGGCCAAGGGTTCTCGCCGCCAGCCGGTTGGCTACAGGCGTTTCGATTGCGCCGCCAATGCCATCCGCTTTGCCGTGGAGGACCTCCCCGCGGAGGCTTTGATCGGCGCCTCCCTCGAGATCGGCGAGGAACGCTTCAACGGCAAGGAAATTCGGCAGCTCTACGAGCGCCCCGACTACCCCTTGGAGCGCCGCCCGAGAATGACAGCGGATGGAGGGCGGGCGGGCACAGAGGGTGTCGTCATCAGTATGTCCGACGCGCCTGTACGCAAGAAGCCGCCCCGGAGGTTGTGACCGTGACAGACCAACCGATTTCGCTCGATAGCCATCGTGGCATGGCCGCCCAGAAAGCAACTGAAGTGCGCCGTCTGTTGGCTGAAGTCGAAGCCAACGAAAGTGCACTGCGGCAAAGGCAGGACGAACTCGAGGCACAGCTCATGGCGGCACCAGCCCAATGTTGGTCTGAGGCTGGGGACAAGGCGCGATATCTGCTGAAACTTTTCGCCGCGACCCCGAGTGCGCAAGATCCGCGCCGGCAGACACTTATTGCAAGTGTGCTGGAAGACTTTGCCCGCCTGTCACGCGAGGGCTAAGCAATTCAGCAAGGAACGTTGACAAGCCCCAAAAAAAAATAAGAAGGCGCTGCAGTCGATCAATCGTGCCCAACGGGCGGGCGCGGCGGCGGAGAAGAACCGGAGCCTGCCGCGGATTTGCCTTTGCCGCACACACCGATCGGGCCGTGCAGGAGCGGTATTGGCAAGAAGGAGCGCTGAACCTTGACCCGCAACAAAAGCAAGACTCGTAGTGCCGCAGCCGTGTGGGCGGCTTGTCTTGCGGCGGGCGCCGTGTCGGGGCCAACGACCCTGGCTGACGAAGCGCGCGTCGACATCGGTTTTCTCGCATGCGGTGTCGGTCAGGGATCGGTGCAAGGCGGTGGCACGATGCCGCCGGAGGGACGCGAACTGCTCTGCACGTTCACTCCGACGGCCAGCAGGCCAGAGGAGACGTATGTGGCTACCTTCCAGAGCCTTAGCGCGAACGGCGAGCTGTTGCCAGGACGGGCCTTGATTTGGATCGTAATGGCACCCTCGATGCTGGAGATAGCACCGGGGCTGTTGCAGCAAGTCTATGCTCCGGATGCAGGTGCAGCCCTCCGGCAGGCTGCACCCCTCATTGGCCAGGCGAACGCTTCCATCCTCCTCTTGGACATTACAGATGCGCGCCAGCTTGGCGGAGATGCCCCGGGAGACGACGAAGCGGGAAACGCAATCATCCTGTTGGCACTGAAACTGAGATCAACCCCAACATGATAGCAGCTGCCCATCAATCTCACGAACGTGCGTTCGCGGTCCGCGCTCGAGAAATGAGGAATCGGTGCCCCGGTACATGTCGCAGGACTTGTTCAACTCGCTGGCAGTGAAGCTCGCGTGGCTGAGCAGGATCGATTCCGCCGATAACCGCAGGAGCGCCGCCGCGATCGATGGAGCGCTGCAGAAGCATAGGAGATTCTTCACGGCCGATCCGTTTGAGCGCGAGCTTCGGCACGCTTCGATCATTCTGCAGCAGTGGCTCTGTCAGACCTATCCCAATCCGCCGGAACAGATGGCCTGGCTCAATGCGCTACGCAACGCGATCGAGGGATACGAACCATCCGGTGCAGCCAAGCCCACTCGCCTGTTGACGGGTCTTAGATTTACTTCCCCCCGAAGGGCGCCAGCGGGACGCGCCGAACAGTGCATCAACGACGTCGGTCAGTACTACGTGTCGCTCATGGCAGGTCGCATTCCGCTCTGACAGCATGGCTTGGAGCGGGCCACTGGTGACAGCTCACTATTCGCGAAATGCCGCGACCGCATGCTACGCTCATCCAAGGAGAGTCTCTATGATCACCCCACGACTGAACGTCGGAGTAGCGTCGAACGAGCGCCGGATGTTTGAGATCGTCGTCCCCAACGTTGGCAAGATCGTGTGCGAGGCCAGCACCAAATTGCCGGGGCCAACGGCGGGCCGGGAGGAAGAGCGCAAGCAGCTCGCCAAGCTCCACGGCAGGCAGCTCAGCGAGGCTCTGACTAAGGCGATTGAGGAATATTGATTTACTGGCTCAACGAAGAAATATTTGGATAATATTTGACTTGAGCGCTGCAGCATGGGAGAAACCAGTTATCGCTCGACGAGCGATTTGCGGCGCTCGGGCCGCGTGAGGGATGAACCGCGGGCTTCCGTGTGGTCCTCCTGTTGAGCGCTCCTAGGGTCTGATCCGACAACCCAGGACACGCGGGGTGTCGCTCGTTCGGCTTCTGCCGTTCTATCGCGGCAAACTCAAGTATAGCGTCAAATCCAAGTCCGGGCCGTGCAACGCGTCGCCAAGGATACGAGCTTTCGTGGCGATCTGGAAATTCGATCACCGCAGCGGGTAAGCCATGCATTATCCAGGGCACCATCCGGGCTTTTTTGAGCGCTCAGGGCCATTTGCCTTGCGCGATATCGCCGGACAAATCGGCGCCGTCTTGACACGTGAAGAGGACGGATCGCGCATGATCACAAACGTGCAGCCGCTGCACAACGCGGGGCCCGCCGATCTGACCTTCTTCGACAACCGCAAATATACCGGACAACTCGTCACGACGCTTGCAGGCGCCTGCATCTTGGCGGGCGTCGACGCGGGCCGTGTGCCGATCGCCACGGCGACCTTGGCCACAGTCGCACCCTACAGCGCTTTCGCCCACGCCTTGCGCCTGTTCTATGCGGATGCTTTGCGTAGCAAGGCCGCGGCCAGTGCCGCGGATGCGGGCGGGTCGCTGGTTCATCCCTCAGCCCAGATCGGCGATGGCGTCATCATCGAGCCCGGCGCCATCGTCGGCCGGGAAGCCATAATCGGCGCCGGAACAACCATCGCGGCCGGCGCCGTGGTCGGCTTCAGAGTAGTACTGGGTCGAGACTGCTATGTGGGCACTTGTGCGTCGCTCATCCATGCGCTCGTCGGCAACGGGGTCATCATCCATCCCGGTGTCCGCATCGGCCAAGACGGATTCGGTTTCGCACTGAGCGCCAACGGACACACGAAAGTTCCCCAGATCGGCCGCGTCATCATTGGCGACGATGTCGAGATCGGGGCCAATACCACTGTCGATCGCGGCGCCTTGTCGGATACGGTCATTGGCGAAGGAACTAAGATCGACAATCTCGTGCAGATTGCCCACAACGTCATCATCGGGCGCCATTGTGTCATCGTGGCTCAGAGCGGGATCGCCGGTTCGGCCGAGCTCGGCGACTTCGTCGTGATGGGCGCCCACTCCGGCGTGATCGGCCATGTGAAAGTTGGCAGCGGTGCGCAGATTGCCGGTATGGCGCACGTCAAAAACGACGTTGAGGCGGGCGCGCGCATGGGTGGCACACCGGCCCGCCCGTTCAAGGAATGGGCGCGGGAGGTCGCAATGCTCAAGCAGCTGAGCCGCCGTGGTCGACCGAGCAACCCCAATTAGCAGCTGCGTCAGAATGGGCGCTGCTCGTTGCAAACGCGAACCCTGTGTGAGGTATACAAATGGATACAACGAGCCAACAGGCAATGCCCGCCGGTTGGG
>JBFWRV010000148.1:0-7205 GCA_050248715.1 Hyphomicrobiaceae bacterium | reverse complement strand
GTCAGCATTCCGTTCCCCCCATTCTTCAGAACCGTTATGTTTTCGGGATTTGAGCTAGCTGCTACGACGCAGCTTGCAAGTCTTCTCGCCTGTCAAACAACCTGGACGTGTCCGAAGTCATCCCGAAAAGAAAGCGCAAGAGTAGGCACGTGGCTCTAGCTCGTTGATGTACCTCCTTCGCAGCGTGGCAGCGCACGGCTCGAAGAAGGAATCTACCGCATTACTTCTTCTTGCCTCCAGAGATGATGCGCAGCGTTGGTTGCGGAAGATCGGGTGGCCGCATTGGGGGGCTCAAGGTCAGGGAAGTAGGCTCCGCACCCCTCCGGCCAGCGCGCGCTGTACTGCCAGTGCGGACAGTCGCCGGCGAGCTGCCTCAGAACGTCCTCCAGCGGCGTCTCCGGCCCGTACTTGGCTCCGAGCCGTGCGAGCCGGTAGGTGCCGCGCCGCGTACAGTGGCGGCAGCTCACTCGCACGAGGACGTACGGGTAAAAGGCGAGCCGATCCCGTGACATCGGGAGCACGTAGCATAGTTCTCTTTTTGTTCCAATATCCCCAAGCCGGCTCGATGTCACTTCAGCCATGCCGCATACGCGCGACGTCAATCATAGGAACGGTGGCCATTTGTTGCAGACGTGCGATCAGGTTCAGCAGGAAGCGTGGCCCTGTGCCAGGCGCCGTGTCGTAGCTAAACACACAATCCCCGTCGCACTCGAACGTGCCAGCGCCGGAAAGCAGCCAAGATCCAAGCGCTCTGCAGGGCCCGCTGCTTGCAGCAACGAGAGAGGGGAGCGCCGAGCGGCGGCTTCCATTCGCTACCTCGGCGAAGAAGAGACCGGTGGACTGGAGGGGCGGAAAGGCACAACAGCTCCGTCCGCTTGCCTGCCGCGTTGCTCGGCAGATAGCGACTGCATGAAGTCGAGGATATCCTGCGCGGTGCTTCGCCTTATCCTCGCGGCAAAATCCAGCACCGATTTGCGGCCGCTCATCTCGAGGTCGGCATCCCGGATCAAGTCCGTGAGATATTGCTGAACGAGCGCAATGCGGTCGGTCATCGTTACCTCCATCAAGCTTTGCTGGCGTTTGCTGCGTTGGCGCCGTTGGCCGAAAGTAGAGCGAAGGGCCGCAAGGATTGGCTGCGGGCCCCACGGTTGGCCAAGCAGCCGTAAAGCTCGCGATAGTTGCGTGCCATGGTCGTGGCGCCAAACCGTTGTTCGAAGGTGCGACGTACCTGGTGACGATCAATCTCGGCAAGACGGGCGACGGCAGAAGCGGCCTCGGTCTCGCTGCTGACAATGAAGCCTGTCTGGCCGTGGTCTATGAGTTCCGGAACCGAGCCATGCGCCCAGGCGATGACGGGGGTGCCGCAGGCCATGGCTTCAATGATGACAAGGCCGAACGGCTCGGGCCAGTCGATGGGTAAGAGTAAGGCCGCGGCATTCGCGAGAAACGTCGCCTTCTGCTGTTCATTGATTTCGCCGATGAACTGCACACCGGGTGTAGATAGCAGCGGCTCGATCTCGGCCTCGAAGTAGGCCCTATCGAGCGCATCGATCTTGGCCGCGATGCGCAGCGGCATGCCGGCCGTCTGCGCGATGCGGACCGCACGGTCGGGGCGTTTCTCGGGGGCGATTCGGCCAAGGAACGCGAGATAACGGCCAGGCTTCGGGGAATACTGGAGCAGATTGTCGGGCAGCCCGTGGGGAACGGTTGCGAGCCAGTTCGCCTGGCGTAGCGGCGTGCGCTGCGCATCCGAAATGGAGACGAGCGGGTACTGCGGCCAGCGGTGATAGACTTCTTCGAGGTCCTTGATATCCAGGCGCCCGTGCACGGTGGTGAGGGTGTGGGCCGCGTGATCCTCGAAAAGCGGGAAGTGAAGAAGATCGGTGTGGAAGTGCAGGACATCAAATTCGTCGGCGCGGCGCCGGACCTCATGCAGCATCGAAAGATGGGCGGCAAGGTCCGATTTCAGCGCGCATCCATCGAGACGGATCGCCTTCTCGCGGACAGCGATGAGGTGCGCGGCAGTGCGGGAGTCGGCGCTGGCGAAGAGGGTGACGTCGTGGCCGAGCTCCACAAGCGCGTCGCTGAGATAAGCCACGATGCGCTCGGTGCCGCCATAAAGCGCGGGGGGCACCGCCTCGTAAAGTGGAGCGATTTGTGCGATACGCATTGGATAACCTCGTGTGACGCCCAGCTCCGGCCTGAACGGGAATTTAGGGCGGCGGAGCGCGGATCGATTGATGGCGCTCAGATAATTTTCGCGGTGTTAATATTCAAGAACTCCGAGCGATCGCGAATGCACGCGCTGAGAAGTCAGTCAAGCTGACCGCAGGGCATAGGCGGAAACGGCCGCCTTGGTAATTTCGTCCATGTGCTCGCGGCCCAAAGGTCGACGGCATATTGTCTCGCAACTTCAATCCACGTCTTCTTCACAAGGCTTTTCGCAATTTAAATGTCGGGCACATATTGCGGCGCGAGGCCGGGAATAGTTGACGTTCACCTCAGCGCCTCAGCCCTTTCCGGATACCGCCCGTATTCGTGTAGTCGGACGGGCTTCAACGCGTCCTTTCCTGGCTGTTAGGCATCTTCGCAAGCCGCGATGGTCGCGGCTTCGCTGCGTAACGCAAACGCAGTGCCTGAGTTTCGAATGGCGGCGCGAAACGTTGGGCGGTTAACGTACCGTTGCTTTAGGCACGCCCATCTTGAGTTTTTGCAAAGGGCCTCCCACATCTTGGATGCGCGTCATGCGGGGCGCTGGCCCCGTCATTCCCCGTTAGGGGCTGGCGCCCACCTTTCGCACATCTGGCTGCCGCGCTCCAGCTTCCGGAGCGATCGGCGTCATCGGAGACGGCGCGCATCACAAAGGGTAGCACCATGACCGGGAGCGGAGAGGTCACCTATAAGACGCATATACTCGTCGGAGTGCGGCCGAACGGAGTGATGACTGTGATCGCAGACTGGCCACATCTGCCGAGGCAGGAAGAGGTGCTGGAGGAGATTAAATACGTCAGCGACGGCTATGTCGCGTTTGCACTGTGTACTCCCACGTCCATCATTCCCGCTGGCGGAATTGGCGACGCCTACAAACGCACACCCTGGTACAAGCGCGGCAGCTAGATGGCCAAGCATTCACAGATCGAGATTGCGGCCGCCGACGAGCGTGACTGGATCATGCGTGAGGATGGCGGCCGGGAGCTCGGCCACTATCCTACGCGGCAGGAGGCCGGGCCGTCGGAACAGATTTGATTTCTCCGAAACTAATATTCCGGTGCCGAACGCAGCTCGTCGACAGTGAGATCTATGATCGCGACGAGGTCGCGACCGTGGCGCTCGAAGCGCAGGCCTGGCCAGGGTACGGCGACCTTGCGTGAGCCGATCCCGAGGAAACCGCCGTACTCGATGACCGCCGCGTAAATGCTGCCATCAGCCCGTACAAGGATATCGATAAGACGGCCGATCATTTTGTCTCCACTGCGCACCTCGATGCCGAGGATTCGTGCGGCCTCGCGGTCGATCCGAGGCATCGCTTGGCTCGCAGCCGCAGTGCTCGCGAAGGCATTCTGGGGTGGCTGGAGAAGTGCGCCCAGTGCCATGAAGACTGCGAGAAACAAAGATCGTCTGCGTCTCAGCGCTCGCGCGGCCTTGACGGCGAAGAGCGGCGATCCATATCGGGCTCGAAACGCAAACATCCGCTGAGGTCGGATGAGGTCTGTCATGGCGAAAGGTTGGATCATCGAAGTGCGCATTCACGAAGCGGGTTGCGTCTATACGCAGCGGTACGACGTGGCGATCTCTGATAGGGATGAGGCGATCGCTCAGGTCCGCCGACGCCTGGGGGCCCTCGCAGTGGTCAATCTCGCGGCTGTAGAAGAGCTTTTTGAGGCGACCTTCTACGGGCTCGGGCTTTCACCCGGCGATATCATGCCGCGCCTGCGCCGACGGGAGTGACGGCGCCCTATGGCGCCGTCACCGTACAAAAAGCCTTCAGCCTACCTGGATCCGGCGCGGTTTCGCCTCCTCCGCTTTCGGCAGCACGAGAGTGAGGACACCATCCTTCATTTCGGCGCGGATCCTCGACTGGTCGATCCTGTTCGAGAGGGAGAAGCTCCGTCGATAGTGGCCGATGTTGTACTCCGTGTAGACGGGTTGCAGACCCTCATACTTCGAGAAATCGATCTGCCCTTGGATCGTGAGGACGTTGTCTTCAACACTGATGTCGATTCGACCCCTGTCGACGCCCGGCATCTCAACGGCCATCGTCAAGGCGTCGTCGGTCTCGAAAATGTCAGTCGTCGGCACAAAGGTGCGAGCGGGAACCGTCGATTCCTGCTTCTTCTCAAGTTCGCGCTTCTCACGGACCTGCAGCTCTTGCGGTGACATGGATCTCCTCCATTCACATTATGTGTTGCGTTCTAGTTGATGGCGATGGAGCGCGGCTTGTCGCTCTCGGCGCGCGGGATGAAGAGCGCCAAGACGCCGTCGCGAAATTCTGCCTTGATGCGCTCCGCATCGATCTGAATCGGCACGGTCAAAGTGCGGTCGAATGTGCCGGCGAGCCGCTCGCGGCGATGCAGGCTCGCCTTCTGCGGGTAGGCGAACTGCTTCTTGCCGGAGAGGCGGATAGTGTTGTCCTTCGCTTGGATCTCCAGATCGGTTCTGTTTACGCCGGCCAATTCGATAATCGCGACGAGATTGTCTCCTTGCTGGAACACGTTGATCGGGGGAAAGGCACCGCTGCCGGCCGTGCCGCTGCGCAGCCATTCGCTCAGGTGGCGCGATTCGAGCGCTCTTTGCAAATCGAACAGGGCATCGAGTGGATGGTACATAGCTCACCTCTTTGCTAGGGGATTGAAGGGCGCGCTCTCGCGCGCCCCGTGGCTCAATAGTCCATGGGTGGAGGAGCGGGCGGGGCCGTCTTCTTTGGCTTCTCGGCGACCATCGCTTCGGTAGTGATCAAGAGCCCGGCGATCGACGCCGCATCCTGCAGCGCGGTGCGTACCACCTTGGTCGGATCGATGATGCCTTCGGCCACGAGATCGCCGTAGCTGCCGGTCTGGGCGTCGTAGCCCCAACTGTATTTGGGATTCTCGACGATCTTGCCGACCACGATCGAGCCGTCCTCCCCGGCATTGTTGACGATCTGCCGAGCGGGAACTTCCAGCGCCTTGCGCACGATGCGGATGCCGATCTTCTGATCGTCGTTCGCGACATTGACGCCGTCGAGCACCTTGTAGGCCCGCAAGAGCGCGACGCCCCCACCCGGCAAGATGCCCTCCTCGACCGCGGCGCGGGTCGCGTGCATCGCGTCCTCGACGCGATCCTTGCGCTCCTTCACCTCGGTTTCGGTCGCGCCGCCGACCCTGATCACCGCGACGCCGCCGGCGAGCTTTGCGAGGCGCTCCTGCAGCTTCTCCTTGTCGTAGTCGGAGGTGGTCTCCTCGATCTGCAGCTTGATCTGTTTGACGCGGGCCTCGATGTCGGACTTCTTGCCCGCGCCGCTCACGATGGTCGTGTGGTCCTTGTCGATCGACACCTTCTTCGCGCGACCGAGCATGGCGATGGTGACATTTTCCAGCTTGATGCCGAGGTCCTCGGAGATGACCTGCCCGCCGGTGAGCGTGGCGATGTCCTCAAGCATGGCCTTCCGTCGATCGCCAAAACCTGGCGCCTTGACGGCCGCAACCTTGAGGCCGCCGCGCAGCTTGTTCACCACCAGGGTAGCAAGCGCCTCGCCCTCCACCTCCTCGGCGATGACGAGTAGCGGCTTGCCGCTCTGCACGATCGATTCCAAGAGCGGCAGCATCGATTGCAGGCCGGAGAGCTTCTTCTCGTTGATGAGGATGTAGGGGTCCTCCAGCTCGACCAGCATTTTCTCCGGGTTGGTGACGAAGTACGGCGAGACGTAGCCGCGGTCGAATTGCATGCCTTCGACCACTTCAAGCTCGGTCTCCAGGCTCTTTGCTTCCTCGACGGTGATCACGCCTTCGTTGCCGACCTTCTTCATGGCTTGGGCGATCATGCGGCCGATCTCGTTGTCTCCGTTGGCGGAGACCGTGCCGATCTGGGCCACTTCGTCGTTGGAGGTCAGTTTCTTCGACTTCGCCTTCAGCTCAGCGATGACGGCGTTTACCGCAAGATCGATCCCTCGTTTGACGTCCATGGGGTTGGCGCCGGCCGCGATGGACTTTGCGCCTTCCTTGACGATGGCTTGCGCCAGAACCGTTGCGGTCGTCGTGCCGTCACCGGCAATATCGGACGTCTTCGATGCCACCTCGCGCAGCATCTGCGCGCCCATGTTCTCGAACTTGTCGTCCAGCTCGATCTCCTTGGCGACCGTGACGCCGTCTTTCGTTACGCGTGGCGCGCCAAAGCTTTTTTCGAGCACCACGTTGCGGCCCTTAGGGCCGAGCGTCACTTTGACGGCGTTGGCGAGGATGTCGACGCCGGAGAGCATCTTCTCCCGCGCCTCGGCATTGAATTTCACTTCCTTGGCAGACATGTCATATCCCCGATGTCTTGTGGGTTGTGCTGGTTCTCAGAAACCGAAAGGGAGGGTGAGGAGCGCCCCGAGCGCGAGGACTGCGGCGACAGCGCCAACCTTGCCACTTGAGCTCGCGCTCTTGCCTTTCTCGACGCCTTCGACGACACCCATGATGTCGTTTTCCTTCATGATCAGCAGGTCCTCACCGTCGACCTTCACCTCCGTGCCGGACCACTTGCCGAAGAGGATCTGATCGCCGGCTTTGACGTCGAGCGGGTCGAGCTTGCCGGTCTCGTCTCGCTTGCCGGGACCGACCGCGAGCACCTCGCCCTGCTGCGGTTTTTCCTGGGCCGTGTCGGGAATGATGATGCCGCCGGCCGTCTTCTCTTCGGCATCGACCCGGCGGACCACGACACGGTCATGCAAGGGGCGGAACTTCATGGTTCGACCTCCATTGTTGCCAACGTGAATAGCGTTCAAAAGAGCGGCGCTCACCTCACGCTTCCGCTCTCGGCACGGCGATTTAGGAAGGCCGTTGGCACTGTCAAGGATGGAGTGCCAAAAATTTTTTTCGCTTCCTCTTGACGCCTTCCCGGGGGCTCCTAACTCACTGGCCGGGCGGCCCAATCAGGCGCCCAGACAATGTGATTTCCGTGGTTGTCGCTTCGAAAGGAGGATGGCTATGGCGACCCTCGATTTCACCCCACTGTTCCGGTCGAGCGTC
>JBFWRV010000147.1:0-7232 GCA_050248715.1 Hyphomicrobiaceae bacterium | reverse complement strand
GCCTGGGAGCGGCTGGTGGAGAAGTACATGGGACCCGCGGGCGTGTCGGAGAGCTGGATCGCCGACATGAAGCCGCGCACGGTCAACTCGGACTACTGGCAGACGGGTGCAGATCTCATCAAAGCCAGCTCCGGCATCATCCATGAGGCGCTCGCAAACCAGACGGCGCGGCACATCGCCCCGAGCCCGCGTCCCAAGGAGTCGGCCAGCACCCAGCGCCCGGCCAGCGCCAGCTCCAGCAGCCGCGGCGAATGCCGCAAGTATTTCCCCAGCATCAGCGCCGTCGTACCCGTGCCCTGCTCCTGACGGCCGGGGCGGCGCGGGATCCGCCAGGGGCTCCCTCGCATCAGGAATTGCCGCCCGTTCCCGCGGGGGCGCTCGAGGCCTCGCGCACGGGGATCATGCGACCTGAGATCTCGTCGCCTGCGCCGGCGGGCAGGCGGAACATCAGCAGCGCGGACAGCATCGACATCAGCCCCACCACGACGAAGGCCGTGGCGAAGTCCTCCGTCTGCGGCGCAGCATGGCCCCGCGCCCACTCCGACAGCTCGACGGCCATGGCACCGACCGCAACGCCGAGACTCACGGAGACCTGCTGGCCGACGCTGGCCATGCCCGTCGCCGAGCCCACCTGGCGCGGCTCGATCTCGGCATAGGTGATGGCGGTCAGGCTCGTGAACTGCAGCGAGCGCAGGAAGCCGCCGCACAGCAGCACGAGCGTGATGACAAGATGCGGCGTGGCCGGCGTGAACAGGGAACTCGCCAACAGGACCGCCGAGGCGAGCACGCCATTGACGATGAGAAGGCGCCGAAAGCCGAAGCGGCGCAGAAAGCCGCGCGTCAGCGGCTTGACGGCAAGCGCGCCGGCGGCACCGGCAAAGGTTATGAGGCCCGAGTGCAAAGCGTCGAGTCCGAAGGCCAGCTGCAGCATCAGCGGCAGCAGGAACGCCGAGGCGCCGACGCCGAAACGGAAGAACAGGCTGCCGGCGATCCCGGCCTCGAAAGTCTTGAGGCGCAGGAGGCGCAGATCGAGCAGCGGCCGCGGCACGACGAGCGCGTGGCGGGCGTAAAGAGGCAGGGCGATAGCGCCGGCCGCGATGCAGACAGCTGCCAACTCCGGCGGGGCGATGCGGCGCCCCATCATGGCGGTGCCGAGGATGAGGCCACCCAGGCCACACGCAAGGAGCAGGAAGCCCTTGGCGTCGAGCGGCGGCGTCTCCTCCCGGATCTCGGGGATGTACAGGGTGGCCAGAACGATGCCCAGTATGCCGATCGGGATGTTGACGAAGAAGATCCAGCGCCAGTCCATGTAGGTGACGATGAGTCCGCCGAGCGGCGGGCCCATCATCGGTCCGATGAGGGCGGGCATCGCGATGAAGGCAAGCGCGCGCACCAGATCACCCTTGGGCGAGGCGCGGATCACCAACATGCGGCCGACCGGGACCATCATGGCCCCGCCGATGCCCTGCACCGAGCGCCAGAAGACGAACTGGCCGAGCGAGTTGGAGAAGGCACATCCCACCGAGGCTATCATGAAGACACCGAGAGCGAGGCGGAACGTCGTGCACGAGCCGACGCGATCGGCAACCCAACCGCTCACGGGAATGAAGACGGCAAGGCTGACAAGATAGGACGTGACGGCAAGCTTCAGCGAGATCGGATCGAGCCCCAGATCGCGGGCGATGGTTGGAAGCGCAGTCGCCAGAATGGTGGAGTCCGTGTTCTCCATGAAGAGCGCGGTCGCCACGACAAGGGGAACGATCGGAACCGCCATTCGCATTACCTCCCGCCCCGCGCCGATGGCGTGCCAAGCATCTGGCGTCGCTTGCCCCAGCGCCGGGCGATTTCGCCGGCAATCATCCCGGAAGAGTGTAGCGGTGGGTAGGTCCAGGTCTCCAGCCGCTCAAAGCGGGCGGGGCAAGGCCGGGTTGCACCATAGCTGCGCAAGGCCTGATGGAAACGCGCAAACTTGGGCGACCCGCCCTCCGGCTCAAACACGTAGACGGGCCTGCCCGTCGCGCAAGGCTCGCCGGTCATGTTTATGGAATCGGCTGGTACGATGAAGGCATTCGCATGGGCGAGGAAGGCCGGATAGGGATTGGCTCCCTCGCCCCGCCAGAACAGCCGGCGCGTGCCGGCCGTTGCCTCGTCCAGGAAATCCACGATCGCGGGCGGCGTGCGCCGCGACGGCGTGATCATGAGGCCGGCGCCCAAAGCAGAGAGCGACTGCAGCGCCGCGGCCAGCCGCGCCAGGGCCGCCGGGGTGTAGTCGTAGTCGCCATTGGGACCGCCGAGCAGGACCGCGACCCTCGGCGTCGGCAACGCCGCGACATCGCCCGGCACGCTCGCGCGCAGCTGCTCGAGGCGCTCGCTAGTGAAGCCGTGCGGGGCCGTCGGAGTCGTGATGACATTGAGGCCGCGCAGGGCGTCATGCTCGGGCACCCAGAAGAGATCGGCCGTCTTCAGGGCCACCTTGGGATCGAGAAGAATGATCGTGTAGGTGGCGAGCCCTGCCAGTTGCTTGAGCCGCCGGATGTAGGGGACCGTCAGGCGGCCTGCAGCGATGGCGAATTCCGGCCAGGGAGGATGGAACTGTCCCCCGGGCGATCCGAACCGCTCTGCCGGAGCGACCGGCCCCCAGGGCGCGAGCAGCTTCCACAGCCCCGAGGGAGCGACCGGCCTGATCTCATAGGCGAGGCCCAGCGCATCGAATACGCCTCGCGCCTGAACGTCATTGCCGGCCTTGCCGTCGCTGATGATCCAGCCGCTCCTGCCAGCGACGGCCTCGAGCGCTTGCGCCATTTACTTTCTTCAGACTTCGTTTTTCTGTCTTTACGAAGCAATAATGTTGCCGTGGTCACTTCCCCGCCACAGACTCAGGGGAGGTGGAAGTCGTGGAGTGTTATTCGCATGCGCGCGCGTCTCGATGCTACCGATTGGCGCATCCTCAAGGAGCTGCAATCAAACGGCCGCATTACGAATGTGGAGTTGGCGCGCAAGGTAGGGATATCGCCGCCGCCGTGCCTGCGGCGAGTGCGCGCACTGGAGCAGGCCGGGATGATCGCCGGCTACTTCGGAATGCTCGACGAGAAGAGCGTGGGTTTCGAGGTGATCGCGTTCGCCATGGTCGGCCTGCACAGCCAGGCAGAGGCCGATCTGCGTACATTCGAGAACCGAGTGCTCTCTTGGCCGCAGGTGCGCGAATGCTATATGCTTTCGGGCGAAACCGATTTCCTGCTCAAGTGCATAGCGCCGGACCTGACGGCGTTCCAGGACTTCGTGATCGACGAGCTCACGGCGGCGCCCAATGTGGCCAGCGTCAAGACGACGCTGGTGATCCGGCGCGCCAAGTTCGAGCCAGGCGTCCCTGTGGCCATGGCGCAACGACGCCGGGCCAGATGAATGCTCGCCCGTGCGAGGCGAGGCGCTTTGCCCGAGGCGGCCCTCCTGAAACCTGGGAATTTTCGGGAATGATACCCGTTATAGCCCGGACCCGCGGGGAGGCAGGCGCGTGACGGACGAGTTCCGCACCCGGATGGTCGAGATTCTGCCGCGTCTGAGGCGCTTCGCGGTGGCGCTGACCGGCGATTTGGACCAAGGCGACGATCTCGTTCAGGATACTTGCATGCGTGCCTTATCGCGGATCGACCAGTGGCAGCCAGGCACACGACTGGACAGCTGGATGTATCGTATCGCGCAGAACCTGTGGCTCGATCGCATGCGTGCCAAGAAAGTCAGAGGCGTGCAAGTGGACGTGGACACAATGGACGCGTTGGCAGGTCCCAACGGGCGTTCCGTTGCGGAAAGCCGGCTGACGCTCGACGCCGTGGGCAATGCCATGGCGTTCCTGCCGGACGACCAACGCATGCTCATCTCCCTCGTGTGCATAGACGGCCTCTCCTACAAGGAGGCAGCAGAGGTCACCCAGACACCGATAGGCACCGTGATGAGCCGCCTCGCCAGGGCGCGCCGCGAATTGCATGCGCGCCTTGAAGGTCACAAGCGCGATGCCGGGCCGCGCAGGCCTGCATCCAGACACGGAAGCGATCTATGACCAACGCCTCCGACGCCAAACCCATGGACGAGCCAATCTCCGACGAAGTGCTGATGGCATACGTGGACGGCGAGCTGCCCGAGGAGGAGCGCAAGGCCTTGCAGGCGGCGCTCGCCAGGGATGCGCTGCTGATGCAGCGACTGGAGAGCTTCGTCTTCACGCGCGGCCCGCTCCTGCCTCCCTACAACGCCGTGCTGTCGGCGCCGATCCCGGAGCGGATCTCGCAGCTCCTGGCCGCCGCCGAACCACCAGTGCCGCGGCGCACGATACCGTCGGGTGGCTCCTCCAAGCTCCGGCGCATCGTCGCCGGCTTCTGGGCTCCGTTCCTGTCGCCGGCCGCAGCCATACCCGTGGTGGTCGCCGGCGCCGCGGTGGGCTGGCTGCTGGCACGGGGAGCCCAGACCGAGTTCGTGTCGCTCGACAGCCGCGGCGGCCTCGTTGCCTCTGTCGCCATGCAGGCGGCCCTCGAATCGACGCCAAAGGATGTGCGCGCCGGCGCCGGATCATCTCTCGTGCTGGAACCAACATTCACGTTCGCCACTGCGAAGGGCGGCTGGTGCCGGCAATATCGACTCTTCCATCGCGACGGCCAGGCAGCGAGCGGCGTGGCCTGTCGCGATCAGGGCGTCTGGCGCGTCATCGCACAGACCCCGGCCGCGCCGCGGGCGGACACCACCGGCAAGACCGTGCCGGCCGGCGAGGATGAGGGCGTCGTCGGGGAAATTCGAAGTGCGCTGAAGGATGGCGACGTCCTGGGACGGAACGAGGAGGCACAACTGATCCGCGAGCGCTGGCCCGACAGACCACAGACCCGGTAGGAGCACGACCCGCAAAAACGCACGTGGGTCCCAAGATCGATCGGACTGGGCAGCTGAATAACCCGCACCTCAGCGGCCCGACACCGATCGAAGGCGGACCAGGCGGTACCGACCCTTTCCGTACCAGTCTGGGCCGCGTTTCTGGCCCGCTTCGGTGCGCCAGCCCGGCTCCCCGCTGCCGGCCGGCTCACGGAGGCGGGCCTTTTTTTGGTGTGGCGGCGTCAATCCGCGCGGTGCCGCGCCCCGAAAAGGTCAGCGCGTGGCCTCTACGGGCAACGAAGCGCGCTGCACGGTTGGTCCCCAACCTCCACCGGCCTCGACCACAGGCATCGGCGCCTGCACCCCAGCGGCTGGCACCAAATCGGGTGCAGGTGTCGGCTTCACGACCGAGAGCCAGGGGCCGCCTTCGCCGCCGCACCTCGACGGAGCACGCAGCACGCCGAGACCGTAGATCGGATCCCGCTTTGCGAGGTCGCTGTTGCGGGTCTCGGCAAACAAGCGCGTCAGCATGATGCCCTTCGGATCGAGCAGCCTTCCCCCTTCCGTCGTGCGCGACGCCAGTGGACTGTCCTTGAACGCCACTGCGATCGCCGCAGTGACGAAGGGCACCGCAAACGACGTCCCGCTCTGCGCGCCTTCCTTGCGGTCCGGTAGCGCCGTCCAGACCTTCACGCCGGGCGCCGCGACGTCGATATAATCGCCGCGGTTCGCATGGGCGTAACTTGCCCCCTTGCGGTCGACGGCTGTGACGGCAATGACCTCGTCGCTGTAGGCTGCAGGATAGCCGGCAGGAGCGTCCGGCCCCCCATTGCCGGCGGCAGCGACGAATACCACGCCTCTGCGCGTCGCCATGGAATTGATCTTCGCGTGCACCAGATCGTCTCTCGGGCCGACGAGGCTCATGTTCACGATCTGCACGCCACGCTTGTCGAGCATCGTCAGTGCGTCGAGCAAGCGGGCGGTATCTGTTTCGGATTGGCCCTGAGCATTGGTGAAGAACACATCGACCGCGAGAAACTCCGCATCGGGAATAAGACCCGGCGTGCCGCTGGCCGGCGATCCGGCCAGCAGCGACAGCACGCCGGTTCCGTGCCGGTGCGGGGTGGAGGCGCTCGCGGAGGCTAGCGTCAATTCGGCGACGTTGCGCCCGGCGAACGCTGGGTGTTGCCTGTCGATGCCAGTGTCGATCACGCCGATCAGTGTACCGGCGGCGCATTCGGCTACGTGCGGCTGCCATTTGATGAGCGCAGGTCCATAGCATTGCTCGGCCGAGCATCCCCTGCGGCCGGTCGTTGCCACCGGAGACGGAACAACCTTTGCGTCCGTAGCCTCGTGATAGGCCTTGTATACGTAGTTGAGCCCGAATCCACCCTGCGGAAACGCGTCCTCCAGCTGGCGCTGCGCGCTCCATGCGTCCAAATCGGACGCTTCGGGCAGGTTGAGGTGCACCAGTCCGGACCGTTGCTGGACGCCTACCCTGAAGCCCCGCTTCTTCAGCTCATCGACGATGGCCTGGCTCGGCCGCTGCACGAGAAGCTCTTTCTGGCGATACGTGCCGGGCTCCGGAGGCAGCGCACTGCCAAACCGTCCCACGCCTCCACCGCGGCCCCCTTGTGCAGACCTGCCGGACTGCGACCTCGATTCGGTCAGATTTCTGAACCGCTTGTTGTCGGAGTCGTCATCATCGTACTGCGGTCCGCCCACCCGCATGCGTTCATCGAACGCAGCCGAAGTCTGCGGCCCGCCTGCGTCGGTCGCCACCGTCTCTCCTTGTTCCTTTACGGCTGCAGACTTGTCAGGCGCGAGCGGCGGTTGCGGAAGGATGGGCATCGGCGGCGGAGGCGCAGGTACCGTTTGCTTTCCGCTTTTTGTGCTCTGGCTGCCCTCGACTGATTTGCTGGAACTCTCTTCCGTATTCTTCTGATCGTCCTTGGCTTGCTTATTCTTCTTCTTGCCGTGGCCGTCGTCATCCTTGCCGTGTTTGTGGTTCTTCTTGCCGTGGCCGTCGTCATCCTTGCTGTGCTTGTGGCCCGACTTGCCGTGGTCGTTGTCATCCTTGCCGTGCTTGTGGCTCGTCTTCCCGGGGCCGTCGTCGTCCTTCCCGTGTTTGTGGCCCGACTTCCCGGGGCCGTCGTCGTCCTTCCCGTGCTTGTGCCCCGACTTCCCGGGACCGTCGTCGTCCTTCCCGTGCTTGTGGCTCGTCTTGCCGGGGCCGTCGTCGTCCTTCCCGTGTTTGTGGCTCGTCTTCCCGGGGCCGTCGTCGTCCTTCCCGTGTTTGTGGCCCGACTTCCCGGGGCCGTCGTCGTCCTTCCCGTGCTTGTGCCCCGACTTCCCGGGACCGTCGTCGTCCTTCCCGTGCT
>JBFWRV010000146.1:0-7243 GCA_050248715.1 Hyphomicrobiaceae bacterium | reverse complement strand
AAGAATGGTTCCGTAATGGTGGCAGAGTACACGCCACACGAGGATCATCTGCATTGCGAAATGCTTGCCGAGCGCGTGAAGGATGGCACGTTTACTCCACCGCTGAATATGCTCTTTGTGGACGCTCGAGGTGAGGCCGCGCGCGTGGTGCTCGATACCACGGGTAAGTCTAAAATTGTACACTAGCGGCGATCGACAGGCCGCGTTCGTCCAGCGGCAGGCTCGGGGAGCAGGGAATGGCAGGGCTCCGTGAACCCCTGAACGACAGCGAGTTCAACCGGCTCGGCGCTATGCTTGCGCGGAGCGAGCGCGCCATGAACATGGAGACGCTCGATGGGTTCTTTGCCGCCCTCATCTGCGGCCCCGACATGGTGCCTCCCAGCGAATATCTGCCGGTGATCTGGGGCGGCACGTCCGTTGGTGGCGAGGAAGGCTGGCGCGACGACGCAGAGATGCAGGATTTCTTCGATCTCCTCATGCGCCATTGGAATTCCATCGCGGGCCCACTTGGCTCGGGAGACGTGGTCATTCCTGTCCTTTTGGAAGACGATGCCGGTGTCGCGCGGGCAAATGACTGGGCCACAGGGTTCGTGCGCGGGATGAAGTTGCGCGCCGACGAGTGGGCGCACCTCATAGACGATAAGGAGCACGGGGGGGTGCTGGTGCCGATTCTCGCGCTTGCGCACGAGCATGATCCTGATCCCACGATGCGGCCGTACAAAGAGCCAATAGATGCAGAGCGCCGCGAGCAGCTCGTGATCGGTGCCGCCGCAGGCGTCGTCGCCATCTATCGCTACTTTGCGGCGCGGCGCACGCCGGTAAGCGCAGAAGGGGCGATGAGAGTGCGCCCGCGCTCGGGTGGGAAGGTCGGGCGGAATGACCCGTGCCCGTGCGGGTCAGGGAAGAAGTTCAAGAAATGCTGCGGGAGCGTTAGCGTCCACTGATCGGCGTGCGGTGTGGGGGAGCGCTGGGCGATGTCGAAGGATGTTGATGCGGTGATTGCGGCGCTGCGAATGGTCCTGCACGACGCCGAGCACAGAGGCGACGGCTGGTGGAAAGTTCATGTCGTCAACAAGTGGATCGATCAATTGCCCGGCGCGCGATGGGGAAAATGGCGACACCTGAAGTTACAAGGAGACAACTACGTCGGCGATTCTGCCTTGCGTCCCAATTTAATTGCCCACGTAAGGGCAACGTTGGCGTATCTGGAAGTGAATCGCGACCAGATCAAAGCGGGACGCAGGTGGCGTTGGCCATTCTCGCGCACCAAAAAGCCCGAGCCGATAGAGGCGGAATTTAGGGAAGTTGCCGAAGTGCCGGAGAAGCCGGCGAAGAAGACGGGGAAATCGGTGCGGCTCATCAAGGGTGGGGAGTAGCGTAGACCGTCTCACACCGGCTCGGAGACGTTGGAAGCCGGCTCCTCTTGAGAGTTGGCGCCTTCTATCAGCTCGCCCAACCGATCGACGGCAGCTCGCATGATCTCGTGGCCTTCCTGGGCTCGGACAAGGTCACGCTCGCTACCTTTGCGCAAGTAGTGGCCCATCGCGTATTCAATCGCGTAGGTCTGCTCGAGGATTTCCGAGATAACCTGGCGGAGATTGTGCTCACTATTCCTTCTGGCCATGAGGAAAATGTGGGACAAAAACTGGCGCATTTCAAGCTATTAGGACCCCCACGGATCAAATTACTCTGGCCAGCGAGAGGACTTTCGTCGCTGCACCGCACAAAAATGAGAGGATTGTTATTTTCAGGGTGCAGATGACCCACTGCATCTCGCAACGCCGTTGATCTGCCCAACCGGTAGCTTTACTCAGATCTCAACAACTTCCGTTATTTGCTTAGGCATCTCAGCGGTCGCATCGGCGGCCGGCCATAGCGCCTGCGCTATGCGCACCGCTCCAGACCCGGCTACAGAAACCTCGGAAAACCCCGCCGTGCGCAGTTGCTCAGCGATCATCTCGTTGCTGGCCACGCGTTCCAATAGACCGAGCGCGATTGTTGCTCGGTAGCGCCTCCCTTGGCGTACCGTGAACGTTGCCATGGATTACCTCGGGATTGGCTCGGTGGTGAAGCCTGGGGACGGACTTACGAGGCTTGGGCTCGCGATGATGAAGGGGCGAGGAGCGATTTGCTCATGTACGGCTTTGGTTGCAACTGCGCTTGCGAGTGCGAGACCGATGAAGAGTGTGCGGAAGACCGAGGCTGTGAGCAAAAAGTTGAGAGGCCGCATGGCGCTTTTCCATGAACTGACGCACGCACTCGACACAGAGAGAACGCGGGCAAGATACGGTCGTTCCTGTCGCGCTTTTGTGCCTGTGGAAAAATCTGCGAGGTAATAGGACGGTAGAGCCGCCTGGCTCGGTGCTGATCAAGTGGAGTTGAGCGGGGAAGTCGTAGACGCTCTGCGAATGCGTTCACTGGCACCAACCTCGCTTGGGCTGCGGGTATAATGCCGTCACATGGCGGCACGGCCGAAGGACATCAACACGTTGCTGAACGCGATCAAGGAGCTCCTCCCACGGCTCGACGCGGATGAGCGCGGTGAAATCCTCACTCTCCTGATCGCTATCCTGGAATATATGCAGCTGCATCACGCTGACGCGCAAACGAAGGGCATCGCACAGGTGGAAGCAGAGCTGCGCGCGATCTTCAGGCAATGACCGAGACAACAGATCCAGCCGAACGGAGCGGGGCGGCGTTCAGATCCTCGTGGGTTGCACGTTCGAGTGCGATCATCCGAGGTATTGCAAGAGCGCGACCACAAGCGCGCCTTGGGCAAAGAGGGCACCGGTCATCCAGACGATTTGGCGGGCAGCGTTCTGATGGATCGCAATCTCAAGCTTGGCGACGGCGTCCTTGAGGTCGCCTTTGCTGGCGAGGCCGGAGGTGTCGAGCTCTTTGAGCGCCTCGGTGATGCCTTCGGCTTGGGCGCGGGAAAAGCCCTTGGCTTCGAGCTTCTTGACGATGCCGTTCGTGTCGATCACGAGCGTCTGCATAGACGGTCAGTGTATCATGAGACCCCTGCGTCGCAAGGCGTTGCCAGGCTATCTGCCGAGGTGGCAGAGTACGTCGCATTGCGATCCGACCTTGGGAGAGGAGGATGCGGCGGCGGCATTTCCTAGCGTTGGGAGGTGGGGCAGCTTTTTGGCCTTGGGTAGCCTCAGCCAATAGGCCAGACCGTCCGCGCCGCGTCGGAATATTGCCACTCTTTCCGGCGAGCGATCCGCGTGTTGAGCGTCAAATAGCAGCGTTCAAGCAGCGCCTGCATGACCTGGGTTGGAAGGAGCAGTTGAATGTTGCATTCGACGTGAGATTCCCAGTCAACGCGGCCGAGCGGTTTGCGGCGCCTGCGGCGGAACTTGTAGCCACCTCGGATATCATCGTGACGTCAGGCACGCCGCCGGTCCAGGCGTTGCAGAAACTGACGAAATCCATCCCTATTGTGATGGCGTCAGTCGGCGATCCAGTCGGAACGGGGCTGGTTGCGACGCTGGCAAAACCTGGTGGCAATACTACCGGCTTTAGCCTCCAGGCCACCGAGCTCGCAACCAAACGGTTGGAGCTCTTGAAGGACGCTCTTCCGGGGCTGAGCCGCGTCGCGTTCCTCTGGAATCCGGGAAATCCTAGCCTTGCGCTGCAATTCAGGGAGACGGAGGCGGCGGCCGCCAAGTTAGGAATTGTGCTCCAATCGCTCCCGGTCGTCACCGTCGCCGAAATCACGGACGCGACCGCATCGGCCGCACGGGCGAACGCGCATGCGATCTGCGCCACCAGTGATGGTATCCAGACAACGAACCGAGCGCTGATCGCGAAACTCGCGCTCGACCACAAGCTGCCGCTGATGGGTGAGTTCAGGACGCTCGCGGATGCTGGGGCATTCTTGAGCTACGGCCCGCTCGTGAATGACCTTTGGGTGCGCGCTGCTGAATACGTAGATCGTATCCTGCGGGGGGAGAATGCTGGGGACTTGCCAATCCAGCAACCAACGAGATTCGAGCTTGTGATCAACCTCAAGACCGCGAAGGCGCTGGGTATCACAGTGCCGGCGACGTTGCTGGCGCGCGCTGATGAGGTGATTGAGTGATGCTCAGGCGGCGGGAGTTCATTGGTCTGATCGGTGTTGCGTTCGCCTTCCTGCCATTGGTCGCGCTGTCGCAAGCCAAGAGCCACCGAGTAGCCATTTTGTCGACGTCGGCTGACACGGCCTCGTCGTTCCGAAACATAGTGTTACCGGAATTAGCAAGGCACGGTTTTGTGGAAGGCAGCAATCTCTTCGTCGCTGAGCATTTTGGTGGTGCTGACGAAATGCCTAAGCTTGCGCGGGAGGCTCTATCCACTCAGCCCGACGTCGTCATTGCGTCTTCGCTCGTCTCTGTCCGGGCCGCGCGCGACGCGTCGTCAACAATACCCATTGTCATGTCATATCTCGGCGAGGACCCGGTCGCGCAGGGACTGGTTGAGAGTCTGGCTCGGCCCGGCACGAATGTGACGGGCCTAGTGCTGATGGCCCCGGAACTCGGCGCCAAGAGAATTGCGCTCCTGCGAGAAGCTCTTCCGGCGGCGCGACGACTCGGAATAATGGCGCCGCGTCCACCTCGAAGCACAGACCAAGTGAACGCGATGAAGAGCGCGGCGGAACGGCTGAGTTTCGAAGTGCGCGTCTTCTATGTCGACGAGGAGCATGAGTATGTGGAGGCCTTCACTCAAATGCGCACTGCTGGCATTGAGACGCTGGCCACGACTGCGCACATAGAATTTGCTCGCAATAGGGAGGTGCTGTCGCGCCTTGCGACAAACGCGGGCATCGCCATGATATGCCATTGGGCGACGATGGTCCGTGAGGGTTGCCTGCTGGGATATGGCCCCCACAGCGTTGCTCTGCGGCGGAGAACCGCCGATTTTATCGTTCGCATTTTTGGTGGCGCTTCTGCACGCGAACTTCCGATTGAGCAACCCGCGACGTTCGAGGTGGCTGTGAATTTGAGGACGGCGAAGGCGCTTGGTGTCTCCATCCCCCCAACGATCTTAGTGCGGGCGGATGAGGTGCTTGAGTGAAGGAGATGCTATAGCGGGAACGCTCAAGCCATCATGCGAGGACGCTATGAAAGCCAGAGCGCTTATCGAGGGAGCCGCCTACGGCCCCGAAACACTGAAGACGATGACCCAGGCGTTCGACAAGGCCTGGGCGAGCATCGCGCACCACTTCGCGAAAAATGAGGAGGACACGGCACGGGCACGCGAGCGGCTCGCCCATGCGGTTCTCGGCCGTGGCCCACGCGGATGCGCGCGATGTTGATGCTTTCAAATGCAGCGCCTTAAAGGTGCTCGCACTGAGCTACGACCATCCTCTGACCACGTCGCAGGGTTGAGCGGAGGCCTTTGGGTTAGTATTGTCAGACCACGGTATGACAGCCGACGGGTTAGCAATCAAACGGTTCTTGCTTGCCGCGCGTTCGCGGCAGTCTTCAGCGCATCGGCCTATGGCCGTACGCGACACCGCCTCTGTTCCGCGCGACGAGTAATCGAATGATGATTGGGGGACATTTGCCATGCGCGGGGTGATAGCGACCTTCGACAACAGAGCGGGTGTTGGCACCATCCGCGGACGCGATGAGAAGCTCTACCCGTTTACACGCAAGGACCTCCTGGGGCGATCCCAGGAACCTCGGGAGGCAGCGCGGGTCGTGTTTCGGCTGAAGAACGGGGCGATAACCAGAGCGGTCGTCGTCCGTGACCGCGATGGAGATGGATGGACTTTTGCCGATTTTTTCTTTCAGATTCTGCTGTATCTGCCGATACCGTAGTCGGATGGTGTGCCCCTCAAGTTCGTTCCACGCTGCCGCCGCGAGTATGTCCGCAAATAGGATATACAATCACTTTCGATTGCAATAGTTTGTAAACCGGCGCACGAAAGAGTGCGTGGGGAATGGGCATTCCAAGGAGGGACGGCATGGCGAGGAAAAGCGGGCTCGAGAAGATGTCGTATGCGGATTTGGTCCGCATGGAGGCGGATATCGGGCGGATGAAGATCGAGAAGCAGGCTGCGGAGCGGAACGCGGTGCGGCAGAAGCTGACCGACATCTCCGCGGCGGCTGGGTTTGATATCAACGAACTCTTCGGCAAAGCCAAGAAGGGGAAGGGGAGCGTCGCGATCAAGTATCGTGATCCGAAGAATCCCGGCAACACCTGGACCGGCCGCGGGCGCATGCCGCGCTGGATGGTGGCCGCGACGAAGGGGAACAAGGCCAAGAAGGAAGATTTCTTGATCGCCTGACGTCCGTCGGGAGCGGCGCGATCGAAAACCCGCTCACCGGGGGGATCGCCAAAAAGCGCGCGGGCCCCTCATCGAGGAGCCCGCGGGCACAACCCACCACGGTCGTGAGGTTCAGAACGTCATCTTGCTGAGGCGGTCGAACAGGGCTCTCGCATCCTGCTCGTCACCAGCCTGGCACGCGTCGTAGGCGCGCAGCGCCATGCGGCTTACGCCGGCCAGCTGCTCGGCGTCGATCTTGGCATACTTCTCGCGGTCGAACTTCTCCCAGAAGTCCTTGTACAGCCTGCTGCAGTCCATCTTGGTCTGCGCCATTGCGGGAGACGCAAGCATGGCGAGGGCGAGTGCGGTAGATGCGAAGCGCTTCATAACAAATCTCCTGATGCCAACGCGAAGGGCACCCCAACGCTGACGGAGGTACGGGGTAGACCCGCAAGGTTTCAGCGTCCACGCGATTTTCCGTTCACGTTCTCGTGCGCGATCCAGCTCAAGGGCGCAACTCGCGACGGGCGTTACGCGTTCGCGTGCTGGTCTTCGCAAATCGAGGCATACTCGAGAATGGCGTGCGCGGCCGCGGCCTGCACGTTCTCCGGCAGGCTCCGGAGGACTTCGATGGCGTCATCGAGGACTGTTGCCATCTGCCAATTCTATCACGGGCACCGCTCTTGCAACTATGCGGCGCCGCGCAAGTACCGTGTATCCCTGCGCCATGCGATCGAAGCCGGATGGCCGAGACCAAAGGGCTCGGTGCGGAGCACGAGAGCGCGGCGACGCCGCAGGCGGCGGGCGCCAAAAGAACCGCCACCGATATGTCAGTTCGCGAGGAACGCAATTCTACTCTTCATCTTTTGGAATATACAAAACGGATATACCACCGCCAAAGGAAGGGCGGATTTGGATGCGATCGCTTCGCTTCGCTACTTCGAGCATCAGAGATTTATAGCTTCTGCGTCCGAAAAAGCTACCGTTCCC
>JBFWRV010000145.1:0-7411 GCA_050248715.1 Hyphomicrobiaceae bacterium | reverse complement strand
GGCTAGCCCGGATATCTCACAGGGAGGAAGGGAGAGCGGCAAGTTGGCGTAGGCCGGCGTGCGAGGAGAATAGCCATCGATTGCGGCGCGCTGTGCGAGGCGCGGGCGAGGCTGAGGGCCGCGTTGTGCGGTTCGTGGGTGGTATCGGGCGGCTGTGCGGTGTCTGTGTCGTATCAGGCGGCGTTGCGCAGGGCGTGATAGGCGATGGCCCAATCGCGCTGCCAGGGATGGCCTGAGGCCATGGCGATCTTGACCCTGCGGACGGAGACGCGGATGAGGGCGCCGATCTTGAGCAGCTTCAGCCGGATCGAGCCGCAGGAGGCGTCGGCCAGGGCGGTGGTCTTGAGGGCGATGCGGCGCAGGCCCTCGAGCAGGACATAGGCGACCGAGGCGAACCACAGGCGCAGCTGGTTGGCGCGCATGGTGGCGCTGGAGGTGCGGTCGGCGAAGAGATCGAGCTGGCATTCCTTGATGCGGTTCTCCATCTCGCCGCGGGCACAGTAGAGGCTCTCGTAGAGGGCGCGGGCCTCGGCGCGGTCGTGGTCGAGGGAAGTGACGACGAAGCGTGGGTTGGCCTCGCCCCGGGTGTGCTCGGCCTTGCCGACGACGCGCCGCCTGCGGCTCCAGCTCTCGCGCGTCGTCCACAGGAAGTCCTTGAAGCGCCGCGCCGGTGCGCCGGTGACGGTGCTCTCGGCGGCGGCCTGGGCCAGCTCGGCGCCGATCTCCTCGACCAAGCGGCTGGTACGGGCCAGGCCGAACAGATAGTCGACGGCGTTGGCCTCGCACCAGGCCATCAGCGCCTCGCGGGCGAAGCCGGAATCGGCGCGCAGCACGATGCGCACGTCGGGCCAGCGCGCGCGGATCTGGCCTATGATGCGGGCGACCTCCTCCTGGGCGCCGGCGGCCGCGTCGATGTTGGCCGGCCGCAGCTTGGCCGCCAGCAGATGGCGGCCGCAGAAGATGTAAAGCGGCAGATAGCAGTAATGGCCGTAATAGCCGTGGAAGAAGCGGCCCTCCTGCGCGCCGTGCAGCGGATCGTCGGTGGCGTCGAGGTCGAGCACGATCTCCTCCGGCCTCGCCGCGTGCGCCTCGAGGAAGATATCGACCAGCAGCGCCTCGATCGCGCCCGCGTCGTGGCTGATCTTGTGGTAGCGCGAAGGCTCCGGCCGGCTCAGCTCCAGCCGGTTCAGCGTGCTCTTCCCGCCACCGCCGCACAGTCCCGGCGCCGCGCCGACAGCTTGCCGGCCAGCACCGCGAACAGCGGGTCATGGCGAAGATGGTCGTGGTCATTGAGATCCTCGTAGCCCAGCGCCAGCCCGTACACGCGCTGCCCGACCAGCGTCCGAAGATCGTGCTCGATCAGCTCGGGGTCCCGACGATCGACAAAGCAGCCGGCGAAGCGCCCGATCAGACGCATCGCCCGGTCCGCCGCACCCAACAGCAGCCCGCCGGCATCCGACGTCATAGCCCCGCCGTCGAACGACGCCACTACCGCGCGCCTTTCCACAGATGCAAAGCCAAACAATTCCGCGCTACACTCTGTCGGCATCGGGGTTCTTCCCTCTGTTGGTGAAAGTCGTTGCGGCACAACAACTTTCTCAGAGTCGGGACTCCGATGCACCCTCTACCTTTGAGATTTCCGGGCTAGCATCCATCTATCCGGCTCAGGAGCGTAAGGCGGACCAGCGATCGCTTCCCGGCAGCGCGCAGGCGCAGGCCGGATTTTCGGTGGCTTGGACGGTCGAGGTGGTGGCGCCCCCTACGGGATTCGAACCCGTGTTTCAGCCTTGAGAGGGCGAAGCGGGAACGGAGCCCCTATGGTCGCCCGCGGGCAAACTCTACTTTCCGCCGGCGCTGGAGGGTGACACATGAAGCCGTTCCTGCACGCGCGGATATCTGCATGACTCTTCGGCTGCGCCTGGCAGGACGCGCTGCCGGTACACGACCTGCTCGATTCGAGCAAGGGCGCGCATCCGACCATGCGCCATCGCGCCGCGCTGCACTCCGACCTCGGCATCGCGATCGCGCAGGCGGCCTTCGGAGAGACACTTCGCGGTCGCTGGCCGGCTGGTATCGATGTCGCCACCGTCGCGGTGCAGCACGTCGAGGACGATCTCGGTCGGGTCCCCTCCGTCGCTGAGTGGGCAGCCTGTCTGACCGTGCCCGAGAAAGCATTCAAAGGACTGGGCCATCTCGGGCGCAGTGCGTTCCGCGACGATCCGGCGGTAGCGTGCGTCGGGCAATGGGGCGGGAACGCCGAGCAGTACCGGCCCCTGATCGACTGGTTCGACGAAGCCGAGCGACGCAGCGGCGACCGGCGCGCGGCACTATTGTTACAAAACAGCTTCGGCCTGTTCGTGGCCGAGCCGGTGCGCGAGATCGGCGAAACGCTGCTGCTGGCGCGCTACGGCATGATCCCGTCACTCGATGCCGTGCTGCGCTGCCTC
The DNA here is from genome assembly GCA_050248715.1 of Hyphomicrobiaceae bacterium. Taxonomy (GTDB): domain Bacteria; phylum Pseudomonadota; class Alphaproteobacteria; order Rhizobiales; family Hyphomicrobiaceae; genus AWTP1-13. The sequence goes on along the minus strand of JBFWRV010000145.1, from coordinate 4,964 downwards.
GACCTCAGGCCGTGGATGTACCCGGAGCCATCAGGCCGCCTGCACGTGGCGGTCGGCGGCGCGCTGCGCCGGCGCAAGGCGAGCGGCTCGGCCCGGCGGGCGATGGGCTGACTTCGACGTTGAAATAGCAACGGTTTCCAGTCGTCGGCTCTGCGGCCGCCTGCCGGTCCGACGTGGCCTGATTCGGACTTGAATGACGCCGACCGAAGTGCTCGCCAAATTCGCGCGAGTCTGTTGCCAGAGACTTCGGCGCTTGCCAGTCCGCCCTTGATCAGCGTCAGCCTGCTCCAATCTGGCTTCAAAATGTTGGGTTAATCCACGGCTTCATATCGTCAGAGACCAAAGGCTCGAGGCGGCGGCTCCCATCTCCGGCCGGCGCAAGCGCTCGAGCCGGCTATGCGTCGCGAACCACTCGAAAGCCGACATCACGGCTAACATAACCGTCGCCCTCGCGACGTCGGTAAGCGGCCCGAACGTATTTGGCAACCTGATCGTAGGAGCCACCCCGCAAGACCCGGTAGGGAGAGGGTCTGCTTGCGGAGCGCACATCACCGAGCGAGCCTTGAAGGTTAGTCCAACTCCCCCGCAGATCGTCCGTCCAAGGTCCGGATGTCCACTCCCATACATTACCTAGCATGTCGTACACGCCGAATGCGTTTGGCTTGTAGCTACCGACCGGTGCGGTTCCATTCGCCTCGACGTGGGCAAATTCCTTGGCGGGCTCCCAAGAGTCACCCCAAAAGCGTGCGGTTGTCGTACCCGCTCGGCAAACGTACTCCCACTCGGCTTCTGTCGGCAGCCGATAACCTTCCTGACCGGTCTCCACGCCCACCCAGGCGGCAAAGTCCCTAGCGTCATCGCTGGATACATTCACGGCTGGATGGCTCGGGTTCTGACCCTTTCTGGCATACCGAGACCGTCGATTCGTGGCCACTAGATAGGCGCGGTATTCATCAACGGTTACCGGAAACCGAGCGACATACAGTGGCTTGGGAATCTCAATCGGCGTCTGCGGCCGAGCGGCATCGAGAAACCCATTCTCTGCCCCCGTTCGCAACTCCTCGCCGTCAGCAGCGCCCATCAGGAACGTGCCTGCACCTATCCAAACGAGTTCGGGGCCATCAAGGCCCAGCCTATGCATTCGGTCACGCAGAACATCGGCTCCGGAGGTCGAGTTGTCTTCCCTTCGTTGATCGTTCGTCGCGCGGTCAGCGGGCACCGTCGTGCCAATCGGTTGCGACACAATTCCCGAAGCAACAGGCGCCAGCGGTGGCAGTCCCCAAGGCGCCTTGCCATCGCCAGTTGGACGCCGAACCGGCCACCAAGGCTTCGATGCTGGCTTGATCACGGTCACGGCCGGCGCGCGCGGGAATAGAAGCGTTTGCCAAGACCGAATAGTTTGAGGACGGACGGATATTTTTAGCGACAGCGCGGCGTCGATGCCCTGAAGAAACGCGGTCGAATAGAGCCCTTTGCCTACGGCGCTTGCCGGGAGGAATTCTTCCCCAGCAATTCTATTCATCGCATCGGGTGGCTTCACGCCCGCGATACAGTGGTACAGCATGGCAGCGGTCGCGTAGATGTCAGTCCATGGTCCCTGATTGACCGATGACATCTGCTCCGGCGGAGCATAGCCGGGCGTATAGACGACCGTCATTGCCTGGGTGCGGCCTTGCAGCGCCAGTCTGGAAGCGCCGAAGTCGACCAGAGTGGGGGCCCCGCTCCCATCGATGATGATATTCGATGGCTTGATGTCTCGATGCAGTACATTGGCTGCGTGAACCCGATCGAGGCCCGCAAGAAGCGGCCTCACGAACGGATTCAGGTCGGCCTCGGCAAGCCTTGCTATTCGTGCTAGCCGACTTTCAAGCGACTCACCGCGCACCAGCGCCATGACCATGTAAGCGGTTCCGTTCGCTTCGATGAAGTCGTGCACAGCGACAACACTGGGGGTACCGCCCAAGCCGGCAAGAAGCCTGGCTTCCACCAGAAAGCGCTCGCGTCCCCAGATGAAATTGTCCGCGTGCCGAGTTGATCTTGCAGTGACGTGGCCGGTCGACTGCCTCATTGCGAGCAATTCCGGAAGATACTCTTTGATCGCGACGTCACGTCCCAGCTGGGTATCGTGAGCAAGGTATGTGATCCCAAAGCCGCCACGTCCGAGGAGACCCAGTATCCGATACTTGCCAACGACACTGCCTGCCGGAAGCTTGTCGTCGCCCGGCGATTCCTCGTGCCGTGTTGGAACGTCATCGGTGGCCATGATGGAAATCTAACGCCGAAGGCTGTCCTTTCATCCTGAATATTGCGGAAATGATTTGACGATTCTGGCGCCGCTACGGGGGTCCTTGACGGGGAGGCGAACGGTCCGAGGCCTACCTGACAAACGCCGTCGCCGTGGAGATGTCCGGACGGCCCGCGTTTTCTTCCGCCGGCTTCCTGGCCGCGCACCGCTTGATGGTCCGGACAGAGGTCCGTGCAGCGATCGAGAGGGGAACCGGGCACGCGTGAGCAAGGCTGCGCAGACGGCAGAGTGTCGGTCGACCACCCCTCGGGTGGAGGCCGTCAGCGCCCGGTAAAGAGTTCGTCGTCGACGAGAAGCCGAAGTTGAGCAGAGCGCGGGCGGAGAGACGGGGATAATGAGCGGAACGCCAGATGCGTGCCAAGCCCTGCCCGTCTGCCCGGCCAGACCTACGTGTACATACCCTCGTACCGCTTCCCTGGCGCGATGAACTCGACGATCCGGAAGCGACACGGCTTGACGAGGGTCCACTGCGGAATGCCGCTGCCTGGTGGATAGTCGGTACCGCTTGCCCGGGGAAAGACCTTGGCGAGACGGCTTGAGCCCGTGACCGTGAACTTCTCGGCGATGATCCGGTCCTTCAGCCGCCCGACATCGACGCCTGAATCCAGGAGTCTCTGCTCGGCGTTGCGCCGGTCGGGCGGGGCCGGAAGGTGACCTTGCGCGACGCCGCCGGACATCTGCGAATAGCCGCGGAACTCGAAGTCGGCGGGGCCGGGCCTGTCCAGCATGAACAGCAGCCACCAGCCCATCGACAGCCTGTCGCGCCCGTAGCCAAGGCGCTGCTCCAGTTCCCGCGAATCCTGCATGCGCAAGTATGACGCCTGGGTGAAGAAGCCCTTCAGGACCTTCACTTCGTTCGGTCGGAAATCCTGTTGGAAGGCGTCGATACTCATGCAAAGTGGCCTCCTTCGCCCCGCCGTGCCACCTCGCAAGCATACCGGGAACCTGGGATCGCCGATACGCCTGCTTTCCAGCGCCGACACGCCTGAGCCCCTCGGGCGGTTTAGGACGGGTAAGGCGGATAGGCGATTTCCTTCAGCCTGTAGCTCGCATTGACGGACCAGTGGACGACGTGGTTGCCGGTCTCGTCCTCCGTGACGATCTTGAGCAACCGGCCGAAGATCTGCCCGAGCTGCGGGGCCTTGCAGGTCGGCAGGAAGACGCGCATGACGCGCGGATCGTAGAAGCGGAACAGCGTGATCTCGCCATCCGGCATCTTGGCCTGCAGGAATGTCTTGAGGTGCCGGCGGGTCACGTCGATCGGGTCGACGCCATGCACGACGATGAACGCCGATTCGCCCCAGAAGTCCACCAGCAGCGCGCGCGTGGCGGGATCGCCCTTGGTCAGCCGGACGAGATACGGTGACACGGCCTCGAGTTCGCGCGGCTGATCGCCGGAGAACAGGCACGTCGTATCCAGCGGACCGAAGCGGCAGACCAACGGATAGAGCTCGTCGTCGCGGGCGCAGTCGATGACGGCGTAGATGTGGATGCCCTCGCTGTCGAGGGGCCACAGGCCGAATTCAAGGTGCTCGAGCGGCAGAGGCATGGGGTGGTGGCTAGCGCGCGAAACACTTCTGGCAGAACGGCGTGCCCTGCGCCGCGGCGGCCTTCAGCACGGCGATCTGAACCTGCGGATTGACGAACTTGGTGCTGTTCGGGGCGCCGCCTCCCGCACCGCCGCCGCCCCCGGCGCCACCACCACCACCGCTGCCGCCGCTACTCGCGTCGCCGATGAGCACGGTGGGAAAGCCGGTGACGATCAGGCCGCCATGCGCGGTGTTGTCGAGGATCCGCGCCGCCGGCTGCCCGCGCACGATCACCGTCATCGATCCCATGGCAATGATGTCGGGTGGGCCGGCGCAGACGCACAGGTCGCCGATGCGCGCCTGGATCATGTTGCCCGTGATGACGGTGATCGCGCAGGGTGGAATGACCGGCCCGCCGACGTGCGGTACGAGCCCGCTGAACATCGGACAGACATGCATGTCAGTAACGCGGGCGGCCGGTTTACTCACCACTTAACATTATCTGTTTGCAGAGAAAGTGCAACCCAGACAATATGCTCGGCAATCAATGATCAGAATATCAGTCCCGCAAGTCCTGCAGTTGAATCAGTGCGCGCCACCTCCGCGTGCACCGCCGCTGCTCGCTTTGCCGTCGCCCAAAAACCCCGCACCCGCGTGTATCCAGCCTTGTCCTTACCAGGGGCGGGCTGATGCCGTAGCGCGGGCGACCGACGCATTTCATACTCAACCAAGTGTAACGAAGCAGCGCCTAAATAACTTCCTTGCTAGCTATGGCACACGCGTTGCGGCAGGGCTCCTGAGAGGCGAAGGCAAGTGGGCACCGGTTACGGCGCTGACGGCGGTAGGCGATCTCGATAAGAACATTGGGAGCTTGAGCGCACCTAAGAATATTGCCTTGAAAGTAGTGGGCGAAGCAGCAAAGCAGACCCGGCAGTTTGGAGGAATTAAGGGGCTCGTATTTGGTCAAGCTAGGGCGCTCGACAATGGTCGTGTGACATTACTTGGATCGAATGTTTTTAAGGTTGCGGCCGGTGGGCAATACAACCGAACATTGTCCAATGTCGTGAAACTAGGAAACTCTGGCTTCAAAGAGGCCGTGAAAGGAGTTGGCTCGGCAGCATTGATCGGCG
>JBFWRV010000144.1:0-7488 GCA_050248715.1 Hyphomicrobiaceae bacterium | reverse complement strand
GGCTCTCGATTCTTGCGCCGCCAGTTGTAAGGTCCACTCGCCTTCGGCTCGCTCCCCTCACAACCGGCAATGATGCCCACCACTTCCTTAATAACGTCCGATCAAATCCAAACTTTTACAGTTCATTCGCTGCGGGTCGTGACCTGGTCAAGGCAAACCTCCACGCACTTCTTGTCCGCGCTCTGCACTCAGGCCTCGGCTTGTTTCACAGCCCCCTGGCCTCAAATGCTGCGATCTCTTCCGGTTCATATCCGAATTCGCGTCCCGGCTGTGCTCTCCGTGCACTGGGTCGCCGGTTTTAACCTTGCTGGGCGTTTGGGAGAATTTGACGGGCAGCCCCAGACTCTTGACCATACCCAGCGCCGAATGGGCCGCCTCGACCACCATATCGCGCGCCTTGGTCTGCGGATCGAGAGGGTCTGCATCGTGTTGAGGACAGGGGTGCAGGGCAGGCCCTGCTGCTCGAGCAACGCCAGCCAGTGGCGCAAGATGACCGCACGTACCGTTTCCAATAGCCGCTGGGCTACATCCGAAACTACATCTGTCCCGATCCAAAGCGGCATGAGCGCTTCTAGAGCGTCGAGAAAGCCGTGGTGGCTGGGCTGCTCGCAGCAGAGCCACGATCTTCTGCATGGCGCGCCACGCTGTGCAGCCTGAATCTGGCGCCTAGCTCGGCTTCAAGCTCTTTGAGGTGCGCCATGCGCCCTGCGTTGTCGCGAAACGGGGATCCTCGGCCATCTCGGGCGTGCCGATCGCTTGCAGCAGCCGCAGCCAGTTGCGGTGGTTGGCACCGCCGATGACGAACCAGCCGTCGCTCGCCTGGAAAGCCTGGTAGGGGGCGCTCAAGGGATGCGCGGACCCCATCTCCCGTGGCGCGACTCCAGTCGCCAACGCCATGGCCGATTGCCAGTACGTTTGCACTAGCGCCGCCTCGAACAGCCACGTCTCGACCCATTGCCCCTGCCCGCTCTTCAGCCGGTGCGCGTAGGCTGCAAGAATACCCATGGCAGCCAGGATGCCGGCCGTGATGTCGGAAAATCGGAGGACCGCACTTGCCAGGCGGCTCGTCGGGTCCGCCGCCCGTGAAGCACATGATGCCGCTCATCGCCTGCGCCACGAGATCGAGCCCGTGGCGATCCTTGCGCGGCCCCGTGCGGCCGAAGCCGGATATCGAGCAATAGATGAGAGACGGATTCTCCTTGCTGAGATCGTGGTACGCTCCATGACGCTCGGCGCGAAGTTCTCCACCAGCACGTCGGCTGAATGCGCCATGCGCTGCAGGATAGCTCTGCCGTCCGCCGTCTTGAGGTCGAGCACCACGCCGCGCTTGTTGCGATTCATCATCAGGAAGGATGCAGCCTCGTCGCCGATGCTTGGTGGTATGGTGCGGCGCATGTCGTCGCCCTCGGGCGACTCCGCCTTGACCACGTCAACGCCCATGTCGGCCAGCATCAGCGTGCATGTCGGGCCGGCCATGACGTGCGTCAGATCGACGACCTTCATTCCCTTCAGGGGCCCCACGCGCACTCTCCTCTGGCTCTCCCGAGCCGGCTTTGATGCGAGCATCGAGCAAGCAGCCACAACGTCGCGTCGCCCCCGAACGCCCGTCGTCTTCCGCGCCTAATCCCTCACTGAGCGTAGCAATTCAGGAATCACTGAGCGGGCGGGCCGGAAGCCCTGATTTGGTATGCTAAGTTATCTATCTGATCAACACACAGCCAGCCGCTATATTCAAGGATAATGCATCATGTCGGCTTGGCTTCCTCATCGATCTTGACAGTGTTTGATCTTGTTGATGATATCAGTTTCGATCTTTGGAGTTCCAGATGGTCCCCACGCGACCGCAGCGCCCTTCCTCCCGGCTCCGGCAAGAATGACGATCGTCACATCAAAGCCCGCGAGCGCGAAGCCTCGCGCCAGGGCAACAACAGACCTGTCCCGAGACGAGATCGTGCGCGCATTGGAGGGCGAGATCCTCAACGGCACGCTCGGGCCCGGAGAGCGACTGGATGAGCGGGCCCTGGCCGCCCGTTTCGGGGTGTCGCGCGCACCTGTGCGGGATGCCGTCGGTCGCCTGGCATCGCTAGGTCTCATCGAGGTCAAGCCGCGGTCCGGCAGCTACGTCGCGACGATGAGCGCACCCGAGCTGTTCCAGTTCTTCGAGGTGATGGCAGGGCTGGAAGGACTGTGCGCCTTCTACGCCGCTCAGCGCATGGATGCGGACGAGCAGACCATGCTCATGCGCACTGCCGAGCAGTGCGTGGAGGCGGCCCGCGCTGGCATGGAGCAGTACGTCGCTGCCAACCGAGCGTTTCATGACCTGATCTATCGCGGGGCGCAGAACGACCAGCTCAAGCGCCTCACGCGTCAGGCGCGCCAGCGGGTCGGGAGTTATCGCAATCATACCTTCCGCTTGCCTGGACGCCTCAAGCGGTCAGCCGAGGAGCACCTGGGCATCGCGGAGAAGATTTGCACCGGGGACGCGCTGCAGGCCCAGCAGCTCATGGCCCGGCATGTCGACATCAAGCGCAGCGACTTCGCGCCCTTCATCGCTATGATCCATGAGGCCAACGCACAAGAGAGGTGAGGCAAGCACTCCAGGATCGGCAGCGATCGCATTTCAGAAGCAGTCCAAAGCACCGGGGAGATGATGTAATGCGTTGTATGAGTCTGTTGGCAACCGCGTTGCTGGTGGCAGCTGGCGCCGCGGCAGCAAGTCCCACCACCGCGCAGGAGGTTGGTGTAACCGACACCGCCGTCCGCATCGGGCAGCTGGGCGCCCTGACCGGACCTGGCTACCTCTACGGCAAGATCATCATGGATGGCGCCGAGATCGTCTACCGGGAGACGAACAAGGCCGGCGGCATCCACGGACGCAAGATTGAGACGGTTCGCCAGGACGACCGCTGCGACCCCGCAGCCGCGATCGCCGCTGCCAAGAAGCTGATCTTCGACGACAAGGTGTTCATGATCCACGGTGGTGGCTGCACCAACGCAAGTGTGGGCGCCCTGCCCGAGATCAAGGCGGCGAACATTCCCTGGGTGGTCTTCGCCTCCGTCGGCGACAGCCTCACGAGCCCGCCTTCGCCTTACATCTTCACGACGGCGCTCACGGCCTCGATCGAGAGCGCCTCACAGCTCGAGTTCGCCCTGCAGAAGGGCGCCAAGCGCATCGGGATCATCTCGCAGCGTGACGCCTGGGGCAGGTCCCGCTACCAGCCGCTCATGGAGGCCTTGAAGAAGAAGGGCATCACCCCGGTCGCCGACGAGGAGATCATCGGCGAGGCCAACGATGCCACGCCCCAGGCCCTCCGCCTGCAGGCGGCCAATGCCGACGCCGTTCTGATGGTGATCTATCCCAAGGCCGCCGCAGCATTCCTGCGCGACGCGCATAAAATCGGCTACAAGCCGCTGGCCGTCGGGCAGACCGCGCTGGGGGACCAGCCCGTGCTGACCAGGCAGGTGGGAATCCCCGAGGCGATGGGCAACAAGATAGCCATCAGCCACGTGCGATACATGCCCGCAGACCCCGAGATGGAGCAGTGGCGCAAGCTGTTCGCCCAGTATTTCCCCGGCGAGACCATGTCGCTCTATCACATCCTCGGCATTGCCAGCGCAAAGGTGGTGGTCGAGGTGCTCAAGCGCGCTGGCAAGAACCTCACGCGCGAGAGCTTCCGGGCCGAGATGACAAAGCTGGCCAACTTCGACACCGGCATCTATCCCGGTCCGATCACGTGCACCGAGCAGGATCACCAGTGCCACAAGTCGGCGGCATGGGTGACACTGGTCGACGGCAAGATGACGACGATCTCTGCGACGACCGTGAGCCGGTAGCAGGATGCTGGGCTATCTCATCGCGTCCGGCTTGACGCTCGGAGCGCTGTACGCGCTCGTCGCGATTGGGATCGTGATCGTCTTCAAGTCGACGGGGGCCATCAACCTCGCACAAGGCGAGCTGTTCATGCTTGGTGGCTTCTTCGCCTTCTTGTTCCACGTCCAGATGGGATATCCCTACATTCCCTCGCTTCTGCTCGCGGTTGCCGCATCGTTCTTCGTCGGCGCGCTGACCTATCAGATCGCATTCCGGCCGCTGATGAAGGCGGGCTTGGTCAGCGTGCTGCTGGCGTCGATTGCGGTGTCGTTCTTCCTGAAAGGGTTGGCGCGGAACATCTGGGGGGGTGTTGGCGACTACATCCCCTTTCCGCCCATGATAACGGCCAGCGCCATCAACCTGCATGGTCTCATCGTCCTGCCTCAGCAGCTGGTGGTGCTCGGGGCCAGCATCGTGCTCATGCTGCTCATCGTCGCGTATTTCAGGCTCGCCCGCTCCGGGAAGTGGCTGCAGGCGATCGCCGACAACGTCAAGGCCGCAACTCTTGTGGGCATTCGTGTCGGCGCGCTGCACCGGCTCGCGTTTGCGCTGGGAGCTGCAGCGGCGGGTGCCGCAGCCGTGCTGATGGCCCCGCTCACCCAGCTCTACCCGGACATCGGCTTCAATCTCTTCATCAAGGCCTTCGCCGCAGCGGTGCTCGGTGGCCTTCACAGCATCGCTGGCGCCGTCATCGGCGGCTTCGTCGTGGGCCTCGTCGAGGCGCTCGTAGCGGGTTACGTCGGCAGCAAGTACCAGGATGTCTCCGCCTTCGTCGTCATCATGCTCGTGCTGGTGTTCATTCCGCGCGGGATCATGGGCGGCAGGGCGATGCGCAAGGTCTAACCGGGGCGGCGAAGCGTCATATGAAATGGCTCATCTCCAACAAGGGCTTTCTTTGCGCCCTGTTCGCCATTTTCGGCGTGCTGCCCGCGTTCGCGAACTCGTACCTGCTGTACGTCTCCAACCTGGCGCTGCTCTTCATCATCCTGGCCATCGGCCTCAACCTGCTGATCGGCTACGCCGGCCAGCTGGCGTTCGCCAACGCGGCAATGTTCGGCATTGGCGCCTACGCTGCGGCATTGCTCCAGGTGCGCCTCGGCGTACCCTACTGGCTGGCCCTGCCGGCCGGCGGCGTCGCCGCCTCGTTCATCGGAACGCTGATGGCGTGGCCGGCGCTGCGCCTGAGCGGCATTTATCTCGCCCTTGCGACCCTCGCCTTCGCGCAGTTCACGCAGTGGTCGTTTATGCATTGGGAGGACCTGACCTTCGGCGCGACGGGGTTTGCCGTGCCGCGCCTGTCATTTGCCCCGCTGCCCGTCACGCCCGACCAGGGGATCTATTTTCTGAGCTGGATCATCACTATCGCGCTCACCGTCTTTGCCTGGAATCTTGTGCGCTCACGCGTCGGCCGGGCGTTTGTGGCCATGCGCGACAATGAGGTCACCGCGGCGTCCTTGGGCGTCAATCTCCTGCGCCACAAGATATTCGCCTTCGCCCTCAGCGGCTTCTACGCAGGGATCGCTGGCGGCCTGCACTGCGGCCTGCTCAACTATGTGGCACCCGAAAGCTTCGACCTCTTCCAGATGGTCATCCACAAGTCGATGGTGATCGTCGGAGGCGTCGGCTCGGTCGTAGGCTCGGTGATCGGAGCAACGCTGCTGGTCGCCACCCTGGAGCTGCTTCGCGAGTTCAAATCGCTGCAGGAGATCGCTTTCGGCGCCATCCTGCTCGGCTTCATCCTGTTCATGCCGCTGGGGCTCGTGTCCTTCCTGAAGCGCATTCTGCCGGGATGGGAGGAAGAAGTTCACCTGTCGGATTCCGCCGAAGCCCATTCGGCCGTCAAGACCGCAGACGAACTCCGCACAGTTGGCGAGCGCCGGTTGTGACCATCCTGTCCATATCCCGCCTCTCGGTTTCCTTCGGCGGATTGAAGGTCCTCTCGGATGTGGACATCGAGGTGAAGCGCGGGGAGATCGTCGGCATTATCGGCCCCAACGGCGCCGGCAAGACCACACTGATGAATGCCGTCTGCGGCAACATCTTTCCGAGCAGCGGCACGATCACACTCGACGGCAAGGTCCTGAACGGCATGAGCCCCGATCGGATCGCCGCCTTGGGACTGCGCCGCACGTTCCAGGCCTCGCAGCTCTTTCCCGGCATGACCGTGATCGAGAACATGATGACAGGGTTCCACCTCGGCGGGCGAACGGGCGTCCTCAGTGCGGGGTTCCGCTCCCGAGCGATGCGGCAGGAGGAGGCGCGCATGCTCGAGCAGGCGCGTCAGACGCTGCGGTACGTGCGCATGGAGGCGTATGCCGAGCGGCGGGGCGACGAGCTCTCGTTCGGACAGCAGCGCATCATCGAGATTGCCCGCGCGCTGGCCAACGAGCCGAGCGTGATCCTCCTCGACGAGCCGGCCGTCGGGCTGAGCGTGACACGGGTGGAGGACCTCATCGCGCTCTTGCGGCGTATCCGCGAGGAGAAGGGCGTGACACTCGTCATGGTGGAGCACGTCATCCGTGCCGTGATGGGCGTGTCAGATCGCATCGTGGTGCTGAACTCAGGCGCGAAGATCGCCGACGGCACGCCTGATCAGGTTCGCCGCGATCCGGCGGTCATCAAGGCCTATCTCGGCAGTGCCGCGCATGCTTGAGGTCCGCAATCTCAATGTCTGGTACGGCAAGACCGAGGTCTTGCGCGATGTGACGTTCGCGGTCGGCATCGGCAAGGTGGTGGCGCTGCTTGGCGGCAACGGCTCGGGCAAGACTACGATCCTGAACACGCTGAGCGGCGTGGTGAAGGCCCGGTCCGGCTCGGTATCGCTGAACGGCCGCATGCTGGTGGGCCTTGAGCCTTTCGATATCGTCAAGTCGGGCGTGGTGCAGGTGCCGCAGGGCCGAGAGGTGTTCGCCAGCATGACCGTGCTCGACAACCTGGAGCTGGGCGCTGCGACGCGCAAGGACAGGAGCGAGATCCGACGCGACCTCGCTGAGGTATTCGACATGTTTCCACGCCTGCACGACAGGCGCACCCGCAACGCCGGCTATCTGAGTGGTGGCGAACAGCAGCAGCTTGCCATCGGACGCTCCCTGCTCGCCCGACCGAAGGTTTTGCTGATGGACGAACCATCCGCAGGCCTCGCGCCCAGCATCGTCGACAGCATGATTGCCACCATCAAGCTCCTGCACCAGCGGGGGCTGACAATTCTGCTCGTCGAGCAGAACGTCGGTGTCGCCGCCCAGGTCGCCGAGACCGCACACGTCTTGCAGAACGGCGAGATCGTCTACACCGGAGAGGCCACGAGGCTCATCAACAACGAGAAGGTTCTTGCATCCTATCTCGGCACTTAGCCGGCGACGCCAGACTGCAAGCCACTCAACGAGGAGAACAGACCATGACCGATCCAGATCCCAAGGACTATGTTGCGATCATGAACCTCTACGCCTACTACAACCTGTGCAGCGACGCCGGCGATGCGGAGAGCTACGCGTCCTGCTTCGCCGACAAGGGCGTGCTCGAGCTGCCGTCGGTCGGCCTGACGGTAAGCGGGAGGGAGAACTTCCTCGAATTCAAGCGCAAGGACAAGACGGCGCGGTCGCACATCTATCGCCGGCACT
>JBFWRV010000143.1:0-7699 GCA_050248715.1 Hyphomicrobiaceae bacterium | reverse complement strand
TTCAACACTTCGAAGCCAGCCTCAATCATTTCGGGCGTCACCTCGATCTGAGGGACGCCCGTTTCATTCTCCGGCCTGTCACGCGAAGTTTCAGGTAGCAAACTACACCTGCTTTGTCACCTAGATATTTCCCAAGGAGGCACATTATGAATAACAACCTCGATGCGAAAGTCCGGGGGCGTGCATACGCGATCTGGGAACGAGAGAACCGGCCCGAAGGCAAGCACCTCGATCACTGGCGTTGCGCTCTGGCCGAGATTGAGGCCGAGCGTTCGTCCGTAGCGGGCCAGCCGGACCAGCTTGTGTCCGCCCAGGCGAAGTCCACCGACGACGGAGCTGCTGGATCCGCGCCCGAATGAGCCAGCCGCGCGAGGACGTGGTCCAGCTGAGATTGGCGCAGGTCATCCGGAAAGAGTTGCTTTTCGGCCGGCATGCACGCGCCGACGACGGCGAGCCGGTTGAGAAGGGCTAGGTCCTCTCGGAATGGGTTCCACCGCCGGTCATCTGGCGGTGGTCGCTGCCGTTGTCGTTTCTGTGGCGCGAGACGAGGCCGACCCCGAAAATGGCGAGCGCAATACCGATCAATTCTGGCCACCCTAGGGCTTCGTCAAAGAGCAAGCCACCGATCGTCAGGCCAAAGATCGGAATTAGAAAGCTGAACGCGTTTGCCTGGTTGAGCGGTACCCTCTCGAGCACCGAGAACCACAACCAGTAGACAAGCGCCGTGCCGAATAGGCTGAGAGAGATGAGCACGGTGACAAAGGTGAACGACCATTGGATCGATGCTGGATCCTCCGTGGCCCCGGCGATGAGTATGAGTGGAACGCTGCCGATCAGCATCTGCAGACCCATGGCCATGAGCGCATCGACCTTCCTCGCAATTCGCTTGATCACCACGTTACTGACCGTAATACCTAGCGCCGACAAGATGATGTAAGCAACGCCGAGCATGTAGGTTTCCTGTCCCTCGGAAACGAACCGGGGTGCAGCGATGCTGAGAATACCGACGAAGCCCATCATCAGGCCCATCATTGCCCGGGTTGTGAGCCGTTCTTTGAGGACCATGCTTCCCAATAGGGCCGCCAGCAACGGTTGAGTATTGGCGATCACCGTAGCAATGCCGGGAGAGACGAACTCGGCGGCGTGAAACATTCCCAGGAAACCCAAACTCGTCGCTCCGAAACCGACGATTGCCACCATTGTCCAATGTGCAGCCCCGTTCGGCAGCGGCCGACGCAACGCCAGAGCCAAGGTGGTCAAACTCAAGCCCGCGACAAGAGCTCGAACCGCGGCAAAGGTCAGATGCGGAGCGTACTCGATTCCGGCCGTAATGAGGGGGAAGCAGGCGGCCCAAAGCAGCATGACCAGAATAATTTGCGCGACCGTCGTAATCAACATTCCTACTGGACCTCAAATCTTCGCTATCGCAATGACATTCGTCGACGGATCGTCCCGGCGATGCCGCTGCTCGCGTTTGTGTAGTGGAGAGGCATCAGCAAGATATCTAATGAGATCGATGCGGGTTGGCCGCTTGTCATCTGCGCTCGTCATGATCCACTTTGCCATCGGGTTGTGGGTGCGGGGCGAAAACATTATTGCGGGCGGGACGATGGCACGATCATTCTTCAATGGCCTTGGCGTCGATAGAAACAATCTTCCATTTCCTCAGCGAACCCTCGCGTCGGTCTTCAATCGGCGCTTCTCTTCTTTCCGGTTGGCATTGCGCTGGCATTTGAACAACTAAGTCTCGGACCTGGCGAGCAAATGTTCGATTTGCGGGACCGTCAGCACCAACCTCGTACCCTTTGTCGCGGCACGAGCCCATCACACGCGCGACGCCAGCGCCGTTGTGCCAGCTCCCACTGAAGAAAACGAGTTCCTGTTCGGCTGGCAAGTGCTTGATCAAACCGTGTTGTGCAACAGCGTCACGGCCCTCGACCAGGGCGAAGATCGCATCGTCGCTGCGAGTGGAGTGTTTCTGAAGCTCCAGCTTGATCTGAAAGTTGTGTGAAGATCGACTCGATCGTCGCCCGTCTCTGTCGTCTGTTCGTCCGTCGGTCACCGATTGCCATTAAAGACGCCTTTAGCCTCTTCTTGCTCAATTCCGAACGTCCCAAAGTTTGGCTTCCAGGCGACTGTTGTGCTCAATCTTCCGCTTTCTGGACAAGCGTCAAGCCGTGGTGTCCGCATGCCCACCCCATCGCCGATAAAGCAGATTGTAGATGGGGCAGAAGACGAGGCCGGCATAGACGCCGTAGAGGAAGCTCTCCAGCAGGCCGAGCAAGAAGCCCCACCAGGTGAGCCACTTGAAGGCGGGCAGGATCATTTCGAGGAACTGCTGCATGCCAAGACTGTGCGGCACCACCAGTCCATAGGCTACGCACAGCAGGAAGCTGATCGCGGCCCAAAGACCCAAGGCCCAGGTGACAAGTTTCGTGTTCAGCATTGCCCTCCTCCCATTCCCCTCCAAGTGACGACGGTCCGCTCCGTTTCTGATCGGTGCGACCCGCGATTCCCGGCACTGCGTCCGCTCTAACCTCCGCGTGCGGCCGTCAGCCAACGGAGGGCATCCGATGACCCTGCTAGCGCCCGTGATTGGCTGATCCATGGTCACCGCGCTGTTTGTCGCCCAGGCGCCTGCCTTTCGCCCCGGCGCGTCGCGCATCGTGCTGGCGATGGCCGCCGTGGCCACCATGGCCGTGTCCGAAGAGGTGGAGGGCGACGAAGGCAATGCCGATCAGCACCCAGACCCAGTTCTGCGAAAGCCAGTCCATGACCTGAGCTCCTGACAATCATTTATGCCATCGCGCGGGCCGCCTTCCCGGTGAAGACGACCAGCGTCCGGTATCAATCAGAAAGACGCTTCGGCCCATGATGCCATTACACCCGTCGCATTTCGGTCGACCCTGATTGGTGCGTCGCCGGCTCGCATTCGCAATTCCGGAAGCTATCGTCGCAGCATGTCGCACAGCGGTGCTCGATCTTGTTTTTCAGCGCCCGGCGCGCTCGATGCAGGCGGACCCCGATATTGTTGGGCGTGAGCACGAGATCAGCTGCGATCTGTTCTCGCGGCTCTTCCGCGAGGTCGGCGCGTCGAATAATCTCGGCATAGTCTGGCTGAAGTTCTGCCACGAGTTTCCGGATGCAGCGACATGGACTATCGGGCCGGTCTGCACCACGCTGAACCTCCGACTCCGGGGCCTCAGCTTTGTAGGCGGCCTCCGCCCGATGCCGCGCGGCGCGACGGCGGTAATAGTCGGTCAGTGTATTGCTCAGGACACGGCGGAGCCAGGCGTCGACCGTGCCGTCGTCGTCTGGCGATTGCGCAGCCCTGACCACTTTGAGACAGAACTCCTGAAAGGCATCCTCGGCATCCTCTTGTCGGCTCAGGCGCCGACGAAAGAAGCGCAAAAATTCGGATCGGCACTCGATGAGACGGCGGACAGCGGCGGCATCTTGGGCGGCGGACGTCGAGCAGATAGGTTCGGGGCTGGAAACGGCTGACATTGCAGCGACTCCATGTGCAGAGGGGTGTCGACGCGTGCAACAACACGCGGCAAGCACCGCGTCGTCCCGTCAACCTTGTGTCATGGCGAAGGGGTCGTCTTTAACCGAGATCAACACGTCCGCGCGGGATTGCAATCTGAGGCCGGCGAAGAACTGTTTCACATCACTTCGTTAACATGTTTGAGACCGTCAAATCGTGGCGCGTATTTCATCATAGAGTCGCTCGACGTCCTCCCGCCGACACAGGCCGGTGCCGGCAGACAAGACGGCGGCCGCTCCCGCGGCCATGCCATAGGCGAACGCTTCCTCGGGCTGGCGCCCCTGAGCCAAGCCGAGGGTCATGGCCGCGACAAAGCTGTCGCCGGCGCCGACCGCACTTTTCGTGATCACGTTTGGCGCGGCCAAGCGCAGCGTACCTTGGGCTGTCCCCAGCAGCGCGCCGTCGCGCCCCAGGGTTAGTGCGACCACCTCGGTCGCACCCGAGGCCACCAACTCGTGCGCCGCCGCCTCCTGCAACGCGGGGTCCGGAAGCTTCCGCCCAAGGAGAGCCTCGAGTTCACCCAGACTGGGCTTGACGAGGTGAACACCGCCCGCGAGCCCGGCGCGAAGCGCAGCCCCCGAAGTGTCGAGCACGAGCTTGATCTCTTTGCGGCGCGCGATATCTGCGACGGTCGCGTAGAAATTCTCGGGCGCACCACGCGGCAGACTACCGCTCGCCACGAGATAGCTGCAGTCTAGATCCTCAAGCAATACAAGTAGCGCTTGCCATTCCGATTCTTCTATCCGAGGGCCAGTCGGTACGAAGCGGTATTCCTGACCGCTAGACCGCTCGTAGACAGCGTGGCTGATGCGCGTATGGTCCCGGATCGGAATCCGCCTGCGTGGAACCGCCGCCACGTCGAGGAGATCGTCGAGCACACCCCCGGTCGCTCCGCCTGCCAGGTAGATCGCGCTGGTCGAGCCTCCAAGCTCCCGAACAACGCGTGCCACGTTGATTCCCCCTCCGCCCGGATCATATTGTTCTCCTGAAGTTCGGATCTTGTGGATCGGGCGAACGACATCGGTCTCGGCGGCCCCATCAATTGAAGGGTTCATGGTTAAAGTTACGATAGGTTTCATCGGAGAGTTCCTCCAGGCCTATGTCCCGTCAGGCGGCAGCGCAGCCAAAGCGGCGGCTGGGAGACCAAAGGATGGCCAGCCAGGACCGCAAGAGACCACGTCCCACTGCCGCCGCCCCCTGCCGAGGCACCGCTGGAAACGAACAGACGTGGTCCGCGCCTTATTGTTACAATTCCACTGCGCCTGTTCCCGGATCACCGCACCCGCGGGCTCAAGGTCGATTGAGCACGCCGTCTGCGGCGAGTCGCCCGCCAATACCACAGCCTGTGGCGACAAGTTCGACCAAAAGGTTGTCAGAAACGAGATTGACTTCTCGCCGATGCGGATGATCTCGAGCCATTCGGCTGCGGGGTATCTGATGAATCATCGCGAGGCGATGCTCCGCATCGGCGTCTCCCCCATCCGCGGTGGTGCTTATCTCAGAACGCGGAGTTCGAGGGCTTGCTCGGCGACAACCTTTTTCAGTTCCCGAGCTTGGCGCTTAAGGACCTTTGCCTCGCTGCTGGAGCCAATACGCGCCGTGTCGGGAGCGACTGCGCTTGCCGGCTTTCGGCAACTCCTTCGACCAACTGCAGTAGGGGCTCTCGGCGATGCAAGCGCCGCTCTGCGAAGACGCGGCAGAGTACGGCGACGGTGACTTTGCTTCGACGCTCGTCGAGGACGACGCGGATCTTCTTCTTGGCCGAATACTGTTTGCGGCGGGGCCTGCGAATGTCGCGTACAAGCCGTTCCGACGGTGTTTCAGGGGTGCCAGATTTAGGCCTCACGCTTCACGCCTCTGGTGGTCACGATAAGCTCGAAATCCTCCGCTCCTCAAGCTCGAAATCTGGCTCCAGGCACTGATGTCGGACAGAGGCGAGTTGGGTCGAGGCATCGTCGCTCGATTGCAGCGGGAGAGGTCGCAGGAACGCCAAGCGGTGCGAACGGCGAGGGGTCTTGCGGCGTTTTTCTCAATTGAGGCGCCGGTCGGGCGTCGATTCGCCCTTCGGGAGTCAGACAAATGGATCGGATCGAGCAGCTCGGAGTCGCAATCACAGGCAGCCCCATCTCGCGGCATAGCTCGACGAACAGCGCATAGCGCTCAACGGGGGGATCGTCATCCTTGCGGTAGTTGGCGATCACCTGGTCGTCAGGAGTCAGCCGACCGAGCAGCAAAATCACCTCAAGATGGCGCCTGGCCTCGCGCTCAAGGCGCCGGCTCGACTGCATGCGGTCGAGATAGCCATAGATTTAGAGCTTGAGCAGCAATCGAAATTCCCGAGACCATAGACGCCACCCGTTCCTTGACGGCGCGCGCGCAAACGGGCACAGAATCGATCAGCAAGACGAACGCCGCTCTTGGAATAACCGGTTCGTTGATTTGACAGGATGAGGCCGTGGCTTTGTGTCACGTGAGACGAGCTTGCATGATTCCACATCCCGATCGAGTTCAGCCAAGACGCTGATCACGCGCGACCGGTTCGACGCCGTCGCCTTCGATCTCGATGGGGTTGTCACCAATACGGCACTTCTTCACGAGGCGGCATGGAAGCGCCTATTTGACGAGTTCCTTGGTCGCCGTATCGCGAAGAGCGCGCAGGCGTTTGCTCCCTTCACGCAGGATGACTACCGCAAATACGTGGACGGTCGCCCGCGCAGCGACGGCATCAGGGCCTTTTTCGCAGCGCGCCATGTGACAGTCCCCGAGGGTGACGCAAGCGACGGGCCCGATCGCCACACCGTCAGCGGGCTTGCCCACCGCAAGAACCAGCTGTTCTTGGAAGCCTTGGAGCAGCGAGGTGCCGATATTTACCCCGATGCCGTAGCGTTGCTCCGCCAGCTGCGCAGCGCCGCCTTCAAGACTGCCGTCGTCTCGGCAAGCAAGAATTGCGAGGCGGTCTTGCGCATCGCAAACATTGCAGACCTGTTTGATGTCAAGGTCGACGGCGTCGACCAGGAACGGCTTGGCCTCAAAGGCAAGCCGGCGCCCGACGCTTTCCTCGAGGCGGCCCGCCGGCTTGGCGTCCAGCGGGCGCGTATGGTCGTCATTGAGGACGCGCTCGCCGGCGTCGCCGCGGGGAAGGCCGGACATTTCGGTCTCGTGCTCGGCATCAGCCGCGGCGTGGACCCTGATGCCCTCATAGCGCATGGTGCAGACTCCGTCCTTGTCAGCCTGTCGCACGCAGTCGTCGGTTCCGCGTCCGCCGCTCGGGATCGCCCCCCCAGCCACTCCAAGCAGCCGGAGCGTGCCCATCACACGCTCCTTGCAACCTCGAGACCATCGCTCGGTGAGGAGCAGGAAGATACTCAAGCGTGGTCGCTCACTTATGAGGGTTTCGATCCCGCCGTTGAAGGCCAGAGCGAAACACTCCTCACACTGGGCAATGGGTATTTCGCGACGCGTGGTGCCGGCGCCGACGCCGTCGCAGACGGCGTTCGCTATCCGGGGACGTACCTGGCTGGAGGCTACAACCGCCTTGTGACGGATATCGGCGGTCGTGCCATCGAGCATGAGGATCTCGTCAATCTTCCCAATTGGTTGCCGCTGACGACTCGCGCGCAAGAGGGCGCGACAGTCTGGCTCGGCCCGCGCACCGTCTCGGAGGTGCTGCTCTACCGTAGAACGCTCGATTTGCGCCGTGGTCTCCTGCACTGCGTGGGGCGGTTCCGGGATGCCCAGGGACGCTTGACCAGAATCGAGGAGACCCGCCTTGTGCACATGCGTGAGCGCCATTTGGCGGGCCAACAGGTGACCGTGACGCCCGAGAACTGGTCGGGGCGCCTGTCGATACGCTCAGCGCTGGACGGACGTCTCACGAATGGCGGGGTGACCCGGTACCGTCCGTTCAAGGCGAAACACTTGCAGGCCCGGGAAGGCGGCGTCTACGGCGAAACGCTGCTCCTGCGGACGGAGATGACGCAATCGCAGCTGCAGATTGCCCAGGCCGCGCGCATCCGCCCTTTCCGTGGCGACGATTTACTGGAAGTCGATCGGCAAGACTGCGTCGAGCCAGACTGCGACGGGCAGGACATGACGGTGGAGGTCCGTGAGGTCGAGAGCGTGGCCAACGAGAAGAACTTCTCGCTCAACACA
>JBFWRV010000142.1:0-7725 GCA_050248715.1 Hyphomicrobiaceae bacterium | reverse complement strand
TGGGCCAAGTTGCATGGGGAGATGGCCGCTGGGGATGCCAGCGTCAGGGGAGGAATTGGTGGGAGGAATGGGAGAAATCGCCCGCCAAAAGACCAATGCTTTCAATGGTTAGTGTTGGTTGCGGGGGTAGGATTTGAACCTACGACCTTCAGGTTATGAGCCTGACGAGCTACCGGGCTGCTCCACCCCGCGTCACCAAGTTGCCAATCGCTCCGTCGCCGCGCCGACCGAGGCCGCTCGAAGCGATATTGGCCCACCGCCGGACACCCGCGCAAACGCGAGGCAGGCGGATTTGCGTACCAAACCGTTGCCGGCAAGCTGCCCGAGCCGACTGCCATCGAGGCTCTGCCCCCGCAGCAAGTGTGGCGCGCAGCGGCGCCGTTATACCAGCTTTTTGGCGGATGTGAACCCTCTGTGGCAATGCGCGGCTCAAGCTCGCCAAGGTGCCATCGACTCGGCCTTCCCGCGTTCAGCGGCCCAGCGGGCCATCCTCTCCACCCCGATCTCACGGGGCGTCCAACGTGCAGATTGCTGCCCGGGCATGGGCCGCGCCGGGCGGAAGTGCCTTGGCGCTCGCACCGTTAGCGCAGCTTCCTTGCGGCTCTGCTCTGCTCACAGTCATGCTGGAATTTCGCGCCAGCGAACTATCCGGGATGCATGGCCGCGGTCGCAAGCCGGGGCCCTGGATCTGGCTCTCGGGGTACCGCCCTCGGCGGGCATGACAGGTTCAGCTTGCCGAACGATCCCGGCGGATCGGAAAATTGCGCTGGCTCCACAGAGGGGACTTGCTCGCGTAGGGCAATCGGAGTGCGGAGTTGTCGGCACGCCCGGCAGCGTCTCTCATGTTCCGGAGAGGAGAGCCGGGCGGGCTGGGGCTCGTGCCAGGCTCCCACGCGCCGACGCGCAGTCCTTGTCCATCTGGGCCTGGAGGGCGGCGGCGTTGTCGAAGCGGCGGTCGGGGCGAATGTAGTCGATGAACTCCACGGCGATCTCGCGGCCGTAGAGATCACCCTCAAAGTCGAACAGGAACACCTCGAGGATGGCGGCGCCGTCATCAAAGGTCGGTCGCGTGCCGAGATAGGCGACCGCGGAAAAAGTCTTTTCCTCAAGGTGCACGCGCACGGCGTAGATGCCGTGCCCCAGCGCAGTACCTGGCGGAAGAGTGATGTTGGCAGTGGGAAAGCCGAGGCCTGCGCCTCGCTTGGCGCCGCCGATGACGCGTCCGGAAACGCGCCACCACCAGCCCAGCATCTGCGCGGCGCCCTCGACGTCGCCCTGCGCCAACTCGGCGCGGACGGCGCTGGAGGAGAAGGCCTCGCCCGCGTGCGCGACCTGGGCCACGACGGTCACGCCGAAGCCAAAGGCCGCGCCGGCGCGGCACAACGACTGAGAATTGCCCCCCCGGTCTTTGCCGAAATGAAAATCGTCGCCGATGACCACGTGACGCACCCCGAGCGCATGGGCCAGCACTTGCTTGATGAATGCGTCGGCCTGCAGATCCGCGAGCGCGCGATCGAAGGTGAGAACGACGGCGAGATCAAGGCCGAACTCCGCGAGCAGCTGCAGCTTCAGGGGCAGGGGCGTCAGCCGGAAGTGCGGCCGCTCGGGCTGGAAAAACTCGCGCGGATGCGGCTCGAACACGATGGCGCCGGCCGCAACGCCGAGTTTGGTCCCCTCCGTCCGCGTCGCCTCCAGCAACGCCCGGTGGCCCCTGTGGACGCCGTCGAAATTGCCGATGGCCAGCACCGCGCCGCGCGCTGTGCCGGGAACCTGACGATAGCCGTGGACGACCTGCATGGGCGGAGGCATCGCCTATCGAGCCCTGTGCGGTCAAGCGCTCCTGCACCACCCGGAGGCCGCGGAAATGGGGACAGGACCCGGTGGCAGGCAGTACGAGAGATTCATGTGCAGCGAAGATAGAGCGGAATAGACCTGCCCCTGAGGCGTTGTAGCGACGACCCGTCTCACCCCGCACCGGCGGGTCAGCAGAGCAGGGCGCCTCTCCCCGCGAGGCGCCCTGCTTTTATTTGGCAAAGCGATGTCCGGCTCGGCAAAAGCGAGAGGCTTTCGCGCCACCCCCTCCCGGCCATTTTGCCGCATGCAAGGCCCTGGGCGGTATGCAAATCCCGGCGGTTGCCACATAAGTACAGGATCGCACGGACGCTTTTCGGAATGCGGGGGCATTTTGGCAAAGCTTTACGCCGTTCTATGCGCGGGTTTGGTGATCGCGATGGCTTCCCCGGCCTCGGCCGGTCCCGCCTTGCTTTTCGACGCTGACGACGACCGCGTGCTCTACGCCGAGGACGCCGACGACCAGTGGCATCCAGCCTCTCTCACCAAGATCATGACGGCCTACGTCACGTTCGGCGCGATCAAGCAGGGCGTGCTGCAGCTCGGCACGAACATTGGCTGCTCCGTGCTCGCCAACAGCCAGGGCCCCACCAAGGTCGGCCTCCCGGTGGGCGCGACCATGACGGTGGAGGTGGCCCTGCAGGCGCTCGTGATCAAATCGGCCAACGACGTCGCGGTGATGCTGGCGGAAGCCGTGGCCGGATCGCACGAGGCCTTCGTCGAGTACATGAATGCGACGGCCGCCCGGCTCGGCATGACCCGCACCAGATTCACCAACGCCAACGGCCTGCCGGACCCGGAGCAGGTCACCACCGCCCGTGATATGGCCAAGCTCGCCTCGGCCGCGGTGCGGGATTATCCTGAGTACGCCTATATCTGGTCGATGATCGAGACGCAGGTCGGTCGGCGCCGGCTGCATACGCACAACGGCCTGCTCGTGAAATACGAGGGTGCTGACGGCATGAAGACCGGCTTCATCTGCGACAGCGGCTTCAATGTGGTCGCCAGCGCCACCCGTGACGGCCATAAGATGATTGCAGTGGTGCTCGGCGAGGCAACCGGGGCGGCGCGGACGATGCGGGCGGCCAATCTCCTCCAGCATGGATTTCATGTGCGGGGATGGAAAGTCCTGTTCTCGGCTCCGACGCTCACGAGCCTACCCATGGCGGAGGATGCCAAGTCCATCAGCAAGCCCCGCCGTGTCATCTCGCACGTCTGCGGCACGGGCGTTCGCCGCGCAGTCGCCAAGGCGCGAAGCAACAAGCGGCGGGTGCCGACAACCCGGGCCGCGGAAGCCAAGCGCAAGCAACCTTGACGGTGAGGGGCGGCGAGGCCGGTTCGCAGACCGTTCGTACCTCGTTAACGCCCAAGGCAAATAGGGCAACCGGCGTGGCGCGCTGTTAACGCCGCTGCGCTAGTGTGGAGCAAGCATGGGCTCGGGACTTCTCCTTGTCGCGGCCTGCGCGCTGATCGATATCGACGGACGCGTGCTGTTGGCGAAGCGGCCTCCAGGGCGGCCGTTGGCGGGACTGTGGGAGTTCCCCGGCGGCAAGCTGGAGCCGGGTGAGACGCCTGAGACGGCCCTGGTCCGCGAGCTCGAAGAGGAACTGGGGATCAGGGTCGCCCCCAAGTGCCTGGCACCGCTCACGTTCGCCAGTCACGGCTACGACACGTTCCATCTGCTGATGCCGCTCTTTGCGTGCCGCAAATGGGAGGGTGAGGTGACGGCGAGGCAGGGTCAGGAGCTGGCCTGGGTGCGGGTGAAACGGCTCGGCGACTACGAGATGCCGCCGGCCGACGAGCCGCTGAAGGCGATGCTGCGCGACCTCCTGTGAGGGTCGTTCGGCCTGTGGTGGAGAGAGTGCGGATGGGCAAGACTTCAAGGCGCGTACGCAGATTTCTGTCCGACGACCGCGGGACGACCTCTATCGAGTATGGGCTCATCGCCCTCCTCCTCGCCGTCGGCATGCTCGTCGGTCTCAAGGCGCTCGGTGAGGGCAACGCCAGCAGCTGGGGCAACACCGCGGCAAAGATCGGCAATGCGATGAATGGCAACTGACGGCTTCGCCATTCGGCACGCCGTCAGAATACCAATCCCGCAAGGTCTGGTGGCGCGCCGATCGCCCGTGGCGACACGCACGCGCGTCGACCGCCGGGTATTGCCATTGCGGACCCACACCGCTGATCGTAGTATTTGCGGCATCGGAACGCGCGGCCGGAGGCGATCGCATTGCTTTCGCGGGGCGCAAGGTTCTGATACTGCAGCCATGGAATGCCGCTGAGCGCGGCCCGCGGCAAGTGCTTTCTCCCGGCCGACCATCAAAGTCTCGGTCGCCTGTGCGACAGAGAGGAGGAAGCCATGGCTATCGCGATCACATTGCAACAATTCCTCGACGCGCAAAGCGTGTCCTACGAGGTGCTGGAGCATAAACGGACTGGTTGCTCCCAACGAACGGCGGATGCCAGCCACGTCCCAAGCGAGTGTCTCGCCAAGGGTGTCGTGGTCAAGCACAAGGAGGGCTACATCCTCACCGTTGTTCCGGCCTCGCGGCAGGTGCGGCTGGAGGAGGTCGGCCGCTGGCTCGATCGGCCGGTTGCCCTGGCCTCGGAGGAAGAGGCGAGCGCTCTCTTCCCGGACTGCGAGCACGGCGCGATCCCTCCGCTCGGTGCCGCCTACGGTCTCGTGGCGGTCGTCGACGCAAGCCTGGAAGGGCACGAGCACATCTATTTCGAAGGCGGCGACCACAGGGTTCTCGTGCATGTGACGGGCGCGCAGTTCCATCGACTCATGGAGAAGGTGCCGCACGGGCGCTTCTCGGCTTGATGGATGGTGGCGGCTCTCGCGCGACATTCCAGGAAACGGCCCAAGCGCAGGCGGCCCCGATGGACCAGCCGATCCTGACGCGCGTCCGCTCCGCCTCGACCGCGCTTCGGCTCCGGCATGGCGGCGGGGAGCCTCGGATCGGGTGGTTATCCTGACGGGTGCCCCCGGCGACGAGCGCGTGATCGTCGAAGCTGCTTGTCTGGTGCACGGCGTGAAGGTGTGAACGCAGTGGAAAGCAGGATCGCGCACGTCGCCTCTCGACCGTCGACGTAACGAGAGATGGCGGGAAGTCAGCGCCGGCGCGGCAGGGCAGGTGGCGCCTTGTCTCCGGCCGGGTGCTCAGTCGTGCCCAGCGCGTCGGCCAGCCGCCTGCGGGCCGTACCCGGCTGCAGCGGCTTCTGCTGGCGCTCGTGGGGACCCCAGCCGGTCAGCGTGATGATCTCGAAAGTGGCGGGCACGCGGCCGTTCGGCAGGCCGAAGCGCTCTCCATAGAGCGCAAGGGCGCGCTGCAGGACGGCACGGCGCAGAGGCCGCCGGGCGCGGGCCTCGAGCACGTTGGCGCCGCCCATGGCTCTGACCTCGTGCATGAGGGCCAGCGGGTCCGGGTAGGTCGCGATGAGGGTGTCGGAGTCGACCACCGGCAAAGCAAATCCGGCTCGCTGCAGCAGAGCGCCCATGTCCTGCACGTCGGCGAGGGGTGCCACGCGCGGAGACGCCCCGCCTGTCATCTCTTCCTCCGCGGCAAGGAGAGACTGACGCAGTTCGGTGAGTGTCGCCCCGCCGAGCATCGCCGCGAGCAGCAGACCATCGGGCTTCAATGCGCGGCGAACCTGAACGAGCGCGCCGGGGAGATCGTTCACGAGCTGCAACGAAAGGCCCGACACTACGAGGTCAAGCGAGCCTTCGCGAAACGGCAGGGACTCCTCGTCGGCCTGCACGCGCGGATGTCCACATTGCTGGAGAAGGGACGCGGACGGCTCGGCATCGATGACCACTTCGATGCCCGGCATCTGGCGCAGCCGCCGGCCCAGCAAGCCGTGATAGGCGCCGAGGTTGAGAGCTACGGGGAAGGTCCGCTGGATTGCCGCCAGCCGCTCCATCAGGTCGTCTGCGACGCGGGCGAGCAGAAACTCATGCTGCGCAGCGGTCGCCGCGACCCGATTGCGGCGGCGCATCAGGAGCCGGCGATCGAAGATCTCATGGTCCGGGGTCACGCCTGCAAGCTAGTGCGCCGTTGCGGGGCTGACAATGTACCGAGGCGGGATGTGGGGCGGGCGCTGCTGCGTAGGGTGCAAAAGCGAAGCGCATTGCACCGATTTTTCGCCGCCCGGCGCCATGCGGCCCCTTTTTTGCCCTACAGGGTCCCCTTCGTCGAGGGCACACGACCCGCCTGACGCGGATCGATCGCAACGGCCTCGCGCAGCGCGCGGGCTAGCCCCTTGAAGCAGGTCTCGGCGATGTGGTGGCTGTTGACACCATAGAGCGTTTCCACGTGCAGCGTGATGCCGGCGTTCTGAGCGAAGGCCTGGAACCACTCGCGGAAGAGCTCCGTATCCATCTCTCCGATCTTGGGCGTCGGGAAGGCGACCTTCCACACGAGGTAGGGCCGGCCGGAGACGTCCACGGCCACGCGCGTCAGCGTCTCGTCCATGGGAAGATACACGCCAGCATAGCGGGTGATACCCTGCTTGTCCCCCAGCGCCTTGGCCATCGCCTGGCCGAGCACGATGCCGCAGTCCTCCGTGGTGTGGTGGAAATCGATGTGCAGGTCGCCCTTGGCCTTCAGCGTGATGTCGATCAGCGAATGGCGGGCGAGTTGCTCCAGCATGTGGTCGAGGAAACCGACGCCGGTGGCGATATCGTAGGCACCGGTGCCGTCGAGATCGACGCTGGCCTTGATTTTCGTCTCCTTGGTGGAGCGATCGATGCTGGCTTGCCGCTTCACGGGTCGTGCCTTGCTTGCCTGGCTGGTCCCCAGGCTTTATCAGCTTGAGAACCCCGCATCCATAGGCCGGCGTAGGTTCCCTGCCCCATGATGAAGCCCCTTGATTTACACGCCGTTCATGCCGACATCGGCGCCAGGGTTCACGCATGAACGATGTAGAAGCGTAAGCTTCTGGGAATTTCAACGGCTTGGATTTTTAAGGTACTGGATAGGTACCGGACGCGGGGGTTACGCAGGGTTCGGTGTGGTTCGTCCCTCACTGGGTGCAGATGCAGCCGACTGGCTGGCCGTTTGCGTACATGCACTGTTTCCGCATCGGGGGATTGCATCCGCCATTAGCCCGGCGCCAGGCGTCCTTCTGTGCGGCGCGCTGGGCGCGTTCGTCGTCGGCTGCTTGGCGCATGCGACGCCGAGCGTTCGCTTCCTCCTCGGCGGCTCGGGCGGCTTCCATAGCGCGTCGGTTGGCTTCGGCCTCGGCACGGGCGCGCTCGTCCCGCTGCCTGATAGCCGTGAGCTGCTCTTGGTGCTTGCGCTGGGCTTCACTGGCTTGGCGTGCCGCTTCTTGTGCAGGATCGGGCTGCGGGAGGCCGACGTTGATGGTGGGGTTGAAGCTGAACCATGGGGAGGTAACGCCGAAAACATGCTTGCCGATCAGGGCGATAGCAATGCCGATAAACCCCATGACTATCGTGCCTGCAATTGCCTTCCCCATCGCAACCCCCACAATGATCTGTGCGAG
Organism: Hyphomicrobiaceae bacterium; assembly: GCA_050248715.1. GTDB lineage: Bacteria > Pseudomonadota > Alphaproteobacteria > Rhizobiales > Hyphomicrobiaceae > AWTP1-13. Next base: position 366 of record JBFWRV010000142.1, on the reverse strand, counting down.
GATATATCGTGCAAGGAGAGTGTGTCGAGAAATAGTCAGGCCTTCCCTCGATGATGAGAGGGTGAAGGCGATTTGACAGAGCATGCGGTGAAGCCGGGCGCGTTCCCGAGGCGCGCTGTGAGTGCTTCTTAGACGGCAGAGATCTCGATCAGAGGGCGCGGAGAGGGCCTGTGGTCTCTTTTCCCGCGCTTTCGCATCGATACCCCTACGGTCCTTCGTGATGAGCTGGTGGGGAGGGTAGGACTTCTAATCGAGAACCTTCCAGTCGTCTGCCAAGAGGTCACCATTGGATGCTACCCAAGGGACGAGCTCGCCTGTGACAATACTGATGTATAAGTAGGGCCGCCTCATTTTGCTGCGTTCGTC
>JBFWRV010000141.1:0-8101 GCA_050248715.1 Hyphomicrobiaceae bacterium | reverse complement strand
GAACGCACCCTTGAAGCCACCTGGCGCAGGATCGGCGACCTGCTCGACCACTTCAGCCCCCAAGAGTGCGCCAACTACCTCGCCAACGCCGGATATGCTGCCATTTGACCTGAACAAGCTCTAGGCGCTGCTTGGCACCGGCAATCCGCGGGCGGCGCGCTCCTCCACCTGCGCCACGATGCGACGGGAGGCAAGGATCGCCAGCCATGTCAGCACCGCGCCGCCGGCCACGTCGACGACATGGTGGCCGCCATCCACCGGAATGGATAGCAGGATCAGCGCGCTCCACACCAGACCCGGCCAGAACACAGGCCTGACGTCGCGTACGGCATGCACGGCGAGCAAGGCCATGGCCGTGTGCATCGACGGGAAGGCGACGAGCCCTTTCAGATCCTGGAGGAATATCTCCTTCAGCTCCCCCGACTTCAAGGCAAGCAGCACCTTGGCAAAGCCTACGTCGACGGTAGCGCCCGGGAGCGCCGTGACCGCACCGATGGAGACCAGGTGCGTGGCGGCGCCGAACGACGGAAAGACGGTCCAGAAGGCGAAGGTGAGCAAAGTCGCAACGAAAAAGGCCATGAGAAAGCGGTCGAGCTCGGCATCGCGTCCGCTGAAGCCGAGCAATGCGACGACGCCGACGAGCAGCACGCCGTTCGATTGGTACGCGATCGTCAACACGTCCGAGAGCGCGCCGCCCTTGAGGAAGGCGAACAGGTCAAGCCAGTGGATGCCCAGCGCCTCGTCCGCACGCAGCAGGGTGTCATCGATGAGCGGGCGGTCGAACACCAGGAGCAGGTAGTTCAGTATGGCTGCCAGGATCGCGAACAGGGCGATCTGCGCAATCGCCACGAGCGAGCCGGAGAGGATGGGCCGCCGCCCCTGATGGCGAAAATATGCAGCCCCGAGCAGCAGGAAAGCGCTCGCAGCCAGGGGCATCACAACGTCCATCCAGCGCAGGGTCATTCCGCTCGTCAGGAAGAGAGCGAAGTCGAGGATGGCCATCGCGCCCAACAGCTGAAAGCGCGCGCGCTCCTGGATGCCCCACATGGGTTTCGGCCGCCGGCAAGAGTTGAAGGCAAAGTGATAGCGCGCATTGATGAACAAGACGGAAAGCGGTGGTGTCCACAACGCTGTCAGGGGCCGGCCCGAGGCGATCTCACCGCCAGATCGGATTGCTCCAGGCGCGGCGTCCCTGGGCGTCAGTGACCGTGACGCGGATGTAGCCGGCCTCGCCGAGCCCTTCGACGGGCAGGGTCGCTTCTGTCAGGTTCTGCCCGTGCACGACAGAGGAGGCGGGGCCGGCGCCGACGGCGCTGACGCGCGCTGCGGGCGAGCAGTGCACGACCATCTCCGCGCCCTGGACGGCGATAGTGTGGATCTCGGGGCCCTGGCTCGAATAGAAGGCTCCGTCCTTCAGCGCATCGAGCAGCAGCTCAGGCTCGAGAGCCGGTGCCTTGACCATCACCCAGCCCCCTCCGGCATCGGGTGTGTGGAAGTGCGCATCGTCTGCGGCGTAGGCGTTGACGTGCCGGCCCTGCGCCAGCATGTCCTCGAGCATCATCAGGCCGTCGCCCCGATCGCAATCGACGGCACAGCCATGATTGTAGATCTCGATGGCATGCGCCTCCGGTATCGAGAGGGCATCCGCGAGCGTGAGTCCGTACCATTGCGGATGCGCTAGGCCCAGGAACGCGCCTGACGCGTATGCGCGCCGGCACATCGATTGGATGGTCTCCCCGCTGCTCCAGGGTGCGTAGTCGAGAGGAAGACCCAGGGCGACGACGTGCCAATCGTGGTCCTTGACCGTCACTGGCGCATGGATCTCGGCACCCAGCAGGGTGGTAAAAGCTTTCGATCGCAACGGTCGCGTATCCGTGATCGGAAAGCCGTACCGCTCCCAGAAATGATCGGTGATCGCCAGGAAGTCGTAGCCTGCGTCCCTGTAATAGGCGGCAACGGCTTCGGGTGGGAGCCTGCCGTCCGACCGGGTCGAATGCGTGTGCAGGTTGCCGCGCCAGAACCGCCCTTCTCGCGCAAACGCGGCATTGGTCATGGGAGGCCTCCAGTATGGGTCCGGCACCCGCCGTGGAGGAAGGCTACGGACGGGCGGCCGAGCTTGCCCGCCCGGTCGCCCCCAATGCCACGACCACAGCCGGCACCGCAACGGTGCCGGCTGGCGCGAGGCACCAGTGCGCCAATCGCTTGGCCGCGAGGATTGCGAGGCCCGCAACCGCGCATCCGGCGTAGACGTCGACCAGGTAGTGCCCGCCGATGACAACCGTCGACACCAGCATCAGCGCGTTCAACGCCAACATCGGCCACCGTACGATGCGCGGCGCGAACAGGAAGCCCCATCCCAAAAGCACGGCGGCTGCTGCGTGGAAGCTCGGAAAGGTGATGATCCCGTTGATCTGCTCCCAGCCGAGTTCGCGCAGCGCGCCGCTGCGCGCGGGGAGCAGAATCTCGGCATGGCGCCACGCCGCCGGAACCTGGACCGACTGGGCGGCAGCAGGGTCTACCGCATGGTGCAGATAGAAGCCGAGTGCCGGCGCGAATGGAAAGGCTGCCAGACAGATGCAGAGGCTGAGGGTCCAGGCCAAGACGAACCGGGTCAGATGGTTCGGGTTGAAAATCGATCCGATCAGGACGAGAGCCAGCGGTTGCCAAAGAAGACTGGCGTAGGTGTGATTCATCGCAGCCATCCAGACTGGATGCTCCATCTGGACGCGCGCGACGGCCAGGGCATCGGCGCCGAACAGACGGTCCAGGGCATCGAGCGAGCCGTCGGCCAGCGGAAGGTTGGTGCCGGCCAGCATGACGCTCACGAGCGGTACCAGGATCATCAGTGCAAAGAGTTGAGCGGCGCCGCTCGTGGCCATCGCTACCCGGACCCAGCCACGAAGTCTGAGGACGAGCGCAAATCCGGCGAAGGCGGCAATGCAACCCAGCGCCGAGTCGAAAGCTCCGGGCAGCAGGCTGAACCCGGTACCTGCGAGCAGCAAGGCGCTCAGGATGCCCAAGGCTCCGATGAGCGCCCACGTGCAGAGCGACAGCGCGTCAGCCGTGCGGTCTGCCGGCACCGGCCGCCCACCTGCGAGCAGCGCATTGCCGAGCGCGGCGGGAGAAACGGGCGATATTGTCATTTGGCGACCGAGCACGGGACCTCAGTTGGCTGGCTCGGCCGCAACGGTAGGGCCGTGCCGCACGATCGCCGCGCGCAGCGTATCCAAGGCCGGTTAACGGAGCGTTGGCCGCAAGGGGGCGGTGCAAGTTCCGCGCCCCGTGCCCTTCTCGCCGGCCCTCAAAACTCGAGTCGGTTCACGCGCTTCACCTGCGGGAGAGCCCTCAGCTTGGCGATCACCTCGTCGGACACCGGTTCGTCCACGGCGACGATGCAGATCGCCTCGCCGCCCGGCTTGTCGCGCCCGAGGTTGAGCGTGGCGATGTTGAGCCCGGCCTCGCCCATGAGCATGCCGAACTTGCCGATGAAGCCCGGCTTGTCCTGGTTGCGGATGAAGAGCATGCGCGGTGCGATCTCGAACTCCATGTCGATGTCGCGAACCTGGATGATGCGCGGCCGCCCGTCCGAGAACACCGTGCCCGCCACCGAGCGATCGTACTCGGGCGTGCGCACGGTGAGGCGGATGTAGCTCTCGAAGGCGCCCTGCTGTCCGCGCGTCACCTCCTCGATCTGCATGCCGCGCTCGCGCGCGTTGGCGGCGGCGGACACCATGTTGACGCCGGAGAGCAGCGGGCGAAGCACTCCGGCGAGGGCGGCGGCCGTCAGCGGCTTGGTGTTGAGGGTAGCGACCTCGCCCGAGTACTCGATGCGTACGCCTTTGATGCTGGTCTCGGTGAGCTGGCCCGCGAAGAGCCCGAGCTGCTCGGCCAGCTTGACCCACGGCCTGAGGCGCGGCGCCTCCTCGGCCGTGATGTTGGGGAAGTTGACCGCGTTGGAGATGGCGCCCTTGAGCAGATAGTCGGACATCTGCTCGGCAACCTGCAGGGCGACGTTCTCCTGGGCTTCCGAGGTGGCGGCGCCGAGGTGAGGCGTGCAGATCACGTTGGGCAGCCCGAACAACACGCTTTCCTTGGCCGGCTCGACCTCGAACACGTCGAACGCGGCACCCGCCACCTGCCCTGACTTCAAGGCAGCCGCCAGCGCTTGCTCGTCGATGAGGCCGCCGCGCGCGCAGTTGACGATGCGAACGCCCGGCTTGGTCTTCGCGAGGTTGCCGGCATCGATGATGTGGCGGGTCTTTTCGGTGAGCGGTGTGTGCAGGGTTATGAAATCGGCGCGGCGCAGCAGCTCGTCGAGCTCGACCTTCTCGACGCCCAGCTCCATCGCGCGCTCCGGCGACAGGAAGGGGTCGAACGCGACTACCTTCATCTTCAGCCCGATGGCCCGGTCGGCGACAATTGAGCCGATGTTGCCGCAGCCGATGATGCCGAGCGTCTTGGCGAAGAGCTCGACGCCCATGAACCTCGACTTCTCCCATTTGCCGGACTGCGTGGAGCGGTCGGCCTCGGGGATCTGACGTGCCAGCGCCATCATCAGCGAGATGGCATGCTCCGCCGTGGTGATGGAGTTGCCGAACGGCGTGTTCATGACGATCACGCCTTTGGCAGTCGCTGCCTTCACGTCGATATTGTCGACGCCGATGCCGGCGCGGCCGATCACCTTCAGCCTGTCCGCCGCGGCGATCACTTTCTCCGTCGCCTTGGTGGCGGAGCGGACGGCAAGGCCGTCGTAGTACTTGATGATTTTCTCGATCTCGTCCTTCGCCAGCCCGACCTTCACGTCGGTGTCGATGCCGCGCTCCTTGAAGACGGCTACGGCGGCGGGCGAAAGCTGGTCGGCGATGAGTACACGGGGTGCCATGGACAGGTCTCCAGCTGCCATCCCGGAAGCCGCAGCAGCAGCTATCCGGGACCCAGCGATGAATCAGGGTGCGGTGTGGGCTTGTAAGTCCGGGATACTGGCTGGGCGAATTTCCGGAACGGCGTCACGCCGCCTTTGCGAGGCCGGCCTTGGTCTCCGCGAAACCCCAGTCGAGCCAGGGCGTGAGCGCCTTGATGTCGTCAGTCTCGACCGTGGAGCCGCACCAGATGCGCAACGACGGCGGCGCGTCGCGATGGCCGGCGACATCACAAGCGGCCTTCTCCTTCTCCAGCAGCGCTTCCAGCTGCTTGACGAAGGCGCGCTGGCCCTCCTCCGGTAGCTTCGCGAATGCGGGGTCGACAATTCTAAGGCACACCGACGTGTTGGAGCGGGTGGCCGGATCGACGGCGAGGTTCTCGAGCCAAGGCGCACGCTCGACCCACTCGTCCAGCGCTGCAGCGTTGGCGTCGGCACGGGCAATCAATTGCGGCAGGCCGCCGATGCTCTCGGCCCAGGCGAGCGAGTCGAGATAATCTTCCGTGCACAGCATCGAAGGCGTGTTCAGCGTCTCGCCCTCGAACACGCCCGCAATGAGCTTGCCGCCCTTGGTGAGGCGGAAGATCTTCGGCAACGGCCAGGAGGGCGCGTAAGCCTCGAGGCGTTCCAACGCGCGGGGGCTCAGGATCAGCATGCCGTGCGCAGCCTCGCCACCCAACACTTTCTGCCACGAGAAGGTCGCCACATCGACCTTGGCCCAGTCGATCTTCTGCGCGAACACTGCCGATGTGGCGTCGGTGAACGTGAGGCCGCCGCGCTTGGCTGGGATCCAATCGGCGTTGGGCACGCGCACGCCGGACGTGGTGCCGTTCCAGGTGAAAAGCACGTCCCGCTCGAAGTCGACCTTGCTGAGGTCAGGGAGATGGCCGTACTCGGCCTCGATGACGCGCAGGTCCTTGAGCTTCAGCTGCTTGGCGGTGTCGGTCACCCAGCCCTTGCCGAAGCTCTCCCAGGCCAGCGCATCGACCCCGCGTGCGCCCAACATGGTCCACATGGCCATCTCGAAGGCGCCGGTATCGGAGGCGGGAACGATGGCGCACACGTAGCCTGGCGGCAGGCCGAGCAGCGCCTTGGTCTTGTCGATGGCGAGCTTGAGGCGCGCTTTGCCTTCCTTGGCGCGATGCGAGCGGCCGAGGAAGGCGTTGCCGAGATTTTCGAGGGACCAGCCCGGGCGCTTGGCGCAGGGGCCCGAGGAGAAACGAATATTGCCCGGCCGCCGGGCCGGTTTCGTCGCGGTCGTCATGAGCCTACCCTTCCAGATAGCTGCTCCTCGGTGGGGAGGAGTGTCCCGCCGCGGGGTCTAGTCGCGCTCATGATGGATGTCAATACGAGCGGTCAAGGAGCCGGCACATCCGCGTGGCCAAAAATCGATGGCCCGCGCTGCAATGGATGCCTACTGCGCCGCCTGCAGTGGAGCAGGCTTCTTTCCGTTGCGTGTCTTGTTGGCGAGGTCCTGGAGGCGGGCTTGTGTTTCCGGGTTCACCATGCCGGCCGAGATGATGATCTTGGCGGCGTCCTCCACGCTCATGCGGATCGGCATCACGCTGGAGCGCGGCACGAAGCACACGAAGCCGGAGGGCGGCAGCATGCCCGTTGGCATGAACACGCTGATCAGGTCTTCGCCTGGAACTTCCGATGAGATCTGCTCGGCCGCATCTCCGGTTACGAACACGATCGAGTAGATGCCCTTGGAGGGGAACTCCATCAGGGCGACCTTCTGAAAGCCCTGGCTCGGGGACGAAGCGGTCACGACCGATTCGAAGATCTGCTTCAGCCCTTGATAGACGTTGCGCACAATCGGCATCCGCCCGAGCATCAGCTCGCCCGCGCTGATCAGCGAGCGCCCCAACAGGTTGGCGGCGAGGGCGCCGATGAGAGTGAGGCCGACGATGGCGAAGAGCAGCCCGACGCCAGGCACCGGGAAATGCAGGTAGGACTCGGGATTGTAGATGCGAGGGATATAGGGTTTCACCCACGCGTCGACGATGTTGATGAAGTACCAGGCGATGTAGAGCGTTATGGTGACCGGCCCCACCACCACGAGGCCGGTGAGGAAATAGTTGCGCAGGCGGGCGCCGGCATGCAGCCGCTCAGGCGGCGCCTCCAGCGCCAGCTTGGCCAGCCCCGCCTTCAGGTCGGAGGCATCATCGCCCTTGGCAAGCTCCGCCTTCACGCCAACGGCCTCGCTGGAGGCAGGGCGCGGGCCGGATTTGCCTGATTGATCGTGCATCGGCTCGGCTCGCAGCTGACCGGTCTCGCGTTTGCGCACGCAATGCTTGCGGCTTCCCATGCAAGCCCGCTGCCAGACTCGGCGTCCAGCTCCATTGTCATGAGAGATGGGGGCCGTGCAAGACCACCGAAAGTCCGGTACTTGGCACCGCTTGGTCGTCCGGCGCGTCAGGCGAACGTATTGTATTGTTATTGCGGAATTATTCCAGGGGACATTATTGACTGACGACCATGCAATCGATGCCAGGACCGCGCAGCTTGGCGCATGCGGCCTGTCCCTCGCCGGCGCTCGCATAGGGACCGATGCGCACGCGGTAGAACGATCCCATGTTGCCGACCACAGCCTGATCGATCTCGGGCTCGCGTGCTGCGAGCGCGGCTGCGTAATCGCGCTTCAGCCGGGACGCGAGTGCCTGTGCCTCGGCCTCCGTACGCGTCATCCCGACCTGTACGCGGTACCGGCCGTCAGGGCGCGCCGCGGCGGTGCGCGTCTCCACCGCAACCGACGGTGCGGCGGTCAGGGCATTCGTACTTCCGGCGCTTGGGTTGCTCCCGCCGCTTACTTGAGTGCTGCTCGACCAGCCGCTCGATGCCGGGCGACGCTGCGCGGCCCGCTCGATCGACGCAGTGGAGCCTGTTGTGTCCGACTCCTGCGGCGGCGGACCGGAGGACGACGAGGACGCGCCGCCGAACCAGCCCGCGAACGGATTGTTGAGGCTCCAGCCGCCGCCTTGCTTCGGCGCAGCGGCGCCGTTGTCCTCGGACAGCCCCGCGGCTGATGCCGTCCGCGTGCTGGCCGGCCGGGCGCCGTTGGGCATGGCATCCGCGACCGGATCGCCGCCGTCGCTCAGCCCTGCCTCCTGATAGGCAGAGGTCCGCTGGCGGAGGGCATCCTTGCGGTCGGCTTCTGCGAGGCCGCCCTTCACCCACAGC
>JBFWRV010000140.1:0-8114 GCA_050248715.1 Hyphomicrobiaceae bacterium | reverse complement strand
CCTCGATCAGAAGGGGAACGAGCGGGGTCAGCCTCTTGCCGCACAGCCGATCGGATGCTTCCCAAAGCACGACGAGCGCCTCCACCACGGATTGGTCGTAACGCTGACGCTCAGGTCGCGGTCGATGCCGGCGCAACGCGCCAGACGCCCGCAACAGCCGCATCATGTGCTTGCGGTGCAAGCCGGTCACCGCGCACATCTCGTCGAGGATCCGGCTCTTGTCCTGCCGATCACCCCCTCGGTACCGATCTCGGACCGCCTCAATCAACTCGTCCCGTGTCGCCATGCTGACCCTTCTCATCGAGCCCCCAACGCTGGTTCGCTTGGGAGCATTGCTGATGAGGCAACAGGTCAATTCTCAGGAGCATTTCTGATGAGGCAATGCGGCCGAGATCTTTACAAGCGCTTTGATTGACGGCGCGCGTCAATCAGCCGTCGGCGGTCTCGGTCTTGTTGATGGTCGCGTGTTCGGGCGGCCGGCCCGGCCCGCGTTTTCGCTCGAGCGCGGCGCGCCGCCGATAGCTTTCGACGTTCATCTCCAGGATTGTGGCGTGATGGACGAGGCGATCGATAGCGGCGAGCGTCATGGCCTGATCGGGGAAGATCTTGCCCCATTCACCGAACGGCTGGTTGGCGGTGATGAGCATCGATCGTCGCTCATAGCGGGCGGCGATCAACTCGAACAGGACACTGGTCTCGGCCTGATCCTTCGTGACGTAGGCGATGTCGTCGAGGATCAACAGGTCATAGCGGTCGAGCCTGGCGATGGCGCTTTCAAGCGTCAGCTCACGCCGCGCCACTTGCAGTCTTTGGACGAGATCGGTGGTTCGAGTGAACAGCACGCGCCAGCCGTTCTCGATCAATGCCAGGCCGAGCGCGGCCGACAGATGGCTCTTTCCGCCGCCCGGCGGGCCGAACAGCAGGATGTTGGCGCCTTTGTCCAACCACGCGTCGCCCGAGGCGAGCGCCATCACCTGGGCCTTCGAGACCATGGGTACGGACGGGAAGTCGAAGGTGGCCAGCGTCTTGCCGGCGGGCAGTCTCGCCTCCGCCAAGTGCCGCTCGATGCGGCGACGGCTGCGATCGGCCATCTCGTGCTCGGCGAGCGCGGCGAGGAAGCGGGCCGCTGGCCAGCCTTCCTTGTCGGACTGCCCGGCAAGTCTGGCCCATATCGACCTGACGCCCGGCAGGCGCAGCTCGCCGAGCAGTAGTTCGACACGCGCCGCGTCGATCGTGCTGGAGTTGGTCATGCGATCACCTGCAGGCTGGAGGTCGGCAGGCTGGAGGCCGGCTCTACGGCATGGACCGCCGCCAGGGCGTCGTAGGCGTCGAGCGGCACGAGATCGACCTCGATCACCGGCAGCGACCCCGGGGTGGGCCCGAACCGTCCGCGCATCACCGCCAGATCCGGCAACCGGCTGACCTCGAGCTCGGCGTCGATCGCGCCGGCCAGCTCGGCTTCGCAGCCGCGGTCGTGGGCCAGCGCCAGCAGCTCGACCGTGACCTTGCAGGCCGTCTTGCACCGGCCTCAGCGCGCCAGGCCTCGAAGGCCCGGGCGTAAGCCGGACGCGGGAACAGCTGGTTGCGGTAGACCAGATTGAGCAGCGCCATCGGCTTGCGGCGCAGCGCATGGATGACGTGCCGGTAGTCGACGATATGGCCACCCTTGCTGTTCGACAACGGCCGGCCGCGCCGCAGCGTCATCATCGGCGTCGAGCCCAGGAAGCAGTCCAGCCTGTCGTCGTAGAGGTGGATGCGCAATCGATGGCCGATCAGGCGGGGAGGGCGCGGTATAGAAGACGCGGCGCAGGATGAAGCCGCCGCTCGAAGTCACCGTGACGATCTTCTCCTCGTAATCGGCAGTGCGCCGCTTCGGCAGTTGGCCGAGCCTGGGCCGCTCCAGCTCGATCCGCTTGCGGGCGTGGGCGTTACGCCGACCGACGATCTCGTCGACCAGGCGGCGATAGCCGTCGAGATCGTCGAAGTCGCCGCTGCCGCGCAACAGAAGGGCATCTTCAAGTGCCCTCTTGAGATGGCCGTGAGCGCTGCGCCGCAGCCTCAACGAGCCGAGAAGCGCCGGCCACGTTCCTGCCGTTTGGCTCGTCAGCGCATGCCTCAAGAACACGGTCAGCGGCCAAATCCCATGTCGCCAGGCACACTTGAGCCCCCATCCGATGTCTTATTTTTTTGCGGGCTGAAGCAACTGCCTCGGGATTGAACACCCAATCAGCGATCGCGCGATAGAGGTCATCAGAACTATCAGGATCGACGTACTGTGCCAGATCGGCGCCAACCTCCGGCAGACCGCCAGCGCGCGAGGCGATGCAGGGTGTCCCGTGAGCAAGGCTTTCCTGAACCGAGAGGCCCCACCCCTCGGTGTGGCTTGGAACAACTGTGAATTCCGCACCGCGGTAAAATGCAGCCAATTCGCGGTCGTCTGCGTCTCCTATCCAGCGGACCACTTCACCATTGCGATTGGCATTCCTAACTTGCTTGCGAACTTCCTGCACTTTCCAACCATTCTGGCCGACGAGAATGCAGAGCGGAGCCGCAGACTTGTGATCGTGACGGAGACGACAGAACGCGTCGACAAGCTTCGGAAGGTTCTTGCGTGGTTCTATGGATCCGACGTGCAGGACGTAGGGGCGACGGGGAAGGTCAAAGCGAGCAAGAATCTCCGAATCGCTGGGCGCCGATATCGAAGGGGTAGGAAACGAAGTGTCCCAGCCCATCGGAATAACGTCGATGCCCGCAGTGCTTTTCACCTGCTCTTTAAGGTAGCTTTGAAGCGTTGTCGCGACAAAGCGCGAGTTGACCATCCAGCGATCAACATGAGGAGCGAGCTCTTCCAACTGCGTGATGAATTGCGGTCCATAGTAAGGATGGGACCACTCGGGTCGCTCTATGGAAAACAGATCATGAACCATGTGAATTAACCGCAACCCAGAGCGCTTCTTTATATTTACGAGGGCTCGAACGTGCCCGCGATAACACCAGAAGTCGCCCAGCCCGACTAGTACATCCCCGGACGAAGGTGGTGCGATCTCTTTGGCTGATAGCGCAAAGTCCGGTAAGCGCGCTGCGGTCCACGCCTGCCAAACAGCAGTCATTCTCGAGTAACCGAGAATCAGATAGGGAACATGGAAATATCGGATTGCAGGCAAAAGGCGAGTAGGCGGTGTCACTCCCATCATGTCACCGAATAAACGCCGCAGTTGGCTGATAGCAAGGCCACGGTCGTCTGCATGCACCAGACCGGAAATGATGGATGCGGGAACGCAGTAGAAATGCTCCGACCCTGGCGGCCGGGCAATGCACTCCACGCGTGTGCCAAAGCGCTTTACGAGCGATGTAAGAATGTTTTCTGCAACGCGCTGAATACCAGATGGGTACTTTAGGAAAGCGTACCACTGGACCAACCCCGAAACATCGAAGAGCAGACGGCGGCTCAACGAATCCTCTAGAAGTGGATTATCGAACACGCCTGCGCGAAGCATTCTGCTGAGTTCCCATCCGCCGGCCCGATTTGGTTCCCAATTGCACTACTACGCGGCGAGGCATACGTGCCCAGACCATTTCCTGCTCTTCAAGTAAATACAACATGTTTTAGGCCGCAACCGCGTCGATTCCCCAAATGATATTTCTACAACACTTCTGTGTCGACCTTATTCTGGCTCCGTGGGCCAGTTTGTAAATTTCACGTGTCCAGCATTTGCCGCTAAACTCATTGGAGAAGCTTCATCCATAAAGTACGCTAACAACGGATGAGTGTTAAGAAACGACCTAGTAGTCAAGCCCTTCTCCGCCGGTCGACCTTGTTCGGCTTGGCCGGTGTGCTGACGGGGTGCTCGGACCTCGCGGGATCGGGGCCAAGCAGTTCTGAAATCGACGCCGCATCCAAGTCGAAAAACGGCGAATCGGTTCGTTTTGCGCTTATTGACGTGTCACCCAGAATCGTTGGTGTCATGGAGACCTGGGGTAGGCCATCGCTGCAGGGTGGGTTTGGCAATGTGCATCGCCCGGCCGCCCAGACGATTGGCGTTGGCGATGCGATCCAGATCGTCATCTGGGAAGCTGCCGCTGGCGGCCTGTTTTCGGCGCCTGGCCTGGACCGGCAAAGCTCTGGATCGCGCTCTGCGACGATCCCTGAGCAGGTCGTCGCCAACGACGGAATGGTAACAGTCCCATATGTTGGCAGGATCCGAGTTGCCGGCCGCTCGATGGCTCAGGTAGAGCAGGCAATCGTGGCCGCCCTGCAAGGCAAGGCTGTCGAGCCGCAGGCGCTTGTCACGGTGACCAAGAACGTTAGCAACACGGTTACAGTAATCGGGGAGGTGACGAACGGCGCGCGAGTCCCGCTCACGACGCGCGGCGATCGAATCTTGGATGTCATTGCCGCTGCGGGAGGAATCCGGGTTCCCGTGCACGAGGTTTTCCTCATACTCGTGCGCCAGGACCAGACTGTTCGCGTCCCAATGCAGGCCATCTTGGCCCATCCCACTGAGAATATACTTGTCCTTCCAGGAGATGTCGTGACGGTCGCCCGCGACCCACAAACCTTCACAGCCGCTGGTGCAACGGGTCAGAACGCGGTCATTCCATTTGATTCCATTGGAATTTCGCTTCAGGAAGCGATCGCGCGGGCGGGAGGGTTGAACGATCAGCGGGCGGACCCTCAGGGAGTCTTCGTGGTCCGATTTGAGGATAAGCACCGCTACCTCGAACTGGGATTGGTCGTGCCGTCCCCCAGTTCGGCTGACCAAGTTCCGGTGATCTATCGGATCAATATGCGCGACCCTAATGCCTTTTTCCTTGCGCGCCGCTTTCCCATGCGGAACAAGGACCTACTCTTCGTCTCTAATGCGCCCCTTGCCGAGCTCCAGAAGGTCTTTGGCGTAATCAACACGCTCATTGTACCAGGTGCCAGCGCGCTTGCGGTCACTGCGGTGGCCCGGTACTAACGCCGCTTGGAGCGGGAAGAGCGGCGAAACTTAGCGCCAGCTTGTCGTAGTGGGTGGCGATGCGCTCCAGCCGTTTTCCAGCGAACTCAGCTCGGCGAGCCGTGATTGGATGCCGCATCGGAGAAGACGATGCGGCCAAAGAAGCACGAGGCGACAGGGGAAGACGATCTGTTCCGGTCCCGGCTCGACCAGATCATCACGTGTGGATGCCCCTCGTCGATGCAAGAGATCCTTGAACGGTTCGGCGATGATCGGGTGCGGACATGTGTGAGGCCTCGAGGTGCGGCCTTACACAAGCCGGGGGCCGGTATGGAGATGCGCAGACCAGGTGCAGTTCAACATGGCGAGCGCGAAGCTCGATGATGATCTATTGCTTTTCCTGGCCTCGACCAGTCCGATCAGTTTGCCCTTACCGTTCCTCGACCTCCCTCATCGTCGACGCACCAACGCTGGGACTTGGCCGTCAGGCCGCTGCCAGCGCTGATCCCTGATAACTCTCGTCCTTGGTCAGCATCGCCCAGACCAGACCGAGCGGGCCATCTTGTTCGCCAGAGCAATGGCCACCACCAGGCGCGGCTTCTTGGCCAACATCCGCGCAAGCCACGACCTCTCGGCCGCTCCCTTGCGCGCTGCCCATCGCACAACCGCCATGGCGCCAGTGACCAACAGGCGACGAATGTCACGCTGCCCCCTCTTCGACGTCCGGCCCAATCTCGGCTTGCCGCCGGTCGAGTGTTGCCGGGGGGACCAGGCCGAGCCAGGCGGCGAAATCGCGGCCCCGTTTGAATGTCGCCATCGGTGGGGCAAAGGCCTCGATCGCCGCAGCCGTGACGGGACCGATCCCGGGCATGGTCTGCAGACGGACCGACGTCTCGTTGTCTCTGGCTACTCGCCGCAGCCTCTTCTCGAGCTCGTCGATCTCGACCAAGGCGAGCAATATGATCGAGATACCGTTGACCCAGCTCCCGCACCAGCGGATGCAGCGGATCATCGGTGGTCTCTTGAAGGGTAGCCGCAAGCCTCTTCATATGGACCAGCCCCTGGGCCGCAATAATGCCGTGCTCCGCCAGGTGGCCGCGCAGCGCATTCACCAGCTGGGTGCGCTGTCGCACCAGCATGTCCCGCGTGCGAAAGAGCATCGCCTGCGCCTGCTGGTCCACGCTCTTCACCGCCACAAAACGCATCGAGGGCCGTGAGGCCGCCTCGGCGATCGCTTCGGCATCGGCGGCGTCGTTCTTCTGCCGACGCACGAACGGCTTGACGTAGACCGGCGGGATGAGCCGCACTTCGTGCCCGATCTCTTCGATGTGTCAATGTCGGCTGAACTTTCCCCATTTATGTCGAAGTAAAAATCCCCAGGTGTCGGCCGTTTTCATGGGTGTTGGTTAGTGTGGCTGAGGCTCCTTTCTTGGACGGCCGCGTCGGCGAGGCTGTTCGTTGGCGAGCGGGCCGGCATACCTGGCCTTGAGGTTGTCGGGAACGAGGGCTGCATGCTCGCGGAGTCGATAGCTGGAGCCCTCGATCTGGACGACCTGGGCGTGATGGAGCAGGCGATCGAGCAAGGCGGTGGCGACGACCTGGTCGCCGAAGATGTCGCCCCATTCGCCGAAGCCGCGGTGGTGAGGATCATGGCGCCGTGCTCGTAACGGGCGTTGACGAGCTGGAAGAACAGGTTGGCGCCGCCGGCGGTGACCGGCAGGTAGCCGATCTCGTCGACGATCAGCAGGGCGTTGCGGGCGATGAAGCGGATGCGCTCCTTGAGCTGTCCTTCGCGCTCGGCCTTGGCCAGCGAGGCGACGATGTCGGCAAGCGTGCCGAAGCAGACGCTCTTGCCGGCCTTGACGGCCTCGATGCCGAGCGCCGTGGCGAGATGGGTCTTGCCGGTGCCGGTCGAAGCAGCGTCATACTGCCGGGTGTCTGGCGTTTGAGATGCGGATCACCTACCCGTTTCACCCGCGGAGTGGCGAGACGGTCGCCGTGGTTGGTTCGAAGCGTCATGCCGGCGCCGAACACTTCGTCATTCGGTAACCCGATCGGACGCTGGCGCTGCTGCCAGCGTGGATGACCGAGCCGGGGCGAGCGGCTCAGCCGCTTGCAGCCTATCCACGGTTTCCGGTCGAGAGGCTGACTGATCTTTGCGCACTTGTCGATGCGCTCGTGGCCTCATGCGCAGGGGATTCGCCCCGCTGCAAGGGAGCCGGTCATGCGGAGAGCGCGACACGGTCAGAGGGATCTGTTCGACGAAGCGACGCCGACGATGGAGCTTCGGCCCGACCTGCGGACCAAGCTGACCCCGCTGCTCCAGGCGCTGTTGGCGGAGGCGGCCGGTGTGGAGCCGCGCCCCAAGCCGGAGGATCTCGGCGGCGAGGAGGGCGGCGATGACCAAGATCACGCCTGAGCACCTCGCCCGCGGTGCCTTCGTGTATGTTCGCCAGTCGACGAATGAACAGGTTCTCAACAATCACGAGAGCCGGCGTCGGCAATACGGCCTCGTCGATCGCGCTCGCACCCTGGGCTGGGCCGCCGTGGAGGTGATCGACGATGATCTCGGCCGCTCCGGCTCCGGCATTGCCCGCCCTGGCTTTGAGAAGCTGCTCGCCGCGATCTGCGAGGGCCGGGTCGGCGCCGTCGTCTCGATTGAAGCATCACGCCTCGCCCGCAACGGGCGTGACTGGCATACCCTGCACGGATCGTGCGTGGCTTCCGCAAGGACCGCAGCACCTGGGATGTTTTGATCCGCGACCATCATGAAGGCTACATTATTGATCCGGCATTATCGAACTTGAATCAAGCGGCGTAACGAACGGGTTCATGCTCGAAGTACTTGCGGACCCGCTCGGGCTGGCGTTGCACGCTACGCAGATGGCGCGCTGTGGCCCTGACCAAGTGCAGCTTGGTTCGAGCCGGAGCGCGCGTAGTCACACCCTGCTTGATGTCGGCGTTGGCCATCTCGTCGGGATTGAGTTCGGGGCTATAGCTGGGCAGGTAGAATACCTCGATCGCATCGGTGTGGCCGGCCAGCCACGCCTTGACCGGCTTGGCGTGGTGTACCCGCAGGTTATCCAGGATCAGGAACACTTTCTTCGTGGCCCCCTTGATCAGCCGACGCAGAAAGTCGATCAGGATGTTCGCGTTGAGCGCTCCGTCGAAAAT
>JBFWRV010000139.1:0-8224 GCA_050248715.1 Hyphomicrobiaceae bacterium | reverse complement strand
CTGGATTTTTCCGCGCGTGCTGGATCTGGTCATGCGCCAGAAACAAATGACGCCGTTCCGCGAGCGAATCGGCAGGGCGGCGGCAGGCCGCGTGCTCGACCTGGGCATCGGGTCCGGCTTGAACCTGCCATTCTACGGCCCGCAGGCAAGCCAGGTTCTTGGAGTGGACCCCTCCGAAGAGCTTCTGGACCTTGCCGGAGAGCGAGCCCGGAAGGCGCCGGTTTCCATCGAATTGCTGAAGGGCTCAGGCGAGGCCTTGCCGCTGGACGACAAGAGCGTCGATACTGCGGTGATGACTTTCACGCTGTGCACGATCCCGGACGCAGCGAAAGCCGTTGCCGAAATCCGCCGCGTGCTCAAGCCGGATGGTACCCTTCTGTTCGCCGAACATGGCCGCGCACCCGATCCTGGCGTCGCCCGCTGGCAGGACAGGATGACGCCAATCTGGAAACGTATTGCGGGCGGATGCCACCTCAACCGACAGCCGGACGTGTTGATCCGGTCGGCCGGGTTCGCCATTGACGCTCTGGAGGTCGGCTATCTTAGAGGGCCGCGGCCGATGACCTACGTCTACGAGGGCCGAGCCCATATCATCTAGCCGTGCGCGACACTGTGTACTCGTGGGCAATGCGATGGATGGGAACTTATGAGGACGGACGTTCGTCGCACCTTCGCCAAGTTCGAGCGCCGCACGGAGCGGATCATCGCCGTTCTGCGGCTGCTTGCTCGCCCGCGCAATGGCCGCAACGTTCGAGCGACGGAAGACTCCTCTTCCGACAGAATTTCCCGACGCACTAACAAGTACGTTTGCGCAAGACCCAATCAAACGGCAGCAATGGGAGGCCCTTCATCGCGGCGACCACAATGGCACTGAGCCCGGTGAGCGTGATCGGCAACGCTCTGCGCTTGCGTCGACAATCGCTGTGAATGTGCGCGCTTCACCTCAATCGGATTTTGGGGAACCGCATTTCTCGCTGTCGTAACGCCGCCAGGGCCAATGCCCCTCGATCTCCACTTCAAGCGCGACGGAGAGGACAGTCCGGATGGCAATAATCGTTGCCAGCACACCGAGGCTCTCGAAGGTGGGGCTAATCGCAACTGTGCCAATGATATCCGCCGCCACAAGAAACTCGAGGCCTAGAAGTATTCCCCGTCCAAGATTGGCCCTGTAGCCGCGAAAGGCTGCCTCCCACTGCCCCGGAAGTCCTTCCCGAAAGAACAAGAGAGTGGCAGCGATCGCGCCAAGCACGATCACAACCACACCAATGGTTTCCAGCCCCAAGGCCGCCCAGTGAAGGACATGGATGATCGAAGCTCGGGCTTCCATGGGCGCTCCAGCGATCAAGGACGTCAGCAAAAGCGCTGTACTCAAACAACCGCGCCAGCTCAAGCCCAAGTCACTTTTCGAGAATGCTTTTGAGCTACATCAAGGTAGTTAGCGTGCTGCCGGCCCAAAAGGTTGCTATGCGGATGCCCTCATCGCGGCTGCTGGTCTGGTCCCGCCGGTCGCTGCTCAGTAGCCGCCTGCCGCGGGGTCTACGCCTCCGCAGGCTGGCCCGGTGCAACCAGGCCCAGCCAGGGGCTCGCAAATGATGCAGCGCGGGAGGGGCAGAGTCGCATGGGCCAAGGCATGGCCGGCCCTGGCATGATGGGTACCGGTGCCGGGCACACTGAAGGTCGGCTCGCCTTCATCAAAGTCGAGCTCAAGATCACCGATGCCAAGATGTCACAGAGGAACGCTTTTGCCGACGCCATTCGAGCCAATGCTGCGGCAATGGCGGACATGCATCGGGCGATGATGTCTTAGCATGCCTCGGACAGCACGCTGCTCGAACGGCTTGCCGCCGAAGACAAGGCGTTGAGTGCACATTACGCCGCGTTCAAGAAAACGACGGAGGCGCTCAACAACCTCTACGGCGTGCTGAGCCCGGACTAAAAGAAGATTGCGGACGGCATCATCGTTGGCCCCATGGAAATGCCAATGGGAATGATGTGACACACCAGTCCCATCTACTGTCGGCGCTCTGGTTCTGAGGCCTTCGCAAGTGGAAGCTGCTTGAGGACCGCGGCTGAAAGACGCAAGATGGTGTCACCTTGCAGCCGGTGGGATTCCGACGCCAGCGCGGGGCCGTTGTTGCCACGTGTGACGAGGGGCAGAGGCAGACACGGTTGGAACTGATGGCGCATTTTAGGAAGCGGTCCCGAATGGCCTACCTCATCAAATTGTGCCGTCGCTTGCGGCAGTTCGCAACGGAGACGCCAGTCCGTCGGGGAAAGAGCATGGGCCGCCGGGCCTTGCTCGCCGCGCTTTCCGTCTTGATGTTCGCGGCGACGGCGGGCTCTGTCATGGCTGACGACATGCCTGACGCAGGTCACAGGGCGGATGGCCTTGTCATCTACTTTGCGGCGATCCCGGCCGCTTTCGTACTTGCGCATCCAGCCGAGCACACCGGGCGCGGGATGCACGGCGACACGCCGGACGGTCGCTACGTCCATCACCTCATAGTTGCTCTGCTCGATTCAAAGACGGGTGTGCGGATCACCGACGCCAGGATCCTGGCGGTCATTCGGGGCGGCGTTAGCCCGTCGGAGACCCGGGTCGAATTCGGGCCGATGGCGATCGCAGGTGCACCGGTCTATGGCGGCTTCGCCGACCTCCCCCCGCGCGATCGTTATCGCATCGAGATCGAGGTGGTTCGACCAAACGGTGACGCAGTGGTGCGAACGGTCTTCTGGCATCAGCATCTACAGCCACAGCCATAGGCGGTGGTCAGTCAGAGATTTGGTGACCCAAGGGAAGCCCCGACGCTCAGTTGCGGCAAGTCAAATCTATTCCAGCATAAGTCGGGCCATGATGTCGTCTCTGTCTAGGTGTTTGATCTCAGGTTTTGATGGTGCATTGTTTTCCTCGGCATGGAGGGATGCGCTATGGGCCAGGTTCTTCACGGCTGTGCCGCGACGACAAGCAGATCGGACACGATGTTCAAGGCGGCTGCTGACTGAACTGGTCCCTATTACGAAGTCCAGTTTACACGTCGCCGACCGGCACTGGCTCGTCAAGGAGCCAGAGGAAAGCTGCCACGGCGGGCAGCGGCATGCTGGAGCGCGAGGGGCGTGCCCGAAGTCCAACGCGACTTGACCATCGCCTCATTGGGGCCGCTGTCAGCTTCGGACATGGCGTCTCCCTGGAGTCTCCGCTGACAGAGAATCACCTGCGCTGCAATCCGCCGTTGGACGATGCCGAATGGACGCAGGCAGGTCGCAGCATCGCCTGGTTGCACGACGGTGATGCTCTTGAGAGGCGTCCCTAGCGCAGGCTCAGGATGTAGCCGATCAGCAAGCTACGCTGGTAGGGGCTGAGCGAAAAGTCCGGCATACCCGTGTGAGCTGCCGAGAGGTGTCGATCGAGGCTCTCTCTTGTCGTGCTCGACCGGACAGCAATGGCCTTGAAGCTCGGGGGACGGCCACGCTCAACTGAGCCGGCTTGCGGCGTACGCGTGACGTCGTGGCAGCTCGCGCACCAGCGCTCGGCGAGCGACCCACCGACCCGAACGGCGACGTTCTGAACTTCCGGTGGTACGACCTTCATCACGTACGACGTCGGAGGCTCCAGAGGCCCGAACGGGCCCGGCACCTTGTTCCTGACCCGCGGCAGGCCTTTCAGATAGGCGATGATCGCGCTCACATCCGGCTTGGTGAGCGTGGCGAAAGCGCGCCACGGCATGATCGGCGCGAGCTGGCGTCCGCTCGGCTGCGTGCCGCTGGTGATGGCCGCGGCGATCTGGGCATCGGTCCAACCGCCAAGACCCGTCTCCTTGTCCGGAGTCAGGTTCGGGCCATAGAACACGCCCGCCCCAGGGATCTCGAAGCCAACGTCCGAGCCGGCGAGCTGGCGGGCCATGTCGGGTTTGCCGAGAAAATACCCGGGCGTATGGCAGTCGGCGCAACCTGCGATCGTGACGAGATACCTGCCGCGTTCGAGGACGGGATCGGCGGCCCGCGCATCGGCAAGGCCACCGAGCGCGAGAACCATCAACATGGCGGCGCAGCCCGACAGTCTCCGATAGTTCATGCGCCTCTCCCCGCGCCTTCGCGTATCCATGGCATGCCTTCGCGAACATAACACAACCCTTCGCTTTTTCTTGCGTATCCGTTGGCCCCTTGTACACCTACACGAGTCGCTCTTGCGATCATGGCCACCAGCAGAAAGCCAGCGCTACGCATCGGCTTTTGGTGTGGCTGCCGTTCGAAGGCGCTTGCCGAGCCTCGGCTGAGTGCGATCCATTGCGGTCTGATCGTGGACGACGCTACGAGCGGGTTCGTGAGGTCGCTGTGATCGTGAGCCAGGCGGTGCTGGTGGCGGTCGGCCTGACCAATCGTGAAAGTCGGTCGAGATTGAGAGACTTCGTGCTGTCGCCGAAGGGGCGTGGCTGCACGGGCTGGAGCTTGTGGCGTCCGACGACCTCCAGGTCTGACGATGGCGCTCCACTCACCTTTGCCCGGCCGCGCCTCCGGCGCGGAAGCTGGAGAAGCTGTTGGTCTGATGGCAGAGGTAGCACTGTTCGATCCGCGCCGGCCGCCGGATGGCGACCCGCTGTGCCATGCCCAGGAAGTGCCCTGCGGCATGACTGGGCGGCGGCTGGTGGCACTGTGCGCAATCTGTCGAGCGCGGCGAGGGGTGCTGCCAGCCCGCCACGGCCCAGTTCTCGGTGGTATGGCAGGATTGGCAGGAGGCGCCGAAACGGCCGCGGTGTGGGTCCTGCGCCCCATGGCAGGCAGCACAGTCGAGGCGTTCGGCCTGTTTCGCGGGCAACGCGGCGCCAGGCGGTCCGAGCGCCGTGCCCGCGTCCTCAAGTAGGCGCTCCAGTGCCGCCAGGGAGCCCCGCTCGGCTGGGTCCGGGCGGCCAGTGGCCCCGGCCGTCACGAGGGCGCCATGGTCCATGCGGGTCGGGCGATCGCCGCCTTTGTACTCGACATGGCATGCGGCGCATTCGCCGATGGTCGCGTGGAAGGCAGTATCCTGCTTGGCCAGCAGCTCGGGGGCGAAGGTGTGGCAGGTCAGGCAGGCGGCGGCCTCGACTCCCCTGTCCGGTGCGTGGCAGCTCTCGCACCGACCGCCGAGGAAGGCGTGAGCGGCGGAGAGCGGTCCCGGCATCACCACAGCGCGCCAGGCCGGCAGTGCCGGCGACCCCGATCGGTACATGGTCAGCGGAACCAGCACGACGGCGGTCGCGCCGACCGCCGCCAGCGCCGCGTAGAGCGCCGTAGTGATCTTCACCGAAGCCACCGCAGCCCGAAGTAGACGCCGTTCCAGATGTGGAGCGCGAGCAGTGGGTACATCACGAGCGCCGCAGCGATGTGCAGCACCGTCCATCGCGATAGCGCCCGGTTGAGGGCCTCGCGCCGGCCGATCGCGTGCTCGAGATCCGCGATGGCGCTGACCAGGCGCTGGACAGGAATCCCCGCGGATCCGGCGCTGCTGCCGGAGGCCTGGAGGGCGACGGTCCGAAGGTCCGAACCCGCGAAGGCAACGGCACTGCCGCTGCGAGGAGCGGCGCTGGCGGCATCGGCAGCGATCCGATCGAAATGGACTCTGAGCACCCCCAGCATGGCCTGCTGCTCACGCAGATCGGCGCCGACTTGCGCCAGGTAGTATCGGCCGACGAAACCGCTCAGGACGACGGTCAGCATCGCCACCACCAGCGCAATCCCGAGCGGGCTCTGGTAGGCATGGCCGCTATGCAGGATTCCGAGCAACGCACCGGCCACGCCGGCATAGACATGGAAGGAGAGGAACGTGCGCAACGAAGCGTGCTTCGTCACCCGCGTCCGGAGCCAGCCGCTGCGCTTGACCAGGGAATAGACGAGCAGCATCATAAGCATGGTGGCGCCGGCGATGCCGAGCAGTCCGCCGGCCAGGGTGCCTGGGAAGCGCGGCGCCTCGTGCAGCAAGAAGCCGGGAGCGAAGAGCACCAGAACGCTCACGAGAGCGCCCACCGTGTGCTTCTCGGTCCCACTCACCTCACGCCTCCACCATGAGGTTGCCGACCGACTTCGCCTGGCAGGCCAGGATGATGCCGCGGGCTTTCTCGTCAGGAGCAAGGCCCTCCTCCACCTCCATCATCACCTTGCCCTCGAGCAGCGGCACCTTGCAGGTGCCGCAGATGCCGACCCGGCAGGAGTAGTCGATCGGCACGCCGATCGCTTCGGCCGCCTCCAGGACGCTTTGATCCGGCGCCAGCGGCCCGGTCTTGCCCGACTTGGTGAACCGGACTTCAGCCGTGGCGATGCGCGGGACGGCGCCAGCGGTGGCCGCAGGCGCGGCAGCCGGCGCAGGCGCCAAGGCAGGTGCCGGCAAGGGCGCGGGGGTGCCGGGGGTGACGCCCCGGGCAGGACCGAACGCCTCGGTCTTGACCTGCTCCTTCGGCACCCCGAGGTCGGCGAGCGCTGCCTTCACCGCCTCCATCATCGGCGGCGGCCCGCACAGGTGGATGCGCCGCCGGGCGATCTCAGGCACGGCCCGCGCGATGAACTCCTTCGACATCGGTCCCGTGGCGCCCATCCAGGCCGTCCCCTCGACGCGCGACATCGTTGCCGCGAAGTGGAGGTTGGCATGCCGCTTCTGCAGATACTCGAGCTCCTCGCGGAAGATGAATTCCTGAGTCGAGCGCGCGCCGTAGAGGAAGTAGATGTCTCCCGCGAAGGAATGGTCCATCAGGTAGCGGGTGATGCTCATCATGGGCGTGATGCCGACGCCACCCGCGATCAGGACGATGCTGTCGGCATCCGCGCCGGTGAAGGTGAAGACGCCCGAGGGGGCCGATACCTCGAGCAGGCTGCCGATCGCTATCCGGTCGTGCAGGTGCCGCGAGATGAGACCCTGCTCCTCGCGCTTGACGGTAACCTCGACGTAGCTCCGCTCGGTCGGCGAGGAGGCGATGGTGTAGGAGCGCCGGGCGCGCTCGCCGTCGATCTCGGCCGAGAACGTCAGGAACTGGCCGGGCATGAAGACGAAGGGGACATCCCCGCTCTCCGGATTTTCAAGGCGGAAGGTCTTGACCGTCGGCGTCTCGCGGAAGATCGCTGCGACGCGCAGCGCTCCCGACCACGGCCGCTTCGCCGCGGCCACGGCCGCTTCGCATCGCGGGTCAGCGCAACAGATGGGCGGAGCGGGAGCAGCGGCTGGGGGCGGGGCGGCAGTCGCTCGAGGAATCGGGAGGGCGGCCACTCCGGGGGGAGGCGGTGCAGCCGGCCCTGGGCCGGGAGGCCCTCCGGCGGGAGCCGCCGCCGGACTCGGCGCGACCGCGGTCGAGGCGGTCGCGAGGCGATGAACCAATCCGCTGATCCTGCGCATACGCGTGTATTGGATCAGCAAGGTCCCGACCACGAAAGCTGCCAGGAACGCCATTGTCGTAAGATGGAACCAGGACAAACCCCAAAGGCCGCCGCCGTCCGTCGTCATCGGCATCACGGTTGCCACCGGCAGTCCGAGCTGGCCACGGTACCAGCCGAGCGCGGCCTGCGCTGGCGTATGGCCGGCACTGAGCGCGAGATGGGTGGACAAGCCACTGCGGTACAGTTTCAGCCCTTCGGAGAGGCGGTCGGCGCCCTCGCGCATGGCCTGCGCATCGCCGGCCTGTAGCGCGCGGGTGGCTTGGTCGAGACCTTCCCGGAGCAGCGGCAAGCCCGACGTCATGCGCCGGTGCGCTTCGCGCAGCGCTGCCTCGCGCGCGGCCGGATCGGCGGGCGGGGCAGCCATGAGGGAGGGATAGAGCTGCTGTTGCCCGCCGCCGTGTCCGCCCATCTGGCCACCCATTTCGCCCATGCCACCGGGGCCGAAGCCGGGCGGTTGTGCGAGGGCGCGGGGCGGAGCGCCGGCGAGCAGCAGCGCCGCTGCACCCAGCCCCGCGGCGGTGACCAGCCGAAAGCGACGGCGCGGCTTGACGAGATGAACCACTCAGCAGCTCTCCATAAAGGCGAGCGCCCGCTCGGCCACGGTCATTCGGTGCGCTTCGTCCGACCTGCCGGTGAGATGCCCGAGAGCAGGCCCGCGCTGACGCTCGGCAATCCGCCGCACGCAATGCGGCGGTGCTCGATACTAGGGCCTGTCCTCAATTGAGCCAAATGATAGCCGCCGCGAGGTGGATTGCGGCGAGGAAATTGGTAGCGGTCTTATCGTAGCGAGTTGCGATGGCCCTGAAGCGCTTGAGGCTACAGTAGAAGT
>JBFWRV010000138.1:0-8374 GCA_050248715.1 Hyphomicrobiaceae bacterium | reverse complement strand
CCGTTGAGCAGCTCATCGCGCAGCCGCCCATTGAAGCTCTCGACGTAGCCGTTCTCCCAAGGGCTGCCGCGCTCGATGTAGGCCGTGCTTGCGCCGACCGCCCTGATCCACCCCTTCACGGCCTCGGCGATGAACTCAGGCCCCTGGTCGGAACGGATGTGCGCCGGCACGCCGCGCATCAGGAACAGATCGGCCAGCGTCTCGATCACGTCCATCGAGTTCACCTTGCGCGCCACCTTGATCGCCAGACACTCGCGCGTGAACGCGTCGACGATGTTGAGCATGCGGTACTTCCTCCCGTCAGAGGTACGATCCTCGACGAAGTCATAGGCCCACACATGGTTCGGTCGTTCCGGTCGAAGCCGAATGCAGGAGCCGTCGGCCAGCCACAGCCGGCGTCGCTTCGGCTGCCTCGCTGGAACCTTCAACCCCTCGCGTCGCCAGATCCGGCCTACCCGCGATACGCTCACATCCCAGCCTGCCTCGTTCAGCAAGGCCGTGATCCGCCGGTAGCCGTAACGGCCGTACGCCCGAGCCAGCGCAACGATATCGGCCGTCAACCTGGCCTCGTCGGTCCGCCCCCGAGGCGCCTTGCGCTGCGTCGAGCGGTGCTGTCCGAGCGCCGCACAGGCACGGCGCTCGGATACCTGCAGCTCACGCTGAATGTGCTCGACGCATCGACGCCGGCGCGAGGGGCTTAGAAGTTTCCCTGCGCTGCTTCCTTCAGGATCAACTTGTCCAGCGTCAGGTCCGACACCGCCTTGCGAAGCCGGGCATTCTCAACCTCCAGCTCCTTCAGACGCTTCACCTGGTCGAGCTTCATACCACCATACTCGCTGCGCCACCGGTAGTAGGTCACCTCCGTCACGCCAATCGAGCGATCGCATCCGCCATCGAAGTGCCCTGGCCGGTCATCACTTCAACCTGCCGCAGCTTCGCAATGATCTCTTCAGGCTTGTGCCGCTTCCCCATCGTGGTCCTCCCGTTGGCCGCTCAGGCCATACCTCAAATCGGACCACTTCGCCGTAGGCACCTCAGCCGTGCTTGGTGGTAGCTCACTGTTCGTGATTGACGCGGCAACGGTGCGGTGCAGGAAGGACGATAGTGCACGTATCCGCTCGGTGGTTAGGAGTTCGCGCGTCGCCTGCGCGTGCAGCAGGACATACTTGATGATCCGTGCCGGCAGACCAGCACGAAGTGACGCGATGAGGGACGTAGCGCCACAGTGTCGATAAGAAAACCTTCCAGCGCATCCACGGCGGCTTGTTCCACGCCCTTGTTCTCAATGCAGCTTCACGTGCGGCTCGGTACGGCGGGTGATCCGGCGCGCCAGCGTGTCGAGTGCAACTTCGAGACGCCATGCAACGAGCGGCATGGCGAACGCCCTCTCTCGAACCTCACCTTCTCTCATAACGATCTGTTTGGAGCGGCAATCATCCGCGTGGTCCGTCTCGAGCTAACGCGCGTTTCTATTAGATCAAGCAGGGGTACCATCGACCCGTCGATCCCCTATCGGCCAAGACTGCGCTCTTCCTGGCTTCCTTCAGGTCGAACGCTGGTGACGAGCCCGGCATCCCCGCGCCCGCTCGTGCATCTTGTAGGGCGAGAGATACATCGCCCGCGCCAACAGACCCTGGACGCGCAGGCCTCCCATCAAATCACCGAATGTTGCGTACTTGCTCAGCGATACGAGCGAGCAAAAATCGCGGTAAAGCAACAGAGGGGGAAGGGCAATGGCACTGTTCGTGGATTGGACTTGTCGCTAAAGACCGTGTCGATCTGTATCGTCAAAGCAGATGGCACGGTAGTGTGGGAAGGCAAGGCGCTCAGTGAGCCGGCGTCGTTGATTAAGGCACTCGTCCGACGGCGGAGGCACATCCAACTTGTCGGCATCGAAGCCTGCCCGCTGTCGGAATGGCTCTACGGAGCTCTTGTCGACTCCGGTTTCACCACGATCTGGACTCACGCCACGCGTCTATCAATCGGGCGAGCTAGATATCTCGAACCACATCAGCAAATGCGGAGACAGGTTCGTGCTCCCACCTGCGGATCTCGCTGAGAGGCATCTCCTTCGCGCATGGTCCCACCGTGCGTCGGAGAAGAATCGCGTTTGCTGAGACCGATCGTATTCAACGCTCGTCCTCCCATGGTCGGTGTTCCTGGCGACCGCAAAGCGAGGGGTAGAACCGCGTCGGCCGACCGCTCCGGTCGACCCGTCGTTGGTGGATCCCAATCCGAAAAAATTCAGCGGCCCGTCCACTTCCGTCGGAGCGGCAAGTTGGATAGCTTGCTTCGCATGAACCGAAAGCGCACTAGCATCGCCCGCCCTTTGACAGAAGCAGAAGCCGAGGAACTCTGCCGGCTGGGCGGCATCCCGACGCGTTGGCGCGCTCGGTTCGCTCAGGCCGTTGAAAGGTGCGTTACCACGTACGAACGCGTGCTGAATCAGAAATCCGCATCAGAAGTCGCGGGAGAACTGAGGCAGATCGAAAAGCAAGTGCAAAGCTGCTTGAACCTGCTTAATCATAAGACACCGAGACCCGGCGAGGTCCGGAAGCGCCTCAAAACCATAAGCGTTGCACTGACTAGGCTATCGCGACGCGCGAGTGACTTCTTGCAGCATCGCAACGTGCGCGTCGCGCACGTCAAACCGACCACATGGCCGGCGCCGATTGGCTGCGAAATCGTTGTCGACCCCGTGTGCTTCCATGACCGGGACGATCAAATCGATGCGCTCTTTCAGCTTCGAGCAGCACTGGCCGGGCAGGTGGCTAAGACGAGGCCGCAGAGCCGTCCTCGCAAGGACACGGAACGCGCCCTGTATCATTGTCTGGCTGTAGCTTACGCGAGGGACACCGGGAGGAAGGGGTCGGACAAAGCTCCAAGGTTCATGGACGTTTGCGACAAAATCAATCGAACGTACAAGCTGAAAGGCTGGAATCCCTCTTCACTTCCTAGGTCGGCTCGGAAGCTCCTCCAGCAGGACAAACAAAAATAGGCGCCGCGCATCTCTCTCCGTCCGAAAGCGGTGCGCAACTTCTTGCCATTTGATTCCGAATACGTCGGCATGTGACTTGGCTAGTCAAAGAGCGCGCGAGGAATCCGCCCCCGTAACGCTTGTTTCACGCGGCTGGGTGGATCGGACGCGTGCCTCAGCTGGTCGACCGGCTGCGGCGTAGCAACATCCGACGGCCGTCGCTCGCCAATGCGCAAACCTCGCAGGGTTGGGAATCGAGAAGCTGCAGTCCTGGACGGCCTGCGCGCGCTGGCGCGGCTGCTCGCCAGGATTGCGGCGCGAAAGGCTCGACCGCCAACCAATCCGGGCCAGAGCGATAGCCAGGCGGACCCTAGCCGGAGCAAAGACGACGATGTGTGCTGATGACGGGAAGACGGTTTGGTTCACCGTTCCAGAAGTCGCCGATCGCTACAAAATGGACGATCGGACGATCTGGCGATGGGTCGCGGCCGGGAAGCTTCGCGCCCACAAGTTTGGCCGCGCTGTCCGCATCTCAGAACAGGATCTTCTTGATTTCGAAAAAGCATCGCGGCGCTGAGTCACCTTGTGACACCCCAAGGCACTGAAAGTCATGTTGCAAATTGTACTTCGTTATTACAGTATATGTGTAGACCAGGCGATTTTTATACTGTTGCATTAACGAATGACATCTTGTAGTACCTGGAGTCATCACGAGGCAACTCATGCCCTATCGCCCGACTTCACGACCGACCGGCGGAGCGGGCCAAGGGCCAGCCCTTCCTGCAACCCTCGAAGACGTCCTGGCCAACGTCCTGCAATCGCCGGCCCTGACACAACGCGAGCGGCAGGACATGGCCTCCGCCCTGCGGACTTTGGCGCGCGTTGTGAACCGGCCACCGGCCAACCTGCCATGCAACGTGCGGTCAGTGCGCAGCCTGATCGAGACGGTCGCACCTGCCCGCCATGGCCTCTCGCGAGGCCGGTGGGCCAACATAAAGTCACTGGTTTACCGCTCGCTCGATCTTGCCGGTGTGCGCCGGCTGCCGGGGCGAAGCAGCGAGCCGCCTTCGCCCGCCTGGGAGAGCCTTCTCACGCCGGTCCCCTACCGCCCCTACCGGGTGCAACTTCTACCGTTTGCGCGTCACTGCACGCGGCAGGGCATCGAGCCGCATCAGGTGGACCAGTCGACCTTCGAGCAATTTGCAATCGAGCTGGAGGAGCACAGTGGACGGTGCCGGCCGCGCGAGGCGTTTCTTGACGCCTGCCGCGCCTGGAACCAATGCGGCGGCATCTTTGAGCACTGGCCCGCTTTTCGCGTCCAGGTTCAGCATCGCCGTGACCACTACGCCCTGGCCTGGACCAGGTTTCCGCCGTCTCTGAAAGCCGACGTCGAAGCGATGGCGGCCGCTGCCGTCAAACGCTTTGCCATCGACGACCGCAGGCCCATCAAGCAAGTGAGCGCCGATCGCCGGGTAAGCCTGCTGCGGGCGTTCGCGTCAGCGCTCGTGCACCAGGGCCGCGATCCCAACACTGTCCGTAGCATCGCCGATCTGGTTCAGCTTGACGCCGTCCAACAGGGCCTGACTTTCCTGTACGAGCGCGCCGGCAACAAGGAGACGGTCCAGCTCCATCAACACACGAAGCTGTTGTGTACGCTCGCCCGACGCTGGGTTGGCGTCGCCAGAGACCACCTAGATGCGCTGGCCTCCATCCGCAGGCAGCTCAAGCCTCGGTACGGCATGACGGAAAAGAACCGCGCAACGCTGCGCTTCTTCGAGGACGAAAACCTTGTCGCTGAATTCCTTTCCCTGCCCGAGCGGCTCTGCAGGCGCTACCGCAACAAGCACCCCCTGAAGGTCAGCGAGGCGGCAACCGCCCAGATCGGGCTGGCGATCGGCCTGCTCACGGACGCCCCGGTCCGTAGCCGTAACGCCGTCAGCATCAGGCTCGATGAGAACCTCGTTGAGGTCGGGTCCGGGCGGCACCGGCGGGTGCATCTTTATTTTCCGGCCGACGACGTCAAGAACGACCTGGAGCTCGAGTTTCCGCTGTCACCTTCGACCATCGCTCTGCTCGACGACTACATGAAGCGCGTCCGCCCGGTGCTGCTGCGCCGTCCCTCCCAGTATCTGTTTCCAGGCGAAGGCGACAGTCACAAAGGCGCCCCGCTGCTGAGTGAGCAGATCGCCGATACGGTTGAAGCTGAGATCGGCGTGCGCTTGACGGCGCACCAGTTCCGCCATCTGGCAGGGTTCTTGTACTTGAAGGCCAATCCGGGTGGGCACGAGGTGGTCCGCCGCCTGCTGGGCCACAAGAGCATCGAAACCACGATCGCATTTTACGCCGGCATGGAGGTGGTGGAAGCGGCGCGCCACTATGATCGCCACATTGCCAGCCTGCGGGCCAGGGCGGCCGTCCCCATGCGGCGGCGCACGAATGGAAGGCCCCGCCAACATGGCTAGGCCACGACTTTGCCTTCCGCAGCCACAATGGCCGGCTCGAGATCGGGACTTGTGGGCGCGCGCGCTTCAACGGAAGGGTCGCTTCGTTCCCGCAACACCAGCTGTGACGTGGCGGCCGCGGACCCTCCAGACCGTGGCGGAAGGCTACGGATATGCATTGGCATGGCTGGCACAGCACGGTTCGCTCATCGCGGATACCCCTCCCGAGGCGCGCTGGACCGCCGATACCGTGCAGGCCTACATCGCCAATCTGCAAGCGCGCGTCAGACCGGCTACCGTGCACAACCGCGTCCTGAATTTGGAGCGTGCGCTAGCGGTGCTCGCCCCGCACTCCGACAGGTCCATGCTCCGTCGCGCCATCAGGTCCTTGGACTGCACACCGGACCGGGCCGGAAAGCGCGTGCGCTTGCAGGACAGTGACCGGCTGGTCGAACTCGGGTTCAAGCTGATGGCGGACGCCGAAGCCGGAGTTCACAAGAACGCGCGCAAGAACGCTGCCGTCTACCGGGACGGCTTGCAAATTGCGCTGCTGGCCTTGCGTTCCACTCGCAAGGGTAACTTTTCGAGCATCCAGATCGGCACGCACCTCGTGTGGCAGCAAGGGGCCTGGTGGCTCATTTTTCAGGGCAACGAGACCAAGACGCATCAGCCAATTGAACTGCCCTTCCCGGAGCAGCTTGTCCCGGCGCTGACCCGCTACCTCGACCACTACCGGCCCCTGCTGGCGGGAAACCGCTACCGTGGGGACCGGCTGTGGATCAGCTACTGGTTTAAGCCGCAGGCGGCCCATTCCATACAGCTGCAGGTGGTCGACCGAACCAGGGCGGCGTTCGGTCGATCCATCAACCCGCATCTGTTTCGGGATTGCCTGGCCACGTCGATCGCCATCCACGATCCCGAAAATGTGCGCATGGCAGCGGCACTCCTCGGGCATCGGAGTTTCGCGACGACCGAACGGCACTACAATCTAGCGCGCACCCTGCAAGCCGCGCGGAGCTATCAACACGTGATCAGCGCAGCGCGCACAGCCAAGAAACGGGGGAGGGGTCGAAGGTGAAAAGAGCCGCGATCTACGCGCGATATTCCAGCGAAGGCCAGCGTGAGGCCTCCATCGAGGATCAGGTGCGCAACTGCATCAAGCTGATCGAGGATTGCGGTTGGCAAGTGGCTGGCACGTACAGCGACAGGGGTATCTCCGGCGCGACGACGTTGCGCGCGGGCTATCAGCGCCTGCTCGAGGACGCCCGCCATCGACTGTTCGACGTGCTTGTCGTCGAGGGTCTGGATCGTCTATCGCGCGACCCGGAGGCGACGGCGGCGCTCTACAAACGCATGAGCTTTCATGGCATTGCCATCGTCACGCGCATCGACGGGGAGGTGAACGAGCTGCACATCGGCGTCAAAGGCGCGATGAATGCCATTGCCCTCAAGGACCTTGCTATGAAGACTCACCGCGGGATCGAGGGACGCGTGCGCCAGGGCAAGAGCGGTGGTGGTCGTGCCTATGGCTATCGGGTCGCGAAGCAGCGCGACGCCAAGGGCGAGCCGGTGCGGGGACTGCGCGAGATCGAGCCGATGGAGGCGGAAGTCGTTCAGCGAATCTTTCGCGAGTTTGCGGCCGGATGCTCGCCGCGGGCAATCGCGCGCGGGCTCAATGCCGATGCCGTGCCGGGCCCGACTGGGAAGGCGTGGCAAGACACAACCATCCGGGGACACGCGACCCGCAGGACGGGCATCCTGCGCAACGATCTCTACGTTGGACGCCTTCTCTGGAACAAGCAGACCTATGTGCGGGATCCTGTTACGGGCAAGCGCCTGGCCCGGGTGCGTAAGTCGGAGGAGAACATTGCCGTCGACGTACCCGAGCTGCGCATCGTGGAGCAGGACCTTTGGGGTGCCGTGCAAAATCGGCTGCAAGCCATGAGGTCGTCGGCAAGCGTGTCCAAGTCGCGCGCAACCGAATTCTGGAAGCTCAGGCGGCCGAAGCACCTCTTCACCGGCCTCATCAGGTGCGGGAGCTGCGGCGGGAGCATGCAAGCCGTCGGCAAGGACTACTTGGCCTGCGGCAAGGCACGCAACGGGGCCGGATGCGACAACCGTCAGAGCGTCAAGCGCAGCCTAATCGAGGAGGCCGTTCTGGACGGACTGAAGACCCACCTGATGGCCCCCGAACTCGTGGAGGAGTTCATCCGGGCGTTCCACGAGGAGCTCAACCGCCGGCGAGCCAGCGACGACGTGCGGCGCGAGGAAGACGTCCACGAGTTGGGCCGTGTGTCCAAGAAGCTTCGCGGCTTGTACGACGCCATCGCCGACGGTCTGCGCACGCCGGGACTACAGCAAGAGTTGCTCCTCCTAGAAGGTCGACAGGCCGCCTTGAAGAAGGCTATGGAAGACGCGCCGCCGCCCGCGCCTCGGTTCCACCCCAAGCTCGCCGATCACTACCGCGAGCTCGTTAGTGAGCTCCACCTGGCGTTGAACGATCCGGAAGCGCGGACCGAGGCCGCGGAGATCCTGAGAACGCTCGTGGCGCGCATAGAGGTACGCAGCGATGGCGCTGGTACGATCGTCACCGTCACGGGGGATATCGTTAAGCTGCTGACAGCGCCGGGCGGGCAGGTTCCTGCTGCGTTCGAGAGTTCGGTAAAGGTGGTTGCGGGGGCTGGATTTGGACCTACGACCTTCAGGTTATGAGCGTCACTGAAAGCGCAGTTTTCTGCAATGAGATCAATGTTGCAGCGCCCGGCATGTGCCAAACATGCGCCACGGAAGGATTGGGAAGGCGTCGTACGCGATCTGACTGACACTCGTGCCCCATCCCAATAATCGCGCGGCGCCTGCGCACGTGCTCGGCGGATGTGAGCCGATCGGACGGGCTGGTGCTTAGCCCAGCCGCATGCCGGGCGTGACCAGCTCCGCGCTCGGCGGCGCGATGGGC
>JBFWRV010000137.1:0-8644 GCA_050248715.1 Hyphomicrobiaceae bacterium | reverse complement strand
CTTCATCCACGAGGGAAAAGTGCGGGCGCCGGCGGCAGCAATGTCGATGATCGAGCGACTTGGCGCGTAGGGCGCCAACGGCGAAGCCGCATTGTGCCGGTGCGGCGGTGGATCGGTGCAAGGCGCTGCGCTTTTGCACCCTACGGCTGCTCCACGCCGTGCTTCGACAGGCTCAGCGCGGGGGTGGAGCGGGCTCAGCACGGGGTGGAGCGAGACCGGGCTCGCCCTGAGCTTGTCGAAGGGCGACGCAGCACGAGTGACGAGCCCCACGAAGCCATAGGGCGCCAACGGCGAAGCCGCATTGCGCCGATGCGCGGGTGGATCGGTGCAATGCGCTGCGCTTTTGCACCCTACGGGGTCAGCGGACGCGCCACACGGCGCGCAGGGCCTTCAGCTTGTTGCGCCAGCCCACCTGCTCGTCAGAGAGAGCATCGAGGAACTCAGACAGGCGGCGCGACTTGAGCACGGTGTAGAGCGTAAGTGCCGAGGTCGCACCGAGCACGAGAATGAACGCCGTGATGCGCCAGTCGGCCGGCTGCTCGGCCCATGCGAATAGGTTCATGCCAAGGAAACCGGTGGTGACGGTGCCGATGAGGCCGAAGGTCGTAACCACCGTCAGGCGCACCACCGTCGCGTTCTGGCGGCGCATCGCCTCGACCTCGAGGAAGTTGCCCATGTCCTGCAGCTCCTCCCGGATCTCGCGGTAGAGCGCGTCGAGACCCAGATGCTGCCGCGCCAGGTCGAAGAGCTCGCGCGCCTGGGCCTGGTTGGAGATCTCGTGGAACCAGTAGCGATGCTCGAAGCGCAGGAAGTTCTCGGCCGCGTCGCGGATGTTGCGCCGGAAGGCGCGGCTCGTCTCCGCGTCATCGACGTCGAGTCGGCTGACGGCGGCCACCAGCCGGTCCGAGAATATGTGCAGCGAGGCCTTGTGAAAATGGGCGACGAGGAAGAGCAGGAAATGCTGATGCCGGAAGCGGCAGAGGAAGCCACCGTCGCTGTTCATGAAGAAGCGGTCCTTGGCATGGCCGACCACGACCATCGTGTGGCCCGTGCACATGAACCTGGTCCCCGCCGACGGCAGGCTGAGACGCGCGTCGCCGTAGCGGTCGCTGCAGAACCGCTCCTCGAACCTGGAGAGATAGCTTTCCGAGTACGGCAACTCCGAGGAGGCGCCGAGCTCGTTGCCGATGCCAAGGCGGATCAGATCGGCACGCGTCAGTCCGCTGCAGTCCTCCATGGCAAAGAACGCCATGTAGGGCATGCGATGGTACTCGAGCTGGCGATATCGGACCAGGCCACGCTTGTCGCTGTGGTGCAGGACCATGGGTGCCAGAAGGTATTCCCAGTGCGCCGCCACGGCTGGCGCGCGATGCTTGCACACGAATGCCAGGTACTTCTCCCGCTTCTCGTAGTCGGAGGCGGCCAGAACCTCGCCCTCGCGTGACAGCCATTCGACGAGCCATGGACAATGCCCGCCGCGCCGATCGGCCTCCCAGTAGGCCGGATAGGCTCGGCCGAAGCGGAAGACGGCCTCCTGGGCAACGCTCAACTCCAAGTCGTCGGCGGCAACCTCCAGCGCCAGAATGGCGATGTCGACGTCGAAGAAGAAGTAGAGGTCGGCGTGGACGATGCGCAGCTCGATCGGGGCGTCGCCGCGCGAGAGCGTCACCCGTGCCTTGGCGATCACGGTCTGCCGCATGGCCTTGATGGGGCTCTCGCCGTAGATGCGCCGCACCGCCTTGCCGACGCCCTGTCCGTAGAGGAAGCGCTGCACGGGCGGCAGAAACGTGACGAACTCGTTGTAGTGCCGCTCCTGGAACTCCGTCGGGTCGCCGAACTCGTCGTCGACCTCGCGCTATGACCCGCTCTGGGCGAGATGCTCCCAGTGCTGCAGCTTGCTGCCTTCCTCGAGCGGCAGCAGCTGGACCGGCCACAGGAGGATCTGGCGCAAATGCCGGACCCGGGTCCCCGTCACCTCCGCCTCGCGCGCGGTCTCGGGCAATTCTTGCTGCATGGGTCGCGCCCCTGCTCGGATCGCCGGCTCTGGCTGCTCGCCGACCCGGCGGCCGGACGGCTGCCTGGGCCGAGTGTATACAATCGTGCCTCTATGCGCCCGCTTTGAGCGTCCTTGGGTCCGTGTCCTACGCAGCGACCTGCGGAACGATCGGCAGGACCGGCCGCGCCGGGGTGAAGCTCTCCGCCTGCGCCATCGCCCAGGCATCCCGGAAGCGCGGATCGCCAGTGCCCGACAACAGCTCCCCCGGCTCCAGGAAACGATAGACGTCGGCAAACGTCTCCACGCGATCGGCGGTGATCCGGCGCATGAAGTGATGCGGGCGCAGCTCGCGCGGATGCTCGAGCCCTGCGGCCGCGACAAGCTCGCCCAGCGCCTTGACCGACTCCTTGTGGAAGTTGGCGACGCGGACCGACTTGTCCGACACCACCACGGCGCGCTGGCGCGTGGCGTCCTGGCTCGTCACGCCCGTCGGACAGTGCCCGGTGTGGCATTGCTGGGCCTGGATGCAGCCGACGGCGAACATGAAGCCGCGGGCCGCATTGCACCAGTCGGCGCCGAGCGCAAGGACACGGGCCATATCGAAACCGGAGACGATCTTGCCGGAGGCGCCGATCTTGATCCGGCTGCGCAGGTTCGCCCCCACCAGGGCGGACTGGGCGAACGTCAGGCCGTCGCGCAGCGGCATGCCCAGGTGGTCCATGAACTCGAGGGGTGCTGCACCGGTGCCGCCCTCGGTGCCGTCCACCACGATGAAGTCCGGCGTGATGCCGGTCGCCAGCATCGCCTTGACTAGGCTCAAGAACTCCCAGGGATGCCCGACGCACAGCTTGAAGCCGGCCGGCTTGCCACCCGACAGCCGCCGCATCTCGCCGATGAACCGCATCAGCTCGATGGGCGTTGCGAACGCGGAATGCCGTGCCGGCGACAAGCAGTCCCTGCCCTGCGGCACGCCGCGGATCCGGGCGATTTCGGCCGTCACCTTCGCCCCGGGCAGCACGCCGCCGTGGCCGGGCTTGGCGCCCTGCGAGAGCTTGAGCTCGACCATCTTGATCTGCGGATGGGCGGCGACGGCAGCGAATTTGTCCGGCGAGAAGGTGCCGTCGTCGTTGCGGCAGCCGAAGTAGCCTGACCCTATCTCCCAGATGATGTCGCCGCCGTGCTCCTCATGATACGGGCTGAAGCCGCCCTCGCCCGTGTCGTGCGCGAAGGCACCCAGCTTCGCTCCCTTGTTGAGAGCGCGCACGGCGTTCGCCGACAGCGAGCCGTAGCTCATGGCGGAGATGTTGAAGACGGACGCGGAGTAGGGCTTGGTGCAGTCCGGGCCGCCGACCATGATCCGGAACGGCTCGTGCGCGCACGCCTTGGGCGCGATGGAGTGGTGCAGCCACTCGTAGTGCGGCTGGTAGACGTCGTACTGAGTGCCGAAGGGCCGCTTGTCAAGCGCTCCCTTGGCGCGCTGATAGACGATGGCCCGCTTGTCTCGCGGGAAGGGCGTGCCGTCCTTGTCGTCTTCGAAGAAGTACTGGCGCATCTCCGGCCGGATCTTCTCGAACAGGAATCGCAGGTGCGCGGTGATCGGGTAGTTGCGCAGGATGGCGTGCCGGGGCTGCAGCAGGTCGCGCACACCGAGAAGCGAAAAGAAGCCAAAGAGAGCAAGGGGGGTGGTCAGAAGCCCGATGTGGCCGGGATACTCCCAGACCAATCCCGCGGACAACGCGAAGCCGACGAAGGCGACACACAAGAGCATGTAGCGCATCTTCAGCGGTAGCAGCAGCAACCACATGGCCGTTTCCCCACTGGACGATCGATTGCCTTTCTCGTCCTTTCTCATACAGCCGGCTTTGTTTCAGTTTCGCGAAGGTTGGCGCCAAGCCAGGCGATTTTGACGCGATCGGCGCTCGCACCCACCCCGTTGATCCCTGCCGTGACGATCCGTTGCAGTCGCGCCCGCGCCACAGGGGCCGATTTCTCCGCCAGCCCGCGGTTCGCCGCTACTCCCTCCACCATGGGAGAAGCCGTAGGGCGCAGGCGCGAGATTCGCGGCAAGCACCTGGGGTGGCCTTCCCATGCAGTCCTGGCCGGTCGGCGCGTCGCCTGCGCTCATTGTCGTTGCGCAGGCAACGGCCGGTGCGCCGGCGCTGGCTTAGACCCTCGACGTGAAACTGCTGGACGTGAAGCAGGGCCGCCTGGAGCTGGGGCTGGACAACTCGGTGCTGTTGGGCCTGCCGCGCGGTGCCAATCTCAATCACAGTGCGCACGACCAAAGCCTCGACTACGGCGTGCGCGACTGGTGGCGGCTGTCGGGGGTGGTGAAGCTCGAGAACCCGGACGACGCCGACTTTCGCGTCGCCCGGACGGCGGTGGAGAATATCTTTGTGCTGAGGCCGGTCGACAACAAGCGTCCGTTCGACCTCGGCGTCGGCTGGTTCGCCGCGGTGAACGCCTCGCTCAATCCGCTTACGACGAGCACCGCATTCTTCGGGCCGATCATAACGCTGGCAGCTGCGTTCACCGCCAACCCGTTCCTGGAACGGAATTTCGGCCGCAACAGCGTGGAGGGCATGGCCTTCACCTACGGCTGGCAAGCCAACTATGAGGTCCGCGACGGGTTCGCCGTCGGCATGGAGGCGTACGGCCGCATCGAGCACCTGGGCGATCCGCCGCGCTGGTCGGAGCAGGAGCACATAATTGGCCCCGTGATCTGCGCCGAGATCCCCCTGGGGCGTGACTTCAAGATTGCGCCCGACATCGGCGTCCTGTTCGGGCTCACGCGGGCGACCCCGGACGTCGTCCTCAAGCTCAACGTCGGCATACCCCTGCATCAGCAGCGGCGCGGCGATTGACTGCGGCTCCTGCGGCGCGTGCCGAGCTTGCCGCAATGCAGCGATCGCCAACCTTGTCGGCCCGCGGGCAAGGGCGTAACCTTGCACAAAACACGCGGCACGACCGATCGGCAAACGAGAACGGGGGCACGACAGGGACATGCTCAGACGGCTGAGGGGGTTCTATAGAGCGCTGCTCGCACTTGCGCTCCTGATCGCGGGCGCGGGTTGGGTCATCGACGCAGCCTATGGCGGCGAGGTGCGCCTCGCGGCGCTGGAAGGCTCACGGCCGCTGTTCAAGGTGCCCGAGCCCACTGGGCCCCTCACGCCGTTACCGAAGGCCGCGCAGGCGCGCTGCCCGGGCGGGCAGCTGGTATTCCTGTCGCGCGCCTGCGGCTGCAACGGCGCCTGCTGCCTGTGCTCGCGCCAGACGCCCTATCTCAACCACTGCACCTGCCGTTGCGAGGCAACGCCCAGTCCCTGCGCGCAGGGCCACAGCGCCGGGCGGCCTTGAGCGCCGAGCGGGCGCGCCGCCACCTGCTCGCCTACTCGCAGCCCTTGAGCCCGCCGTCGGCGTCCGCCCGTCCGGCCGAGAGGTGGTTGGCGACCTCGATCGGCAGCAGGCTGTTCTGCGTCAGGTACTCGCGCGCCAGCTCGAGCTCTTCGTCCAAAGGTGCGTTCTGGGAGGCCGGCACGCTGGGCTGGAAGCAGCGTCCCTTGCTATGCCGCTCGATGATGCTGCGCATGCCGTTGGACAGCTGCCAGCCGAGCGGCAGCTTGAAGTACTCGTAGTTGAGCCTCGCCACCTGCGGCGGCGGGGAGGCGCAGTGGATCGCGACGCCGGCCGTGAGCTGTGTCTCGATCATGACCTGCGGCCTCACGGGCGGGCAGTCCACGGCGAGATTGTAGTCGCGCATGTTGTTGTAGGCGATGTAGCCACGCCGCTCGCGCGTGAGCAGCATGGTGCGCAGGGGCGGCGTCACCTCGTCGATGCTGGTCAGCGCGCCGGCGGGCGGCCGGACGCTGCCGATGACGATGACATGCACGGCGATGTAGGGGTCGGTGTCGCCGGCATCCTTCGGCTTGACCTCAAACTGGCGAAGCGCGTTCCTCACCATGGCGAGCGCCTCGACGCCGGAGCCCTCGAAATAGGCGCCGTCCACGAGCGCGAGGCCGGTATCGCCGATGGTGGCCACCGGCAGGATCCAGGGAAAGCGGCCGCTCAAGCCGACCGCGGAGCCCAGCGTCAGGTCCTTGTCGGTCGGGAAGCCCGGCACAAGATGCAGCTGGCCGGCCTCGTTGATCACGTTCGCGTCCGAGCCCATAGGCGTGACCACCACCTGCCGCCCGTCGTTGACGCTGGTGGTGTTGAGCATCAAGGCCGGCCCGGCGTCGTCGGAGCGCCAGTGGCTGAGGAAGGGGGCGGCGAACGGATTGCTCGCGCTGCCCTCGACCTGCGCCCACGCGTATTCGATGCTCTCCTCCAGAGCGCGCCCCCGGCTGAACTGCGGCACCAGCAGCGGCCGAGGCAGGAAGATCTGCAGGAAGTCCGCAAAGAACGCGCGCGCGACGATCGGCGCCAGGAAGTCCTGGTCGAGGATTTTCTGCACCTTCTGCTGGAACTCGGCAGGCCCCACCTTGCACGGCTCCCAGGGGCCGTTGCGGGCGTGCTTCTTGGCAAGGCTGGAGAACACCGAGGCGCCGAGACTTCCCCCCGACACGCTGCTGATGGCGAACACGTGCTGGGCAAAGTTGGGGCAGACATCCTGCAGGCGCGCCAGGACATTGGCCGTGAATTGCGCGGCATAGAGGCCGCCGCCCTCGGCTGCGACCAGATAGACCGGATAGGGCACGTTCTTGTACGCGTCCCTGTCCTTGCGATCGCGATACCAGTCCAGCAGCGCGTACTGCACCTGGATCAGCCCGACGCCTTTGCGGGGCGTATCCACGAAACGGGCCTGGTGCGTGGTTCCGCCGTCGAAGAGCGCCAGCCCCAGCAGCCACAGGAGGATGAGGAACACGAACGGCACGCCCAGGCGGTCGGACCAGGACTGCAGCAGGCTGAGCGCCACCAGCAGAACGCAGAGGAAGATGAGAAAGATGGCGAGCGATCCAAGCCCTTGCGAGAGGGGGACCGAGACGGTCGGAAAGAGCGCCATACCGAC
The DNA here is from genome assembly GCA_050248715.1 of Hyphomicrobiaceae bacterium. Classification (GTDB taxonomy): domain Bacteria; phylum Pseudomonadota; class Alphaproteobacteria; order Rhizobiales; family Hyphomicrobiaceae; genus AWTP1-13. The sequence continues at coordinate 1,640 of JBFWRV010000137.1, read as the reverse complement.
CATGGCGGCGGCGACAGCGAGGAAGACGATCTGCCAGAATGGATGGAACGCATAGCCCGGAGGCTGCCGATGCGCGGCACCGCGGCGGCGCCACGCATCGATCAGGGGGAGCAGGAGGAACAGGACGCCGGCACCAGCCAGGGCTGCGGCCGCAAGGATGAGCTCGCGGCGGGTATTGCTCATGGCCGCCAGCGTCTTGTCGATCTCCTCGTCGATGCCCTTGGGTTGCGGCAGCTCGGAAGCGGTGAGGAATATGCCGCCCGCAACGGCGGCTAGCACCAGCCCGCCGCAGATTGCCGGGCCCCACTTCAGGCACGTTCGCAGGAAGGCGCCCACATCGCCCGCGTTCGCTTCCCGCACGAGGGCGCGATGGCGGCCGGTTCGGTAGGTCAGATAGGCGGCAAGCAGGAGGAGCAGCACGGTGGCCGCGATCTGCGGCCAGTTCTTGTTTTCCGCAAGGGTGCGATAGAGGTCCCGCACCTGGGGCGGAATTGCCAGCGTAATGAAAGCGAGAATCGGCGCGAGCAGGCACATGCGCAGCACCCGAAGCGCCTCGAACACCTGCTCCGACCAGGGTTGCTGCCACGAATCGGGCCGCCGAGCCCGCACGTCAGCTTGCGACACCGATTGCACGGGGCGCCTCCCTCGAACGCGACTGCCCACCTCGTCCCGCGCGCTGCAGTCACGCCCCGCTCGCGAGCCCCTTCGCATCACGGACATCCGACTGCAACCCGACGCAGCCTATCGCAGGTCGTCCGCGCAAGCCAGCGGCGACCGTGTCCCTTGCCAAGCGCTGTCGTGCGGCGCGCCAGACCGCCAAATTCTTTGCCACCACATTGTGGTACACTGAAGGACCAACCTACTGACCTATGCTGCCTGCGGGGAGCCTTCGGCATGCGTCGGAATTTGTTCTTCCTGTTGGTTTTTGGCGCGGCAATGGCCACGACTGCGGCGCGGGCCGAGGATCCGAAGCGCTTGGCGTTGCTGATTGGCAACCAAGGCTACACGGAGGAGGTCGGCCGATTGAAGAACCCACACAATGATGTCGATCTGATCGCGGCCTCTCTCAAACGCCTCAATTTCAAGGTGACCGTCCTGAAGGACGCGAACTATAAGACCATCGATATCGAACTGAAGCGCTATGTCACCGCCGTGCGCAGGGCCGGAGCTGCGGCGGTCAGCTTCTTCTACTATTCCGGGCATGGGGTGGCCAATCCGGAAACTCAGATGAATTATTTGATACCGGTGGATGTCACCGACGCCAGCACCGAGAACATTTGGTACGAGTCCTTTCAGCAAAGCAAAATAATCGACATGCTGGCCAAGCGAGCACCGGGCGCGACGCACTACGTATTCGATGCCTGCCGAAACGATCTCAAGCTTGCGGGAGTGGCGGCCAAGGCGGTCGGCACGCAGAAGGGCTTCGTGCCCGTCCACGACACGTTTGGCCAGCTGGTGGCCTATTCGACGGCCCCAAAGAAACGGCATCGGACGTCGGTGTCGGTGGCGGCCCCCTCGATGACGATCTGTGCCTCGCGCAGCGTCGTAAATATCTCCCCGTTGAGCAGCTCATCGCGCAGCCGCCCATTGAAGCTCTCGACATAGCCGTTCTCCCAAGGGCTGCCGCGCTCGATGTAAGC
>JBFWRV010000136.1:0-8668 GCA_050248715.1 Hyphomicrobiaceae bacterium | reverse complement strand
GATCCCGATCTGGCATCCGATCCGCGCATCCCAGCCCCCTTCGACCCCAAGGGAGAACGGAATCATATTCGCCACAGCCTGTCAGCATGCGAGAAATTCAACAGCCTGCTAGAGCAGAAATGATGACAAACACCAGGGTCGCGCGCACGCACGCCAGTTTAAATCTATTCGGGCCGCAAGTTGCGCATTTTCGGTTCGGACGGAGGCCTGACCCTGCGTGATCCAGCGTCGCACTTAGCATCAACAGCTCAATGGACCGGTCGCGGTGACCTGGCCGCGACAACCGCTCTGTCGTAGCGGACGCCGAACTGCAGGATTTCACTCCATCTGCCGACCGGGTGGTCGGAAAACTAAACTGGAACTTAAGGGCAGTAGCGACGCTGTCCCGAATGCGTCAAAGACCGCTCCCCGCTGACGCTCATCATTGCGCGATCGCGCCGCTCTTGAGATATCTGTCGTCAAAAGTAAAGACGACCTCTGGGTCCGGATTGGCGGCGTGCTCGTCCTTGTCGGGACAGTCGACAAGCGACATCAGATGACGGATGACATTGAGCCGCGTCTGCTTCTTGTCGTCCGCCCGGACTACATGCCACGGCGTGATCGCGTTGTGCGTGCGAGCGAACATTTCGTTTCGCGCGGCGCTGTAGTCATCCCAGTGTTTGATCGCTACCTTGTCGATAGGACTGATCTTCCACTGCTTGAGAGGATTGACGCGACGGTCCTTAAGCCGGCGCTTCTGTTCCTCTTTGGAAATATCCAGATAATACTTGAACACTTGAACTCCGGAATCCACGAGCATGTGCTCGAATGGCACCACCGAACGCATGAATTCTTCGTACTCCGCGTTTGTGCAGTATCCCATGACGCGCTCAACACCTGCGCGGTTGTACCAACTCCGGTTCATCAGGACCATTTCTCCGGTCGGGGGTAAATGTGGAACGTAACGTTGAAAGTACCAGGAATGGCGATCACGATCAGACGGTTTGCCGAGCGCCACGATCCGAGTTTCGCGCGGACTCAAATGCTGGGTGATCCGCTTGATCACGCCGTCCTTGCCGGCAGCGTCGCGGCCCTCGAAAAGAATAAGAATTCGCAAATCGTTCTTGATCAGATGCCGCTGCAGTTTGGTCAGCTCGATCTGTAGCCTCCGAAGGCTCTTCTTGTAGCTCGCCGCCGCGGGCGGTTCACTCTTTGGCTTGTGGCCCATCTCTCAAACTCCTTGAGGTTTCGGCTAACACTTGCGTCATTTGTCAGGCCGCCTTATCGCCGGTATCCCGCAGAATATCACCAGCACGTGCGATGTGGTCGGGGACGTTAGAACGGTACCGAATGCCCTCCCGCCGCTCGAATGCTTCCCTGGCAATTGAGAGCGCCCTTACGACCGCTGTAAACTCCTGTGGCTCCGCCCGGTCGAGCGATGGCGCTAGGTCGCCTCTGACGTCCTCGCGCCGCGTGGTGAGATCCCGGACGTAGAGTTCCGGGTGAAGCAGCCCGCCGATCGCCCCGCGATAGACCTTTTTCGGCTTGGCTTTGCGCCGCCGTCGTCAGCCATTGAGATCCGCGAATATATCGATTGACGGTTAGACGCGCACCGCACAACGCAAAGCCCATCATCCGATAAATCATCCAGCCGAATTGGAATCGAAATGCAGTCGAGGCAAGCAATGCGCCCGAAATCTTCGTGACGCCCGTCAACGGGCCGCCGGCCGGAGCAACAAGACCCGAGAAAACGTGGCCTGACCCTGCGACGACTGCGACATCGCCAACGAGCGGCAGAGACGACGACGCCGGCGGACCGAACCACCAAGTACACACGTTCCACGCGATGGCGACGGCAAGCCTGGGAAGCACGACGGTCATTGACGCAATAGTCTCTATGCCGGTCACGTCAACGACGCTGCCGATCGTATTGACGATCGCCATTTCGCCGAGGATGGGTCGGAGAAAGGTAGAGCAAGAGACGAGGAGCGCTGCCCCGATCGGCATCGTTGCGCCTGCCGTCACGATCGTCGCCAGCATGTTGACCGCGTCATACGGACCGTTGATGGAATCGAGCACGAGGACCATGAGGACGCCGGCCATCATGAGAGTGATGATGCCGGCCATCAGTCGGACAGCAGTTTTGATCCTGCGGCGCCGCATCGCGTCATTTCCAGGGTTTCATGCCTCATGCCAGAATGGGTCGATGCGAAGGAACGCCGCCATGTCTTTGCCGAGACGCTGCTTGGCAACGATCGCGGCGTGGTGATGCCAGCCGACGGTCACGCCGCCGGCATAGACCCAGGCCGAGGGTGCTTGATCTCGGCCGGCGCCAGCCAACTCCCGAAGTAGCCTTTCGACGGCAGCGACGTCATTCAGATACCCAAGTTGATCCTGTAGAACGACGAGATGCTTCCGATAGGCATTCACCTTTTTCCTCGGATAGAGACCCTCAAAGAAATCGGCTGTATAGCGCAACCTCTTTATGGCGAGCCGCAAGTCGTGAAGGCCCGCCTCGGGCAGTTCAGCGATATCCTGTCCTTGCTTTCGAACGTTCCGGTGCCGCTTGTTCAGTAACCTCACGCAATCCTCGCCGATGGGATCAAGGAGACGTATCGTCCGCTCCCTCTCTGGCTGATTGCGCCAAGCTTGACCGGACCGCCAAGCGCTGAGGCGTAACAGGAACTCCAGGTACCGTTTCGTCCTGATAGCATCACGAGCGCGTTGGCGACTTTGTTGTCGTGCCTGCCCCACCACCGCCGCCAAGGAATCGAATCCTTGATCCTCCTCGTAGTGTCCGGCCACAGGCGCCAAGAATTCTTCGGCGAAGACATCCCATTCGCGCGCAGCCGACAACTCAGCGGTCAGCCATTTCGCTTCAGCGACGACCCAATCATACTGGTCGTTAGGAAGAGATGGCCGAAAGAGCCGCAAACCGGCTCGTAGCCGCCTCAGGGCAACACGCATCTGGTGAACGCCTTCGAGGTTGTCCGTCGTCAAAACGACGGCTTCGTTTGTTCGCAGATGATCGAGGCAGTGTTGAACTAACTCGGTCAGAACCTGTTCGACCGTGTTGCCTTTCGCGAGGCTGAGATTTACGTATTTCTGGGGCTGGGGTTCTTCGTGGGTCAAGAGCGCGTAACCGCGCGCCGCCTTACTCCTGGTCACCAACTGGAAGGGGACCACCTTGCCGATCTCGGAGGCCAGATCGAGCAGCCGTTCGGAGGCGCCACCTTCAAGTTCCAATTCGAATTCGCAGATTGGTTCCGACACATCGCCAGCCGCGATCTCGCCGACGTCGATATCGAGCGAAATCGTGCTACCGTCCTCGAATTTGAGTTTGCGGGAACTGCGCTGGACGTAGGTGCTAAAGACGGGTTGCAGACGTTGCACACCGACGCGTCTTATCAACCGACGGAGTTTTTTGTCCTTGCGGCTATGGCGGGGTCTTGGCTTGGGACCGCACCCTCGCATCCCATCCGCAGCTGGATACCTCCCAAACCATTGTGAACCTGTTTCACGCATTGCATATAAGCGCGTCCGACCTTGCGCACGCGCAGGCACAAGCCCTCAAGCCGCAGCGCGTGATCCGGCGTGTCGAAGTAGACTGTCGCGATGTTTCTCGGCCGCGACCGTCCGACCGTCCGCTTCTCAATGGCCGGATGGCCTTTGACCTGGTCCAGATGCTCCGAGCGGATTGCGCCCTTCAATTCGATCTCGCGGCTAATTGGCGTTGATGTATCCCACTACCGCACGCGGCCGCAGTGCGCCAAGATGCCCACTGGGGTATTGGGTTGACCGATCATTCCCCGCCAACAGAAAACGACGCTCACCTTTTTCTGCTCCGAATGTGGACGATCTCGCTTCAACGCGAGCTATCGTGCTCCTTGACCTTCACGCCTCGCTGCAGCTGCCCGAGTCCGCGCTTCTCGGGCTTCGCCAGCGTGTCTTTGAAGGCCGGTAAGTATGTCGTGATGAGCCGGCCATTATTGCGTTCGGTTTGTTCTTCGGACATTTCATGCACCTTACACATGGATTGGAGGTCCAGCTCTAATGACGACCTGCGGAGCGTTTCATTACAGAATAATGGCGCTCATGGCGCTCGAGCGAGATAAAGCGCAAGTTTGCTCCATCCACAGCCGCTGCTGAGAAGCCGCTGTGCAGCGCGCCGTCCCGAGTTTGCCATGCGCCTCTCGAAATTAGGCACAGATGTATTGACGGTCGGCATCCAGACAAAGGTCGCAAAGCGCATCGTAGTGATGCGCCGCCTGACGACCTCGGTATCAGCGGATTTCACGGCGACGCTCTCAATCAGAGCCTCTGCCGTGCAGGCAATTACGGACTTAATTGGCAGGAGCAAGCACGCCTGATGATCTCAATCCTCGGTTTTCGCACACCGCAGCCTTCATATCGCCGGCGTGCCGCTCGCGGTTGCAATCCGATCTACCCGCGGCGCATGGCATGCCTCAATCGGTACGGCATGACAATTGGCTGTGGTATGATAGGCAATCTTGCAGTAACTCGGGAACTGTCGCATGGTTGTGAGAGCGCCTCTACAGTGGCACCGAGCGGCAGGTTTCTTTCGCCCCCGAGGACAAATGGTGGGCGGGCCGGTAATTGATCCCGGGATAACGTCGTAACGTCAGCATGCTAGAGAGAGCCAGTCCGTCAGTTGCGTAGGGAAAGAATACGCAATGAGGGTGAAATGGACCGCAAAGCACTCCGTCCATCATGACCGCGAACCTACACACGAGGTCGCACACGGCGCTCGTCGCTGATGTTGGCGGCACGAACGCCCGCTTTGCCATTGCCGATCTCAACACACTTCTGATCACGGGCTCGGCGCGTTTTCGCCGTGCCGAGTTCCCCTCGCTCCTTGCGGCGATCAGATACTACTTGGACGGGGTCGAGGACCCGCCAACAGCGGCCGCCCTCGCAATTGCCGCACCGATTATCGGGGCAACAGTTCATTTTACGAACTCCCCATGGCTTGTGGACATCGAGGAACTCCGGTCCTCTCTTGGCCTAGATCCTTTTTTGATCCTCAACGATTTCGAAGCATTGGCCCATGCCCTGCCGCATCTGCGGCCGTCTGACCTCTACCAGATTGGCGGCAGCACACCTGTCGACCGGGCTACGAGAGTCGTGCTTGGGCCGGGAACGGGCTTGGGCATAGCGAGCCTGTTCTGGGGCGGTACAGGCTGGTTGGCTATGGCAAGCGAGGGTGGTCATTCTTCCTTCGCCGCGGAGGATGCACGCGAATTCGCCATTCTTGAACGTCTTCTTATCGGCCAGGAACGCGTCTCGGTAGAGCGGCTGGTATCAGGCCCCGGCCTCGCAGCTGTGTACCGGATTATTGCTGAACTGGACGGCCGGTCCGTGCCGCGGCTTGAGGCGCCTGAAGTGGTGGAACGGGCCCTTGCGCGTGAAGACTCCGTCGCGCAAGAAACCTTGATGCGCTTTACCACCTGGCTCGGACGTTTCGCCGGTGATGCAGCGCTCTTCTTCGCAGCTCGAGGCGGAGTTTATCTCGGCGGCGGAATCGCGCCGAGGATCGTCGATGTGCTATCTTCCGGAGGTTTTCGCCGAGCTTTCGAGTTGAAGGGACGAATGGCGCCATACGTCGCCCCTCTACCATGCTATGTGATCACTTCCCATGAAGCAGGGTTAATCGGCGCGGCGGTTGCGCTAGCGGGGCAGCCACCTGCAGCGACAGCCTAGCTACGACCAGATAACGGTCCCACCACGACCATCCGGTCTTCAACATCCTTGACGCCATGCACATCGCGCGCCGCCCGCACAATTCCATCGCGTAGGCCAGCATGGGTTGTCGCGCCCCGCACTTCGACCACTCCCTCGCGCACCACGACATTCACGGTGCGCCAAGCGCTCCGCGGCTCTTGCGGCAACGCATCAAGAACACGTTGGCGGAGCTTGCGATCTTCCGCGCTGGCTGCGGGCATGTCTTCTGCCAGGCGCGCCATCGTCACCAGCAAGTCAGCGCGGCTGACAATGCCGATAACCTTGCCGTCGTCGACCACCGGCACGCGCTTGATGCCGTGACGGCGCATGAGGTCAGCAATTTCAGAGACTGACGTGCTTTCCCGAACAGCGACTACTTTCGTGGTCATCACGTCCGCTACGGTTTGAAAATGGTCCAAGTCGATCCCCTCCTTGGACTTTGGAGAGTTGAGGAGAAGCTGGAGCCAACGGGGGCGATCCGTCTCACCTTGATGGCGACGCAAGAGATCCCCCTCGGTGACCATGCCGACAAGCTTTCCGCTCTCGTTCACCACCGGCAGGCCACTAACACGGTTTTGGAGCATCACTTGCGCCGCCGCCTCAATCGGGGCCTGCGGATGTATGGTGGCTGCTCCAAACGTCATGATGTTGGCCACCTGCATTCCTGCCTCCTACTCTGCACTGAAGGTGTACTGGCTCGATCACCGGTGCGAGTGCGCTGTCAAGCTGGCGACCTAGGATACCCGCTCGAGGCGCCGTAACCAAGCAACACATCCGAACTGGGAACAAAGCGTAGAGTTTCGCCTGAAATAACCCTTGACTTGACGCGAACCCTGACCAGGGACGTGAATATCCAACGCTAGGATGGCGGACCGGCAGCAGCTCAAACCTTCGCGTGCACAAAGCTTCACGCCATGCCGTCAGCGAGAGCTTCGGCTGCGCAGACGACCGCACGTTGTACACCGCCACTCGCAAGGTGCGCCGAACCTTACGACGGCGCAATATTACGATCGTTCGCCCGAACCAGGGTCGGCCAGTTTCATTGTCTCGCTCGAGACGGTGGCAGGCGAGCCGATAGTTGCACGACCACTCTCATCATCGCACTCCTTGTCGTCAGGGCGAGAAGGCAAAGCGAACTCGACATGCTCTCCCGGTCGCAGTTCGCGCGCTTCGCCTCTCACGCGGATGGTAATCGAACTCGGCGCGGCGAGTTGGCTTGTGACCGTCAACGTGTCCTTGCTGATGTCGACCAGGAGGGCGTGTCGGCAGTAGCGAAGCTGGAAGCTGAGCCGCTCGAGCTGACGCGGCAATGAGGGATTGAACCACAGCTCTCCAGCTCGCAACTCAACCCCCGCATAACAGCGCTGGAGCAGGTCTACCGTGCCGGCCATGGCACCAAGATGGATTCCTTCGGCGGTAGTGCCGCCCTGGATGTCGCTGACGTCGCTGTGCAGCGCGTCCTTGAACACGCTCCAGGAGCGCGGCCGGCTGGAGCGCGACAGCACCCAGGCGTGAACAATGCTGCTGAGCGTCGAACCGTGCGAGGTTCGCCGCAGGTAGTAGTCGATGTTTTTCGGGATCATCGATGGGGTGAACTGATAGCCAAGACGCGCGAAGATGTCGGCTAGTGCTTCCGCGGAGAACAGGTAGAAAAGGGTAAGCACGTCTGCCTGCTTAGAAAGCTTGTAGCGGTTGGGCGTATCGCCTTCCGCCTCCAGAATGAGATCGAGACGCATGATGTTGCCGTACTTGCCGCGGTAGGCTCCCCAGTCGAACTCCTCGAGCGCCTCATAGCCCTCGAATTGGCTGATGATGCCTTGCCCGTGAAAAGGAATAAACATCTTGCGGCTGATATCCTCCCACCTTTGGAGTTCCTCGTGATCCAAATGCAGCATCTCGCAGAGGTCGCGGCACCGCTCAGCGGGCAGGATGGAAAAGAGGCGCAAGGCGCGCTCGAGGCACCAGGCCGCCATGACATTGGTGTAGGCATTGTTGTTGAGACCCGGTGCCGCCGCACCCGGATAGGCGTCATGGAACTCATCCGGGCCCATAACGCCGTGGATCTCATAACGTGCGCGTTCACCGTTCCACTCCGCGAGGCTCGCCCAAGAGCGCGCGATTTCCAACATCATCTCGGCGCCGTAGTCATGGAGGAAGTCGATGTCTCCGGAAGCCCTGAAGTACTGCCACACGTTGTAGAAGATGGCGGCGTTGACATGCCGCTGCAGATGCGTGTTGTCCGGAATGAAATTGCCGGAGCGCGTATTGAACAGAACCGTATCGGTCTCCTCACGGCCGTTGCTCCCGCTCTGCCAAGGGAACATGGCGCCCTTCAACCCGGCTTGCTCGGCGTTCTTGCGTGCCTCGGGCAGCCGCCGATACCGATACAGGAGCAAGGCCCGCGTCAGATCGGGCAGCCGCAGATTGAGGAAGGGGAAGATGAACAACTCGTCCCAAAAGATGTGCCCCCGGTAGGCCTCCCCATGCCAGCCGCGCGCCGGGACACCCACATCGTTGTCGACGCTATGTGGAGACACCGTTTGCAAGAGATGGAAGACATGAAGACGGATGATTCTGTGAGTGTCGTTGCCCGCCTCGCCCACAATTCGGATGGCGTTGAAATCGCACTGGCGCCACAGATGTGCCCAGGCGAGACCGTGACTCTCGCGCAGCCGAGCGAAGCGGCCGGCGCGTGCGACGCTAGTCAACGCCTCTGTCCTTGGATCGGCAATGGCCCGGTCGCGGGATGTGTAGAGCGAGACGATCTTCTCGATGGCCACGCTCTCGCCCTCACGGACCTCCACCGTCATCTCCTGCCCGACGCAGTCTGGCTCGACGCAGTCTTGCCGATCGACTTCCAGTAAATCGTCGCCACGGAAAGGGCGGATGCGCGCGGCCTGGGCAATCTGCAGCTGCGATTGCGTCATCTCCGTCCGCAGGAGCAGCG
>JBFWRV010000135.1:0-8805 GCA_050248715.1 Hyphomicrobiaceae bacterium | reverse complement strand
TGCCGCCGCGAGGGTATCGCCGAAGGCCTCTACTACAGCTGGTCCAAGGAGTTCCTGGAAGCCGGCAAGCGGCGGCTCGCCGGCGATACCGCCCTCGCCGCCACCAGCGACGAGGTCAAGGCGCTGCCCCGTGAGGCGCAGGATCTGAAAGAGGTGGTCGCCGAACAGGCGCTGGAACTGCGGCTGCTCAAAAACAGCATGATCGCGGATGGGGGAGAAGAAGCATGAGGCTCCCCGGCTCCGAGAAGCTCGAGATCATTCGCCTGGTCGAGAAATCGCACCTGCCGGCCCGGCGAACCCTGCAGATGCTGGGCATTCGCCCGTCGACCTTCCTATCGCTGGTACGATCGCTATCGATCAGGCGGGCCCGAGGCGTTCGAAGACAAGCCGTCTAGGCCCGATCGCGTCTGGAACCGCATCCCCGATGAGGTGCGCGAGCCCATCGTCGCCATGGCGCTGGACCTGCCGGAGCTGTCGCCGCGCGAGCTGGCCACCCGCTTCACCGATACAGAAGGCTATTTTGTCTCGGAAGCTTCCGTCTATCGTCTGCTCAAGGCCCACGATCTGATCACCAGCCCGGCCTTCATCGTCATCAAGGCGGCGCACGAGTTCAACGACAAGACGACGGGCCCCAACCAGCTCTGGCAGACCGACTTCACCTATCGCAAGTGAGGGGCCTTCATCGGGTGGTCCATCAGCAAAGTTAGTTTAGCCGCGGACGCAACGCTATGGCCGGCGGAGCTCTGCGCCGTCTCAACGGATCGTGAGTGGCTATGGACCCGACCTCACTCAGCCATGCGAGTGCGCGACTAGCGCAACAACACAGCGCGGCTGTCGCCCAGAAAAAGCGCCTACAAGCAGAGGAGGCGCGCTACACGATGATCTTTCATCATGCGCGCAGGCAGCTGGGCATCAGCATCCACGAATATTGCCTGGCCGACACCGTCAATAAGCTCTCCGGCAATCGAAGCCATGTGCCCGGCTGGTGTTACGCATCCAAGGAGCACTTGGGCTCCGTCCTTGGGCGTATTCCGCCGCTCCATCCACAACATGATCACCAGCCTCAAAAAAAGGTCGATAATGGAAGTGCAAGACGGCACCGGCCACTTGCGCACGACCGATCTCTGGCGCGAGACAGTCGAAGTCTTGCGCGACAAGATCTTCAGCTAATCGCACCCGGCGTACTTGTGAAGATTCTTCACAGGGTGCGAACTTTATGCTCTCAGGTGGTGAAAATCTTGCGCAGCGTGTGCGCAGGATCTTCACTCCAACTGCGCAAGATTTCACGCTGCATGCTGAGACCCGCCGACGCCATCTCCACATCGTCGGCCAGACCGGTTCCGGAAAGAGTACCCTCTTTGCCAACCTCATCGCCCAAGACCTGGCCGCCGGTCGCGGCGTGGGATTACTCGATCCACACGGGTCGCTCGCCCTCGGCGCGCTCGGCTCCGTGCCAAGCCGACGCGCCCATGAGGTCGTGTATCTCGATCCCGCCGATATGAAGCGGCCGATCGGCTTCAACGTGCTCTATGGCGTTCGGCCGGACCAGCATGCGATTGCGGCAGATGGCGTGGTGGTGGCCTTGCCGATCACACCAATGCTTGGTATCGACCGCCGGCTTTCCTCGCTCGCACGATGCTGGGCATGGATATGGATGTCGCGCTCAAGCACCCCAATCTGATCACTGAGCGATTGTAGGTGCGCCGCCAGCGTCTGCGGAGCCTGGCTCTTCGTCTCCGGGAGCCTGGACGGCTTGCGAGCAGGGGACATCAATCCAGCGGCGCCTTTTGCCGCCACGAGACCGACTTCGGACAGGTGCGCACGAATGGCATTTGATCAGTTGCGTCCGTTGACGAACGAGGAGGTCGCGCGCGCGTGGCCGGCTGCTCGACAGTCTTCACCGGCACGTAGCGCATGCGGCGTTGCGCAGCAGGGCTTTGAGCTTGGCGAAGGCCTGCTCGATGCGGTTGAGGTCGGGCGAGTAGGGCGGCAACTTCACACCGCAAGAATGTGCCAACTACCTTGCCAACGCCGCCTATGCTGCCATTTGAAATGAACGGGCGCTAGGCCCGGCTCAAGCGTGGTCGGGCTATCGGACGGCCAAGCTTTGGATGATGAAGCACTGGCCGAATGGCTGGTCCTTTGAGTTGGATCGAGCGTGCCAACAGCTGCCGACGACCCACGCGGGCCTCGGCCGGCTGCTAATAAAATGCCTAGCGCGCGAGCTCGTAGGGTCCGCCGCGCTCCAGCGCCTGCTGATAGGCGGGGCGTGCCTTCAGGCGCGCGTGCAGGCGCGTAAGATTGGGATAGTCCTTCAGCGGGCCGCGAGCGGCCCCGGCATCGAGCACGAACGAAAGTTGGATGTCGGCGGCCGAGAAGCGATTGGCCACGAAGTAGTCGTTGCTGCCGAGCGCGGCTTCCATGTAATCGAAATGGTTCTTGAGCTCGCTCTCGATGCGCGGCGTCAGCGGTGCTGCCGCCTCCTTCAGCCGGCCGACGTAAAGCTTGAGCAGCAGCGGCAGCATCGCCGAGCCTTCCGCAAAGTGCAGCCAGTGCAGGTAGGCGACATATTCGGGCGAGTTGAAATCGACGGCGGGCGAAAGGCGGCCCTTGCCGTACTTCCCGGCGAGATATTCGACGATGGCCCCCGATTCGGCGATCACCAGGCCGTCATCACGGATCACCGGTGACTTGCCGAGCGGGTGGATCGCCTTGAGCGTTGCTGGCGCCAGGCGCGTAGCGGGATCGCGACTGTAGGCGAGAATCTCGTAGGGCAGGTCCAGCTCCTCCAGCAGCCAGAGAATGCGCTGGGAGCGCGAATGGTTCAGGTGATGCACCTCGATCATGGCACTTGCCTCCAACCACGGCCGTCCGCCGGTATAGGAGCACGCCGCGGCCGGACACGCCATGTCGAGATGCAAGCTAGAGCGGCACCAAGCGCGCCATTCCCAACGGAAATACGAGGTGTCAGTTGCCCAAGAGCGTCGCGAACGGATTGAAATACTGCGACTGGGCTTCTTTTGGCTTCCTGCGTGCCGCCGACCTGGAACGTGGGGGCTGATCGCCGCCGTTGTTCGATGCCGCCTCCGAACGGCTGTCGGGCGCGGCCACTGTCGCCACGCTCACGGACTGCCCTTCGAGCCTGGTGGCGACCTTGCTGTCGAGGGCGTAGAGATCAGGGTAGGTGTGCACCTTGCCGGCCTCGTCGACGACTGCGGTGAAGTAGGTGATGTGCACCGGAATCGGGTTCGTCAGCTTGATCTCACCGCCGCGCCGCGAATGTTCGCGAACCTGCTCTGCCGACCAGCCCTTATCGTGCGCGAGCAGCACCTCGGCCAGCCGGATCGGATTCTGCACGCGCATGCAGCCGTGGCTGAAAGCGCGCACCGCACCGCCGAACAGATGGCGCTCCGGCGTGTCGTGCATGTAGACGTCATGCTTGTTGGGGAAGCGGAACTTGACGATGCCGAGCACGTTTGTCGGCCCGGGCGGCTGCGTGAAGTCGTAGCTGCGGATGTCCACGCTCGACCAGTCGACCGAGTCCGGGTTGATGGGCTGCCCGCCGCGGCTGACGCGCAGGCCGTGTGCGGCGAGTACAGAGGAAGCGCCGCTCGAGAAGAACCAGCCGCCACCGGCGCTGCGCAGCGCCGGTGCGAGCTCGTGCATCTTCATGCCCGGCGGCACGCCCCACGAGGGGTGGAAGATGACGAACTGCATGTCGGCAGAGAACATCGGCGTCGGCGAACTGGGCTTGCCGACCACCATCCTCTCGTGCAGTAGCCGGTTGCCGTCATGGTAGACGCTTGCCATCTGTTCGGGGACGCTGTCCCAGACGTAGAACGGGCCGAGGTCCTCGGGCAGCCAGCGCCAACGCTCCATGTTGACGATCAGCCGCTGCACGTTGCTGCCCGGGGCTGGACGGGCAACGCCATTCAGAGCGTTGCGCGTCGCATCGTTGACGATGCCGGTCTGTTTGAGTCTCGCCTGCGCCTGGACAACCTTCACTGCGTTGACAAGAGCCTCGTCGTACTCCGTTTCCCTGCCGCCCTCAGGTGCCGGCGTCTCCAAGCGCTGCCGCAGGAGCGCAACCTGCTCATGCTCCTGGCCTGGTTTGATCTGGGGGCCGGCCGGAATCCTCACGGCGGGCGCCGGCTCATCCGGCTTGGCCCCGCGCGCCGCCAGCAAGGCCTGGCGCAGACGCTCGAACTGCGGATGCTTGGGATGCAGGTTGCGCAGGTAGGCGTCTGCTGCCTCTGCCCCGGCAATCGCCTGCATCAGCGTCTTGGGATCGTAGATGGTTGGCTTCTGGTCGAACAAGCGGCTGATGGATACCGGTTCCACGCGTCCGCCCCGGGCGTGCCGACCATACTTGAGCACGGCCCTTCCGAGCTTGATCTCGGCGTCTGCAAGCGTCTCGACGCTCGCCGATCCCTGCGGCAGCGTCGGCAGATCGAATACGGAGGCCTTGAGCCCCCAGTCATCAGCCTTGCGAATCTCCGCCAAAGCCTGCTGGGCACGAGGCGTGAACCCATCCTTGCTGGTCCAGATCGGCTGGCCGGGTCCGCTTGCGTAGTACTCCACCAGCGCGGTGTGATCGGCGCGGTCGGCGTCGTTGCCGGCAGCCGGAGCCGCCGCCAGCCGCTGGCGCACTTGCAGGACGATCGGATCGACCTCGGCGGCCGGCTTGGCCTCGGGTGCCGCGACCGGGGCGCCGGGCGCAGCCGGCGCCGGGCTCGTCACTTCGGGCGGGGTGAGGGGATCCGGAGCCGAGTCGCCCGACGGGCCCACGTCGAGGTCGATGACCCGAGCAGCTTTGGTCGACTTGGCCGGTGCAGCCTGGCTCCATGCTGGAGCCGCTCCACCGCTCAAGACCGGCACCAAGATGACGAGCGCGAATGCAAAAAATAGCCTGCCGACCATCCACAACCCCTCGTAGACTGTCCCCGCGTCGATCAATCGACACCAGCAATCTAGTTTCCCTAGGCTTCGCTGCCCAGACTACGGGCCCGATCTAGCTGTGACTGTGTGGCATGTATGCACTGCCACAAGAGATTCGACCAGCAACTAGCTGCGTTGCCATCGGAGCATTCTCTTCCATCCGCCTGTGCCGGCGGTATTGGTGCAGAAGCGGAATTATTCCCACGCTGGCGCGTTGTCGCGCAGCCGACTGCCCAATCGGCAGGAGGTCGGTGGCACAGGGCGCCCTGCACCCCACACCCAAGGCGTCCTGTGCCATTTTACTCGCTTGGAGACTAAGGCCCTGCGGGTTTTGGCTCGCGGGTACTCACGGTGCGAGTTTGCATGTGTCGCGCCCCTCGAAGCCGCGACATTGCACAACTTCAGGGTGTGCCTGTAGCTCTACGTCACCGACAACCTCACGAGGTCCGGCCACGTTATGGTCAGGCGCGCGTGGTTCTGACGCTATCGGCGCGCAAAAGCGAAACGCGTCGCGCCGATCGATGCACTGTTTCGGCGCATTGCGGGTGACGCCCTTACGCCCTACTTCGTCATCTGCAGGCTACCGCGAAGTCGACGTGATAATGCTCGTCGTGGCTCACCCAGGCCTGTCGCTTGTTGAATGCGAGGCGCCCCATGCCTTGCGCGCCGGAGGCGGTCGCGGCGAGTTTCGGTTGCAGGCGGGTATCGAATATGACGCGTCGGATGCCGATGCCGTTGGCGCGGGCTGCCTGGTCGAGTGCCAGCAGATGCAGCCCCATGGCCTCGAAATCGATCCTGTGCGAGTCCGACCGCCCGGCACCGTCGAATTCCACCGCGTAGCCCAGTTGATTGAACGGCGACGTCGGCAGTTCGGAGATCTTCCCGTCCAGCGTTCTCACAGGCACGTGGAAATCAACCGACGTGCCGTTGGCATGCGTCTTATGGGGTGCAAAGCGGCCGCCCCACGGCCATCCCGTCTCCGCATAGACGAAACGCAGCTCCGGGTGCGACTTGGCAAGCTGCGCGTACGCGTCGCGCATCGTGTTGCGCACAGCCTCGTGCACGAACGTACGGCCGGCGAGGAAGCCCATGAGGCTGTAGGCGCGATAGTTTTCTCCGGAGTAAGGAAGCCTACGGCCACGCTCGAGACTGCCGCTCGCAACGCTTCCGCTGCACCTGCTCGGGCCTCCCCAGTCCATGCCGAGCCAGGCGACATAGGCGGCGAATCCCACCACAGCCAAAGTCGGCATGGCGCAAGCTGCCAGGAGGGTGCGACGTACTCTCATGTCTCTAGACTTCAAGGTAGGGCACAAGGGAAGGGCATTGCGCCGATCCGGCCGTGGGCGTAATGCGGCTGAGGCATTTTTGCGCTCTACTGCCGCAACTCCCTGACGAACGTCACGAACTCGGACACAGGAATGCGGTCCGGGGTGAAGCCGTTCACTCTCTCGGCGGGGTCGGGATAGCCGAGGGCCATGCCGCACACGACCGTCTGCTCCGCCGGAATGCCGAGGCGGCGCTGCAGGACATCGTGGAAAGTGAGCCAGGCGGCTTGTGGACATGTCTCGAGCCCGAACTGGCGCGCCCCGACCATGATCGCCTCGAGGAACATGCCGTAATCGAGCCAGGAGCCGCGCTCCAGGTCGCGGTCGATGGAGAAGATCAGGCCCACCGGCGCATCGAAGAAGGCGTAGTTGCGGGCGTGCTGGGCGTGCATGCGGTCCTTGTCCTCGCGGCCGATGCCGAGCAGGCTGTAAAGCCCCCAACCGCAGGCGCGCCGGCGAGCCAGATAGGGCTCGCGCCACTTGACGGGGTAATAGTTGTACTCCCGCTTGCCGACCTCGTTGCGATTGTAGCGATCGACGGCCTCGCGCACGATCTCGTCGCGCGCTGCGCCCTCCAGCACCCACACGCGCCAGGGCTGCACGTTCGAGCCCGACGGTGCGCGACCCGCGATCTGCAGAACGCGCTCGATCAACTCGCGCGGAACGGGTTTCGGCAGGAAGGCACGGATGCTGCGCCGGCCGGTGATGGCCTCCTCGACGGTCATCATGGGGGTCTCGTGGATCACGGTGGGATGCACTTGCCGCGGGACCATGGCACGGCCTAGTTTTCCCGGTCAATCGAGCGCCACCGAACAGCGCCAGCGCACAAAGGAGACTCGCGTGCCTTTCGATCCCAATGCAGCCAATGTCGCCGTCGGCGTCGTAGGAACGGGTTCCATGGGCCGCGGCATCATGCAGGTTTCCGCCCAGGGCGGCATGCGCGTCATTGCTTATGACGAGAAGCCGGGTGCGGCGGAAGCGGCCAAGGGATACATCGCCAAGACCCTCGATGGTCTTGTGCAGAAGGGCCGCGTGTCGCAGGACGAGGCCAAGACCGCCGTCGACCGCATCGCGATCGCTGCGAGCCTCGAGGAGATAGCGAAGGCGAACATCGTCGTCGAGGCCATCATCGAGCGGCTCGACGTGAAGCAGGACGTGTTCGCCAGGATCGACGCGATTGCAGGCCCCGACACCATCATCGCCTCGAATACGTCCTCGCTGCCGATCACGGCGATCGCCGCCAAATGCAAGCACCCGGAGCGGGTCGGCGGCATGCACTTCTTCAATCCCGTTCCGGTAATGCGGCTGGTTGAGGTGATTCCAGGCCTCAAGACCGCGCCGTGGGTGGTCGATGCCATGATGGCGATCGGCCGCCGCATGACGCGTGAGCCGGTGCTGTGCACGGACAGCCCGGCGTTTCTCGTCAACCATGTCGGCCGGGCCTTCGTGCCCGAGGCGCAGCGTATCCTGAGCGAGAACATCGCCACCGCCTCGGAGATCGATCGCATCCTCACCGGTGCACCCGGCTTCAAGATGGGTCCCTTCACGCTCGCAGACATGGTCGGCATCGACGTGCAGCACGCAGTGATGGAATCGGTGCACGCCCAGTTCTACGGCGAGCCGTCGTTTGCCCCATTCCCCATCTCGGCCCTACGCGTAGCGGGCGGCCTCTACGGTCGCAAGACCGGTGGGGGCTGGTATGAATACAAGGGCGGCGAGAAGGTGGAGCCGCCGCTTGCCGCCGCGCCGGCCGCTCGTCCGAAGCCGGTGTGGGTGCGGCCGAGCGAGCATCATCCAGAGCTGCAGGCGCCGCTGCTGGCGCTGTTCAAGGGCGCGGGAGCCGAGATCGAGGCGGGTGCCAAGCCCAGCACCTCCGCGCTCATCGTGATCACGCCCATCGGCTACGACCTCACGACCTCAGTCGTCGACCTCCAGCTCGATGCTAGGCGCGCAGTCGCCGTCGACGTGCTGTTCGGCATGAAAGGTCCACGCACGCTGATGGTGACGCCGGCCACGGACCCCGCGATACGGGATGCCGCCCACGGGCTGCTTGCGGCCGATGGGCAGCCCGTCGTCGTCATCAACGACAGTCCGGGTTTCGTCGCCCAGCGCGTGGTGGCGCAGATCGTCAACGTGGCCTGCGGTGTGGCGCAACGCGCCATCGCCACGCCCGCCGACATCGACAAAGGCACCAAGCTCGGCCTCGGCTACCCCTTCGGGCCACTCGAGTGGGGCGACCAGCTCGGCGCCGGCCGCATCCTCTTCATACTGGAGCGCCTGCAGGCGTTCTACGGCGAGCCGCGCTACCGCCCCAACCCCTGGCTCAAGCGCCGCGTCGCCCTGGGCCTGCCGCTGTCCGCCCCCGAGGGGCGCGGGTGATCTGTCACCCCGGAACGCGCGCAGTGCGTATCCGGGACCCAGCACTAGCATATGATTCCGTTCTCCCTTGGGGTCGAAGGGGGCTGGGATGCGCGGATCGGATGCCAGATCGGGATCACTATTCTCCTACGTTGACCTTGAGGCACGGGTGCCAGGGAAGCAC
>JBFWRV010000134.1:0-9275 GCA_050248715.1 Hyphomicrobiaceae bacterium | reverse complement strand
CCGATCTCCTGCACGACGCGCATCATCCCCAGGCCCGGACGTGCCCAAGTCAACTTTCCGCCACCATGCTATGGAACGCCGTAAGCACTTGACGGTGCTTCGTTCGGGCACACGGGGCGCTGTGCCGAGGGGATCAGATGCGCATCTTGAGCCGATACGTCTTTCGGCAGACGGCAGGTGCGCTCCTGCTCATCCTCATTTCGCTGACCGGGGTGACCTGGATTGCCGTGGCCCTGCGCCAGCTTGAGCTCATGACCTCGCAGGGACAGGACGCTGTGCGCTTCCTGGCCATGACGTCACTGGCGATCCCGAGCATGCTCGCCCTGATCGCCCCGATCGCTCTGCTGATCGCCGCCATCCACGTCCTGAACCGGCTGAACGGCGACAGCGAGCTGATCGTCATGACGGCCGGTGGCATGCCCGCTTGGGCGCTTCTGAAGCCCTTGGCAGCAATCGCTTTTCTGGTCTCTATCGGCATCGCGTTCGTCAACCACCTGGCCGGCCCCTGGTCACAGCAGAAGCTGAGGGAGCTCATTGTGCAGGTGCGCACGGACCTGATGGCGCAGGTCATCCAGCCCTGGCGGTTCACCTCCCCCGAAGCGCGGCTCACCGTGCACATTCGCGACCGCGCACCCACCGGCGAGTTGCTCGGGTTGATGATGCACGACGGCCGCGACCCCAAGCAGATCGTCACCTACCTGGCCGAGCGCGCCCTCATCATCAAGCAGGATCAGGCCGTCTTTTTGCGGATGGACAAGGGCCACATCATCCGCCGCCTGGAGAACGATGCGACCCCCCAGATAATCGCGTTCGACCGATACGCGGTGGACCTCAACCAGCTCGAGCAGCGCATGGACACGACCGTGTCGCTGAAGCCGCGCGAGCGCTACACCAACGAGCTTCTCTTTCCCGATCCAAAGGACTCGGTGTATCAGGCGAGCCGGGGCGGATTCAGCTCCGAGGTCCACGACCGCTTCGCCTCGCCGCTCTACACTTTTGCTTTCGTACTGCTCGTCCTGGCCTTCATGGGCCAGGCGCAGACGACCCGGACAAATCGGATGCAGGCGGTGATCGGCGCCTTCTCCGTCGGGGTTGCGTGCCGCCTGCTCGGCATCGGAGCAGCCAACGCTGCCGTGTCGCGTCCGGCGATGGGCTGGCTCCTCTATGCGGTCCCCTTGGCAGCCTGCGTGCTCGGCGCACTGATGACCCAGTGGCACATCTACCCGCGCCGCCCGAGCAAGCTCGCACGCATCGCCACCAACCGGATCGACGCAGCCTGGGGCGCCGCCGCCCGCCTATGGACCCGGACCGCCGCGTCCAACCTGCCTGCCCGATTGCGAGGTTGACGGTGTTTGGACCCCGAACGCTCCGTCGCTATGTCGCCAAGCGCTTTGTGCTGGCCATCTTCGGCGCGTTCGCCGTCTGCGGCGTGCTCATCTTCATGATCGACATGATCGAGTTGTTGCGCATGTCGCGCCGCAGCAGCCTGTCCGTCCCCGCCCTCCTGTGGATGGGGCTGCTGCGGCTGCCCGCATTCACGGAGATCCTGCTGGCTTTCGCGGTGCTGGTCGGCGGCATCGGGGCGCTGCTGAGTCTCAACCGGAAATCGGAGCTCATCGTCATGCGGGCCGGCGGCATGTCGGCCTGGCAGTTCCTGCGCCCGGGGCTGGTCGTAGCCCTCGTGCTCGGCGTCCTGGCTGTTACTGTCTACAACCCGCTTGCCGCCGCCGCCCGATCGGAGGCGGAGCGGCTGGTCGCCGCAGCCTTCGGCCGCGAGGGAAACCTGCTCTCGTCCTCGGGCGAGGGCTCCTGGCTGCGCCAGGACGGGGCCGACGGGCAATCCGTCATGAATGCACGGGCCGTCGCCGATCAGGGTCTCTCGCTGACCGGCGTGGTCGCCTACCAATTCGACCACCAGGGACGCTTCATCGAGCGCATCGATGCGGAGCGGGCGACCCTCGAGGATGGCTATTGGCAGTTGGAGAAAGCCCTCGTTGCGCGCCCAGGTAGAGAGCCCGAGGCCTACGACAACTATCTGGTCAGCACCTACCTCACGCGGGAGCGCGTCGGCGATGCGCTCGGCTCGGAGATCGCCGTCTCCATGTGGCAGCTTCCGGCACTGATTGAAGTAGCTGAAAGAGCTGGCCTTTCCGCGGGCCGCTACCGCATGCAGTACGCGCTCCTGTTGGCGCGGCCGATGCTGTTGATGACCATGGTTATTTTGGCCGCCACTGTGTCCCTGAGGTCATTCCGGTCGGGTGGCACGCAGACTATGGTCATCGTGGGGATGGTCGGGGGGATCGGTTTCTTCCTGCTGACGGAGGTGTCGCGCCAGATCGGCGTTGCCGGTTTGGTGTCGCCGACGACAGCAGTGTGGGTGCCGATTGGAATTGCCTTGCTCGTTGCGCTGACGGTGCTGCTGCACCAGGAGGACGGCTGAGTGATGCGTCGAGCGCTGATACCGCACGGGTCGTGCGGCATTGCGCGGGCCTGCAACCGCCACAACGGCGCGCTGCGGCTCGTGCATGCGCTTGCCTTGCTGTCCGCGCTCGCGGGCGGACTCACCGTGACGGCCGAACCCGCAGCGGCGCAGGATCCAAGCCTTCTCGCCACCACGCCCAGCCAGAGATCGTTCCCCAAAGCCAGCGGCGGCATTCTGGGCCCCAAGCCGCATATCGACCAGGCGCAGCCGCTGTACCTGCAGGCCGATCAGCTGCTCTACGACACCAAGAACAACCGGGTGATCGCCCAGGGCAATGTCGAGATCTACTACAACAACTTTATCCTCACCGCCGACCAGGTGATCTACGACCAGAGCACCAACAAGCTCATCGCCGAGGGCAACGCACAACTGAAGGACCCCAACGGCTCGATCACGCGCGCGGATCGCTTCGAGGCACTCGACGACTTCCGCGATGCCTTCATCAAGTCACTGAGCGTCGTTACGGCCGACGAAACGCGCATTGCAGCCGCGCGCGCCAGCCGCCGGGAGGGCAACATTACCGAATACGAGCAGGGCAAGTTCACGCCCTGCAAGAGCGACCCCGGCAAGCCGCCGCTGTGGTGCATTGGCGCTGCGCGCATCATCCATGACCAGCGTGCCGCAACCATCGCCTACCAGGACGCGCAGTTCGAGCTCTTTGGCGTGCCCGTGCTGTACCTGCCGTACTTCGAGCACGCCGACCCGTCGGTGAAGCATCGCACGGGCTTCCTCATGCCGAGCTTCCACAACTCCAGCACCTTGGGCTTCGGCTTCGAGATCCCCTACTACTTCGCGCTGGCGCCGAACTACGACTTCACCTTCCATCCCAAGTACTGGTCCAGACAGGGCGTCCTGTGGCAGGGCGACTGGCGCCACCGGCTCGCCAACGGTCAGTATTCGATCTCGATCGCCGGCATCGACCAAGGGCGCGACGGCACGGCGATTGACCACCAATCGAACGACACTGACGGGTGGCGCGGCTCCCTCCAGACCAAGGGCCAGTTCTCGCTGTCCTCATGGTGGCGCTACGGCTGGGACGTCACGATCGACAGCGACGATAGTTTCCGCCGCTTCTATCAGCTTGATCCGATCCTGCAGACTGACCGCGTCAACATCGGCTACCTGCAGGGTATGAGCGACCGGAACTATTTCAGCGCCAAGCTCTATCAGTTCGGTGGCTTGCTGCTGACCGACACCGATTACGCGAACTCCCGGGTGCTCCCGGTCATCGACTACAACTACATCGTCGGCACGCCCGTGCTCGGCGGCGAGCTGAGCTTCACGATGCATGCACGAAGCATGACGCGTTCCGACGGGACTGTGGTGGCACTCAATCAGGACGCCATCCCTGTAGTGACGAATCCCGGGACCATCACCAATGTCGCCGTCGCCGAAGCCAACTGGCGCCGCAAGATGGTGGACCCGATCGGGCAGGTGTGGACGCCCTTCGGCTATATGCGCGGCGACGTCACCAACTACGCCAATGCCGTCAATCCCGACTCACTGGCGCCGATCGGCAGCGACACCGTCTACCGCGGCGTGGGCGCCGGCGGCCTGCTCTATTCCTACCCCTTCGTCGCCCACGGGGCAGGCGGGTCCCACGTCGTGGCCCCGACGGCGCAGATCATCGCCCGCCAGAGCCGCGTCAACCAGCGCGACCTGCCCGATGAGGACGCCAAGAGCTTGATCTTCGACGATACGCTGCTGTTCGACGTCGACAAGTTCTCGGGCTACGACCGCTACGAGACCGGCACCCGCGCCAACTACGGTCTGCAGTATACGTTCCAGGCCTACAATGGCCTCTATGTCCGTGCCGTGCTCGGGCAGAGCCGGCATCTGGCGGGCGATAACCCATACGTCGACCCGGGCCTCGACCCGACCGGGAAATTCAATTTCTCGCCCGCGAACGGCCTCGAGACGAACCGCTCGGACTATGTCGCCGGCCTCTACATGTCGCCCATCGCCAACCTCAGCTTCATCGCCCAGGCCCGCTTCGACGAGAAGGACTGGACCCTGCGCCGCCAGGATACGATCGTGCAGGGGGCCTATGGCCCGCTGTTCGGGTCCGTGGCCTATACCTTCTCGCATTTCGATCCCACCATCGATGCCGCCCTGGGGCCGCTCGACAACCAGCAGGACATCATCGGCGCGCTCGGCCTGAAGCTGACGGACAGGTGGAGCGTGCTCGGCAGCATGCGCTACGACATCGACACGCAGCAGCGCATTCAGGACATGATCCAGCTCAAGTATGCGGACGAATGCTTCGTGCTGACCGCGTCCTACATCGAGACGTTCGTGGAGAACGCGAACCTCGACCTGCGGCCCGACCGCACGTTGATGTTGCGCTTCGAGCTCAAGCACATCGGCGAGTTCAACTACAAGACCGACCAGCTGAACCACGTCTTCGGGGACCAGAGGACGGGGCCGCCACTGTAGTGGGGAGCGCGCTCCGCCATTGATCCGGGCCTTTCTCCGGCCCCAATGCCGGCGCTCCGGCCCGGCACCGCGTGCGGAATGCCGCTTGCCTTTCCAGTGCCACGGTTATCTTGTGGATTGGATATGACCATCAACGTCGGCCAGGCGTTAGTATGACCTGCACCGAATCGCGCCCGCCACACTTGGTCTGATCGCATGCGCCAG
Organism: Hyphomicrobiaceae bacterium; assembly: GCA_050248715.1. Taxonomy (GTDB): domain Bacteria; phylum Pseudomonadota; class Alphaproteobacteria; order Rhizobiales; family Hyphomicrobiaceae; genus AWTP1-13. Next base: position 4,153 of record JBFWRV010000134.1, on the reverse strand, counting down.
AATGCTCGCAGCCTTTGCCTTGCCGCCATCGCGACCTCGGTAGGTGCGATGGCGCTCGCGGCTGCCGTGGGGTCCGCCGCAGCCCAACGGCAGAAGGAGCCGACGCCCCAGGCCAAGGCGGCTCCGCAGAAGCCCCCGGCCCGCCAGGCCTCCAACCAGCCTTCGGCGGCAAAGGCCGAGCAGGCAATCATCGTCCTCGTCAACGACGAGCCGATTACGGGCTACGAGGTCGAGCAGCGCGCGCGCTTCATGGCGCTCAACGCCAACATCGGCGAAAAGGCGAAGGAGAACTTCCAACGTCTCGCCCAGTCTGAAAGCACCAGCAAGAAAATCCGCGCCATTCTGGAGGAGGTGATCCGGCAGAACCCCGGCAAGTCGCGCGAGGAGATCGGCGCCATCTTCGAGAAGCGCAAATCGGAGTTCGCCGTGGGGCTGCAGAAGCAGGCGGTGGAGAGCACGCGCGCTGCCATCATCCCGCAGTTCCGCAAGCAAGCCCAGGAAGAGCTGATCGAGGAGCGCCTGAAAATCCAGGAAGGCAAGCGGATCGGCGTCGAGGTTTCCGACGAAGACGTGCGGCGCATGATGAAGGCGCTGTCGGACCGCAACAAGATGACCGAGGAGGAGTTCGTCCAGCACGTCAAGGGGCTCGGTGTCGACATCTCGACGATGCGCGAGCGCACGCGCGCACAAGCCGCCTGGCGCGAGGTCGTCCGGCGCAGGTTCTCGGCGCAGGTGTCCATCACCAACCGCGACATCGACCGCATGATCTCTGCCTCGGCGGCGGGCAACGATGGCATCGAACTCGAGGTGCAGAAGATAACCCTGGCGATGCCGGCCAGCATGGGCCAGAGCAGCATGGCCAAGCGTTATGCCGAGGCCGACCGGATGCGGCAGCGGTTCAGCGGCTGCAAGACCATGGCCAACCTCGTCCAGGGCGACAGCGGCGCCAAGTTCGAGGACATGAAGGTCGTCAAGCCGGAGAGCATTTCCGAGCCGACCCGCTCAATGCTGCTCAGCGCCAAGGAGGGCGATGTCCTGCCGCCCACGACCAGCGCCGGGGGCATCGAGATCTACGCGGTTTGCGGGCGGCGCGCGACCAAAGGTGACGAGAAGGCCCGCGAGCAGGCGCAGGAGGAACTGGCGCAACGTGAGTTCGAGCTCGTGGCGAGGCGCCACCTGCGCGACCTCCGGCAGGATGCGCACATCGAATTCCGGTGAGCGGCGCGATGAGCACCTCGCCGCATGAGCGCGGGCGTTCCGGTCAAGCCAGACGCTGGCCGCCGATAGCGGTATCGATGGGCGATCCGGCTGGCATCGGCCCTGATATAGCGCTGGCGAGCTGGGCGGAGCGGGCGCGATTGGACCTGCCGCCCTTCGCGCTCTATGCAGACCCTGACGTGCTTGCCGAACGGCGACGCCAGCTCGGGCTAGCGGTGTCGCTGGTGCCGGTCTCCGACCTCGCAGAGGCTGCGGATACGTTCGCGACTGCGCTGCCGGTGTGGCCGGTCCCGATCACGCGTGCCGGCCTCGACGGCAGCGACGCGGCCGTCGTCGCCGCCATCGAAGCTGCGACGGCCGCGGTGGCAAGCGGCGCGGCGCTGGCCCTCGTTACCAACCCGATCGTCAAGCGCACGCTCGATCTGACCGGCCTCGCCTTTCCCGGGCATACCGAGTTCCTGGCCGAGCTTGCGCGGCGCCATGGCGCGCCGGACAAGCCGCGCCCGGTGATGATGCTGGCGGCTGACGAGCTGAAGGTGGTGCCTGCCACCGTGCACATTCCGCTGGCCGCCGTTCCCGCCGCGCTGAACCGCCCGCTGCTGGTGGACACCATTCGGATCACGGCGGCGGCACTGCGGGAGGACTTCGCAATCCCGTCGCCCCGCATCGCCGTCGCGGGGCTCAATCCACACGCCGGCGAGGGCGGGCTCATCGGCGGGGAGGAAGTGGCATTGATCGCTCCCGTCGTCGCGGAGCTTGCGGCTGAGGGTCTTGCCGTGACAGGCCCGCACTCGGCCGATACGCTGTTTCATGCCGAAGCGCGGCGCACCTACGACGCTGCCGTCACCATGTATCACGACCAAGCGCTGATCCCGTTGAAGACCCTGGCTTTCGACCGCGGCGTCAACGTCACGCTGGGGCTGCCGTTCGTGCGCACCTCGCCCGATCACGGCACCGCCTTCGCTCTTGCCGGAACGGGCAAGGCGCGACCCGACAGCTTCATTGCCGCACTGCGGCTCGCGCAGGAGCTGGGGCGCCGCCGCCAGGCTGCTCGAGGCGGCGTCGGCGCATCGCGCGCATGAGCCGCGAGCGGGCGATGGCGGCGCCCGACGGGCTCCCCCCGCTTGGCGACGTCGTGCGTGCCTTGGAGCTGACCGCGCGCAAGAGCCTCGGCCAGAACTTCATCCTCGACCTCAACCTGACGCGGCGGGTCGCGCGCTCCGCCGGCCCGCTCGAGGGCAGGACGGTGCTGGAGGTCGGTCCTGGACCCGGCGGGCTCACCCGCGCCCTGTTCCTCGAGGGTGCCGAGCGTGTGATTGCGATCGAACGCGACGAGCGGTGCGGGCCGGCGCTGGAGGCGATTGCCGAGCGCTACCCGGGACGCCTCGACGTCCACTACGGCGATGCGCTGACGGCCGACTGGCCGGCGCTCGTCGCGGGCAGCCACAGACGGCCCGTGATCGCCGCCAACCTGCCCTACAACATCGCCACCAAGCTCCTGGTCGGCTGGCTCGAGAGCGAGCCGTGGCCGCCGTGGTACCAGGGCATGGCGCTGATGTTCCAGAAGGAGGTGGCCGAGAGGATCATCGCCGCGCCCGGCACCAAGGCTTACGGCCGGCTGGCCGTCATCGCCCAGTGGCGCACCAAGCCGAGGCTTGCCTTCACAATCCCCGCGGCCGCATTCACGCCTCCGCCGTCGGTGGCATCGGCCGTTGTGGAGTTCGCGCCCATCGAACACCCGCAGCCGCCGTGTCGTGTCCTGACGCTCGGCGCCGTCACCGCGGCAGCCTTCGGCCAGCGGCGCAAGATGCTGCGTCAGAGCCTGCGCTCCCTGCTGGCAGAGCCCGAGCCCTTGCTCGCCGCCGCCGGCATCGCCCCGACGCTGCGCGCCGAGGCGCTGAGCGTGCGCGACTTCGCTCATCTCGCCTATGTCTACGAGCGCCTGCCGCGCCGGTAGGGGCAGGCGACGCGCGACTGCAGTCGTCGGGTGCGGAAGGCCTCGCGTCCAGGGTGATCGGCGCGCCCGCGGATTCGAGGCCTACGACCCTCGCTCCGTCACAGCCCATCCAGAACGCCCTGCACGAAGTCAGGGAGGCCCGATTGGCGCGCCCGTTTCAAACGCTCCGCCGCGAGGATTGCGGAAAGCGCGGCGAAGCTCGCGTCCAAGTCGGTGTTGACGATGACGTAGTCGTACTCGTCCCAGTGCCCGATCTCGGTGGCGGCGGCTGCGAGACGACGCACCACCACCTCCTCGCTGTCGAGCCCGCGCGCGCGCAGGCGCTGCTCCAGCGTCTTGCCATCGGGCGGCAGGACGAACACGCTCGCCACGTCCTCGCCCATGCGCTGCTTGAGCTGCTGGGCACCCTGCCAGTCGATGTCGAAGAGCATGTCCTCCCCGGCCTGCAGAGCGGAGATCACCTCGGCCTTCGGCGTGGCGTAGCAGTTGCCGTGCACGATCGCCCATTCCAGCAGCTCGCCGGCCGCCTCGAGCCGGTCGAACTCGGCCGCGTCGATGAAGCGGTAGTCCTCGCCCTCGACCTCGCCCCGCCTCGGCGCCCGAGTTGTAACAGAAACGGACATGCGCAGGTCGGGCTCGGCGGCAAGCAGGCGGCGCGCGAGCGTCGTCTTCCCCGCGCCCGACGGCGAGGACAGCACCAGCAGCAGGCCGCGGCGCGCGATCCGGGGGCCGGCCTGAGGACCGGAGTGTGAGCCCGTCTCACTCAATGTTCTGCACCTGCTCGCGCATCTGATCGATCACGGCCTTCAGCTCGAGCCCGACCCGGGTCGTCTCGGGGTCGCTGGATTTCGAGCACACCGTGTTAGCCTCGCGGTTGAATTCCTGGGCAAGGAAGTCGAGCCGGCGCCCGGCAGGCTCGCGGGCCGCGAGCAGGTCGCGCGCCGCGGCGAGATGCGCGGCGAGGCGCTTCAGCTCCTC
>JBFWRV010000133.1:0-9372 GCA_050248715.1 Hyphomicrobiaceae bacterium | reverse complement strand
AAGAGGGCCAGAACGAAGCTCGCAAGCACGCCGTAGACCCAGAACACCTTCCATAGAGGCTCTTCCCCCTGCCAGGCCCGTATTTCCGTCGAAAAGAACGCGCGCAGAAGGTCGGCGCCGATTTCGCCGGCGGTGATGCGCGCACGCTCTACCGCTCGAATCAAGCGGCTGCTGGCGCTGCCGGCCGAGACGCGTCTCTTCATGTGCCACGACTACAAGGCCCCAGGATATGAGATCACTATGCCTGGGAGACTACGGCCCGATGAAGCCGCGTTCGTCGCCATGCGCGAGGTGCGCGATGTCACGCTTGCGGCGCCGCTGCTCCTGCTGCCGTCGATCCAGGTCAACTTCCGCGCCGGCAAGCTGCCACCCGCGGACGCAAACCGCGTCCAGCACCTGGGGATCCTGGTCAGGCTCGCCTCGTAGGGCAGCGCCGGGAAATCGCGGCGCTCGCCACCTGGAGCGGCCCGATCGGCTATGCTGCGCCAGGAAGCTTCACGATGTCGTCAAGGCGTCCGTCACGCAGCAGGAACATGCGATCGAATCGATCGAAAATCTTCTCGTCGTGCGTGACGGCAATGACGGCGGCGTTCTGATCGACGGCCAGCCTGCGCAGCAGGTCCATCACGATCTGCGCGCGTTTGGAGTCCAGGGCGGCGGTCGGCTCGTCAGCCAGGATGATGCGTGGACAGTTGGCAAGGGCACGCGCGATGGCAACGCGTTGCGCCTCGCCTCCCGACAGTTTGGCCGGGAAGGCCTCTTTGCGGCGGCCAACCTCGAGATAGTCGAGTAGGTCGACGGCGCGCTCGCGCGCTTGGGTCGGCTCGTAGCCGGCAAGTTGCAGCACGATCGCCACATTGTCGGTGGCATTGAGGAAGGGCAGCAGATTGTGGAACTGGAAGATGAATCCGATCTTCTCCAGCCGCAGGCGTCGGAGATCACGCCTCAGCCATTTGCCGTCGAACACAAGCTCCCCGTCGAGGCGCATGCTGCCGCCCGACGGATCGAGGATGCAGGCAATTACGTTGAGAAGCGTGGTCTTGCCGGAGCCGGAAGGACCTCGCAGGGCCACGACCTCACCTGGTGCGACATCGATCGAGATGTCGCGCAAGGCATCGATGCGGGTCTCTCCCTCGCCGAAATGCTTGGAGATGCCCCGCAGGCTCACCAGCGCGCCGCTCGCCTGCGACATTGCCATGCTCAGCTCCCCAGCGCCGTGGCGGGATCGGCCTTGAGCGCAGCGCGGACGCCGAGGGCGCTCGCCAGCAGACAGACGAACACCACTACGCCGCCAAGGGCCATCACATTGTCAATTTCGAGGACGACTCGGCGTGGGAAGTAATCCTTGATGCTGGCGATCAGCAGGGCGCCGAACGCGAACCCCATCAGCCCGAGTGCGAGCGCCTGCTGCACGATCATGCCGACGATGGTGCGGTCGGGGGCGCCGATCAGTTTCAGCATGGCAATCTGGCGCAGCTTCTCCATCGTCATGGTGTAGATAATGAGAGCGATGATCACCGCCGAGACCAGCAGCAGGATGCTGGTGAACATGCCAATCTGCCGGCGCGCGCGATCGACGAGCGACTCCGCGAGGATGCGCTCCTGCTCGGCTTGCGTGAGGGCGGCCAGATGCTTCCAGCGCCGTGCAGCCTCGGCAATCGCCTCCAGATTGGCCTCAGGGGCGACACGGGCCACCACGGCGTTGACGGTGTCCCGGCTTGTCCCAGCCGCCCCCCGCGCGACCTGCACGCGGGCAGCCGGCGGGGCCAGCTCAAACTGCAGCTTCTGTGCATCGAGAAGCGTGATAAATGCCACGGGGTCGCCGCCAGAGGCGACCTGATTTTCGGTGAGGCCGACGACGGAAAAGACTGTGCGCCCCAATTTCACGCGGTCGCCCAGCTCCAATCCTGCGCGCCGGTCGGCCACCATCTGGAAATGGCTCTGCCCAATTGTCCGCCCCGCGGCAATCTGGGCCGGTCCACCAGGCCGGCCGGCCTCGAATCCAATGACATAAAGCCTCGTCTTGTGGCCGAGCTTTTCTACCTCCACGGTCTGATACGTGACTGAGCCTGCTGCCAAGACACCTGCCAGCCGGGCAATCGCCTCACGGCTGTCGCCGGGAATTCGGGAGGCCTCCGCAAACGGACCCCGCGACCCAGCCTCGACGACCCACAGATCGACTCCATGATTGCGGGCAACGCTCAGAGCATCGACGACAATGCCGCGATAGATGCCGATCATCGCCAGAACGACGCCTAGCAACAAACTGAGGCCGAAGCAGGTCAGCAGGAACCTGAAGAGGTTGTGGCGCACATCTCGGTAGGCGAGATTCACGGGCGAGCATCCCGAGTGAGCCGTGCCGCCCTTCCTTCCCGCAGAGAAGGAATAAGCTGCGATACCACCTCGGCGGCATCAGGAAGTCCATCGCGGATCTCAAGCTGCGAGTCTCCCGTCCGGCGCCCGAACGAGACGACCCTGCGCCTGAGGCGGCCATCCTCCACGGTCCACACCGTCCCCTTCCGTCCATCATAACCGGCTACGGCGGCCTCCGGCACCAGCCTGGCCTTTGCGAGCGTTGCAACCGTGATCAAGACCTCCGCCTGCTCGCCCAAGTGAAAGCGAACAGGGCATTGCTCGCACTTGACGTAGACGCGCCGCTCCTCGCTCACCCGGTCGCTCTCGATGCCAATACGCACAACGCGTGCGGTGAAAACCTGATCGGGCAAAGAGCGCAGGCGGACTTCCGCGGGTTGACCCTCTTTGATCCCGCCGGATCGGGATTCGTCGATGTATGCCAAGGCCCATATGGACCCCACGGCCACGAGCGTGAAGATCGGATCGCCGGCCTTGATCACGGCTCCCAGCTCCTTCTGGCGGTCCACGACCAGCGCGTCGAACGGAGCAAGGAGTGTGTGCTGCTCCAGAACTGCCGTCTCATACGCCAGCTGGGCCCGTGCGTCGGTGAACTGCGCCCTGGCGACCTCGATCTCGCTCTCCGCCACGTTCAGATCGGCCTTAGCCACATCCTCGTCGCGCTGCGCTTCCTCGGCGGCCTGCGTCGAAGTCACCTGGCGGCTTGCCAGCTCCTGTCTACGCCTGTTGACCTCGAGGCGTTGTGCGAGGATGGCGCGCGCCTTGACGATATTGGCATCGGCCTTCTTTATCGCCACTTCCGCGCTCAGCACAGTGGCCTTCGCGCGCGCCATCCTCGCTTGTTGCTGGGTGCTATGCAATCTCGCGAGCACCTGGCCCTTCGTGACGACGTCGCCGTGATCGGCATTGAGTTCGGTAATAGCTGCGCCCACCTCGAAGCCGATCCTCGAAAGAACACGCGCTTCAACGGTGCCGAGGCCGAAAACGCGTATAGGGACACTCTCTGCGATTGGGGCAACGGTGACTCTGACAGGGCCCAGAAAAACAAACGCATACGCCGTTCCTGCGGCCGTCAACAGAAGGACGACGAACAGGAGCAACTGCGCTCGCTTGCTCAAAACCATCAAACTTATGCCCTTCCTTCGTTCGCCGCCGAGCGAGCTTTGGGTGCAAACAAAGCCTTCCAAATGCCGCCCTGCATTGACGGGCGTCAAACCATCCGTCGATGCGTGGTGATTTCACGGGGTAAGCAGCGTTCCGCCGCCATCCGCAGCCTCTTCGGCGCGCATGATTGTTCCCATGATAACCGAACGCACCATCCGCCAGGCGCTGTCAGGAATCGCCCTTGCTGGCCTGGCTCTCGGCCTGGCCGCATCCCTTGCGAGCAGACCGGCCCTCGCCTTTGCCATGTGGGCGGCCAGCACGTGCCCGTCATTGTCGCCGTCCTCATCTTGAAGCGGCGCACCTGCTCCGTAATGGCTTTCTCGACCGGCAAGCGCTCGATGCTGCTCGCCCCATAGAATCCATGGCAATGGCGGCACGCCGCAAGTATGTAGGCAACGTCCTCCGGCGCAGAAATCGGCCCGCCATGACACAGGACGATCACGTCAGAGCGCACATCGAGTGCGGCCGCTGACCAATCATCGATCATCACCGCACACTGATCGAGGGTCAGGGGCGAGAGGGCTCCCGTCGCTCCGCCGGCAGTAAGACCGAGATTTGCGGCGGTGGGCTCTGGGTTCGATCTCTATGCCAAGACGAGGCGGCGCGCGGCGTTCCGCTGGCTGCTGCGCCTGGCCACGCCTTGAGCGAGCCGCCCGCGAGCCCAGTGCGGCTCGCGCCGAAGACGCCGAGCACGGCGGCCCCGACCGGCAACGAGCCGCCGACCTCCAAACTCCTTGCGCTCCTCCAAAACGGCTGGCTTATTCAGACGTTCCTTAGTTTAGCGCTCCGCTAATATTCTTGGGTCCCGCGTGGTCGGAACCTTCCGTCCCCCGGGAGCCCACGCACAATTGCCCCTCGCGAGACTGCGCGATCGTCGACGATCGCATCGCGTAGATGGGTCTCCAGCAGGCGCTCGGCCTTCAACTCCAGCTCGAGTGTTTGCTGGCAGCGATGATGTCAGCCAGGGCCAGCTCATGATGCCCCGATTGCAGGAGACACTCCATCAACAGGCGATGGAGATCTTCGCGACACGGCTCGCTGCGCACGTGCCCGCCGCGCCGTCATCCCTGTGGCGCCATCATGAACCGCGATGGGCTGTCTCTGGTGTGGTTCTGACCTGGGTGACGGTCGCCTCGGAGCTGTCCCCCACTATTTTGCTCTACTGGGACCATGACGCGCTGGCAGCTGCCGCTTCCCCGCGGAACCGCATGGCCACGCGGGTGCGGCCTGAGCGACGCGCTCCATGATCGATCACCATCCTTCGACCTGAGACAGCTCTGGGTCAGGGCGAGAGATGCGCTTCGATCTCCAGTCGAACCTCGTCGCTGATCGTGGGGATGAAGGCCGTCATGCCCCATTCCGAGCGCCGCAACATCCCGCTCGCTTGAAAGCGTCCCGCGCCGATCTGTTGCGTGGGACCGCCATCACGGCGCAGCTCAAACGTCAACCTAATGGGCTTGCTCACGCCAATCATGCGGAGATTGCCCGTAACGGTTCCCGTCGTCCGATCCATCAGCGTGATCTGCGTGCTCTCGAATGTCAGGAGCGGATGGCGCTCCGTATCGAAGAAGTGTGTGGACCTGAGGGCGGCGTCCCGAGCGGCAGATGCGGTGTCGATAGAGGGCGTGCGCGCAACGACCCTGACCTGGCTGCGGGTTGGTTCCGTGGGATCGAACGCGATCTCGCCCCGCGCCTCGGCGAATCGGCCCGCGACAGACCACACTCCGAAGCTTCGGACCTCGAAGCGAATCGTGAGCTGGCGGCTGTCGAGCACGATCTTCTCGGTCCCGGCCGCCGGGCCGAGCAGGTGGCACATCGCCAGGGCTGCCAAGATGAGGACCTTGCCGGCGGTGCCTGCACGGATGGCCGGCCGGAATGCAGGCGGATCCTCGCTTCTCGTCATTTTTGAGCCATGCGGTAGCTGGCATGACATGCTGTACAGTTGGCGAGGATGTCGCGAAGTTGCTGGAGCACTTCGGCCTTGCTCGTGTGCGCAGCCGCGGCAGCCGCCAGGGTGTCGAACCTCTGATGCGTGTCCATGCCAAGTAGAACGAAGCCGGGCGGCAAGGCTGCAACAACCGCGATCGGCACTTCACGGATGGCAGCCGATCCCGCCTTCCGCGCGTGCTCCTCCACAAGGTGCATCTTGTGCTCGGCAAGAGCCTCGGCGACGCCGTGGAGACTGTCGAGGTAGACGCGCATGCCGCGGCGCAGATGCTCGCGTTCCTTCGCGGGCAGGAACACGAGCGTCCGCGAATCGGCCGGCGCAGATTGGACACGGACTGACTCGCAAGCGGTGAACAACGGCAGTGCGGCCGAGACGCCGAGCAGGACGGCCACGGCAAGTCGACCATGCTGAGGTGCGGTCCCTCGGCCACACATGAGCGGCATTCCCCCTGCAGCCGCCTGAACCCCAAGCGGTCCGCTTGCTGGAGGCGCGGGTTAACAGGGCACAGGCTTTGCCTGCTTGATTTCGGTTAAGCGGAGCTTCGTTCGACACAGATACCCACACTCGGGGGCAAGGGCCGTGATCGCATTGGGAGCTGCATCATGGCGTGAGCGTCGCCCTCACAGCTCCGGGGACGTCTTCACAACTTGGAGATTGGACACATGCACAGGATATTGATGCGGTGCGGCATCATGTTGACGATGGCCGTGGCCTGGAGCGGAACGCTCGCCGCAAACGAGACCGGGATCGCCAACATCCACGCCTGGGTCAAGCTCGGGCGCAGAACCTGCTTTGCCGATCACTACCACTACGGATCGGGTACCGGTCCCACGCAGGCGCACGCACGGGTTGCCGCCATCCGGTCCTGGATCTGGCCTACCGACCTGGAGTACGGCAGCTCGTGGGCCAACTACCGCCTTGCGGCGGCGAAGGTCATGAAGTGCGCGCGCCATAGGGTCCTGTGGACCTGCGACACGCAGGCGATACCCTGCCGGGGATACTGATGCGCGGCACTCCCCCCGCACGGCTAGTCGGCCTCGCGCTGAGCCTGTGCGATGCACCTCGGGCGAGAAGCTGCGGTGGACCTGGGAGCAGAAGGAAGTGTGCTGACCAGCCCTGGCGACGTTGCTGATCTCTTTCCTGCGCCCGGTGATCGCGAAGACCGATCCTCCTCAATGTGTGGCTCGACTGGACCGACTTCAGGGAAGGATGCCTCTCGATGTGACGAGTTGGCTGGCACGGACTGTTGACGAGGACAACGCAGATTGACGATCGCTACGAAGCGGGCCGCCTGTGCGGAGACATGGAAGGCCGTACGACCACAGACGAAGAATTGACCGAAATCAAGGCGCGTCGACGACCCGCGTTTGTAACCGTTGACGAGGGTGTCATCCGCCGCGGGACATTTCCGCTGAAGGAAAATTCAAGATGCACGGGCGGTATGACGGCATAAGCGAGGGGACCTGCGGATTGCTCAGCGACCATGCGCAACCCAGAGGGCATGTCGAGCGCGGCGGGACGGGCTTCCGAATTTGCACGCACCGTCTCGAGCGGCAGGATATCGTTGCCTTTGCAGCCGCCTTCGATCCCCAGGCAGCGCACCTCGACGAACAGGCGGCGTGCGCCACGCCACTGCGCGGCCTGGCAGCCTCAGGCTGGCATACGTGTGCCTTGGTCGCCCATCACCTCGAGGCAAGATTGGGAGGCGAAGCCAACTATCTTAGCACGACAAGTGTCGATGAGCTGCGCTGGCTGAAGCCCATCCGCCCCGGCGACGTACTCGTTGGCGAACTGGAGTGGGTCGGGTCAATGCAATGCGTATGCGAACCGGAATGGGCACGACGTGCGGCGCAGATCGTGGTTCGCAACGGGTTGGGCGAAGTGGTCGTTCGCTGGTTGGGCCACGCGCTCTACGGCCAGTCCCCTCCCGAACGGACCAGCATGTGTTGCACACCCGCATTGGGGTGCGCGGTGGGTCGCCCACGGCCCAGCAAAGCGGCTTCGCGCCCGGGCGACCATTTCGTCAAGTACTTCGAGGATGCCGTTTGTGGCGACGAAGCTGAACTCGGCAGTTATCTATTCGACGCGCGGAACGTGGAACTGTTTGAACGGATCGTTTGTGGCGGGCCTCGGGCGCGCACGCAAGGGCGCGTCAACGGCTGGAACGTGATGGCAGCCTGCATGCGAGTGATTGTGGAATACTACGAGCGACAAGCTGCGCGGCTCGCGGCTACCTATCATCCCGTACCGCTCCTTGGTCCTGCTATGGGCCTGAGGTGGGCGCGATGGCTCGCCCCGGTATCGATCGGAGACCGAATCAGCTTTCGCGGCTGGGTGGAGCACAAGGTCAGCGCGGCGAGCGCCGGTCGATGGGGCCTGCTGGTCGCCGGTGTGGAGGGGCGCAACGGCCGGGGCGAACTCGTCGTCTCCTTCTATCCGCAATTCCTGCTTGAGCGTCGCCCACCGGAGAGGACGACGCCGATGCCATGAGAGTAGACCCTCATCGCAGCTGGCGCGCACTGGCCCGGGCCGAGAAAGGGTAAGAACACCTGGCGGATCTCACAGGCATGGGCGTGCCGCTCATCCAGGGCGTGCTCGATCTTTTCGATGAGCAACCCTTTGACCTGCGACAGATCGCCGGTTTCGACGTCCCGCTCCACGGCCGAATGGCAGGCCCGAAATCGGCACCCGCAGGCTTCAGGCTTGCGTAGGTGGCGCCTCCATCCGCGCGGTGCGGTTTCGGATTTTTCACCCGTGAGCCACTTCGTCATATCTATTTGGGAATAACGAAGAGTCCGGCAGGCCCGCGCGACATGGCGGCGGCACACGGTGTGAGGAGGAGTCAGAAAGATGTCACAATACCCGAAGCTTGAGCTGTACATCGGTGGCGAGTGGCGCAGCCGCAGCGGTCAGCCGGTGATCAATCCGGCAGACGAGAGCGAGGTCGGAACCGTCCCCCACGCGACGCGGTCCGACCAGTACATGAAGCCCTGCATCATGGAGCTGGACGGGCATGCGCCGGTGATCGTCTGCGACGACGTCGATCCGGTGAAGACGGCGGCGACCTCGGTGGTGGATAAGACGCGCAACGCCGGCCAGGTGTGCGTATCGCCCCACACGCTGGTTCGTCGATGAGCGGGTCTACGACCAGTTCACCAAGGAGTTTGCCCAGAAGGCCGCCGAGGTGAAGGTCGGCAACGGGCTCGATCCCGACAACCAGATGGAACCGCTCGCCAATTCTCGTCGCATCGACATGATGGAGGCACTGGTGGCGGACGCCAGGTCCAAGGGCGCCAGGTGCTGAGCGCCCCATTGCCCTGGTCAATCGGGTCAAGAGCCTGGACGAGGCCATAATCAAGGCGAACTCGCTTCCCTATGGCCTCGCCGCGTACGCCTTCACGAGCTCGGCGCGCAACGCCGAGCGGCTGGCGCAGGGTGTCGAGGTCGGCAACCTCTCGATCAACCACTTCGTTGCTTCCTCGGCCGAGACGCCGTTCGGTGGCGTCAAAGACTTCGGCTACGCGCGCGAAGGCGGCAGCGAGGACCTCGCTCACTACACGGTGGTGAAGAACGTGTCGCATCTGACAGGCTGAGTGCGCCACCATCCGTGCGGGCATGGGTGACCACCCGTAACCGCTTCGTAGCTTGATCGACCCAAAGCCGGGTCCGCTTGTCCGGTTCTGTGAGAGCTGTGCCTTGCAAGTGCGTCCAGCTCAGCCGTCTGAGATGGCGGTCGCGGCAAAGCCTAGCGAGCAGTCGCGGCCGCATTGCGCGTGAGCTCGCGCACCTGCGCATCCACCGGCATCAGGCCGTTGATGTCGGGCGTATAGGCGACGCGCCGCCCCTTCAGGTCGAGCGGCGTGCTCGCTGCCGCGGCATAGTCACAG
>JBFWRV010000132.1:0-9381 GCA_050248715.1 Hyphomicrobiaceae bacterium | reverse complement strand
ATGTCGAGAGCTTCAATGGGCGGCTGCGCGATGAGCTGCTCAACGGGGAGATATTTACGACGCTCCGCGAGGCGCAGATCGTCATCGAGGAGTGGCGCCGGCACTACAATCGCGTGCGTCCGCATTCCTCGCTCGGCTACAAACCGCCGGCGCCGGAGATTGTGGCATGGCCGGCCTCGCCAGCTGTTGAGAGCGCTCCGCCGGCCATAGCGTTGTGTCCGCGGCTAAACTAACAATGGAGGTGGACCACTCGGTGCAGGCCACTCACTACTCAAGAACAGATTTCCGCTCGGCGGGCGCCGTGCTGGCCCTCAGGCGTGGTTAAGCACGGGGCTCACCAATGCCGCTATAGCTGCAGCCGCCATCTGCGTCATTTGGATCCTCGGGGTCGAGGCCTTCATACTCGTCCACCTTCCGATCATGTTGTTGGCGGCGTCGATCGGTGTGTGGCTGTTCTGTGTACAGCACCAGTTCGAAGACACGTTCTGGGCCACGCAACAGGATTGGAGCGTGCACCACGCTGCGCTCTATGGGAGTTCGCACTATGACTTACCACCTGTCTTGCAGTGGATGAGCGCAAACATTGGCATCCATCACGTCCACCATCTCTGCAGCCGCATCCCATTCTACCGGCTGCCCTCCGTGATAAAGGATCACTTGGCCCTAGAAAACGCGAGCAAGCTAACGGTTTCCGAAAGCATCAAGTGCCTGCGCCTGGTACTGTGGGATGAAAAAGAGCAGCGCTTGATTTCATTTCGACAGCTACGCGACCAGCTCGGCTGTCGCCGGGACTTCAAAATTTTTACTCTTTGAGTCAGCGTCGGAGTGCGTGAAGCAGCAAATACAAGCCTTAGATGTGAGCGACGTCACGCGATCGAGGGGGCAAAATTCGACCACGATCGGGGGTCAACTTCGCGCGCCGTTTGACATCTCGCTCGACATATGGCGCCATACTTCTTCTTCCAGTTGAAATAAGTCGCCTGGCTGATTCCCGCCTTCCGCTCCGCCACGGGCGTTCCCTTCCCTCCTCACCCTGCCAGATGATGAACGCCGTCTGCGCATCCGTGAACCTCGAATGGGTCATCAAGTTACTCCATTTCGTTCGCTGACTTTGTCAATGCGGGGCTGGAGTCCCCGTTCCTTTAGATGGCCGTCGACAAGGCTCTTGAAGCCCGCGAGGCAGGTGAACCCGACAAAAGGAAATGGAAATAGGTTGCCGGTTGCAGACGACCTTTATTCTATCTCTCAATGTTGCTCCCTAGATACTCCCTCCTCCTCTGCATCATCTGTTTGATAGTCAAACGCACAAGCGTGGCTTCGGCCGATCGTCTAGGCATCGAACGAAGATGGATCAACAATTGCTCAACGTAGAGTTCTAGGCGCTTTATTCTTTCGGTGAGATCCGGCATCGCGAACTTTCTCCCCCGGCTTTGAGGGGCGAACGAGACTGAAGTCACTACAGAGAGAGCGTCGAGTGAAGCGTTGAAGAACAGGTCGCCAAACGGGTTGTGCCGCTCAGTTCGACAGGATGACCAGCGCCAGAAAAGCAAAAACGGAACCCACAAGGGCGACATGGAGGGCGGTTATTAGAGTCTGTGTCTGCGCATTGGTCATGAAGCGGGATAGTATGAAGGTCATGTGCGTTCCCTATGCTTTGCTGGGCCGTATCCCCCGCGGCGCAATGTTTGCCGCCCTACCGAGAAGGATAGGGTCGTGCGCCTAGATTGCATCTCTTGCCAGTGCCGCTTCGAGGTCCAGTGGATCGATGGTGACCACTTGTCGTGATGCCGGGCCGAACTGCCGACAGGATAAGATGATGGTGGTGGACACGCGCCGATAGGCGATGAACGACAGGTTTGTCTACCTGCTGCTCGGTCGTCCCCGCTGGCTGTTCGCCATCGACGCCAGCGATTTCGAACGAATGCCGAAAACTTACACTCTTACGCGTTACTCGCTCGGTCACACTGGACACCTTTCGCGCGGCCCGCGGGATTAGCAGCTGTGGGGACGGTGCGCCGCCCCGGCGAACTGCTCTGGGGGCGACGGCCGTGACAGCTAGGCGTGACTAGAGCTGCCGCCCCTTGGCGAACGCATCAACATCGCGTTGCGCCTAGGGCTTGTCGAGGGAGTACTTCGTCTGAACCTGCGCCACCAAGTCATCCTTGTCCTTGAGGGCGCTGATCTCCTCAATCCAGCAGCGTCCGAATGCGTGTTGTCTGACATGCCATATCTCCTAAGTATTGGTTTGCTCAAAAGCAATCGGATTGCGCATCACCCAAATTGCTACAAACACATGTGGTATCAGCACCCGTGAAATACAAGGGCGTCGAAGAATATTTATTAGATGAAATAAGATCAAAGGCCAAACGAAGCATAAGTATATTTTTCGAAGATGTTCGGCCGGCCTTGCTATCGCCGGCCAACCAAGGCACCCGGGTTTGCTTGCGAGGAAGCACACGTGCTCGGTTCGTCCCGGCCTTTGCAATCAGCATTGACCGATCGTGCGACGGGAACCGACGGTGGGCCCCAACCGGGATCAGCCTCAGTCATCGTCGCGATGCTCTCTCAATTCCGGAATCGGTTCGGCAGACTCGATATCAGGTTCGCGTTCGAACGCGCCACCCTCGCCCGACGCGCGCGCCGTCTGTACGATGGCTTGCGCTCTTTCGTCCGAGAGCCCGAAGCGGGAAAGCGCGTAGCGCAGCAAGCCGAAGGCCACTTCGCGTCTTCCCATGATGGCCAGTCCGACGCCTTGATCTTTGAGATACGCAACCTCCGATGCACGGTCGGTGCGTACCGCGGTCTCGATGCGAGGGTTGGCCGCGCGTGCAAGCTCGATGATGCGCCGCTTCTGGAAGCCCTGAGGAATGGCGAGTACCAGCAGTTTGGCGTGACCAACCCCGGCCGCTTCCAGAACGCCGGCGGCTGTGGCGTCGCCGTAGATGGCGGTTAGGCCACGCTCGCGTAGATCTTCTACCCGTCGTCGATTCTCATCGACCACGACGAATGGAAACCCTTGCGCTTTCAGACCGTCACCGATGATCTCGCCGACGCGCCCGTAGCCGATGATGATGGCATGGTCTTTCCATCCATTGCCGCCGTCTTTCTCAGACAGTGTCGCCAGTCGATCGCCCGACCGCTCAAGCCACGCGATCCATCGCGGCCTCGCTCGCAGCCAGGCTGTCACGGGATCGACGGTTGCGAAGACTAGCGGGTTGAGGGTTATCGAAAGCATCGCTCCGGCTAGGATGAGGTCGCGGCCTTCGGAGGGTAGTAGGCCAAGGGTGACGCCTAGACCGGCAAGGATGAACGAGAACTCGCCGATCTGCGCAAGGCTGGCGGATACGGTGAGGGCTGTGGTCACCGGATAGCCGCAGACGAGCACGATGACAAAGGCCGCGACCGACTTGCCGAACACGATGAGCAGCACCACGACCAGCACCGCCAGCGGCTGACGCATCAAGATGCTGGGATCGAACAGCATGCCTACCGATACGAAGAACAGCACCGCGAACGCGTCCTGCAAGGGCAGTGAGTCCGCGGCGGCCTGATGGCTGAAGTCGGATTCGCTGAGCACGACTCCGGCGAAGAAAGCGCCGAGCGCGAACGACACGCCGAACAACTCGGCCGAGCCGTATGCAATGCCGAGCGCAATCGCAAGCACCGAAAGGGTGAACAGCTCGCGCGAGCCGGTACGGGCGACGGTCTGAAGGAGCCATGGAACCAGCCGCGTCCCGACCACGAAGATGAGCGCGACGAACACCGCCACCTTACCGATGGTGAGAGCTAGCGCCATGGCAAGGTTACCGCTGGCGAATTGGGTGGCGAAGCCGCGCGAGTCCCCTCCGAGCGAGCCAGCCAGTGCCGGAAGCAGGACGAGAGCGAACACCATCACGAGGTCCTCGACGATGAGCCACCCGACCGCGATGCGGCCGTTGACCGTATCGAGCGCATTGCGCTGCTCAAGCGCGCGTAGCAGCACCACCGTGCTGGCAACCGACAACGCCAATCCCAGCACCAGGCCAGCACCGATGCCCCAGCCCCACAGAAGCGCGAGCGCCACGCCACTACCTGTGGCGACCGCAATCTGCGCAATGGCACCGGGTAGCGCGATGGAGCGCACCGCCAGCAGGTCCGTGATCGAGAAATGCAGGCCGACGCCAAACATCAGAAGAATGACGCCGATTTCGGACAGCTGGGCCGCAAGATTCGCATCCCCGACAAATCCTGGCGTGAACGGGCCGAGCGCGACGCCTGCGAGGAGATAGCCTACGAGGGGTGGTAGGCGCAGCCTGTGAGCTGCCAGACCGCCAAAAAACGCAAGCACCAGACCCATGGTGATTGTGGCGATAAGCGAGATGTCGTGCGGCATTTGCCTCCAGGTGCTGCGGCCAGCCAATCACGACCCGACACAATGATATAGAGCGAGACTGCCATTGGCGAGATGTGCTAGGCGCGCACAGCCATGACGCGGTCTTTGACGGATGAGATTGCCCACGCGCCACGGGAGGCGGCGCAGCCCTTCTTCCGGCCAAGCACGGCCCCATTGGCCTTGGCTGCTGCCAACCCGGACTTTACCCGCTCCCTGATCAGATCCCGCTCAAACTCTGCAAGCCCAGCCATGATCGTTCGCATCAATTTGCTACTGGCAGTGCTCAGACCGAAGCTGAGTCCGGTCTGGACGAGCACCGACACCTTCCAGCTGTGGAGGTCGTCCAAAGTCTGCACCAGGTCCTGCGTGCTCCTACCCCAGCGGCTGAGCTAGGATTTTATCCACGAACCCCATCAACCCGTGGCCGGAGTGACGGCCCTGACGCTTGGGTGCTGGCACTCTTGCGCCGCGCTCATCTACCCAAATGTTCTAGCAAACCAGAGTACGCCGCACCGACGCGGCGGCTACGCATTTGCCACACCGATGGCGTCCGCCTCGAAGAGCTCGAGTGCGAGCTTCTGGGCGAGGAGGACATCGCCCATGGGAAGGGACCCTCGGGGTCCGAAGCGTGACGACATGCTGAATTTGCGGCGGTCATCAACAGCCCGCACGGAGTTCCCAACCTGGCTCAGGGGAACGCTCGAAGAAGCCGTGGCCCTGGCAACGGGGTACCCGTCTGAGCAGATGGAGATCGTGCGGGCAGGGCTCCATGAAACGGAGGGAGGACGATCATTGTGATAGGGCGTCAACCGCTTCAAAGGCGATGCCACCACACACGATGCACGGTGCAGGGACCGGGATGAGCGCGGGACTTTCGACTGCTACCCGACAGGTTGAACACCGCCACACGCGGCTGCGACGCACGACAACACCCCGCGGTACGAGCCGTTCCATGATGCCTTTCTCGCCCATAGTTAAGATGTAGTGCTGACGAAGGTCTGCGGCAAGCTCAGTGAGGGACAGTCAAGGCCGATTGCAATGCGGCTTGTTCTGCACGAAGCAAGTCACTTACGAAATCGTCAAGCTCCTTGGGAGTCATCAGGCGGACATCGTACCAGTTGTCGCAGTGAGCAATGACGACAGTGTCATTCAAGGATGGACCGGGCGTCTTGATGATCAGCCTGGCGCGCGCTTTGCTGATCTTCTTTGATTTGTGGAAGCGCATGCCGAACCCTCAGTGAGCTGTGCGCCACCCAATCACGAGCTTGCGGCGCCCCCAAGGAAAAGATGGGTATAATCCCGAGGTGATGTCCGCACCCATGCCGCCAACTGGCGGAAGCAAAGGATGCGCGAACGTCCGCCAAATAGCCTGGCTCTGCCCGCTCGGCGAGGCGCCCTAGGAATGCCGCGCAGTCAGTTCGCCTTCCTTGACGACGCGGTCGACATTTTCGCTGTCGCATCTGATTCTATAGAGGTAGCTTCCATCTTCGAAGGGCAGCAGCTGAACGATCCTGCATTCCTGCGCACCGCGAAGCGTGCTGAGGCGCCGTGGCCTGAAATGAACCGTCTGCCCGATGCGGAATGAGTGGTTCGTTCATTGGGGCTCACCGATACAGAAAGAGCGCCCCCTGGGGAGCACTCTCACCAAAGCCGACGTTTCGGACGGTTAGTTCTGACGTGATCAAGCGAGCTCGAGCTGCGGAGCTTGCTTGCCGCGACCGCGACGGTCGTTCTCAAGCACGAGGTTGATCCTGCCACCCTCATTCAGCGACCGGATTCCGAGCGCCTCGAGAGCGGTTGCGTGGAGGAAAACGTCCTTGCTGCCACCCTCCGGCTGGATGAAGCCGAAACCTTTGGCCGCGTTGAAGAACTTCACGGGTACCCGTGAGTCGCATTGGTCTGATCCTTTCCCAAGGAGAAGCGTGATGAGCCGGCCGAAGAGGGCCGCACGCACGGCTCGCCATCTCAGAAGTTGGGAAAGGCAGAGCGTAGAAGCTAGCGAGACCACAAACCTTTAGGGGCGCAATCCGATCATCGGATGACACCGCCACCGTGTACATGGTCCTTCGGACGCTATGTTACAAGGAAATGCTCCCGCCCCCTGGAGAAAGGTGACGCGCGCGGAGTTGGCACTGACAGCGTGAGGTGAGGCATGGCAAGACGGCTCATATCTTCCGGCTCCCGCTTCGAAGCCGAAGTCGGCTACTCCCGCGCAGTCGTGGATGAGGGATGGATTTTCGTCTCGGGCACCACCGGCTTCGACTATGCCACGATGACGATATCCGATGATGTCGTCGTGCAGTGCGAGCAGGCAATGCGCAACATCGATGCGGCTCTCCGTCAGGCAGATGCCTCGATGGCCGACGTTGTGCGGGTCAACTACATCCTGCCGCGTCAGGAGGATTTCGAGCCCTGTTGGCCGGTGCTCAAGAGCTACCTCGGTGAGATCCGGCCGGCGTCGACGATGATTGTGGCCGGTCTGGCGGACCCGCGCATGAAGATCGAGATCGAGGTCACGGCGCGACGGCGATAGGTTCGTCCATCGCGTTCATGCGCCTGTGATCGGGCCGGCTGTCCTCGGGCGCCAGGTGGCGTGGGGCGGCTACAGGTTGGCTATCCTCGCCCCTGCCCATAGATCTCCCGAGCCCTCTTCACGACCATTGCTTCGGTGACCGCACAGAGGTCCGGGACCGCTATCAGGCGACCCTATTGGCCCGGCACTGTCGTAGGCGGCGCTGCAAGCGGTGGCGAGGAACGCGGCGGCGAGCTCGATACGGACGATGGCCTTGGTCGGCTCTCGGGCTTCGATCGGGGCCATGGCGGCAAGAATCTCGCGGACCTTCTCCAGGTCCGGCCTTGTCGAAGCCGGCGGCCAGCATCTCCGGGATCTCGGTCGACCACTCTTCGGGATCCTCTCTCCGGGAGCCGACTAGGGTTCGAGCCCCCGGAGAGATCAGAAGAGAGCGGTTCGAAAGCGATCGGACACTTCCAAAGGCTCGTCTACCCCGCCAGATGTGGCTACATCATCCACGCAGGGCGAGCGCTAATGCAGGTTAGTGTGCGGTGTGTTCCGCGGACGGGTGTGGATTGTGTGCGCCGGTGTCTAGGTACGCGAATTGAGGTAGCCACCCTGGAAGCCCGCCAGCTTTCTGAGGCTGGCCAGATCGTGAATTTTCACGCTCCCCTTTCGGATGCTGAGCAGGCCCCGCTCGCGCAGCTGACGCAGGACGCGGTTGACGTGAATGGCGGTGAGGCCCAAGGCGTCAGCGATCACAAATTGGCTGAGGGGACATTTGAACTCGGTCTCTGTGGCCTGTCCGATCAAGCTCAGCCGTTCGGCCAGCTCCATGAAAAAATGCGCCGTGCGCTCGAGCGCGTTGCGGCGACCGATGCTGACGAGATGCTCGACCACCATCGCCTCATCGCGGGAGGCAGCCCATAGAAGGGCGGCCCCCAGGCGCGGGAACTCGGTCACGCATTTCATGACGTGCGCAGCTTCAACGGGACTGACCACCGCATCCGTGATGGCCGAGAAGGAATGGTCGGCTGTGCGCAGCAGTACGCTGCGCAGCCCAATGATGTCGCCGGCGATCGGAAACGAGATGATCTGACGGGAGCCATTGGGCAGGATCTTGAAGCTGCAGGCCCAGCCTTCTTGCAGCACAAATGCCTTGTGCCCGGTATCGCCTTCCTGCGTGAGCTGCTTGCCCCGCCTCAGCTTGAGGGGATTTGATTGCATGTCTGCGATGCACGCCAACTCGGCGCGCGACAAGGCGACAAACGTGTTGAGCTTCATTGCCAGGACGCTGTTGAACCGCGTTTCGGCCATGGGCTGGCGTTTCCTGGATTGGGCGACACATCTCCGCTCGTGCTCGGAGCGAGGCTCCCGTCGCGACGCCAAGAGTAAGCTACCACGCGCTCGCTGACGCATGTAAGAAATTGTACCCGACCTCGCAAAATTAGGCGGTTCGTTGCTGAGCGCGTACATTGCGACATCGTCTGCCGACGTTTCGGGCGCAGACGGCTGAGAGACGGCTTGAGCTCTTGCCCTTCGAGGAAGAGCCATGCCGCAAAACGCCGGCCGAGCCGCAATCCACAACCAGGTCTTGTCGGGGCTAACGCGGGCGGATTTCGCGCTCATCAAACCGGACCTCGTACCCGTCGAGCTCCCCGTCCCCACGCAGCTGGAGACGGCCAATACCCGGATCGACGCCGTCTACTTCATCGAGAGTGGCTTCGCATCGGTCGTTGCCGACGGGCCCGGCAAACGCAGTATCGAGGTCGGCATCATCGGCCGGGAGGGCATGACGGGCTTGCCCGTTGTCCTCGGCCACGATCGCGCACCGCACGAGACCTATATCCAGGCGGCAGGGACAGGCCACCGTCTGAGCGCAGCCAAATTACGTAGCGCCATCGATCAAAGCGCAGGACTGCATCGTTCACTACTTCGGTATGTTCACGCGTTCTTGCTCCAGACCACACAGACAGCCGTTGCCAACGGCCGCAGCAAGAATGAAGCGCGACTGGCCCGCTGGCTGCTGATGGCGGCCGATCGCATCGACGGGAATGAGCTGCCGCTCTCGCACAAGTTTCTTGGTCTCATGGTGCAGCGACCGGCCGTGACGGTGGCCGTGCAAAGTCTCGTGCGTAAAGGTCTCATCAGGGCCGGGCGAGAAGCCATCATCATCTCAAACAGGAAAAGTTTGGTAAGTCTCTCAAACGGCACCTACTTGCCACCGACCTGAGCGTTGGGATGCTTCAACCCCCTAACGAGCGGAAAGATCTTCAACTTCACCAATGTGGATCAGGGCGCGGAGCGATTGAATGGAGGAGAATGGCGATCGAAAGGACAAGCGATGACAGAACACCCACAAGTCTACGATGCCGATGGCTCGGCCGCCCTAGGCATCTGCGAGTCCCTCCTCCTGGCCCTTACTGAGGGCAAGATCATCAGTGAAAAGGACGCGCGCGACCTGCTGACCGACGTTGTGACCTCGCACACGGAAGCC
>JBFWRV010000131.1:0-9660 GCA_050248715.1 Hyphomicrobiaceae bacterium | reverse complement strand
GCTCATCCACCAGCGCCCGCACCTGGCTGCCGCCGCGCGGCCTGGACGCAACCTCGCCCGTGGCGCGGTAGCGCTGCCACCACTTCACCACCGTCGACGGCTCCACTCCGAACGTTGCCGCCACCTGGCGACGCCTCTGCCCCAACCCTACAGCGGCAATCACGCGCTCACGCAGATCAAGCGAATAAGCTCGTGCCATGCATGCTGGCCTCCACCTCCAGCATGAACGATATTCGCCGCCTCCTGGGAATCCCTCCCGATTCCATTCGAACTAAACCTGCGCTAGCATGCTGCTCGAGCATGGCGATGGCCGCATCCCGCTCCGCAGTGCCGGTCGCTTGCGTCAGCATCGCCTGCACGACGAGGGCCAGAGCGGTTCTCCATCAGCGCGTGCCCCATATAGGAGAGCTTCGCCGGTTGCCCGTCACCCTTGCGATTGGGATGGCGCAGCACCGCCTCGATGAACTTCCCGGCAACATCGGCATCCAGCAGCCGGTCGCGGTTCTTGGAGGATGTCAAGTGGTCCCACACGGGGTCGTCGATGCCGAGCCCCACGAACCAGCGAAACAGCAGATTGTAGTCGATCTGCTCCATCAGCTGCCGCTCCGACCGCACCGAGTAGAGCGCCTGCAGCAGCGAGGCCCGCAGCAGCCGTCCGGCGCGATCGACTGCCGTCCGGTGCCTTCGTAGAGGCGCTCGAAATCGCCATCGAGCCCGGCCAGAACGTCGTCGACGCTGGTCTTGATCACGCGCAGCGGATGCTTCGCCGGCACCCGGCCCTCCAGGTCCACGTACGAGAACAGCGATCCCGACCTGGCATCCGATCCGCGCATCCCGGCCCCCCGCGACGGCGAGCCGGAACGGAACCATATTCGACGCCGCCTGTCAGCACGCGAGACATTCAACAGCCTGCTAGTCAGAAAACACGATCAGCCTTTCACTTCCCAGATCAAACCAACCGCCAAGGGCCCAACGGCTCACGCAATCGACTTTTTCGACGGCATCCTCCGAAACCGGACGTATCTTCGGCGTCGCGGTTGACCCAACTCGGATCTATCGAAATCGAAAAGCACTTGACTTGGATGGAACCGAAAGGCTGAGACCGGGCGCCACGGCCGATGATGATGGGCACTCCTGCTTTGCCGTGGCGCTATGATGCAGCGGCCCGCCGATGCGATCCGGCCGGATGACCTGCGACAGACTGCGATGTTGCGCTACGCCTCATGGGCGCCCGCGCCCGACGTCCACGCCGGCCTGCTGAAGCTGCCACCCCTTCAAATTATTTTTTGAGCCGCGACCCCGGCGCCGGGTTTGCGCCCTCTTGTCTGGATGAATGCGCCATAGCGGCGTGTCACGAACCGGAGCACTCAACCATGTGGTATTGGAAGAACGTTGGCGGGTGGGAGCGCGCGGCTAGGCTGATCGGCGGGGGCTTGATGCTCATCTGCGGCGTGGTTGCGCTGCACGCTTCGCCGCTCGGGCTACTGCTCAGCGGTGCGGGTGTGGTGACGCTGGCCACTGGCGTGTTCGGCTATTGTCCTGCCTGCGCCGTCGCCGGGCGCGAGCCACTGAAGGGGTGACCGCCTTGGCGCGCGTATCAGACGATCTCTTGCTCGCGGCACAGTCGGGCGACCGGCACGCGCTCACGCAGCTCTTGGTGGCTCTGCAGCCGGACATTCGACGCTACGCCCGGCGCCTTTGCCACCGCGCCTCGGTCATCGAAGATGTGGTGCAAGAAGCACTCATCGTCGTGTACCGGCGCGTGGGCACGATCCGCAGTCCAGCCGCACTCGCCGGCTGGCTGCTAACCGTCATCGCGCGCCTTTGCATGCTGCCGGCGCTGATGCTGATGCGCGGATACGAGGAACTCGCCAGCCTGGAAGAGTCACGCGAGCTCGCGAAGGTCCCGCCGGACGAGTTACGCATCGACTTGGTCAATGCGATCGAGTCGCTTTCGCCGTCGCATCGCGAAGTGTTGCTGCTGCGAGATCTCGAAGATCTGACGATTGGGGAAATCGCCCGGCGGCTCGGCGTGACGCGCGAAGCGGCCAAAAGCCGCCTGCGCCGCGCCCGCGCATTGGTGCGCGAATACCTGCTCGGCACAAAGGACAGCGGACGAGAGAGCACATGAATTACCTTCGTGGAGTCGGCATGTTCGGGAGCGCTTTCCTGGGCGCACACCTGATGCGCGGCGCAGCCGCGGCGGCGCTACTCGCTTGGGCCATCATCCACCAGACCGCGCACCCTTGGCTGTCCTTGGGCGCGGGCGTCGCCACCCTCGTCGCGTTACGCGGCTGCCCGATGTGCTGGACTGTGGGCTTGGTCGAGACGCTTTCGCGAGGCCGTCGCGGTTCAACGATCAGATAGTCGTTGGCGTGCGTGAGCCGGCATCTCGATGTCGGAGTTGGCGCGCCAACCGTCAGCAAAGCACCGGCACATCGATGACACCAAACCAGCACGGAATCCGCCCTTGGGACGCTAACAAAGGGATGGAGTAAGGTGACGACAAAGGTCAGCGATCGAAAGCATCGGGGAGTGACCATGCAAAAGGTGAGTGCCGTCTTGGGCAGTGCTCTTTTCTTCGTGGTTGCGCCATTCGTGCTCGCCGGGTTGATCCCGTGGCAGATGACGGGCTGGGAATTTCGGCCCGCATTCTTGGGTCTTGAGGTCACGCGCGCGATCGGCGTCCTCTTGATCTTGATCGGTTTGCCCGGCCTCGTGGACTCCTTTGCGCGATTTGCGCTTCAAGGGTTGGGCACACCTGCGCCCGTCGCGCCGACCAAGAACTTGGTGGTGACAGGGCTCTACCGGTACGTGCGCAATCCTATCTACGTGGCTGTCGTCGCCATCATCGTTGGTCAGGCTTTGTTATTTGGCGCTTGGGGGCTCGTTCTATTCGGTGCAGTACTCTGGCTGGCCTTCCACCTGTTTGTCCTCGCGTACGAAGAGCCGACGCTGCAGGAGACGTTTGGCGCAGAGTACGAGGTGTATCGCGCGAACGCCCCGCGCTGGGTTCCGCGCGTGGTCCCCTGGAAAGCACCGGAGTCCGATTGGCGACAGCCCGCAAAGAAATGAGGTCGGGCGGTTGTGTTCCCCGGCGGCAAATTTTCGGCAAATTTGGGCTCGCCTCGCCTGGAAAACGCGCAGTGGAAATGCGCGCCCATGGGACCCGCGACGGACCATCAGTATCGATAAGCCTCATTCTCGCTCGTTATCGTTGATTCCCGGCACTTCTGGGCAGGTGCTCGCCGACCAGGTCATTGAGTAACTTCCGCTTATGTCGGTTTATGGCCGATGCCGTCGAAAAAGTCGGTTGCGTGAGCCGTTGGGCCCTTGGCGGTTGGTTTGATCTGGGAAGTGAAAGGCTGATCGTGTTTTCTGACCTCGCCCGTGCGGGCTTCGGCCTCGACGCTCACACCACCGACTGACGCGACGCAACTCACGCGCAAGCGGCCAGTGGCGGTGGCCTGATGAGGCGCAGGGCCAGCGTCTTGAGGTTCTGCACGATGGTCGTGAACCGGTTTCTTCCGCTTTTTAGGGGCATAACGGACGAAGATGCGCCCCCTGCCGGATGTGTGCCTTTGACCCCAACAGTGCCACCACCGCACGAATGCGAGCGTCAGTGGGATTGTTTAAGGAACGCGCGATGCAAAGCGGTAGTGGTTTGCTGCATCGCTCCGGTGTCGTCCGCAATGACCAGCAGTCCACCGCCAATAGCCTGGCCGATGGACACGTGGTCGCCCAACAACGCCTGCATGACAGGCTCGGCGGTCACAGCGACGACGTCACCCGAGAGCGGACCTGAAACATGCGGTTCGGCCACAACGCGATCATTGTCGAGATGGTAGCGCGTCCAAAGACCCGCCTCGACCAGCAACAGCGCGATGCTTCCGTCCGCATTCTCGCCCTGCAGGCCGGTCGCCAAGGCCCCGCGAAAGCGCTCGAACGTCTTGCTGGCGCGACTTGAGGAGCCTGCATCGAGTGGTCCATCAGCAAAGTTAAGGAACGTCTGAATAAGGCTGCGTTTTGGATGAGCGCAAGGAGTTTGGAGGCCGGCGGTCGGTTGGTGGTCGGCGCGCTGCGCTCGGCGTCTCGGCGCGAGCCGCACAGGGTTCGCGGGCGGCTCGTTCAGGGCGCGGCCAGGCGCAGCAGCCGACGCCGCACCATGAACAGGTTGGCCGGGCGCAGGCGACGAGCAGACGGCAGGCATTCTTGGCGAGCCCGCGATAGCGTACCTTGACGAAGCCGAACACGCGCTTGAGCACGCCGATCGCATGCGGCAAAGGCGCGCATCGCCGGCGATTCATAGAGCGCTTCCTCCGCTGCCGGATCGGACAGATTGAACCAGTGCTGCAGAAAGTGGATGCGCAGCATCCGCTCCAGCGGGATCGGTGGGCGCCCGTTCCCGGCCTTGGGATAATAGGGCTCGATCGAGGCGCGCAACTCGGCCCAGGGAACGATCTTGTCCATCTCGGCCAGGAACGCCGCGCGCCGCGTCGTCTTGGCATAGCCCTCGAACCCAGCGCCCACTGCCGCAAATGTCATCTGCCGCATTTGCCCCCGAACCGCTGCCCTTGGCCGCGATCACGGTGGACTGCTTCGTCGCTCTTGGGAATCCTCGGACTTGTTCAGAGGTTCTCTAGCCATCGACAGGCACTCGACACTTTCCCAAGCGTTCCTTAGTGGCCGGCCTCCAAACTAGCTAGGACCAACGTTGCAATCGCTTGATTGCGAATTGAGAGCTCGGCGTCGGCAACACCGTGCACGGCACGTCTCCGACAAATTCACGGTGCAGGGGCCCGACTGCGTCAGGTCCGTGCCAGGATCCCGCCAGATCCTCGGCGAAACGTCTGGCTGTGAAACCTGTCTTCACTCCGACTGTTCTATGTGGGGGTCTTGCCTTCATAGACGCTGCACGCCGCATCGACCGCTGCGCCGGCCGGTAGTTTGTAGCCATTGCGGCGCAATACTGCCTCCAGCGCCGTGAGACAGCGCAGCACGTTGGGCTTTCGGCAAACGTAGCCCATCGTGCCGATGCGCCAGATCTTACCCGCGAGAGGCCCAAATGAGGTGCCAATTTCGATGCCGAAGTCCTGCAGCATCTCGCGCCTTACCTTCTCGCCGTCGGCTACGGCCTTCGGAATAACGACGCCTGTCACGTTCGCCATGCGATGCCCGGGATCGCCGTAGAGTTCGAGCCCCATCGCCCCGAGGCCAGCGCGCAGCGCGTCGCTGGCGAGCATGTGGCGGGCAAAGCCAGCCTCCAGTCCTTCCTCGAGCACCACACGGGCGCATTCGCGCGCCGCATACAGCATGGACGCGGCTTCTGTGTGATGGTTGAGCCGCTTCGGCGACCAATAGTCCATCAGCATGGCCAAGTCGAAGTAGTTCGAGCGGATGACAGGGCCATTCCCCTTGACGGTGCCAGGTGCCATGAGGCCCTGCTCGATGTGTTTGCGGCCATTAACGAGGGCTGCGATCCGAGCGTTGAATGTAATCGGCGAAGAGCCCGGTGGCCCCGAGAGGCACTTCTGCAAACCAGCCGAGGCCACGTCGATATGCCACGCGTCCATTTCAAACGGATTGCCTCCAAGCGAGGCCGTGCAGTCGACATAGAGCAGAACGTCGTGCTCACGGCACAGCGCGCCGATTTCGGCCAGCGGCTGCAGCATGGTGGTGGAAGTGTCACCGTGGCTGATCGCGATCATCTTCGGGCGGTGCTGCCTGATGGCCGCGTCGATGGCGTCGGTCTCGAACACTCGACCCCATTCGATCTCGATACCCACGACCTCAGCGTCCAGGCGTCGTCCTATCTCGACCTTGAGTTGGCCGAAGCGCCCGAAGATCGGCACGAGCAGCTTGTCACCTGGCGCAAGCACCGACGCCAGGCAGGCCTCGATGCCGGCTCTGGCCGAGCCGTTTATCAGCATGGTCCAGTGGTTCTGGGTGCAGAACACCTGTCGGTAGAGCGCCATCACCTGGTCCATGTAGCCCGCAAACTGGTGGTCGAATTGACCCTGCAGGGCGACTGACATGGCACGCAGTACGCGCGGATAGACATCGACGGGGCCCGGTCCCATCAGCAGGCGCGGCTCGGGATCAAGCTCGGCGAACCGCTCACGTGCTTCTTCAACCAATCGGCTCGTTTTGCGAGATGTGTCCAAGGCCGCGCTCCAACTTGTCAGACCAGTCTATGAGGTTTCGCGCCGGCCATCCAATACTCGGATTGAGCAGGTCGCCACTGAGCGTTGCAGGGTCAAAGGTCTGAAGCCCTTCCGGGACCACATATCGGAGGGGTGGTTCTGGCTCTATTGCTGTTTCAGACTAGGCTGCTTTGCGTTGGTGGCGCACTCGTTTGTGTTTGATGGTGTCTCCTTTGACCCTTTCGCGTTGAAGCAGGATGGTTTGACCCCGCCCGAAGTAGACGTCGGCCGGGAGTGAGGCTTTGCGGACTTTCATGGTAGCGTCGGTAATTGTAGTGATCGACGAAGCGATCGATGTGCGCTTCGAGGTCGCCGGGCAAGTAGTGAGGGTCGGGCGATCAGCGCGCCGGGCGACCGGTTCGTCTTGTCCTACACGCCGGCAGAGCGCGCCAAGGTGAATTCATGCGTTTGCACGGGATGGGCCGAGTGGCGGAGCAGGATGCGGCAGCCGGCCTGCAATAAGCTCGCATCCGGTGCGCTCACCAGCAATACGACCGCACCCCGGCGGATGTGCTCGGTAAATCTGCCGAAAAGCTCAGGCAGCAGCCACGCGGAGCGAAGGGCGCTTTCGCTCTCGCGCCATGCGGCCTCCTTCAGCAGCTTGCGCAGCAATACGCCGGATGTCCCCATGACCTCGACGCCCTGCGCCAACGGGTAGAGGGAGCGGAGCTGCCGCGGAACACCCTGCAAATCCTCCTTGACGCTGCCGAGCGCCGTGCGCGTTCCCGCAAGGCACATGTCGCGTCGCCTGAAGCCGCCTGTGAGCAGACCATCCATCGCTTCACCCAGCTGCAGCGGCCCGAAAAAAATCCCGCTCGCGAGCCGGAATGTCGCTGCTGGATTCGGCATTGCGCTCGTTCCGCCTTTGAAGTGCTCGACGCCGTTCAGACGCGCCATGTGGAGGGGTGCTGGCGACACGTGCGCGCCGGCTTTCGAGGTGTCGGCTGCCGCCCTCAAAGATCGCCGCCCCCTTTCGCAAGGCGTTCCAGCGACTCCATGTCCCGGATGCGCACCTCACAGCTTTGCGCAAGATCAATGATCCGCTCCCGGCGCAGGCTGCTGAAGACGCGGCTCACGGTCTCGATCGTCAGCGCAAGCAGGTCGCCGATATCCGTACGGGTCATCGGCAGAATGATCAGCGAGTCATCCTCCCCCCTGCGCGCATTGCGGCGCGAGATCGTCAGCAGGAAGGCAGCGACTCTCTCCGCCGCGGTGCGCTGTCCGTTGGTGAGAAGAAGCTCGTGCGCGGCGGCAAGCTCCTGGGAGATCGCTTCCCAGAGCGTCACCCCGAGCGCCGGGTTCTGACGCACAACTCGCTCGATGCTCCGCCACGATAGGCATCTGAGGCGTGATGGCCTAGTCGTCTGCGCGTTGAACTGATGAGCACCGGCCGGCCCGAAGCCGAGCAGATCGCCCGGAAAGGCAAACCCCACCACCTGTCGGCGGCCGTCGGGCAGCACCTTGTAAAGGCAGACGGCGCCGGTTTCGACACGATAGAGATGCGATCGTTGATCGCCTTCCGTGAAGACGTGCTTTTTTGCTTCCAGCGTCCGCACGGGTGCGCGGGCGACGCGCTCCTCGAGGCTTTCCGGTTCGTCGGGCCCCTGCTCACGCGACCGGCCTGCAAAGCGCACGGGCCAGCTCGACTCCAGCGCCTCTGACAGCATGATCATCTCTCCTTCCGCAGGGGTTCCGCGTTCCGAGTAGACCAAGCTGCAGCCACATGCGTTTGGCGGCCGGGAAACAGATTGTAAGATACTGTAACAGCGGCCGCGGCGGCGCTCCCCGCGGACCGCACCAGGACCCCGGACCTCACCGCCTCCATATCTCGACAAATCAAAGCAGCTCTCTTCACGGGCTCCGGCGGCCTGGCCTAGGCCTCGCCGCGCGCTTGGCGCGAACGCCTGGCGCTGGAATCAGCACCTCCCGATTGATCGTGATCGCCGGGCCACGGCAAGCCCGCGTCGTTAACGCGCAGGGTGCCGCGCTGATCGAACGCATGAACCGTCGGCGGCGGTTGCATGGCCGACATGACCCCGCGTTTTCCGCGCTATATATTCCGGCGCGAGAGCACTCGATCTGAACCAGTGGACATTTCCTTGATGGCAAGCGCCAGAGCTCACATTCTCGTTGTCGACGATGAGCCGGAAGTTCGCGCGCTCCTGCGCACATGCTTCGAGCGCGAGGGCTATGATGTTCTCGAGGCTGCCGATGGCGCAAGCCTTCGCGCAGGGATCGCGCGCCAGAAGATCGACCTCGTCACGCTCGACTTGACGCTCGGGGGTGAGGACGGCCTTGCGCTTGCCCGCGAGATCAGGGCGACCTGCAACATCCCGATCATCATGATCTCGGGTAAAGGCGATACGGTCGACCGGGTGGTCGGCCTGGAACTCGGGGCCGACGACTACATCGCCAAACCCTTTGCCCTGCGCGAGGTGCTTGCCCGTGTGCGCGCTGTATTGAGGCGGTACGGCGCAGCCGGAGAGGCAGTGCCGGACAATGGTCGCAAACATGAGCAATTTGGCTTTGCAGGCATGGTGCTCGATCTCACGAGCAGGGAGCTGCGCAGTACTTCCGGAGAGGTGAAGCCGCTGACCACGGCCGAGTTCAATCTGCTCGCACTGTTCGCCAGAAGGCCGCATCGCGTCCTCTCGCGCGACGAGATCATGGACCTTCTCAAGGGTCATGCGTGGTCGCCACTCGACCGCTCGATCGATGCGCTCGTGGGCCGGTTGCGCAAAAGGCTGGAAAGCGAGACCGGCACGCCGCAACTCGTAAAGACCGTGCGCGGTGTCGGCTATGTGTTCTCCGTCGACGTGAAGAGCCTTTAGGTCGTGCTCGCTAATTTCGTCCCGGCGCGCGCGGCAAGCGAGCAACGAATCTCGCGACCTGAAACATCAACCGAGTTTCTGGCTCCAGTGTGACTCAGATCGAGACGTCGGCCTCGATACCCTGCAGACGCCGATGCTGCGGAACTTCTCGGTCATCACGCTAGCGCCCGTTCATTTCAAATGGCAGCATAGGCGGCGTTGGCAGGGTAGTTGGCACATTCTTGCGGTGTGAAGTTGCCGATCAGGTCGCGGATCCCTTCGCCATGTGGCTTCAAGGGTGCGCCCGCCTCCTGTTCCTGCCACCCTATTCGCCCGACCTCAACCCCATCGAGCAGGTGTTCGCCAAGCTCAAAGCCCTGCTGCGCAACGCAGGCGAGCGCACCCTCGAAGCGGTGTGGCGAAGGACCGGCGCGCTGCTCGAAATGTTCTCGCCCGAAGAATGCTCCAACTACCTCCACAATGCGGGTTATCGTTCCACTTAAACCGGATGGGCCCTAGTCTAGAGCTTGTTCAGGTCAAATGGCAGCATATCCGGCGTTGGCGAGGTAGTTGGCGCACTCTTGGGGGCTGAAGTGGTCGAGCAGGTCGCCGATCCTGCGCCAGGTGGCTTCAAGGGTGCGTTCGCT
>JBFWRV010000130.1:0-9765 GCA_050248715.1 Hyphomicrobiaceae bacterium | reverse complement strand
CACGGCTTGGTATGCGCGGCACGTCCTTCGACAAGCTCAGGACGACACGAGTGCGCGGCCACAGGCTCCACCCCCGTGCTGAGACTGTCGAAGCACGGCTTGGTATGCGCGGCGCGTCCTTCGACAAGCTCAGGACGACGCGAGTGCACGGCCGCAGGCTCCAACCCCGTGCTGAGACTGTCGAAGCACGGCTTGGTGTGCACGGCGCGTCCTTCGACAAGCTCAGGACGACGCGAGTACACGGCCGCAGGCTCCAACCCCGTGCTGAGACTGTCGAAGCGAAACTCAAGTGTGCGCGGCGCGTCCTTCGACAAGCCCAGGACGACGCGAGTGCACGGCCACAGGCTCCAACCCCGTGCTGAGCCTGTCGAAGCACAGCTTGGTA
The DNA here is from genome assembly GCA_050248715.1 of Hyphomicrobiaceae bacterium. Lineage (GTDB taxonomy): Bacteria > Pseudomonadota > Alphaproteobacteria > Rhizobiales > Hyphomicrobiaceae > AWTP1-13. The sequence goes on along the minus strand of JBFWRV010000130.1, from coordinate 9,380 downwards.
TGCGCGGCACGTCCTTCGACGAAATCAGGACGGGGGCGTGAGTGCGTCTTGGGCGGGCTCGTGTTGCATGCGCCGTGCAAATCGCGGGATTGTCACAGAGCTTTCTTCGCTTTGACACAGACACATTCTACCTCCGCGCCCAGCAAACGATCCGTAGGGAGGACGCATGACCACCGACCGCGCCGCGCTTGTCGCCATCGCCGAACGCATCGCCGAGACAGAGAATCGCGTCAGCCAACTGCGTGAGCGCGTCGAGCGGTTGAACAGCGAGGGCAGCGACACGTCGCAGGCGCAGGAAGCGCTCGTGGTGATCTCGCGCAATCTCGCCAACCTCTATCTGCGCCAGTCCGTCATGCGTCGCACCGCCTGGGCCTGGCACGCGGCCAAGGCGGGCTAGCGCTGAGCAAAAGTCCGTAGAGCGCAAAAGGCGAAGCCGCATTGCGCCGAACTGCGCGGGTATCGGTGCAATGCGCTTCGCTTTTGCACCCTATGACCTGGGTGCCGGATACTTCGCGTCGCGAAGTTCCGGCATGACAAGACATGCGGCTATCGCCCGCGGTCGAGCGCGTCGCTGATCTCGCGCGTGAAGGTGAGGCCGAGGCCCGGGACGGTGGGCACCGTCATCTCGCCCTTGACCGGCACGACGGGGCTGTCGAAGAGCGACCGCGTCCACGGCATGTACTCGACGATGTGGCCGTTCGGGATCGCCGCGATCAGGTGCACGTGAACCTCCGGAATGAGGTGCGACACCACCGGCAGGTTGTAGGCCTCGGCCATGCCGGCAACCTTCATCCACTGCGTGATGCCGCCGACGCGCACGAGATCGATCATCGGATAGTCGACGGAGCGCGCCTCCAGCATGTGGCGGAACGGGGCGATGCCGTAAACGTATTCGCCGCCGGCGATGGGCGTCTTCAACTTCGCGGCGATGCGGGCGAGGCCGGCGAAATCGTCGGCGGTGGTGACGTCCTCCAGCCAGTGGAGATGGTAGGGCTCAAGGCGCTCGCCGATGCTGAAGGCCTCGGGCACCGTCCAGCGCTGGTTGATGTCGCACATGAGACGGACGTCGGGGCCGATCATCTCGCGGATGCGGCGGATGCGGTCGACCTCCACCTCCGGAAACGTGCCGCCCGGCAACCCGAGCTGGGTCTTCATGGCCGTCCAGCCGCGCTCGACCAGACGGCCGGCGGCCCCCACCACCTCGTCGAGGGAGAGCGTGCGCATGAGCGCGCCGCTGGCGTAGGCCGGCACGCGATCACGGAAGCCGCCGAGCAGCCGGGCAACGGGGACACCGAGCGCCTTGCCGCGGATGTCCCAGAGTGCGGTGTCGATCGCGGATAGCGCCAGAGCGAAGACGCCACCGGGGCCCGCGCTTCCGGTACCCTGGCGCAACTTGTCGGCGATGCGCTCGACGTTATGGGCGTCCTCGCCGACGGCGAGCGCACCGAGCTCCTCGCAGGCCACTTTCAGCGCGCCGGTCAGCCCCGCGCCGAAGAAGGTGACGCCGAGACCTTCCGTACCGCCCGTGGTCGCGACCTTGACGACGACGATGTCGCGCGTGGTGCCGGGCAACGTCTTGTTGTCGGCCAGCGGCTCGTCGGCGGGCAGACGTACGATGTGGGCGCGTACGCGCTCGATCTTCATGGGCTTCGCTCCCCGAGGGTGATGTGGTTGGTTATGGGGGGAAGCATTGCAGAGGTGGCAGTGTCGCGTCCAGCGCCAGGCGCCTTGCAGCAACGTCCGACCCCGCGCTGAGCCTGTCGAAGCGCGCATGTAGTACGGGGACCGCCCTGCATTTCCGCCCTTCGACAGGCTCAGGGCCGTGTCGGTGTGCGTGGCGGGCCCATCTGTCATTCCGGCCGAGCGCGAAGTGAATTTCCGGGATGACAAGTCAGCGTGGGACGACGCGGAGGACGCGGCCTTCGGGCCTGTCGGTGAGGAGCCACAGGGCGCCGTCGGGGCCGTTGCGGACGTCGCGGATGCGCTCGCCGAGCTCGGCCAGCAGCTTCTCCTCGCCCACCACCTTCTCGCCGTCGAGCACGAGGCGATGCACAGCCTGGCCGGACAACGCGCCGACGAACAGGTTGCCTTTCCACTCCGGGAAGCGATCACCGGTGTAGAAGGCGGCCCCGGAGGGCGCGATCGAGGGATCCCAGTAGTAGATCGGCTGCTCCAGGCCGGCCTTCTGCGTGCCCTCGCCGATCTTCATGAAGGAGTAGTCGCGGCCGTAGGTGATGACGGGCCAGCCGTAGTTCTTGCCGGCTTCGGGCACGTTGATCTCGTCGCCGCCGCGGGCGCCGTGCTCGATGGTCCACAGCTTGCCCGTCGCCGGGTTGATCGCGGCGCCCTGCACGTTGCGGTGGCCGATCGACCAGATCTCCGGGCGCCAGCCCTCCTTCCTGGGATTGCCGCGGTAGGCGCTGCCGTCAGGCATGAGGCGGACGAGCTTGCCCAGGTGGTTGGCGGGATTCTGCGCCTGGTCGCGGGCCGAGTAGCGGTCGCCCAGCGTCAGGAACAGCGAACCATCCGGCGCGAAGACGATGCGCGAGCCGAAGTGACTGCTCGAGGCGTAGGACGGCTCTTGCCGGAAGATCACCTGCACCTGCTCCAGGCGCCCGCCGCCGCCCTCCGACACCAGCCTGCCGCGGGCGAGGCTGGTGCCGTTGCGGTTGTCGTCGCGCGGCTCCGAATAGGACAGGTAGACGAGGCCCGACGCCGCGAAGTCGGGAGCAATCTGGACATCGAGCAGCCCGCCCTGGCCGCCGGCGCTGATCCTGGGCACGCCCTGCAGCGCGGGCGAGAGCTTGCCGTCCTTGCCGACGAGGCGCAGCCGCCCCGGCCGCTCCGTGACCAGCAGGCGGCCATCGGGCAGGAAGGCCATGCCCCAGGGATGCGCGAGGCCGCCGGCGAAGGTCTCCACCTTCGGCGGCTGGCTGGATTTGACGGGCGGTGCCTTGGTGATCTCGGCCGAGGACGAGGCAGGGGAGGCACTGAAGGCGATCAGGCTCGCGAGGGCCGCAACGCAATGAGAGAAGCGCATCGGGTGTGGAACTCCCGTCCATGCCCCAGGTTTCATCGCCCCAGGTTTCATCACAACGTGATGGGTACACCCCGGCGTCGCAAGCCCCGCCCGGGTCAATTCTCCGCCAGCCGCCGCCTCGATTGTGCTGCGCTCGGCGCGAACATATAAGGGGGCATGTCCAAGGGCATCGCCTTCGCCAAGATGAACGGCCTCGGCAACGAGATCGTCATGGTCGACCTGCGCGGGAGCACCCGCGTGCTCGATGCGGTCGAGGTGCGGGCCGTCGCGGCGCGGCCGGAGTCGCGGTTCGACCAGATGATGGTGCTGCACGATGCCCGCACCCCCGGAACCGAGGCCTATATCCGCATCTACAATACCGACGGCTCCGAGGCGGAGGCATGCGGCAACGGCATGCGCTGCGTGGGCTGGCAGGTGGCGCAGGCGACCGGGCGCAAGGCGCTGAAGTTCCAAACGCGGGCCGGCGTGCTGGATGTCGCCGTGGCCGGCATCGACAGCATCACCGTGGACATGGGAGCGCCGAGGTTCGGCTGGCAGGACATTCCGCTGGCCGAACCGTTCCACGACACGCGGACAATCGAGCTGCAGATCGGACCGATCGACAAGCCGATCCTGCATTCGCCGTCGGTCGTCAACGTCGGCAACCCGCATGCGGTGTTCTGGGTGGAAAACGTGGAGGCCTACGATCTCGGCCGTTTCGGGCCGATGCTGGAGAACCATCCGATCTTCCCCGAGCGCGCCAACATCTCGCTGGCACACGTCACCGCGCCGGATGCGATCCGGCTGCGTACCTGGGAGCGCGGCGCCGGCCTCACGCGCGCCTGCGGCAGCGCCGCCTGCGCGGCGACCGTGTGCGCGGCGCGCAGGCGGCTCACCGGCCGGAAGGTCACCGTGACGGTGCCCGGCGGCCCGCTCGGCATCGAATGGCGCGCCGACGACCGCATCCTCATGACGGGGCCGGTGGAGCTCGAGCACACGGGCGTGCTCGAGCTGGCGACGGCTTGAACGTGCCACTCAATCAAACTCGGCGCGGCTCCCCTCCCCCTTGCGCCGGAGGCGCGTCTTCGACGCGACGTGGGGAGGGGCTAGGGGTGGGGGGAAGCCCCACGGCAGACGTTCGGGAATCCCCCCCTCCCTGTCCCACAAGGGGGGAGGGGGCGCCATGTCAAGGAGGAGGGGGCCCCCACGGCGTGCGCGGACAATCAGGGCCGCGGGTGGTGACGCTGGGGTGCCGGCTCAATGCCTTCGAATCGGAAGTGGTGCGCGGGCACGCCGTCGCGGCCGGGCTCGATGATGCCATCATCGTCAACACGTGCGCGGTCACCGGCGAGGCCGTGCGCCAGGCAGCGCAGGCGATCCGCAGGCTGCGGCGCGAGAACCCGGCGGCACGCCTGGTCGTCACGGGCTGCGCCGCGCAGATCGATCCGGCGCGCTTCTCCGGCATGCCCGAGGTCGATCGCGTCATCGGCAATGCGGAGAAGATGCGGGCCGAGACCTTCCAGGCTCTCGGTGCCGGCGACGGCGCGCGCATGGTGGTCAACGACATCATGTCGGTGCGCGAGACGGCGCATGCGCTCGTCGACGGCTTCGGCTCGCGCGCCCGGGCCTACGTGCAGATCCAGAACGGCTGCGACCATCGCTGCACCTTCTGCATCATTCCCTTCGGCCGCGGACCCTCGCGCTCGGTCCCGGCGGGCGAGGTGGTGGCAGGCGTGCGCCGGCTGGTGGAGGCCGGCTATGCCGAGGTCGTGCTCACGGGCGTCGACATCACCGACTACGGCGCCGGGCTGCCGGGCGACATGACCCTCGGCAAGCTCGTCCGGCACGTCCTGCGCCACGTCCCGGAGCTCAGGCGCCTGCGCCTCTCCTCCATCGACCAGGTGGAGGCGGACCCGCACCTCATCGCGGCGATGGCCGAGGAAGCGCGGCTGATGCCGCACCTGCACCTCTCCCTGCAGTCGGGCGACGACATGATTCTGAAGCGCATGAAGCGGCGCCACGCGCGCGCCGATGCCGTGGCCTTCTGCGCGCGCATGCGCAACTTGCGACCCGACATCGCGTTCGGCGCCGATCTGATCGCCGGCTTTCCCACGGAGACGGACGCCATGTTCGAGGGTTCGCTGCGCCTCGTCGACGACTGCGGCCTGGCGTTCCTGCATGTCTTCCCGTTCTCGCCGCGGCCTGGCACACCAGCGGCGCGGATGCCACAAGTGGCGCGCGCCCTGGTGAAGGACAGGGCGGCACAATTGCGGGGCAAGGGCGAAGCGGCGCTTGCCGGCCACCTGGCGGGCCTGGTCGGCCGCACGGCCGAGGTGCTGGTCGAGCGGAAGCGCCCCGGCGGCACGCTGGCGCGCACCCCAGGCTTCGCCGAGATGGAAATCGACACCGGCGCGGAGCCGGGCGAGGTGATGAGCGCGCACATCACCGCAGCCTCCGGCAAGCGATTGCGCGGACAAGTTGTCGACCCCATGTGTGCGTCGTGAACGATACGCCCGGCAAACCCTCGCGCGGCCTGTTCGGCTTGTTCCGGCGCTCGGAGCCGGCCCCGGCTGTGCCGCCTCCAGCCCAGGTCGAGACACCGGCTGCGGTGCAGCCTGCCGGGCCCGAGCCTGAGCCACCGGTCCCGCCTGCGGTCGCCGAAACAAGCGCACCGGAGCCGCCCCGGAAGGTCGGCTGGTTCCAGCGGCTCAAAGCCGGCTTAACCAAGACCTCGGCAAAACTCTCCGAGGACATCGCCGGCATCTTCACCAAGCGGAAGCTTGATGCGGATACCCTGCAAGAGCTCGAGGACACGCTGATCCAGGCGGACCTGGGGGTCGAGACGGCGATGCGCATCACGGAATCCCTGGCCAAGGGCCGCTACAACAAGGAGATCGCGCCAGAGGAGGTGCGCACCGTGCTGGCCGCCGAGGTTGAACGCGTCCTCACCCCCGTGGCCAAGCCCTTGCGGCTGGAGGGGGAGCATCGGCCGCACACGATCCTGGTCGTCGGCGTCAACGGCACCGGCAAGACCACGACCATCGGCAAGCTGGCCCAGCGCTTCCGCCAGGACGGCAAGACGGTCACGCTGGCGGCCGGCGACACGTTCCGGGCCGCCGCCATCGAGCAGCTCAAGATCTGGGGCGAGCGGACCGGCGCGCCGGTTGTCGCGCGCAGCACAGGGGCGGATGCCGCCGGCCTTGCCTTCGACGCGCTCAAGGAGGCAGGTGCGAATGGCAGCGATGTGTTGCTGATCGACACCGCCGGACGGCTGCAGAACAAGCAGGCCTTGATGGACGAGCTCGAGAAGGTCATTCGCGTGCTGCGCAAGATCGACCCTACGGCACCCCACCAGGTGCTGCTTGTGCTGGACGCGACAACGGGCCAAAACGCCCTGAATCAGGTCGAAGTCTTCAAGGACAAGGCCGGGGTCACCGGCCTCGTCATGACCAAGCTGGACGGCACCGCCAAGGGCGGCATTCTCGTCGCAATTTCAGCAAAGTTCGGCCTACCTGTGCATGCAATAGGCGTGGGCGAGGGCGTCGATGACCTGGCGGCATTCGATGCCGGCGAGTTTGCGCGCGCCGTGGCCTTGAGTTAAGACTGAGACTGAACTTGGACAGGCAAGAGCAGGGGATGAGTCGGGGACTCACACGCCTCCGGCCGAAGGATAGCATGTGGCAGTAGAAGCAGTCGGCTGGCGGAAACGGCACTATCCCTTCAATGCCGAGCAGACCGTCAATATCCTGGGCGAGATCGGGCCGCTCGTTGCCATGTTCCTGGTCAACGGGATGTACGGCATCGCCGCGGGCACCTGGGCCCTCATCGCCAGCACGCTGCTCTCCCTTGTTGCCACGCTCGTCATGCTCGGCCGCCCGCCGATCATGCCCTTCATCGCCGGAGCGGTGAGCGTCACGTTCGGCGCGCTGACGCTGATCACCGGCAACGCCATGTGGGTGCAGATCAAGGTCACCCTGTTCAACGCGCTGGTCGCCCTGATGCTCTGGGTGGGCATGCGCACGGGCCACAACTTCTTCCGCTTCGTGTTCGGCAAGACCTTCCACTACACCGAGGAGGGCTGGACGAAGCTCACGCGCAACGTGGCAATGTTCTTCCTCCTCACGGCCGTGGCCAACGAGGCGGTGCGGCTCGGCTGCGCGCACGCGCATGTGAATGCACTCAACCGCGTCTTCACCGGCATCGACCTCTGGATCATGTTCAAGATCTTCGTGATCATGCCGACCACCGCGCTGTTCTTCTGGTGGCAGGTGCGGCTCTTGCAGAAACATCGCCTGCCCGAGCCCATTGCGAAGTCCGGCCCGCAAGGCGATATGATCTCGTAGGGCCGATCTCCGGCCGGGCAAGCAGCGGCGGAGCGGACCATGGGCGACAAGAGCGAGACGACCGGCAGCCATCCCGAGGGCAGCGCGTCCGTCAAGCCGCTGATCGAATTCGGGCCCCTCGTTGCCTTCATCGTTGCGTTCTATGCGGGCGGCATCTACTGGGCCACCGGCGTGATCATGGTCGCGAGCGTCCTGGCGCTTGCCGCCTCATGGATCTATCTCGGGCGCCTGCTGCCGGTTCCCGTCGCCACGGCTGTGCTGGTCGTTCTATTCGGTGCCCTGACTTTTCTCTTCGATGACCCGACCTTCATCAAGCGCAAGCCGACCATCGTCAACGTGCTGTTCGCAGGGATCTTGCTCTTTGGACTGATGACCGGCCGCCCACTCCTGCGGTTCTTGTTCGGAGAAGCTTTCAAGCTGACCGACGAAGGCTGGCGCAAGCTCACCATTCGCTGGACGGTCTTCTTCGTCATTCTGGCCGCGCTCAACGAGCTGGTATGGCGCAACTTCTCGGATGCGGTCTGGGCCAACTTCAAGTTCTTCGGCATTCTCGGGCTCTCCCTCGTCTTCGGCGTGGCCCAGATCGGGCTGATCAAGCGCTACGAAGCGAAGAGCGGCAGCTGAAATAAATATCCGATTACGTTGTAATTTGTGAGACAACGTGTCGCGCAATCGCCCGTGACACGAGTCGGGTGGTGTGCCATTCTGCCTCCTGTCGCCTGCCTCCGGATCATGGCTCGGCCACACGCGCAGTTAGGGGCGTCCTGCGCGGGCCGGCCAAGCGTCACCCTGACGCTCATCTGACAATCTCCGAAAGTGCGATGAAACGGGACTCACAGCAGGACCGGCTTAGCCGGTCACCTATCCATCTCCTTCACCGCGCAGGACAATGCGCTGGAGAAATCTTCCACACCGAAATGAAAGACGGCGATCTGACACCACGACAGCTTGCCGTGCTGACGACCGTCGCCCAGAACGAGGGTGTCAGCCAGACAAGGCTGGTCGACCGCACGGGCATCGACCGCTCGACGCTTGCCGACATCGTTCGCCGCATGCAGAGAAAAGGTCTATTGCAGCGCCGCCGCACCAAGGAGGATGCGCGCGCCTACGCCGTCAAGCTCACCGACGAAGGACGGCGGCTGCTCCGCTTGGCCGAGCCTCTGGCCAAGCGCGTGGACGACCGCATTCTCGAGGCCCTGCCGGCCAGGCAGCGCGAGCAGTTCGTAAATGACCTGCTGGCCATCGTCGACACGCTGCAAAGGTTCTCGAGCGCTGCCGAGCAGAAATAGGTCGGGCCGATCCGGCGAAGGCCGGGCAGGCCCGGCCGGCAAGCGAAGCGCTGACCGGACGGCATCGGGTGAGCGCTTGCTTGCGGCAACCTACGCCGCCTTCTTCAGCAGCTTGCGGTTGATCATCAGCTCGGCGATCTGCACCGCGTTGAGCGCGGCGCCCTTGCGCAGGTTGTCGGAGACAACCCACATGGCGAGACCGTTCTCCACCGTCGCGTCCTCGCGGATGCGGCTGATGTAGGTTGCGTCCTCGCCGGCCGCCTCCATCGGCGTGATGTAGCCGCCGGGCTCGTGCTTGTCGATGACGAGGCAGCCGGGAGCCTCGCGCAGAATCTCGCGGGCCTCCTCCGCCGTGATCGGCCTCTCGAACTCGACGTTCACCGACTCGCTGTGGCTGACGAACACCGGCACGCGCACGCAGGTCGCGGTCACCTTGATCTTGGGGTCGAGGATCTTCTTGGTCTCGGCCACCATCTTCCACTCCTCGCGCGTGTAGCCGTCCTCCATGAACGAATCCACGTGCGGGATGCAGTTGAAGGCGATTTCCTTGGTGAACTTCTTGGGCTCGACCTCCTGGCCCGGCACATACTTGCCCTTGGTCTGGCTCCACAGCTCGTCCATGGCGTCCTTGCCGGCGCCGGAGACCGACTGATAGGTGGACACCACTACCCGCTTGATGACGGCGCGGTCGTGCAGGGGCTTCAGCGCCACCACCATCTGCGCCGTGGA
>JBFWRV010000129.1:0-10033 GCA_050248715.1 Hyphomicrobiaceae bacterium | reverse complement strand
AACGCACCCTTGAAGCCACCTGGCGCAGGATCGGCGACCTGCTCGACCACTTCAGCCCCCAAGAGTGCGCCAACTACCTCGCCAACGCCGGATATGCTGCCATTTGACCTGAACAAGCTCTAGCGGCTGTAGAACTCGACCACGAGGTTGGGTTCCATGTGCACGGGGAAGGGCACGTCCGAAAGGGTGGGAACGCGGGTGAGCTTGGCCGTCATCTTGGTGTGATCGGCCTCGATGTAGTCGGGCACGTCGCGCTCGGCGCTCTTGATGGCCTCGAGCAGCAACGTCATCTGCTTGCCCTTCTCCTTGACCTCGACCACGTCGCCGACGCGGCAGCGGAAGGAGGGGACGTTGACGCGCCGGCCGTTCACCGTCACGTGACCGTGGCTGACGAACTGGCGGGCGGAGAACACCGTCGGCACGAACTTGGCGCGGTAGACAATGGCATCCAGCCGGCGCTCGAGCAGGCCGATCAGGTGCTCGGAGGTGGAGCCCTTGAAGCGGCGCGCCTCCTGGTAGACGCCGCGGAACTGCCGCTCCGTGATGTTGCCGTAGTAGCCCTTGAGCTTCTGCTTGGCGCGCAGCTGCTGGCCGTAGTCGGAAAGCTTGGTCTGGCGCCGCTCGCCGTGCTGACCCGGGCGGGACTCGCGCTTGTTGAGCGGGCTCTTGGGCCGGCCCCAGATGTTCTGGCCGAGGCGGCGGTCGATCTTGTACTTGGCGCGGATGCGCTTCGTCATGCGTGGCACTCCTAAAGTCGCAGCGGAAATGGCGTACGGAATTCAGTGAAGCGCTCCCTCCTCTGCCCATAGCCGGGGCTACAGGCCGACAGGTTGCCGATCGTTCTCGACCGGCCACCGCAGGTGCGCGGGATTCTGCGCGGGCACAACGGCCCGACGCGTGCGGGGTTATAGCGCAAATCGCGAATCCGTCAATCGCGCCAGAGGCCAACCCCTCGCCGAGCCGCGCGTCCAGGGGCCGGGCAACGCGTGGGGGTGGGGTGGCCGCGGAAAACGCGTAGGGCGCAAAAGGCGAAGCCGCATTGCGCCGAAACGCCGGTAGATCGGGGCAATGCGCTTGCGCTTTTGCACCCTACGATTGCTTGAGCGCCGTCGAAGGGCGGGATGCAGGCACCTGAGCCGTGCTTCGACGGGGCTCAGCACGGGGATTGGCGGGTGGGGTGGCCGCGGGGAACGCGTAGGGCGCAAAAGGCGCAGCCGCATTGCGCCGAAACGCCGGTAGATCGGGGCAATGCGCTGCGCTTTTGCACCCTACGATTGCCCCAAGGCGTGCTGCGACAGGTTCAGCACGGGGGTGGAGCAAGCTCAGCACGGGGTGGTGTAAACACAGCGGGCAGCGGTGCAATGCGCTTTCGCTTTTGCACCCTACGGAGGCGAGCGCTGCCGCTTGCGCCGCCAACGCTCTGCTCTATCGTGCGAAGGCAGCACGCGCTGCGCGGCCCCTGCCCGCAGCCCAGGCCCCTCGCGCCGGACCAAGAAATGAAAACCGACACGCCGCGCCCCATCCTGCTCAAGAACTACCGGCCGCCCAATTACCTCATCTATGCCGTCATCCTGGACGTGTCGCTGCACCCCACGCGCACGCGGGTGCGGGCCAAGCTCCAGATCAAGCGCAACCCGGCCTATCCCGGCAACCCCGGGCCGCTGCGGCTCGACGGGGAGGCCATCGAGCTCGAGAGCGTGCGCCTCGACGGCCGCCAGCTCGGGCCCCGCGAGTACCAGACGACCGACGCCGAGCTCGTCATCGCCAGCCCGCCGGACGGGCCCTTCACGCTGGAGACCAGCACCTTCTGCGATCCCGCGGCCAACAAGGCGCTGACCGGTCTCTACCTCTCGCGCGGCATCTACTGCACGCAGTGCGAGGCCCAGGGCTTCCGACGCATCACCTACTTCCTCGACCGCCCCGACGTGCTGGCCACCTACACGACGCGCATCGAGGCCGACCGGAGCGAGGCCTCGGTGCTGCTCGCCAACGGCGATCCGACCGAGCGCGGCACGCTCGACGGCGGCAAGCGGCACTACGCGGTGTGGCGCGACCCCCACCCCAAGCCCAGCTACCTGTTCGCGCTGGTCGGCGGAAACCTCGCCTCCTACGCCTCCGACTTCACGACGGCGTCGGGACGCAAGGTCGACCTGCGCATCTACGTGGAGCCCGGCAAGGAGAACCGCTGCGCCTGGGCCATGGACTCGCTCAAGCGGTCCATGCGCTGGGACGAGGAACGCTTCGGCCGGGAGTATGATCTCGACGTGTTCAACATCGTCGCCGTGTCGGACTTCAACATGGGGGCGATGGAGAACAAGGGGCTCAACATCTTCAACGATGCACTGGTGCTGGCCTCGTCCGAGACGGCGACGGACGCCTCCTTCGCCTCCATCGAGCGGGTGATCGCGCACGAGTACTTCCACAACTGGACGGGCAACCGGATCACCTGCCGCGACTGGTTCCAGCTGTGCCTCAAGGAGGGGCTGACCGTCTTCCGCGACCAGGAGTTCTGCGCCGACCAGCGCTTTGCCACCGTCGAACGCATCCGCGACGTGCGCAACCTGAAGGCGACGCAGTTCCCGGAGGATGCCGGACCCCTGGCGCATCCGGTGCGTCCCGGCCGCTACATCGAGATCAACAACTTCTATACGGCCACCGTCTACAACAAGGGCGCCGAGCTGGTGCGCATGGTCCAGACGCTGCTGGGCAGCGACGGCTTCCGCAAGGGCATGGACCTCTACTTCGAGCGTCACGACGGACAGGCCGCCACGGTGGAGGACTTCCTCGCCTGCTTTGCGGACTCCTCCGGGCGCGACCTCGGCCAGTTCATGACCTGGTATTCCCAGGCCGGCACGCCGGAGCTCGTGTGCCAGCTCAAGTGGGATGCGCGCGCGCGCACCGCGGACCTCAGCATCGCCCAGGTGCTGCCGCCGACACCGGGAGAGGCCAGGAAGAAGCCCCTGCACATCCCCGTGCGCCTCGGGCTCATCGCCAGCGACGGCAAGGACCTGCCCCTGGTCCTCGCGTCGGGCCGGGAGCTCGCCGACGGTCTCATCGAAGTGACGAAGCGCACCGAGACGTTCCGCTTCCGCAATGTGGGCTCGCGGCCGGTGCCGTCGCTGCTGCGCGGCTTCTCGGCGCCCGCCAACCTGACCATCGGCCTGTCCGATGCGGACCTGCAGTTCCTGATGGCCAACGACAGCGACCTCTACAATCGCTGGCAGGCGGCACAGGACTATGCGACGCGGGTGCTGGTCGAGGCAGTGAAGGCGATCCGCGCCGACAAGAAGCCGGAGAAGCCCACGGCCTTCGTGCAGGCGCTGGGCGTTACCGTCGGCGACGAGAGCCTGGATCCGGGCTACCGCGCCCAGTTCATGTTCCTGCCGAGCGAGAACGATCTCGCCCGCGTCATCGCCCGCGACGTCGACCCGCTCGCCATCCACACGGCGCGCCGGGAGCTGCGGCGCGCCATCGGCGCAACGCTTCATGACATGCTGGCGCAGGTCTATGCCCGTCACGAGGTGAAGGGCCCCTACTCGCCGGCACCGGCGGCAGCCGGGCGGCGCGCGCTGCGCAATGCCGCGCTCGGCTATCTGACTTGCAGAGGCAAGAGCGAGGACGTCGCCCGCGTCGCCGCGCACTTCGCCAACGCCCGCAACGCCACCGACGAGGTCGGTGCGCTGGCCATGCTGTCGGAGCTGCGCTCGCCGGAGCGGGCAAAGGCCTTCGACCGCTTTTACGCGCGCTGGAAGGACGACCACCTCGTCATCGACAACTGGTTCGCCTACCAGGCGAGCTCGCCGCTGCCCTCGACGCTGGCGAGCGTGGCCAAGCTCATGCGCCACCCCCTGTTCTCCACCAAGAACCCCAACAAGGTGCGGGCACTGCTCGGCACCTTCGCCATGGCCAATCCCGTGAACTTCAACCGGCCGGACGGGAAAGGCTACGAGTTCATGGCCAAGCGTGTGCTGGAGATCGACGCCTTCAATCCGCAGATCGCGGCCCGCCTGCTCTCCGCCTTCCGCAGCTGGAAGGCGCTGGAGCCGGAGCGGCGCAAGCTCGCCAAGAAAACGCTGCAGGGGATCGCCGCGGCCAAGCCGCTGTCGCACGACGTGTTCGAGATCGTCGGCAAGATGCTCGAATGAGAGAGTAGGCAACAGGCAGCCAGCAATAGGGGTCGTGGATGAGGCCCCGCTGCCTGCGCCCGATTGCCTGCTGCCTGCTCCGAGTCGTCGGAGTCACATGGGCTCCCTTTTTTGCCTGCTGCCCCGATCGACTCTCGACAATGCCCACCGGATCACGGCAATGTCGTTCCTGCGATTCGGCGTGCTTGTTCAGCCGTCGGATCGTGATGGGCAGCACAGCATTTCGCTACAATTCGGTCGAGGCTCGGGATGGCGCAGGGCACGTCACCCCTTCCGCCGGGGACTCTATCCATGCGCTGGATGGAGGCGGGACACAACGCGGTCGCGGACAAAGGGCCGTGGCTCGCCAAGATGGCGGCCATCGGCTATCTGGCCGGGCTCGTCATCATCGTGGCGACCGGCTGGCACGATCCGGGCGCCACACCGGGCGGCCTGATGGCCAGCCTGCCGACGTGGCACATGGCCTTCCTGATGGCGACGGGCACCGGCGTGGCCTTGCTTACCCTCGCGCGCGACGAGCCCGCCGCCGAGGTCGCCGCCGCCGACGCGGCGGACGGCATCGCCACCTGCAGCATGCGCGACCTGATGGACCAGCTGAGCCACGAGCTGCGCACGCCCCTCAATGCCGTCATCGGCTTCTCGGAGGTGATGGCGAGCGAGTTGCATGGGCCGCTCGGCAACGCCCGCTACCAGGAATACGCCCAGCACATCTCCGACAGCGGCGGACGGCTGCTGAAGTCGTCGATGGAAGCGCTGGCAGTGACCGAAGCAATGACCGCGCTGATGACCGACCGCAGCGGCGCCAGGCGCGAGCGGATGATCGCCGCCACGCTGATGCGCGAGGCGTGGCGGGCGGCGGCGCCGGGAGGCGAAGCGGCCAGGCTAGTGCTCGCGACGTGCACCGCCTGCGACATCACGGGCGAGCGGCGCCCGACGGTGCAGGCGCTGCAGCATTTGCTGCGCGAGGCTCTGGAGCACGCGCCAGCCGGCAGCACCATCACGACGAGGGGCCGGCGCCAGGGCGGGCGGCGCAGCCTGGCGATCGGGGTCGAGTCGGCGACGCGATCAGAGGACAGCTCTTGCGCGCAAGGCCACACCGGCAGCCCGCACGGCAGGGGCGAAACGTGCGACCCCCGCTCAAGCCTGCGGGTGATCCTCGCCCGGCTGCTGCTGGAGATGCAGGGCGCGAGGGTCGCGGTGACGAGCGACGCACGCGAGGGGTGGCGGGCCGTGGTGGAGTTTCCGGCCCAGGGCTAGCGCATTAGTGCAGCTTCACGTGCGGCTCGGTGCGGCGCGTGATGAGGCGCGCGAGCGTATCGAGGGCGACCTTGACCGGCCCATGCAGCGCCATCTGGTGCATGGTGTAGAGCGACTTGTACATGAGCCGGGCAAACAGGCCCTCGATGAACAGGCTGGGCCCTATGAGGTTGCCCATCAGACTGCCGACGGTCGAGTAGCCGAGGGACACGAGCGAGCCGCGGTCGCGGTAGTGATAGTCGGTGAGCGGCTTGCCGGCGAGGCGGCGGCGGATCTGCCCCACCATGTGCGAGGCCTGCTGATGAGCGGCCTGGGCACGCGGCGGCACGGGCTGGTCGTGGCCCGGCCAGGGGCAGCAGGCGCAGTCGCCGATGGCGAACACGGCATCGTCCAGCGTGGTCTGCAGGGTCGGGCGCACGAGGAGCTGGTTGATGCGGTTGGTCTCGAGCCCGTCGAGGCGGGTGAGGATTTCGGGGGCCTTCACGCCGGCCGCCCACACCACAAGCTCGGCCGGGATGTGGCGGCCGTCGGCGAGCTTCACGCCGTCGGCCAGCACCGCGCTGACACGGGCGGACGTGTGGACTTGCACTTTCAGGCGTTCGAGCAACCGGTAGGCGGCCGCGGAGAGACGCTCGGGCAGGGCCGGCAGAATGCGGTCGGCCGCCTCGATCAGGTGGATCTTGATGTCGCTCTCGGGATCGATGCGATCGAGCCCGAAGGCGACGAGCTGGCGGGTCGTGCGATGCAGCTCGGCCGCAAGCTCGGTACCCGTCGCGCCTGCGCCGATGATGGCGACCTGCAGCTGCTCGGGGCCCAGCGGTGCCTCCTGCCCATGCGCGCGGATGCAGGCGTTGACGAGGCGCTGATGGAAGCGCTCCGCCTCCACGGGCGTCTCCAGCGAGATGGCGTGCTCCTTGACGCCGGGCGTGCCGAAGTCGTTGGTGAGGCTGCCGATGGCGATGACGAGCGTGTCGTAGCCGATGGAGCGCTGCGGGGTCACGAGGGCGCCCTCGCGGTCGATGAAGGGCGCCACGTGCACGAGGCGCTGCCGCCGGTCGAGACCGCTCATCTCGCCGACGCGGTAGCGGAAGCCGTGCCAGTGCGCCTGGGCGAGATAGTCGATCTCGTGCACGCCCTGGTCCATGCTGCCGGCCGCGATCTCGTGCAGCAGCGGCTTCCACAGATGCGTGCGCGCCTTGTCGACGAGCGTGACGTCGGCCTTGCGGCGGCGACCGAGCTTGTTGCCGAGCCGCGTTGCCAGCTCCAGGCCGCCGGCCCCGCCGCCGACCACCACGATGCGGTGCAGGCCGGCGTGAGGTCCGCCGGCAGGCGGCTCCGCCACCACCGGCTTGCCGGCTTGGCGCGTGTCGAGTGTGGCTGACATGCTCTCACCCTCCCGCTCGGCACCTCGACGATATCCAAAGGCGGTCGGCCCGGAGTCTGTTCCAACCATAGGCCAAGAGTTGCATCGACTGCACGCACCGGTTCAATTCGGGCCTCCGCCGGGAGCGCAGGGTGCAAAAGCGCAAGCGCAGTGCACCGATCTATGCGCGTTTCGGCGCAATGCGGCTTTGCCTTTTGCGCCCTACGGGCTGCTGGGGGCGGTTCGTCGCAGGTGCTGCGTCGCCCTTCGACAAGCTCAGGGCGGGCCCGGTCTCGCCCCACCCCATGCTGAGCCTGCTCCAACCCCGTGCTGAGCCTACTCCAACCCCGTGCTGAGCCTGTCGAAGCATGCCTCAGGTGCGCGGCCCGCCCTTCGACAAGCTCAGGGCGGGGACGCATGTGACTGCGCTTGCTCCAAGTCCCGAGCCGAGTCCTCCAACCCCGTGCTGAGCCTGTCGAAGCATGCCTCAGGTGCGCGGCCCGCCCTTCGACAAGCTCAGGGCGGGGACGCATGTGCGGCAGGGCTTGCTCCACCCCGTGCTGAGCTCCGTCGAAGCACGGCTCAGATGCCCGGCCCGTCCTTCGACAAGCTCAGGACGAGGACGCGTGTGCGACAGGGCTTGCTCCACCCCGTGCTGAGCCTAAGACAGGCCCGCCAGAAGGGCCAGTAGACCTTGAACGGACCACCGCTGCCGGTCTGAACTTCCCAGGGTTCATGCAGCAGAGCCGCGTTGAAGCTCCGCACGTCGAGGCCTGCCTGCGTCAAGTCGGACTTGAGGCCGCGATCCCAGGCGATTGCATAGGGCTCGTAGCAGCGGTTCCAGTAGACGCCGGTCGCCTTTGCGTCCCCCGCCACTTTCGGCAGAAGCTCGCGGGGGTCTCCGCGCAGGAGAGCCACATCGCCGAGGCTCCCCTCGAGGGCCGCAAGGCTGTGGTGCAGCCACCAGCGCTGGGCACCGCCGAGCGGACGCCCGCGAGGAGGGACTGTCTCGTCCAGGATATACAGGGGCAGCACCGGCCCGCGCGCGGCAGCATGCGCGAGCGCGCAATTGTCGTGCAGGCGCAGGTCCTGCCGGAACCAGACGATGCTCGTCAACCCTGCTGCTTCACCCCTTTGCGGCCAGGCCCTGGTCGAGGTCGGCGATGATGTCGGCGGCGTCCTCGAGGCCGATGGAAAGGCGCACGACGTCGGGGCCGGCGCCGGCGGCCGTGCGCTGCTCGTCCGTGAGCTGGCGGTGCGTGGTGGAGGCGGGATGGATGATGAGGCTGCGCACGTCCCCGATGTTGGCAAGGTGCGAGAACAGCTTGACGTTGGAGACAAGCCTTACGCCCGCCTCATAGCCGCCCTTGAGGCCGAAGGTGAAGACGGAGCCCGCGCCTTTGGGGCAAATCTTCTTGACCAGCGGATGGTATTCGTTCTTGGGCAGGCCCGCGTAGTTCACCCACTCGACCTGGCGGTGCTTCTCCAGGTGCTTGGCGACGGCGAGCGCATTCTCGCAATGCCTGGCCATGCGCAGCGGCAGCGTCTCGATGCCCGTCAGGATGAGGAAGGCGTTGAAGGGCGAGATGGCCGGGCCCAGGTCGCGCAAGCCCATCACGCGGCAGGCAATGGCGAAGGCGAAGTTGCCGAAGGTCTCGGCCAGCTTCATGCCGTTGTAGCTGGGATTGGGCTCGACCAGGGTCTTGTACTTGTGCTTGGCGGCGAGCCAGTCGAACGTGCCGCTGTCGACGATGATGCCGCCGATCGAGTTGCCGTGGCCGCCGATGAACTTCGTCAGCGAGTGCACGACGATATCGGCGCCGAAATCCTTGGGCCGGCAAAGGTAGGGCGTGGCCAGCGTGTTGTCGACGATGAGCGGCACGCCGGCCTTCTTGGCAATCGCCGATATCGCGGGGAGGTCGACGATGATGCCGCCGGGATTGGCGATCGACTCGCAGTAGATCGCCCGGGTTTTCGGCGTGATGGCCTTGGCAAAGCTCGCGGGATCGGTGACGTCCGCCCATTTCACGCGCCAGTCGAACTTCTTGAAGGCGTGGTTGAACTGGTTGACCGAGCCGCCGTAGAGCTGCCGTCCCGCGACGAACTCGTCGCCGGGCTCCAGCAGGGTGTGGAAGACGATGACCTGCGCGGCATGGCCCGAGGCGACGGCGAGCGCGGCCGTGCCGCCCTCCAGGGCGGCGATGCGCTGCTCCAGCACGGCCTGGGTCGGGCCACCGATGCGCGTGTAGATGTTGCCGAACGCCTCCAGGCCGAACAGCGAGGCGGCATGATCGACGTCGTTGAAGACGTAGGAGGTGGTCTGATAGATGGGCGTGACGCGCGCACCCGTGGAAGGATCAGGGGCGGCCCCGGCATGAATTGCGAGCGTGGCAAACCCGGGCGTTTCGTTCGCGGTCATCTACACCTCCTGAGGATCCAAGTACGGCCAACCGGAACCAATCACGGCCGGCAAGTCAACGATGTTTTCCTTCTATCTATCGCGGCCGTCTATCGCGGCCGTCATAAGATCGGCCTGCGCGCTGGCGCCGCGGGGGTGCGGGCGTTTTGTCACAAGGTGTTGGATGCGGCTTCGCCTATGTTGACGTCATGATCCAATACGAGGATGCGAGCCGGCCGTCGCGGGATGTCGTGAGGGCGATGCTGCGCGGCTTCCTGAAACGCTGCCCGAGTTGCGGCGGCGCCCGTCTCTTCGGCCGCTATCTCAAAGTGCGCGACGCCTGCCCCAAGTGCGGCGAGGCGCTGCATCATCACCGCGCCGACGATGCGCCTGCCTATTTCACCATCTTCATCGTCGGGCATTTCATCGTTGCCGGCGTGCTTGCCGTGGAACGAGCGTTCTCGCCGCCGACCTGGGCTCACCTGGCGCTGTGGCTGCCGCTGACGCTGGTGGCGTGCCTGTGGCTGCTGCCGCGCGTGAAGGGCGCGCTCGTCGGCCTCCAGTGGGGGCTCTACATGCACGGCTTCGACCCGGCGCATGTACCGCCAAAAGAGATCGGCGCCGGCTGCCAGCCGCAGCGGCACCCGAGCCGTGCTTCGACCCTCGGAACAAATCCGAGGGCAGGCAGGCTCAGCACGGGGCTGGAGACCGCGGCTGCCGAGAATGCGCCCTCGTCCTGAGAATGCGCTCCTGTCCTGAAAGCGCGCACGCATCCTGAGAACGCGCCCCTGTCCTGAGCTTGTCGAAGGACGGCCACGTTCGCCGACCCCGCCCACGTCGCCGCAAAAGAGGTAGGTGCTGGCTGCCAGC
>JBFWRV010000128.1:0-10060 GCA_050248715.1 Hyphomicrobiaceae bacterium | reverse complement strand
GCCAGAAGCCCTGATGGCCGCCGCAATCCCGTTCAACGTGTCTTCGTTGACGGAACACGACTTTACGATCGTGCGCGGCGCAGCGTTTCCATTGAAATGGCGACGATTGCGTACGCCGGAGCAGAGGCGAGAGACCCAGGCGGGAAGGCCATCAAGGAAACGTTCAGGAGACAACCGCAAAAGTTGAATGTTGCCCGGCTCCATCAACGACTGATACCGGTGAATGCCATTCCAGAACAGCAGCCGGTCCGCTACTTCATCGCCAACAACGATGGTCAAGTGATCTTCCCACGAAGAGCGCCGTTCGTGCATCGATGCCAAATAGGGAGCGAACATGTCCGACATCTGCGCCATGCAAAGCAGCGTCGGTTGATCAGCTAGCTTCGCTTCCAGGTCCGATACGCTTTCGATATAGCTAATCTCGTCTGGCGATCGGAATCGCTGACCGTATCGCCCGTCGTCTGCCGGCCGGAGACTGAGGCGGCGAGCATGAGGAAGGAGGGCGAAGTCATTCAGGCAGTCACTCGCAAAGCCGAACGAGTCCGATAAATCTCGCGGAGCATTTGCGTGTCGTTCCTTATCGAGCACCTCGGGAACAGCCTGAGCACGAAAAGCCCGCCATTTCCCTAGAACCGGAACAACGGATACCGACTGAAGGAAATCCGTGTCTCGCGCAAGGCTCGGCAGCACATCGTGGTCATCTTCATGCTTGATGATCTCACCCGGTGCAAGCCGGTGCGCCAGACGGAGGTGCAAGTCGCGGCTGAGACCCACGTAGGAGTAAACGATGTCCGGATCCCACAAGCGCAAAAGCGTCCAATAGTCCTCAGCCAGGCTCGCACCGTCGCACGGCACGACAGGCGTCCGTCTACCGCCCCACCGCGACATGGCTTCATCGAACAACGAGCTTAGAAGTTCATGGGTCGGTGCAATTGGAACAATGTAAGCGACCCGCACCGGGCGAGCATTGGCAACCGCCTGCTTTGTCCTCTTTGTTGTCCACACAGCAATGCGGCCCCTGTTCAATGTGGAGTATGCTCACGGATCTACCGGCGACCGCACCAAGCCGCAAGTTGGCGGATGTACTTTCCCCAACACGGTCGCCGCGGCACGTGCCGACTGAACAATGGCGCCCTTACGGGTGTGCCTCACGCTCGTATGCCCACGGACATGACATCATCTCGGCTGATGTCCACTTCGTGGTCAACAAACCGGCGAGCTATTCGGCACATGCCTTAGACGGGTTAGCTACCACACCACTCGTTTGCGCAGCGCAGCTTGAGACATCGAGCACAGCTATTTCCGGTTGCGGGCTGTCGGGACTCCGGCCTCCGATCGCAGCGGCTTGGGCTCGGAGTCGCGCGACCAATTGGACAAAAGACAAATATTGGCCGCTGTTATCAGGGTCTTCCCATCCCCGTAACCGCGCGTTTTGGTGCACCATTAGGAGCACACCGTATCGACCCTCAGCCGCACGCAAGTAGCGACCGCAAAGCTGCTCGCGTAGCGCTTGTTCAAGCTGTCGCATTGTCCAGCTTTCGGCGACCTTGATTTCGACGGCGACGCTCGTATCGGTAGTTCTGGCCCGAAGCCGCACATCCGGCTCATTCTCGTCAACGACATGGGGCTCACGCTCCACTGAGTAGGCCCTGCCCTGCATTTGCCGCAGCCGATCAGCGATCCAGTTCTGTACCGACGCTTCATTCGCCAGGCCACTCAATGTCGCCCCTTGCGCAAAATCCCCGTGCAGTAGGTCGTGCTGTATGTCCTCGACGCGTCTCAAAGCAAGACGCTGGAGATCACGTGCCGTGCGAGGCTGCGCCTCGAAGCTTTGCTCGAAGTGATGCGCTTCGACGGCAGGCCAAGCAGCGTGCTCAGAATCTTCTGCTGCTCGTTTATGCGCCAGTGCCTGTACACGCGCCGGCGCGATTGGAAATGTTCCATCGGCCAGCCGCATGATGGCATCGAAGCCCGCGCGTCCTGCTGTCCCAACGAGCCGGTTGAAGGCAGCATTACGCGCCTGCTCGGCGTAGTCGCGCTCATCAAAGCCGTGCACTACGCCACTTGGATGGTCACGATCTTCCTCAACGCGGATAGTCTGAAACGCCATCCGGACCAATCGCTCGAGACAATCGAAAGGCAAGCTGCGCGGATCTATCGACACTTGCTGAAAATCATCTCCAAATATGCTGGGCAACACCCGCAAAGCCAAAGCCGTCTGCTCCGCTGGATCCAACGCATCCGACCTTGCAGTCAGAGCGGCCATTGCACGCTCGGCGTCTCCAGCAAAGGCTGCCCCAAGATACAGCGCTGCGACGTTGACGTCAGGAGCCGAAGCAAACCGCGCAAGCGCGAGTTCGATGAACACCTGCCGTTCCTCGTATCTTGCCTGACTCAATATCTCCAGCAGGCGCCGCAACGCGGCGATCGGAAAGTCGGGCCTGCCCTGGAGGGCCACGAGCAGGAACGGAGACACTAAATCCTTCACGACGCCTTCGGCATGCGTCAGATCCTGGAGCATACCAAAATGCATAGTGGGATCCGTGCTTGCCAGCTCCGCGTTGATCTCCTGCATCAGGATCTGCGCGACCTCTTGGGGATGTACCGCCGCAAGTCCACCAATCCAACTCGGGAAGCCGTTGAGTTCGAGGGTGGCGTATGAAGTTGCGAGCCGCGCTTCGGCGGCTGTTAGCCGCTGCGCCCAATCAGGGCGACTGTTCGCTTCTAGCGTGACTCCAGCAATGCCGATGCAGTCGGGAGCATGGATCAGATTGAGTTGCCCCGCCGTACGCGCACTTTTGAGACGAGGCCGCCACAAGCGCCAATGACCAATGATGGCCTCCCGCACCTCGCCCGCCAATTCCGCACCAAGCATCGGTTCCAGTGGTGCCACACTATCAATAGCGTAGCGTGAATCCCGTCCCGCCGCCGAACTCAACAGCTGCCACAAATGGTAGATGCGCGAGTCGATATGGTTATCAGTCGGCGGGCGCAACTGGCGCAACTGCAGCGGGTTCGCTCGCAGCCCTTCTATGAACTCGACCCAGGACTGATCCCGCGCAGCCAGGTCCAGAGCGTTGCGATGCTGCGCCTCCTCGAGCCTCTGTCGGCTTTCCAGCTCCTGCGGCGAAGGTATTCGTGGCCTCATCCAAGCGTCGTAGGCGTCTGCCATCACCGGCTCCGCGCGGACCACCGCTTCTATCCTTTGCAGAACTTCGGCTTGCGACCCATGCTCACGCCAAATACGCAAGGCAGCATTCGTGGCCAACTGCTGCTCGCTGGCCGACGCACGCCGCGGGCCATCCGCGAGCAGCCAGTCAAGATCCTCAAGCAACAAACTCGGCGCCCAGCCAATGATCTCCATTTGCCACAAATCAGCTAACACCTCGCCCCGCATCCTATGATCGGTGGGCAATCTGTTCGCAGCACGCCACAACCCTGCGCGCCGACGGCCGGCCGAGCGTTGCAGCAACGCACCGGCGTCCCCGCCGCTTCTATTGCGGCGGACAGGATCGAACCGATCCTCACCGAGCCGCAGCACACAATCGATGGCGATGTCTGGCGCTTCCTCCAGAGCACAGCGATCGAGCAGACGCGCTGCTCCTGCACCAATGGTCGGCAAGAACATTCTTACCCGATCGCCTTGATGACGGCGGCGAGCATCACTGAGGAGCGGGACCGCCCCTTCAATAGCGGCTGCATCGTCACCTGAATCAAGACGCGACAGCTCCAGAAGCCCTCGCAACAGGCGCTCCAAGTCGGCACGCGACTGAAGTCGCTCAACCAATTGCGGACCCTGCCAATCGAAACTGAGCCCTCCACTGCGGTCGGTCACATCCACACGCGACAGAATGTTCAGCAGCTCGTCAACATTCAGCACATCCGGAAACAGCGTAGCGACGGCATCCCAAACCACCGTGACGGGTAAAGTCGCGCAATCGGCAACGATATGTTCGGCATACCGCCGCTTGGCCGCCGCGTCGCCGACTGCTGCTATCGCGCGCCCGGCAAATAGCCGCGTAGATCTATCTTCAAACCGGCCGAAGCCTGCGCCAGAGGCCAGATCGGCACAGCTTTCCAGCTCGCCAAGCCAGATCAGGCGCAGAAGCAGGGCCCGCACTTCCTCAACATGGTGGTGCCGATCCCACAGCACTCGCACGGTGTCCGCCATGTCATCACGCGCGAACCGCTTCAAGGTGTCGTTGTCGAGCATTGGCAGCCGCTCGTCGCCACCCGCAAGCGTGTGTACGACTTGCGTCAGCACGGTCCGACAAACATCGGCTGGCAGGCTGGCCGGATCGCCACAATCCAATAACACCGCCGGTTGCCGGCGCACTACCTCTGCCGCGACGGCACTGTCATGAATCGCCAGCCAAGCCACCGTCTCCTGCATTGAAGGTTTTGTCAGCTCAATGCCATAGGTGTTGGCAAACAACAGATCGAACAAAGCCCGCACCCATAGATTTGCTTCCCGCAGGCGCTTCAACCAACACGCCGTGAGGAAACTGCGGACCACGCCCTCGTTGTCGTTGTGCAGCCGGACCCGACCGAACGTGGCGGGATCAAAGATCGGCCGAGCCAACAGCAGCCTAAGATCCTCATCCGACCAATCCGGCAACACCTCGCCAAGGTTCATCGCGCCATCGTCTCCATCAACGACGATCTCCTCGTCGGGGATGGCAATGGTGCTCTTCCTGCCGAATACGAGCGCCGCGCCGATGCGCTCAAGTGCTTGCCTGGAGCGCGCCGGGTCAAGGGGATCGTGGCGCGCCCGCTCGAGATCAGGCTCACGCAGGCGGACGCGAATGCTCTCTTCCAGCATTTGTGCCAGGGTGCCAAAGCGGCCGTGTTGCTGCCAATAATCGACGAGCCAGCCGAGGTCGAGCGGGCGCCGCGCAAACCGCCATAGGTTGCCCGCCTCGATCTGCCGCATGAACTCATTTAGATTTGGCACGGTCTTGCCGTCGGCAAACAAGCGAATGCGCTTGCGGTCGAGCGACCCCATGACGACGACAAGAGGTTCCTCAATTGCGGGTGGCTCCGCATCCTGACGATCGTGTCGGATCGTGCTTATTAGCATGTCGTTTGGCGATGGGGCCGGCGGCAACACCGCATTCTGAGGCACAGGTAGTTCCTGCCCTAGATGCAACAAATCGCGCCGGAACTCCCAATCCGTTATGCGACCTGAAATCACGATGAAAGCGCGTCCCTCCGCACCATGTATGCCATCGGCCAGCCGGCGCAATGCTCGCTCCATGCGCACGCCATCCAGCTTCGCCTCGTCGACAGAATCGATAAGAAACCAGCCTGGCTGATCGGACGTAAGCCAGCTCGCAAGTCGTGATCGGTCGGCCGGTCGTAGGGCCCCCGACACCCCGTCTTCCGCTACCTCCTGCAGTCTGGCATACACGGCAAAACGCCCGGCCACGGTTTGGAGGCGCGCCTGCTCCTTCAGTTCCTCCGTCTTGCCACTGCCGGCCTCCGCCAGCACTACGACGCGCCGCCGCTTGAGAAGATCGTCCCAGCTCATTCCGTCAGAGCCGCTTAGCGGCGCCCAACCCTCGGGGTCAAAGGACGGGTCGCTTTCCTGCCATGCGAGAAATCGGCGATCCAAAAATATTGTTGGCATCACGCACCCTTGCGGCTGGCACGTCGAAAATCACGAAACCTATGCGAGGTTGGTCCTCACCAGCCCAGACTTGTCGCCTTCCTACTCTCCACAATCTCAATCAGGCGTGACTCCCACAACTGTAGCGCACGCAGGCGCTCAGGAAGAAAGTCGTAGGCGGAATAGACAGTGTTGGCTAGCTGCTGCAGGTCGCCGGTATGGTGTAGCGTGCGGCTGCGCAATTCGCTGGGGACGCCGAGCGCTGCCATCTGATCGTTGATGAGGCCGCGGAAATCGTGGAAGCGCACTGGCGGGTTGGGCCACTTCCATGCGCGGCGCGCGGTGGTCAGTTCTTTCGAGGTGGTCCACCTGGTTGACGCGCCGACGAACAGCGGCTCGCCAGGCCGCGACGCTGCGAGCGCGACTTTGATGATCTCCAGCGCCAGCGGTGGTAAGGGCACGGCGTCGTCGCGTTTCGGCTTGTTACCTTCCCGCTCGGCGGGAATGAACAGGCAAGGGATGGTGGCATCTAGCTTCGCGTCGTCGCGGCTCGCACCGGCGATCTCGCTGATACGCCGACCGATGAGAATGGCCAGACGCAGCACGCGCGTCTTGGCCGGTGACATCACGTCTGGTCCGTCGTGCCACAGCTGGCGCAGCTCGGGATTGGTCGGCGGGCGGTGCTGTTTTCCATCGGGATGTGCAACGGGGACCGGCTTTTCGATGCCGCGGCAGGGATTGCGGTCGATCCATTCCTGGTCCATGCACCACTCGCAGATGCTGGACAGCAGTTTTAGGACCTTCGTCGCCTGGATACCGCGATGCCCCTTGTCTTTGTTGGTCGTCGCCTCCTTCACCTTCGCCAACGTCTTCTCAACCGCTTGCCGATCAAGATTGGCAACGACACATTTGCCGAGATGAGGCGTGACGTGAAGTTCGAAGAGGTCCTCGTAGCCTTTCCGCGTGCCCGGACTAAGAGGCTTCTGGCGCCGTTTGCCGGTGTGATCGAGCCACAGATTGAAGCAGTGAGCCAAGATGTGCTGGGGCGCTTCTGCCTTCTTCTGATCCACGTGCGGATCGATGCCGTGAAGCCGCAGGTTGGTGAGTAGGTCGTGGGCCTTGCGCGCGATCTCGTCGAAGTCCGCGTGGCGGGCGTCTTCCGACAACGTAAACCAGCGCTGGTTGGCATTGGGCTTTGGCCGGTAGCGAATGCGCCAGGCGGCGCGTCCGTCTCCTCGAACGTCGAGATAAAGCCGGTCGTGCCGCTCGATTGCATAGATGGCCGGCGCGCCCTTGATCGCGCGTTCAACAGCGCGGCCGCGTGGATCAAGATTTGGCATGAACTTGCGACCCCCGTTCCCTTAGACTGCTGACCCCCATACCAAGAATTTTCCGATCATCTGCCTGTAAACAAACGATAATATGGCAAATTGAGACATGACTTTTCGAGCCACAGTCCATGTCTCACTGGTGTCTCAGTGAAGCGGTTATTCCCGGTTTCGACAGGTTCTTCGATGAGCAGGCAATTGTGCTGAGATACCCGGCGATTGCGGGGCAATCTTGTGAAATTCGCGGAACATAGAATAACGTGAAAATCCCCGATCACGGGACTGGGGGACTGGGGGTCGGGAGTTCAAATCTCCCCGCTCCGACCAATAAATCAGGATATTTTCCAGGAAATGAACTTCTCTAAATTTGTTTGGGAAGCAAATGGGAAGCAAATTCCTAGGTGTTTCGAGGTGATGACGCGCGACACGATGATAGAGATTGCCGGGCGCCTCCAGGTTCACACACCAATACCGACCAGTGCATCCCTGAAGGGCCGGAAGCCGGTTCGCTAAGCGTCCCGGCCTCCTCCTTGTATTCGATCACTCCGCCGCCAGGCTGAACCGCTGGATCGGCGGCACCACGGCGCGTAGCTCCATGAGCATCGTCAGGACGTGCTCGCTATGGTGATGACGGTTGTCATTGAGCTGGATGTGGATCTTCCTGCGCAGCAGCTGGGTGAACGAAGCCTCGAGCATAGGCAAGTTGTTGCGGATGATCTCGATCGACACCGCGATCCCGCGCCGCTTGTTCTGCTCCACGGTCTCGAGATGGAGATTGTGGATCATCGTCTGCGGGAAGGTCAGGATGTTGGCGTACATGGCCACCGACATCGCACGACGGCGGGTATGGGCCTCAGGATGCTCGATCGCCATCTCGATGATGTCGGCCTTGATCTCCTCGGGCGCACGCGAGGCCTGTGCCTGCAAGACAGGGATGTCACCTTTCTTGGAGGCCAGCCCCTGCATCAGGCGCCGGATCTGGCTCTTCTGCCGGAAGTAGGAGTTGAAGGTGCCGATGATGATCGAGCCGTTCGTGACATAGATCAGCTGCTTCACGACGGTGCCGGCCATGCCGTCAAACTCCATCACCGTCTTGAAGCCGAGCCACTTGATGATGCCGTCGATGACCGGCACCTGCGCGGCGACGGTCAGGATGTAATGCTCGATCGGGATGCCCGCGTCATACGCCACGTTCAGGATGGCGTTCTCAGCGTGGAATCCCTTCACCGCCGCCGCGAGGAAGGCCAGGTAGGCGACGGCGGATGCGACCATCAAGGGGAGGGACTTGAGGATCCGGCCACGCTTGAGGGCGCGGTAGTCCTTGCGATTGCCGGGCGCGACCGTGCTGCCCGGTCGATCGACACGGATATAGCCGGCCCAGACATCGTTCTCCTCGGCGATGACGAGCAGCGCCGAAA
Organism: Hyphomicrobiaceae bacterium; assembly: GCA_050248715.1. GTDB lineage: Bacteria > Pseudomonadota > Alphaproteobacteria > Rhizobiales > Hyphomicrobiaceae > AWTP1-13. The sequence continues at coordinate 1,706 of JBFWRV010000128.1, read as the reverse complement.
CGATGATCATGAAGTGCAGCCCGGCTATGCCCAGGCCCGCATATGCCTGAACGGGCGGGCTAGAGTCGTAGACGATCACCGCATAGAGAGCGGCATTGAGCAGCGCCCAGACGGTGATCGCCGTCAGGCTGGGGCGGCCCGTCTTGCTCTTGGGGAACATCGTGGCGTTGGCCACGAGGATGATGACGCGCGCGATCTGGGTGAAGAACCAGACGATGACATTCCAAACGCCGAACGCGGCGGACTGAGCGCGCAGAACAAGTCCGCGCAACAGGCGCCAGATCCACATGAACACAACCATCGGTGCATTTCCTTCTTCCGGGAGAGCCGTCTGTGACGGGGGGCGGGGGGAGCCCTCATCCCGGAAGCGCGGCAGGACCGTCGGCGCAGACACGCGTTCGCGGCCGTCAGGGCGGCGCAACGGTCGGCATCGGTATGGGCGCGTGCCGCTCGGACTAATGCGACCCGCCCCGCGTCGAGCAGCGCGCCGACTTCGCTGAATTCACAGGAGGTTAGAATTTATGTTCTCTTTTTGTTCTTTTTCGCGCTAGACAGGCTGGGTGGCCTCAAAGAGGCCGGGGGAAGCAGCCAGTTCGTCGTTCATGCGGAGCCGAGGATGGAGACTGTCGCAGAACTGCAGGCACGGGGTGAATTGGCTTGTTCCACGCGTTCTATCCGCGAACGCAGCGCAGCGCCATCGTGTTGACCTGGGATCGGTCGAGCACGGACTGGGCCCACGCGCAGGTCATGTCTTCCGGCGAGGACGACCAGTAGCGGCCGCGCGTGAGGTGTCCCTTCTCGTTGAAGTTGCCGATGGCGGCGCGGTGCGTGAAGAGGTGATGGAGTTCGCGCTTTGTCGGCGCGCGCCAGTCGTCGTGGCCGTGCATCGTCACATTGGCGGCATAGTTCATGGCGTCGGTCCAGGAATTGAATAGGGAGCTGTCGCTGGACGTCGTGTACATGGGCCAGCCCGTGCTGGGTGAAATGCCGGCATAGATCGTGCCGTCGGGAAGACGCTCTCCGATGGCGCACTCGTCCACGCGCGAAACCGCCGCGTTCGGGCGTTGGCCGGTGGGTGAAGCAAGGTGGAACACATTCTCTCCGGACTGGCTGGGTCCTGAGGTAGCTGGTGTTTGCGAAGGTTGCTTTTTCCGCGGTTGCGCATCGGTCGCAAGCCTCACGAGGGAAGCGAACGGCGTGGTGATGGCGCGCGGCGTTGCAACGGGACGAGGTGACTGGATGGCGTAAGTGGTGCCCGTCATACTGCCGGGTGTTGCCGGGCGCGGTGGTATCAATTCGGCCCTCGAATCCGAGGCTGCAAAACATGCGCGCGCACCCAATTCGACGGTGCCTTTGCTGACGAGAATGCGCCCATCGGAATGGATTTCGACGTGCACGCGCGGACTCTCAAGGACGAGGGCGGGAAGCTCTTTCTCGTTGAGGACCATGGTTGGGATAGGCTCAGATGAATTCGTCATAGAATAGCTCCAGTCAATATAATTGAAGTTATTGCTTTGCAACATTAGCGCGCGAATTTCCTGTTTTGCAAATTTATCAATTCGGCTCCGCAATTCCGCTCCAATAGGGGGAGTATCTAGTTGACAAAGCAGCTTCGTCGGCCTAGATACAGCGAGTATCTGACGGGGTACTCGCGATGAAACTCGACATCACCGACAAGATTTACAACGACGAGGACGCGGCCCGCG
>JBFWRV010000127.1:0-10246 GCA_050248715.1 Hyphomicrobiaceae bacterium | reverse complement strand
TCGTGACCCCACTCGCAGCGCGATAACACCTGCTTGGGGATCTTCTTCACCGTGATGTTCGGATAGTCACCCTTTCCGCGGAATGCCGTGCACAGAACCAGGAGCGACCGCTCCGGCCCCACCTCATTGCTCAACTGCTGCAACTGCTCATGGCTGAGCTTCGCTGTCGTGATGTAGATGAAATCCCGCTCGGTCGAGTGCCCCTGCTGCCAGTACACGGTATCGCTGGGGGCGTAGGTGAACCCCTCCAGCTTGCACAAGGCCTCCGCCAGCATCGCGGCGTTGTAATCCTTGTTGATCACCCAATTGCCCCACTTGTCCTTCTCCAGAAGCGACGGCGCCAGCCGGTAGTACCGGAACCCCCCGCCGCCCTTCCACCCCACTGCCTCCGTGATTCCGCCTTCGTCCTCTCCGTCGATCACCTTCTTCAGGCGAGGAATGATGTGCGAATGGCAGTGCTCGCCCAACTCCACCATGATCCAGCGGCGGCCCATCTTATGCGCAACAGCACCAGTGGTTCCGGAACCGCCAAACGAGTCCAGAACGAGATCACCGGGGTTCGTCGCCACGTGAACGATGCGCTGAATCAATCGCTCCGGCTTCGGCGTTAGAAATACGTTGTCGGCATCCCTAAATAGGGAAAGTATTTCCTTCTTCGCCTCACTATTGTGCCCGGCTTCCTCGTGAGACCACCAGGTCGTTGGCGGATGCGATTGCGTGACTTCGCTTAGGAAGCGCTTAAGCCGCGGCATATTTCCACCGCTCTCACCAAACCAGATTCGCTTATCCGCGACTAATTCGCTAATCCTATCCTTCGTAAACCTCCAACTGGACCCCTTAGGTGGCATGTACTCCTTACCCGACGGAGTCCTAATAGGGAAAATGGCATAGTCTCGCGGCTCCGTCCTCAGCAAATTATCAGACGCCCATTGTCCACGCGGATCATTGTCAGGGTTCTTGTACCGAGCGTCCTGAGTGGGTGTTCTGCCAAATCCGTTCAGGCGCAGACTATCCCTTCTCTTTGCAACCACAAGAATGTATTCGTGGAACTCGGAGAAAAACTCAGAATCCGCTTTCCCAGCGTACTTCTTTTGCCAAACGACGGTAGATATAAAGTTCCGCCGACCGAAAACCTCATCGCAAAGAACCTTTAGATAGTGCGCCTCGTTGTCGTCGATGGTGATCCATAGCGACCCATCTTCTGCAAGCAAGCGGCAAATCACTTCAAGCCTATCCCGCATAAGGCCTAGCCAAAGCGAGTGTTCAAGGCCGTCGTCGTAGTGCTCAAATGCACTGCCAGTGTTGTAGGGAGGATCAATGAATACACACTTCACTTTGCCGGCAAATTCCTGTTCTAGCGCCTTTAGTGCCAACAAGTTGTCACCGAAGATCAATCGGTTGTCGTAAATATCCCCGGCCGCCACTCTGTGCTTTGCGTGATAGGAGCGCGCTGGCTCCTCAAGAAGAATGCGCGGCTCTAGTTTTGGCCGATTCTCTTTGCCAATCCAGGTCAGTTCTAGTCGGCTCTTCATGTGCAAATTAAAGTTGGGGGGCTTGTTGGCTCATGAAGCTGAAGAGACGCTCCCGCGGAAACGCCTCATTCGCGAATGCGGCCTTCAACGCCGGTAACGCAGCATGGCCATTCAGTTCAAAATTTGTCTCCATCAGTAGCGCCAGATATGGAACCGTATCGCTTTGGCTCTTAAAGAACGCCAATGGGCCACGTCCCATATACAAAAGCTTAAAAAGATCTGCTCCTTGTTGACGCAAGAGATCGAATCCTTGGCTAATGTGCTGCTGGGCTGCCGCAGACCCAATTACGGCTCCCGCGAAAATCTTCGCTCGGAGGCGCTTCATCAGAATCCAACAGATCGCATTCGCACCGTGGCGATACGTCAAACGCTCCTGACTATTAGTGGTTGACCACTCCGCGGCTCTCAAGAGCACCTGCATGCATCTCAGATACGTCACCGCATTCGCCAAACTGACGCCGGAAAACTGGTTTGTAAATAGAAGCTTGTAGCTCGCTGATTCGGCGTCGTTCATCGCTGCAGGACTGGCCTTGAGCCACACTGGGAATCGCGGATCAGGTTGTAGGCAAGATAGCGCAGCAATCGCCTCCGGGAGCTGAATATTTCTAGCGTCACTTTTCGCCAAAGCCTCCGGACGGTAGTGATAAGCAATTTGATAGTAGGCGAGCTCCTGGCGAAGTCTCTCCTGCTCCGGGTCAAGGGACGCGAAATTCGCGGTCGCCACAGGATTCTGATGATTCCGTGCCTTCGTGATTCGCGACCCAAACGGCCCCTGCGAATCCGCTTTAATCAAAGTCAGCAAGACCTTCGCTTTGGAAATATCTGGGGGTGAGGCTTGGTTCGCGACCTCCGCAGCTGAAGCGACAGTCTGGGCACCATTGATTATGGAGAAGCCTAGCGCCTTCAATACTTTCGCACCGCCCTTCAGCTTGCCCTTGGGATCAATGGCGTTGCAGAGTGCAGTAACTCCATTGTTCAAATACAGAAAGCCTTCTGGATCCGCGGTCAGCGTCTCTTGAATGCTTCTGTTCACATCGGAATTTCGGCTACCAAGAAAGTACCGGATGTTTCTCTCGTACAGCGCCTTCCCGTGCGCTTGATGCAGAGCCACAAGGTCCTCGACCTTCACTACACCGTAATAGGTAACCCGTGGCTCCTCAAGTTTTCCATGGTGGGTCAGGCGAATTTCCGCATTCACGGGTTTGTATGCTTGCTGCGCGAGCAGTGCGCAGACAATCTTCTCAGCATCAAAGATTTCGATTTTTTGCTCCAGCCTTTCTTCGTCCAGATCCTCATCGGAAATAAGCTGATCGATGGTCGCGTTGGCATGATCAGAAACCCCAGAACCAGCTATCCCAATCACGAGCTGAATATGTGAACATCCCGCCAAGGCGTTCTCGATCTCGACCTGACGTGCTTGAACGTTTGAATTGAAAGTAGAAAAATCCTGCTTCAGCAGTAGCCGTACTCCGGCACAGAAGGCATGGGCTTCAACTTGACCAAACTGCTCGCTAGGTTTCAGTTTGCTTTGAAGCAGATAGAGTGTCTCGCTCGCTCTCTCGTACCAGATCGCATCAATTCCGTTGTCGTCGAAATCATCAACGACCGCCTTCGCCGCATCTTGTGCAGCGACATCGACATGCTTATTGAGGATGAATGCACTAAATGCGCGAGAGATTTGCTTTTGAGCTTGCTGATCCGCTGTCTGTCCATTCATGGCGTGCAGCGGCGGCAGATAAGGTACGTAGTTCTCTGTCAGCTCCCGCTTCAGAATGTCAAGGTATTGGCTAGACAGGGAAGGCATTGTTTTCTAGGATAAGTCGATTCGAATCGCTTGTCTCAGTTCCGCTCCAACGCAATCAGTCTCAGCCACCGAGATACCGCGAAAGTCGCAACTTCACCGCGGATACTGGCAGCCAGCACCGCGGATGAGCGACAACCCGGCTCAGGCCCGCATGCAGGACCGCGGCGTCGACTACCCGGTGTTCCTCAAGCCGGTCGAAGACCCACAGCACGCCGTGGCAGCGCACCTCCTCCGCTGCCGCGAGCCGGCGCATGGCGGCATCCCCTGCCAGCAGTATCGCAGCCTCAGCCTTAGCGAGGGAGAGCGCAAAGCTGTCGTGTATCGAAATTCGGTGATCCAGCGCACGAAATCGCTGCGCTTCCGTAACCTGCTCCCCGGTCAGCACACGGGTCTCAAGCCCCAGCGCAAGCAGCTGCTCGCCGCCGTAGTCCTTGAGTTCCTGCTCGTACAACGCCTCGGGCACCACGAAGCGATACGGCAGGGCGAACACCCGCTCGATCAGTTCGGCTCGCTCCAGATCGATGACGACGGACGTGTCTGAAATGAGGACGTCCATCGCATCGAGTCCTCAGGCCGGGTTTTCCAGCCGCTGGTTGAGCTGCCGGACACTGATCCCAAGGAGTTCCGCTGCCTTGGCCTCCGACACCGCGCCTTCGGAAACCGCCCGATAGCAGAGGCGCGTGAAGCGCTCGGGCTTTTCCGGAGGAATGGCGCCGGGCTCTGCGTACGGGGGTTTTCTCCACCCCCGCTGCACGAACTCGTCGAACAGCCGCTTGAACAGCGGCTCGGCAATGATCTGCAAGTCCTTCAGGCGGTACGTGATGGCCTGGATGCTCGTCTTGAACAGGGCTTTCAGTTCGAGCAACTCGCCAAGCGAGATCTGTTCGCGGTGTTTGCCGACCTCGCGCCAGAGGATCTCCGCGGGCATGAGAAAGGCGCTGGCGAAGCGGTGCGCCAGCTTCTCGCCTTTCGCGCCCTCGGGCATATCGAGCACGTGATGCGCCAGCTCATGGGCGAGCGTGAAGCGCTGCCGCTCGCCCGTGTCTTCCTCGTTGACGATCACAATGGGGACATCGGCGCCCCTGCTACGGCGCGCCAGACACATCAGTCCCGACACCCGCTCGCCCAGCCTTAGCGGAATGACCTTGACCCCCCGCTCCTCCAGAAACTCCGTGAGATTCGGAATTGGATCAGGACAGAGATTCCAGGCCGATCGCAGGAGGCGAACCGCGAGCTCCGCATCCGCGAGTTCCTCCACTCGGTAGGGAGAGCCGTCTGGCCGGGACCAGTTCGCGCTTTCGACGCCGACGAAGTCCTCGATCTCAAGGTAGCGCTCGACCTCGCTAAGCACGGAGGCCTTGATCGAGGCTTCTTCCTTCTTGCTCGTAATCATGTTCTTGCGGAACTCGACCGATTCGAGCGTGAGGTCGTTCTGGCCCAGCAAGTAGCTTTCGGCCACGCCCAACGCCCGCGCCAATGCCGCCAAGACGTCGGAGCCAGGCATCATTTCATCCCGCTCGTATTTACTAAGTGCCTGCGCGGACACCATTTTGTCTAGCTTCGCTTCCAGGTCGCGCAACGACATCCCCGCCGCCCTGCGGGCAAGCTGTAGCCGCTTACCGATCATGGTGAGCTCCTCTGGGTGGCGTTCCTATGGTTGACAATTGTCTACTTATTATTATCATTTGTAAACCTAGGTGCTGGGCCATAGGATATCCCGTCTTCTGGCTGGCAGCACCGGGTCATACAAACAGGAGGCCAGCGATGGCGCGAAACAGAAACACGACTTCCTCCGGCGGGGGGTTCGACGAAAAGACGATCGAGGCCGTTTGGCGGAAGGGTACGCCCGAACCGGGATTGACCACCTACCGTAAGGACAAGTGCGGCGCGTCGATGCAACGAGGCAAGTACGGCGAGACCGTGCAGTACGGCTGGGAAATTGATCACATCAAGCCGGTATCCAAGGGCGGTGGCGACGAGTTGAGCAATCTTCAACCGCTGCAGTGGGAGAACAACCGCAACAAGGGCGATTCGACCTCGGGCGATTACTGCAAGATCACGAGCTGAGTCATTCGCTCGTCAGGAGACTCCAATGGCATACGGTCGTGGATCGTACGGCGGCAGGAAAGGATCTCTTAGTACGAGAACCAACAGTAGCGGCTACCAACAGTTCAAGGACAAGCGCACCGGGAAATGGGTACTTACACACAGGCGGGTCGCTGAAAAATTGGTAGGGGGCAAGATCTATCCCGGTCGGGAGGTCCACCATATTGACGGCGACAAGAGCAACAACAAGCCGTCAAACCTGACCATCCTTTCCAGCGCCAGACACCGGCGCATTCACCGCAAGAGGTAGATATGCGAATGTTCGACGAAGCAACGCGGCGCACGGTATTCGAGAAATCGAATCGGCTTTGCCACCTGTGCTGGCAGCCGATCGCTTACTCCAACTACGGCAATCACGGTGCCCGCGGTGCCTGGGAGATCGACCACTCAATTCCAAGGGCTCAGGGCGGCACCGACCACCTCAACAACCTCTATGCCGCGCACACCAGATGCAACCGCTCGAAGCAGACGCGGTCGAGCGCGAGCGTAAGGAGAGAGAATGGCCACACGCGCCCGCCGATGTCCGCCGCCGCACTGAAGGAACTCAAGGCAGGCGATGCGTGGACTGGAGCGTTCTCCGTGGGATTGCTCGGCCTGCGATTCGGAGGCATTCCCGGGCTGCTGCTTGGCGCAGCAATCGGCGCCGCCGGGGCCTACGCCGTCAAACGCGGGCCCGGCTAAGCCAGCGTCCAGCGAATCGACAGGAGTTCCCGCCGCTCCACCTTCTGCGTGAGCTTGCCCTCGATATTGCCGATCAGCTCCTCGCGCTGACGGTCGACCTGATCCTGGGCGTCGAATAGCGAACGGCGCCGGTGGTTGCGCTGCGATTCCAGCGCCTTGATCTTTTTCTGGCCTTCGAGCTTCGCCTCGAGCGTGAGCGCGGTGGCAGCGTTGCGCCGCGCTTCCTTGATCTGGCGGTCGAGTTCCTTGATTTCGCGCTCTAGCCCCAGCTTCAGGTCGTCCGCCCAGCCCTCTAGCTTCTCGATCTCGGCCTCGAAGATCCGGCCATTGCGTTCGGATATGCCGCGCTGGATGTCTCCCTGCCTGGCAGCAATCGTGGTTTCCAATGCTGCATCCGGCGCCCGCGCGGCAGGCTGGCCGAGCACCTTTCCCGGAACTGTCAGCAGGCGCGCGGCGACTTCCGCGTCCAGCGCCTTGCCATCGTCCGTAACCGCCGCAAAGATCAGGTGATCCTCCGCCTGGTCCAGGGACTCGATAGACACTTGGTGCAGGCAGAGCCAACCCGAACTACCCACGTACGGCTCGACGAGCGAAATCTTGCCTTCGTGGTCCCCATAGGTCAGCTTCACTTCCGCCCGGGGAAGGTCCCGGGACCTGGCTCGCTCGATCACGGCCTCGGCAAGCGGATGCGTCATCCGGTACAGATGGGCCTCCCCCGAGCGACGCGGCAGCTCGTACAGGCCCAGCGGAATGCCATCGCCGAAGGGATGCGCGTTCAGGCGAAATGACGAGTCCCCCAGGAACTCCGCGCAACCGGCGAGTTCATGACGGGTGAGCTGCATGAGCAGGCGCTCGAACTGACCGAGGTAGGCCTTGGAGTCCGCGTCCCGGATCCTGAGCTTCTCCCGAACTTCATCGTCGAAGTTCTCCAGCAGCTTCTGACGCGTGCGCGAGATCGATTCGTTGATCTCGAAGTTCAGCTCCAGCTGGAGCTGGTCGAACGCGACCTGGATCTCGTCGGTCCGGCGGCAGCGCTGGTATATCGCCGCGATGCGCTTCTCGAAATCGACGCCGGACTCGATCGCCCCCAACACTTCGTCGCTGGCTCCGAAAACGCCCTCGAACAACTGGAACTTCTGCGACAGAAGCTCGAATACGCGCCGGTCCGCGTCGTTCTTGCGATTGAGGAAGTTGACGACCACCACGTCGTGCTGCTGCCCGTAGCGATGACAGCGGCCGATGCGCTGCTCGATGCGCTGCGGATTCCAGGGCAAATCGTAATTCACCACCAGCGAGCAGAACTGCAGGTTGATGCCCTCCGCACCCGCTTCGGTGGCGATCATGATGCGGCCTTTGTCGCGGAAATAGTCCGTGAGCGCGGAGCGCATGTCGGCGGTGCGCGATCCGGTAACGCGGTCCGACCCGGCATGTTGCTCCAGCCAGGCGGCATAGATCTGCTTCGACCGGTCGTCCGAATTCGAACCGTTGAACAGGACGATGCCTTCGGCGAACGGGCTGTCGCCCAAGAGCCGCAGGAGGTAGTCCTGCGTCCGCCGCGACTCGGTGAAGATGATCGCTTTCTGCGCACCCCCGAGCGATGCCGTCTTGTCGAAGGCTATCTGCAGCGCCTTCAGCAGGGCCTTGCCCTTCGCGTTGTGGCTGATCGACGTGGCGAGGGCCGCGAATCCGTCCAGGTCGGCGATCTCCCGCTCGATCGCAGCGCGGTCGGCGTCGGAGAGCGGCGGCGCGGGATCGTCCTCGTCCCACTCCTCGGCGGTTTCGTCGAGCGATTCGTAGTCCTGGTCGAGTTCCTCCTCAAGCGATGCCTCGGGTTCAGCCTTCCTGAGCTTGGCCTTGAGCCGCGCCGACATCGAGCTGAGCGCACCGGCAATGGCGAATGTGGACGATGCGAGCAGCTTGCGCAGCACCAGCGTGATCAGCGAACGCTGGCTGGCGGGCAGCGCCTGCAGGTTGTCGCGCTGCAGGTATTCCGATACCGCGTGGTAGAGCCTGTCCTCGCTCTCTTCGGGGGTGAATTCCTCGACCAAGGGCAAGCGCTGGGTGTACTTGATATACGGCAGGACCTGGCGCCGTAGCGTCCGATGGCAGATCGGCTTCAAGCGTGTCTTCAGCGTCTCGAAAACGCGATCCTGGTCCAGGTTCGCGAACTGCTCACGGAAGCTCTTCAGGTCGCCGAACGCGTGCTCGTCGATGAAGCTCACCAGCCCGAAAAGTTCCAGCAGCGAGTTTTGCAGGGGCGTGGCGGTTAGGAGCAGCTTGTCCTTGCCGGCCAGCGCATGCTTTAGCGTGTTGGCAATGACGTTGGAGGGTTTGTAGACATTGCGTAACCGATGGGCTTCATCGATCACCACGAGATCCCAGGCGATGGTGTGCACGTCGCCCACCTTGGCTTTCGCGAACTGATACGAGCAGATGACGATGTCCGGCGCTTCAAATGGACGGAACCGGCCCTGCTTCACCTCGGCGTTGTACGACTTCGATTCGAGGATCCGGCAGGGCAGGAAGAACTTCTCGGTCAGCTCCTGATACCACTGCTTGCGCAGGTTGGAAGGCGTGATGACCAGGATGCGGCGCTTGCGCTCGGCCCACTTCTGCGAGAGGACGAGCCCGGCTTCGATGGTCTTGCCCAGCCCGACCTCGTCCGCCAGCAATGCGCCCTTGGAGAGCGGCGAACGGAATGCGAACAGCGCGGCATCGACCTGATGCGGGTTCAGATCGACCTGCGCGTCGGCCAGTGCCGCGGCGAACTTTCCGACGCTGTCAGGCGGGCAACGGCGTTTCAGTTCATGCGCGAAGTACTTGGCGTGGTAGTCGGTCAGTTCCACGCCCGCCCCAACCTCAGGGCCGGACGCCGTACTTCGGCTTCGGCCCGACGCTGGTGGCGAGGCGTCCCTGTGCCGCGTCGATGAAGCGGCACAGATACGCCCGCGTCTCGCGCGGATCGATGATCTCCTCGACGCCGAATGCTTCGGCGGTGCGGAAGGGCGAGGCGAACGCGCGCAGCTCGGCTTCGAGCTCGGCTTCGCGCGCCGCCGGGTCGGGCGCGGATTCGATCTCGCGGCGGAACGCCGCGGCAACGCCGCCCTCGATCGGCAGCGAGCCCCACTCGGCGGAAGGCCAGGCGATCTTCAGGTCGATGCCGTTCTTGTCGGTCGCGCCCATGCCGGCCATGCCGTAGCACTTGCGCACCACCACGGTGTACAGCGGCACCGTCGCCTGCAGGCCGACGTAGACGCTGCGCATGCCTTCGCGCAGCGTCGCCGCGGCTTCCGCATCGCGCCCGACCATGAAGCCCGGCACGTCGACCAGGAACACGATCGGGATGTGGAAGCAGTCGCACAGCTCGACGAAGTGCGTCTGCTTGCGCGCCGCGCGCACGTCCATCGCGCCGCCGTAGACCATGGGGTTGTTGGCGACAAAGCCCACCACCTTGCCGTTCATGCGCGCGAACGCGGTAATGAGCGCCTTGCCGTAGGAAGGCTGCAGCTCGAACACCGACCCGCGGTCGGCGATCAGGCGCACCACCTTGCGCATGTCGTAGGCCTGGCGGCGGTTGCGCGGCACGATGCCGAGCAGTTCATCCTCCGCTCGGTCGGCGGGGTCGCCGGTGTCCACCACCGGCGGCAACGCCCAGACGTTCTGTGGCATGTACGAGAGGTACCGGCGGATCATGTCGAAGCACTGCGCCTCGTTCGCGGCGACATTGTCGATGGTGCCGGCAAGGTCCACCGCGACCGCGGGGCCGCCGAGGTCCTCCTTGGTGATCTTCTGGCGCAGCGAGCGCTCCACCACCGGCGGGCCGGCGGCGAATACCTGGCTCGTGTCCTTGACCATCACCGACCAGTGCGACAGGATCGCGCGCCCGGCAGGGCCGCCTGCCGCGGTGCCCATCACCGCGCACACCACCGGCACCTCGCCCATCAGTTGCACCGAGCGCTCGAAGCCGTGCACGCCCGGGAACACCGCATGGCCGCGGCGGTTGCTCGAGGCGACGCTGCCGCCGGCGCCGTCGATGAGGTTCACCAGCGGAATGCGGTACTGGTGCGCGAGGTCCTCGACGAAGCCGCCCTGCCCGCCCTTCTTGCGGTCGCCGCTCCAGCTG
>JBFWRV010000126.1:0-10365 GCA_050248715.1 Hyphomicrobiaceae bacterium | reverse complement strand
AGATGGCGCGCGCATCCGGTCCAGCTTCAGTTGCCAATCTTGCCGCCGAAACCGGTGCCGAGCCGGTCGAGGCGGCTCAAGCCGCCGATGACGTCGACGTTTTTGTGCTGGCAGTTCCACCTGATGCTGTACCCAAGTTACCAGCTAGCCTTTTCGTAGGCCGCGAAAGTATGATCGTTGTCGATGCCGGCAATTATCACCCGTTTCGGGATGGATCGATTCCAGAACTTGAAAAAAACGACTTACCGGATAGCCAATGGGTTCAACAGCAGATCGGCAGACCGGTCATTAAGGCACTGAATTCGATCAACTACAAGTCGCTTTCTGCGGGGGGGAGAATGCGCGGCGAAGCGGACAGAATCGCCTTGCCCATTTCGGGCGACTCCGACGCCGCCAAGGCAGTTATTGCGAACATCATTGATGCGATCGGTTTTGACCCGGTCAACGTCGGAGGGATCGCGGACTCGTGGCGGCAGCAGCCTGGCTCCCCGGTTTATTGCACCAACCTGAACAGAGATGAACTGACCCTCTGGATCAACAAAGTCGACCGCGCCCGAATGCCGGCGACGCGGAGTGCCGGAGCAGACCTCCACGCTTCGCTTCCAGCCGACACCAAGTACACTATCGTCGCTGCGCGGTACCGGGAAGCCTTCCTGCGTGAGGGGTGACCTTCCCCTTCAAGGTGTCGCGAAAAACTTACGCAGGATAGCTGCCAGCACCTCGGGTTTGTCCTCCAGGGTGATCCCGTGGAAATCCGCCTCCTCCAACGTTACAAGCTCCGAACCGGCGATGATTTGCTGGAGGGATGGGCCTTGAAGCCCGACCCGCTGCGTCTCGTGCGGTGTTGCGATCTCCAGTACCAGCGTCGGAACCGTTATGTTCGCAAGATCCCGCTCCAGATCGTAGGCGCGGTTGGCTCGGTAGAAATCCGCGATGCATCCCGAGGCCTGCAGCTCATCAACCACCTTCCTGACGACTGTCGCCCGGGAAACCGGATCAGCAATGCCCCGCATCAGGGCTTCCTGCCACCAATGGCTGCTGATGAAGGAAAACAGATCCGCCCACTGGACGAGCGCGGTCTCCCGCTCGTCGGCCGGAGCAAGCAACTTGAGGCGCATCTTCGCGGTGGTGCCGAGCCGCTTCTCGTTCGACGCGACGATGCTGTGGCTCTGACCGGCGAAGACAAACTTGCGGACACGGACCGGATAGGCCGCGGCAAGGGCAGCCCCGACCTTGTTGCCCGCATGCAGGCCATACAGAAACGCGCGATCGATGCTCAAACCGTCCATCACATCCACCACGGCGCCGGCGATGTCTTCGATCGTTGCCGATGAAGGCAGCACGTCCGAGCCACCAGAGCCTGGAAAGTCGATGGCATGCACTCGGTAGGTATCGGAAAGCTCGGCCATCAGCGCTGAATGCATAGTCCAGCTACGGCCAGCCTGAGGCAGAAGGACGACGGGTTGAGCAGCAGGCGAGCCGGTTGAGGCACAATGAACCTGGCCCAGTCTTGTATCGAGGTAGCTTCGTCGCATCTCTCCTCCCTGTCGTTTCCAACGCTGCCGGCGTGACCCGGCACGTCCCAACGAGGTGCCTAAACGTTCCTGATCGCCTCGACGATCTCGTCGTCGATCGTGATGTAGCCGCGGGCGAGCGTCTCCTTTAAGCGACGGCGACTTCCCGAACCGGGCATCCTGACCTCCTCACCACCGACCATCGGCCGCGAACTTTCGACCGTAAGGCGAAGCTCAGCGACCCGCCGCTTGAACTCGTAGCGCGGCATCAGGAGGTCTGGATTGAACGCAAGGAAGAAGTAGCCCCACCCACCGGTTTCCCGCATCACCGGCGGGCTCCCCGCCAGGATGCCCAATGCCTGCACGATGGTGGCAACGCCTAGCCCTCGTGCGCCGCCCCACGGCAGGATCGCGCCCGCAAGCGCCTGCAGCGGATCGACCGTCGGGTTGCCATCCGGATCGACGGCGACACCCTCCTCGAGCGTCTTCCCGCGCTTGTGGTGGTAGAGCACGTCACCCCACGCGATCTTGGCGCTTGAAAAATCCACAACGAGAGGCTCGCCATCCGCAGGAAATCCCCACGCCATAGGGTTCGTGCCGAAAATGGCATCGGCGCCACCATGGGGAGCCACCCGGGCCGTCGAATTGGCCGCGTGAAAGCCCACTAGTCCACGATGCGCCGCACGCTCAACATAATAGGCCAGAAGACCTGAGTACCAACTGTTGCGGACACCGACAATGCCGACGCCCTCCTTCTCCGCCAGCTCAATGGCCTTGTCCATGCCCATGAGTGAGGTGACGTAGCCATTAACGTCGGCGCCTTCGATCACGGCCGACATCCGCGTCTCTTGGATGGTGCGGATCTCGCCGCCCGGACCGCGCTTCTTGATGACGTCCGCCAACGCCAGGACGCGCGGCAGTCCGGCGAAGGTGTGGCCGACCGATGCCGCGTAGACCAGATGGTTGGCGACGATCTCGGCATGAAGCAAAGGTACTCCGATCCGCGCTAGTGTTGTACTCACCAGTTCCCGGGCATCACCAAGATCCAGATCCATCTCTCCTCCCGTGGCGACCGCGTCGCCACTCACATGCACCACCCAACCGCGGGCTGTCCGATGAATAGCCCGAATGCAAAAGGCTAAGTTTGGCGAAATCCGCACAGGTCCTGCCCACCTGAAACGCAGCTAGGCGGCTGACTTCGTCCATGCTCCCCGGCTGACGAGCTATGCCGGAGTCAAACGCCGAAGGGTTGCGGCACGGCGATGTGGCGGGCGGAATTCACGTAGGCCAGCAATCCTACGACTCCCACAATCTTCAGTACCGCAGCAACCTGCGGAAAAGTCATGCCGGCCTTGCGTGCATTTGCGAAATGGATCTTGAGCCCCAGTTCTGACATGTGATTAACCGAAGCGTCTATCGCGATGTAGACCATCTCTCGTTCGACCTGCGTAAGCGATCCGTATCTAGTACTCGCGGCGGAAAACTCGGTCGAACTGAGAAGGTATTCCGGCATGGTTCTCTCGATCACGTCACGCGCTGGGTTCCAAAAACCGCGCGCGCGGATGAACTCTTCCTTCGCGTTCTGCACTGCAGCAACTGCCTCTTGATCGAGGCTCCCCGCGATCTCTTCGGCAGGGAATGCCGCTTCGGCGAGTGGCAGGGCCATGTAGAGCGCATGATTTGACAGACCCGCGACTGATATCAGCACATCCGCAACATCGTCCCGCGAGGCCCCCTCACGCATGGCCCTCGCGATCTGCTGGTCAACCATTGCCTGGTTATATCCGGCGGGTGACGCGAACAGTGAGAGGAGCACGAGTTCCTTCATCCGCCCTGAAATGGAGCTATCCGCAAACGCTGTCGCCCAGAGCCTGCGCGCCGCTTCGTGAAGGTTGGGCGCAATACGTTTCAGTCCGACCGTCAGCTCCGGACTAGCGAACCGGCAATCGAAATCGTCACAGCCCAATGTCTTCTCCAACAAGCTTTGCCACCTAGGAGGCCACTACCCCCGCTTCCCATCAGCATACACGAGTCGAGGACGGTGACATTTCCGCGCGAGCCTCAACACCTTTGCGCCCCGCGGGGAGGGAAGGCCTCGATCCGCAAGCCACGATGAGCCGTCCGGCTTTGCGCCATGAGGTATGGTCCTTCTCACCCAAGGCCGGTTCAGGACCACCCCCTGAAACTATACTTTCCGAGCGGGTTCCGTCGCCATGAGCGGTAACGGGCCTGTGCTTGGAGTACATCGGCAATGAATGCGGTTCAGCCTGGAGATCAGCACCTCGGCAGGCAGGTGACGTGGTGGCTGGAACAGTTCGAGGCGGCTTTGCGCCAGAAGGATGACGCAGCCTTGACTACGCTCTTCCTTGAGGAAAGCCACTGGCGGGACATGCTAGCCTTCGCTTGGACGATCACCCCGCATGATAGTCGGGCGGCCATTGTAGACGACCTGATCCGCAGTCAACCGATCGCCAACGCCCGGAACTTCCAGATCGCCAAGGGGCGTACCCCGCCCCGTATCGTGCGCCGCCTCGGCATCGACGTGGTTGAGGCGCTGTTCAGCTTCGAAACAAACGTAGGTCAGTGTCACGGTGTCCTCCGGCTGCCTGTGGACGCACCCCGCCACGCCTGGGTCTTCGCAACGTCGCTGACTGAAATCAGGGGTCACGAGGAGCCGATCGGCGCACGCAGGCCGACGGGCTCGACCTCGTCGCGCAACTTCGGAGGCGCGAACTGGGCGGAGCTGCGTGAAGCCGCGCAGCTTTACGATGATCGCGATCCCTACGTGGTGATCGTCGGCGGCAGCCAGTTCGGGGTGACCATGGCGGCGCGACTGCGCCTGCTCGGAGTCGACGCTCTGGTGGTCGAGCGCACACCGCGTGTTGGCGATCAGTGGCGGGGCCGATACCGGTCGCTAGCGCTGCATAACCAGGTTGGCAAGAACCACTTCCCTTACATCCCCTTTCCGCCGCATTGGCCCAAGTACCTCTCCAAGGACATGCTAGCCAATTTCATCGAGTTCTATGCGTGGGCGATGGAGTGCAATGTCTGGACCGGCACCACGTTCGTTGGTGCGACCTATGACGCGGCGTCGAAGCGCTGGAGCGCACGTCTGCGGCGGGCCGACGGATCAGAGCGCGTGCTGCGCCCGGCTCACCTGATTTTCGCAAATGGCTTCCTCGGCGACAAGAAGCGACCTGACATTCCAGGCCTAGATGATTTCCGAGGAGATATCCTGCACACGCAAGATTACGTGTCTGGGGCCGCCTACCGCGGCATGAACGCGCTGGTTTTCGGCACAGGAACAAGCGGCCACGATTGCGCGCAGGACCTGCACGGTGCGGGCGCCCACGTGCAGATCGTCCAGAGGGGAACCACCACCGTCACTAGCGTCGAGGCCGCCGCCTTCAGCGATGCCCTTTACCTCGAGGAAGATCTGCCACTGGACGATGCGGACTTGATCGGTGTGGCGCCGACGTTCCCTCTGCTGCGCAAGGCGTTCCAACTCAACACACGACGCATGAAGGAGCATGACCAAGCACTGCTGGATGGCCTCTCCGCACGCGGTTTCAGGCTCGATTTCGGACCCGACGATGCAGGCTACCAGATGAAGCTCCGGCAGAGCCACGGCGGCTATTATCTCAACTGCGGCTGCTCCGACCTGATCGTGAGCGGCGAAATCGGGCTGATCCAGTGGGAGGATGCGGAGCGCATCGTCGCTGATGGCTTGCTCATGAAAGACGGGCGGGTTGCGAAGGCCGACGTCATCGTTACCGCGACCGGGTACTATCCGCAGGAGCATGTCGTTCGTCAGCTGCTCGGGGGCGAGGTGGCGGACCGCGTTGGACCGACGTGGGGCATCGGTGCAAACGGCGAATTGCGGAACATGTTCGTGCCAACGCCTCAGGAAGGGCTTTGGTTCGTCGGCGGCGGCCTGTCGCAAAACCGCGTCTATAGCCGTTACCTCGCCCTACAGCTCAAGGCGCGTGAACTCGGGCTCGCGTAAACGCCAGACAGCCAGACATCTGACCACAAAGCGCAACCCAAGCGGATCTCATACCCATGGATTTCGAACACAGCCCGGAACAAGAGGCCGTCCGTGAGGCGGTTGGGAGAATCTGCCAGCGATTTGACGACGCCTACTGGCTAAAGAAAGATTCTGAGGGGGGGTTCCCCTCCGATTTCCACCGCGCGATGGCGGATGGCGGTTGGCTCGGCATCTGCATGCCGGAGGAGTATGGGGGTAGCGGCCTTGGTATCACTGAGGCCGCGCTCATGATGCAGACCATCTCCGAATCCGGGGCTGGCATGACCGGTGCGTCCGCCGTGCATATGAACATCTTCGGTCTTAATCCCGTGGTCGTCTTTGCAACGCCCGAGCAGAAGCAGCGGATGCTGCCGCCGCTGATCGCCGGGAACGAGCGCGCCTGCTTTGCGGTGACGGAACCGAACACGGGTCTCGACACCACGCAGCTCCGCACCCGCGCCGAACGGAAAGGCGACCGCTACCTCATCAGCGGTCAGAAGGTCTGGATATCTACGGCCCAAGTCGCTGAGAAAATTCTGATACTGGCCCGCACCACCCCCCTTGAGGAAGTCAAACGCCGCACCGACGGTTTGAGTCTCTTCTATACCAATCTTGACCGCAGTCGCATCGAGGTCCGCGAGATCGACAAGATGGGACGCAAATCAGTCGACTCGAACCAACTGTTCTTCGATCGGCTAGAAGTGCCGGCGGAAGACAGGATCGGTGAAGAAGGCAAAGGTTTTGACTACATCCTCCATGGCCTCAATCCCGAGCGCATACTGATTGCGTCCGAAGCGGTCGGACTGGGCTTTGTCGCGCTGCAACGTGCCGCCGCATACGCTAACGAGCGGGTAGTGTTTGGCCGACCCATCGGCAAGAACCAAGCCATCCAGCATCCGTTGGCGGAGTGCTGGATGGAACTTACCGCGGCGCGGATGATGATCCTCAACGCAGCCTGGCGTTATGACAGGGGCATATCGTGCGGGGCTGAGGCGAACGCCGCGAAATACCTTGCGGCGGAAGCCGGGTTCAAGGCTTGTCAGCAGGCGGTGATGACCCATGGCGGCTTCGGCTATGCCAAGGAATATCATGTTGAGCGCTACCTCAGGGAGGTCATGATCACCCGTATTGCCCCTGTGAGTCCGCAGCTCATCCTCTGCTTCATCGCCGAGAAGGTACTCGGACTGCCAAAGTCCTACTGAGACCGCGCAGGAGGCGGACTCTCTTTGCACGGCGCGCGATGATCCTTCCCACCGCGTGACGTTTATGCGGCGACGAGGCAACGGTAGTTTGGACGGTAACTGCGATGGAGGCGGGCGGCGCATGTCGTCGCGCTGACGGGAATCTTCCCGGGAGGTGAGCTTTGACCAACGTGTATGTTGCCGGCGTCGGTATGACTGACCTTGGAAAATTCGTGAACAAGTCGGTGAAGGATCTGGTTCGGGAGGCGGTCACCGCCGCGCTCACGGATGCGGACATAAACATGACCGACGTCGACGGCGCCTGGTTTGCCAATTCGCGACAAGGTCAGATGGAGGGCCAGAATTCCATACGGGGTCAATGCGCGTTGCGGGCCATGCGTTGGGAGGTCACACCCATCATCAACGTCGAGAACGCTTGCGCCGGAGGCAGCACCTCCTTCAACCAGGCAATGGTTAGCATACTTGCCGACCAGTGCGACATCGCCCTAGCCGTCGGCGCGGACAAGCTCTTCTATCCCAATAAGAAGGCGGAGATGTTTAAGGCCTTCAACGGTGGTACCGATGTCCATCTCGTCGAGGAAACGTTCAACCGCCTGACCCGTCTTGGCAAGTCGATCGTCCCGTCAGGCATCGAAGACGACATGCGGATCGGGGCGCCTGGTCGCAGCTTCTTCATGGACCTCTATGCCGGGATGGCCCGCCAGCACATGGCGCGGTTCGGCACCACGGCTGAACAAATCGCGGCCAGCGCCGCCAAGAACCATACCCATTCGCAGTTCAATCCGCGCGCGCAATACCAGTCGCCCATGACCGTTGAGCAGGTTATGGCCGAACCTGCCGTCGTCTGGCCACTGACACGCCCGATGTGCGCGCCGATGAGCGACGGGGCCGCAGCGGTTGTGCTGTTCAGCGAGCGAGCCCTCCAACGCAGGGGGAGTCGTCGCGCGATCAAGATTTCCTCGTCGGTGATCGTTACGGGTTCGAACCGCGAACCCGACGACTACGACCGACATACCGGCCGGATTGCCGCTCAGCGGGCTTACGAGAAAGCCGGCATTGGCCCTGAGGATATGTCATTGGCTGAGGTCCACGACGCGACCTCATTCGCCGAGATCTTACAGATCGAAAACCTCGGTCTATGCGCCCGCGGCGATGGTGGGCCCACGACCGCATCCGGCGAAACGACGCTCGGTGGCCGCGTCCCTGTCAACGTCTCGGGTGGGCTGGTGTCGAAAGGACACCCCATCGGCGCCACGGGTCTTGTGATGATCCACGATGTGACCCGCCAGCTACGTGGCGAAGCCGGTCCCGCACAGGTCGAAGGCGCCCGTATCGGCGTGGTCGAGAATGGTGGCGGCTTTGTCGGTGTCGAAGAGGCCGCAACTGCTGTCCATGTGCTCGGCCCTCGGGTCCATTAGTGGCGTACCCTTGATCCACTGAGCCCTTCCCCATTCGGCAGAAACGTCACCGAACCCCGCGGGCATCCATAATAGCCGTGTCAACCAAACCAAGGCTTTCGCCTAATGCTTAATCTCAGTGGAAAAGTGGCCTTCGTGGCCGGTGCCGGCTCAAACGGCGAAGGCTGGGGGAACGGCCGTGCCACCGCAGTGCTGCTGGCCCGCCAAGGCGCGAAGGTTTTCGGGACCGACCTGCACGCTGGGGCGCTGGACGGAACCTCCCGCGCGATGGCGAACGAAGGATTGCAGGGATGGTCGTTCACGGTGGCGGACATGACCGTGTCAAACCAGGTCAAGGCAGCGGTCGAAAAATGCCGTAAGGAATTTGGGCGCATCGACATCCTCGTCAACAACATCGGCGGCAGCGTGCCGGGTGATCCGATATCCATGACCGAAGAGGTCTGGGACGCACAGTTGGAAATGAACCTCAAGACGGCCTTCCTAGCCTGCAAATACGTTCTGCCCATCATGGACAGCCAGTTCGAGGTGGACGGGCGTGGCGGTGCCATCGTGAACATTTCTAGCATAGCCCACATGAGCCATCAGGTCGGGGGGCGTGTACACGTCGCTTATGCAGCCGCCAAGGCAGGTCTTATGTCCTTCGGACGGGCTACGGCGATCGCCTATGTAAAGCGCGGCGTACGGGTCAACACCGTGGTAGTCGGCCTGATGAACACGCCGCTGATCGAAACACGCCTGATGGGCCAGCTCGGCGAAAGTGACGCCTCGGCCCTGTTAGCCGAGCGGAATGCAAGCGTCCCGATGGGCCGCATGGGGGACGCCTGGGACGTTGCGAACGCGGTCCTATTCCTCGCCAGCGATGAGGCTCGCTACATCACCGGCACCCAATTGGTGGTCGATGGCGGCGTGACAGCCGCGCGCTAGCTTTGGAGAACCCACTTGGCACGCATCGATCTGCCCGATGATAACAAACTGACACCTCAGCAGCGGGCTGCACGTGACGAGGTTGTTGCCGGGAAGCGTGGCAAGATTCCGGCTCCCATGATCGCGTGGCTCCGCAACCCTGAACTTGCGCGGCGCACCCAGGCACTGGGTGAACTGCTTCGCTACGACACGACACTCGACCTTCGCCTGGTCGAGCTCGCCATTCTGGTCTGCGCCCGCCACTGGACGGCTAATGTGCAATGGTCCGCCCACAAGACCTATGCGTTGCAGGCAGGTCTCGATCCTGCCATCATTGCTGCGATTGCGGCCAACAGTGATCCTCCCTTCATTGATGCCGGGGAGGCTACGGTATACGCCGTGTGCAAGTCCCTGCTCGCCGCGCGGCGAATACCGGACGAGCTCTACAGCGAGGCGACATCGCGGCTGGGCGAGCAGGGGGTCGTCGAGTTGGTGGTGCTCCTAGGATACTATTGCATCGCCTCGTTCACCTTGAACACTTTCGAAATTGGGTTGCCCGGCTCAGTAGCCGCCGAATTGGAAGACCCGGAATTCTCCCTACCCCGCCGGAGCGTGTGACCCACAATGTTTCCCATCGGATTCCTGAGGCATGCGGCACTCGCCACGCCGGACGCGACGGCCGCCATATGCGGGGATAGGCGCCTGACGTATCGCGAACTCGCCGCCCGAAGCGACGCGCTCGGCGCTACGCTGCAGGTGGTCGCCAAAAAGTCCCGGCCGGTGGTCGCGATCCTTGGTCCGAACGATCTCGAAATGCTGGTGGCGGTGATGGCCATTCATGCGAGCGGGGGCGTGGTGGTTCCGCTCAACGGGCGCAATTCGGACGTCGAGCTAACGGTGCAGGTGGCATTTGCCAAACCCGACGTTTTCGTCCTGCACCAACTGTATGCAGACCGGACAGCACTCGCGAAGGACCTTCCGCTGCTCATTGCCGGTGGTCCCTCCGATGATCCTCGCTCGCTGGTCGCGCATGAGCGTGAGCAGGCCGGACGGCAACCTTTATTGACGGCTGATCTCGGCGACATCAATGGCATCAAGTTCACTGGCGGTTCTTCCGGCAAACCAAAGGCCGTCCTTCAGTCGTTCCGGTGCATCAACACCTTAGTTGCGAGCGTCGTCATGGCATTCGACCTGCAGGCCGGTGACCGCTTCCTATGCGCCGCGCCGATGACCCACGGCGCGGGAGCGCTCATGCTACCCATCCTTTCGCGCGGCGGTACCGTTGTCTTCGCTGCGGATAC
>JBFWRV010000125.1:0-10393 GCA_050248715.1 Hyphomicrobiaceae bacterium | reverse complement strand
ATGAATGTTTTCCAGTTGACGCGCTGCTTCGGACAAAGCGTCGAGGCGATCAGCAATGCGCACTTGCTCCTCGAAACAAGGATACCCGATCGGCAGCTCTCGCTGCTTCGTGATGCCAATATAAGCTCGTGTTGATCCTGCTCCCGCTATCCTTCCCATGGGTCCAGCAAATCCCGGTCCTTGCAGCGCGTAGTACAAAAAGCGGTTCAGCAACTTCTCCGGTGCCGAGATCCGAAAGTAGGTGACCTGTGGGGTGAGCATCACGAAGTCATGCTCAGTGTACAACATTGCTACGCGGCCAATTGTCCCCTTATGAGAAAGTAGCACATCGCCGTCTCGGGCAAATCCCTTGCGAAGTAGCTCCGCCTGCTTGCGCGTGATGAACGAACAGCCCTCTTGATCAACCGTCCCGTCTTTCAGGTCCGACGCCATAATGAACGGGATGCCGATGTCGACAAAATCCGCCTTTTTGGGATGAATTTCCCCGTGATTACCGTCAAGCGGTGGCTCCAAGGTCCCATCATCAATCAAGTCGCCCACCGTCCCATACGTCCACCCCTGGCGCCCCGCAGCGAAGATCCTACCAAGCTCGCTCTCAAACAGCGCTCGTGCATTCTTTAAGTTCGTCTCCGCATTCACCTTGGCGGTCGCAACACCCTCAAACGATTCATCGAGGATGCCAACGATCCGGCGCTGTTCCTCCTTCGACTCCGGGTAACGTACAACGAATTTCTCTGCGAGCGTCGTTCGTGACAGTTCCGTTTGTCCGCTTGCTCCTTCCCCGCTTTCTTTGATTGCGTCCTCAATATCCCGCATCATGTACCCAAAGAAATCTTGAAAAAAGAGACCGGGTTCGGGCCTAACAATCGTGATGTGAGAATCGACCGTTGTTGGCTCTGGCGGTTCATCGCGGAGTTGTGCAACGCGTCCTAAGGTCCCAGTACCGGTTGAATTCACAAGCACGTCGCCGACACGGACGATCTTTTCGTTCGCGACTTTTTTCGCAAACGTGTCGTGGCGCCTAACCGCATCGAAGCTGACGCGATGGCCCCGCACGCACCGCTGGTTGAGTACGGCAATGCCACCGCTTTCGACGTACTTTGGCGACACTCCACGGTTCAAAAACGAACACACGGAGCCAAGCTGCTTGCTCTGCCAGGCGCTCTTCATAGCAGCGCTCTGATGTGCGCAAGCACCTCCGCGCTCTCGGCATCGAGCGCGGCGATTTCCTCCATGATGTCTTCCGGGCTGCGGTGCGCGACCTCTTCTCCGCCGTTCGGGTTCCTCACAGAGAGGTCAGCTGTTGCCTGGTCAATGTTGTTCGCCGTCACGCTCCAACTCTTTGCCGAGTCGGCGTGCGTCTTCTGTAGCTTCACAAACTCAGCGAGGTCGTCATCATTCAGTGGGTTGGTCTTCCCGAAGTTTCGCCCTGGGTCGAGCTGGTAATACCAGACCTTGCGCGTTGATGACCCCTTGTCGAAGAAGAGGACCACCGTCTTCACGCCTGCGCCCTGGAACGTACCGCCCGGCAGGTCGAGTACCGTGTGGAGGTTGCACGTCTCGAGCAAGAGCTTGCGCAAGCTCACCGACGCGTTGTCAGTGTTCGAGAGAAACGTATTCTTGATGACGATACCGCCGCGGCCTCCGGCCTTCAGCATCTTGATGAAGTGCTGCAGGAAGAGGAACGCGGTCTCTCCAGTGCGGATCGGAAAGTTCTGCTGCACCTCCTTCCGCTCTTTGCCGCCAAAGGGCGGATTGGCAAGAACGACGTCATAGCGGTCCTTCTCTTGGATGTCGGCAAGGTTCTCGGAGAGCGTGTTGGTGTGGATGATGTTCGGCGCCTCGATCCCATGCAGGATCATGTTCATGATCGCGATCACGTAGGCGAGCGACTTCTTCTCCTTCCCGTAAAAGGTCTTCGTCTGCAGCGTCTCGAGGTCTTTGGTGCTGAGCTTCCCTTTTCGCAGATAGTCGTGCGCCTCACAGAGGAACCCGGCCGATCCGACAGCGCCGTCGTAGATGCGCTCGCCGATCGTCGGGTTCACCACCTGCACAATGGCGCGGATCAGGGGACGCGGCGTGTAGTACTCGCCGCCATTCCGTCCCGCGTTCCCCATCCGCTTGATCTTGGCCTCGTAGAGGTCAGAGAGCTCGTGCTTCTCCTGTTGCGAGCGGAAGCGCAGCTCGTCGGTGAGCTCGAGCGCATCCCGCAAGCTGTAGCCGCTCCGGAACTTCGATTTGATCTCGCCGAAGATCTCCCCGATCTTGTACTCGATGGTGTCGGGGCCTTCCGCGCGCTGCTTGAATCCCTGCAGATACGGAAAGAGGTCGCGGTCGACGAATCCAATGAGGTCGTCGCCCGTCAGCGCCGTGTCATGGTCGAATGATCCGTCAGGCTTCTTCGGCGCCGCCCACGCCGACCAGCGGTGCTTCGCGTCAATGATGTACTCGTACTTCCTCCCGCGCAGCTCGGCCTTCTGCGCCCGCTCGTGCTCCAAGTCGTCGAGGTACTTCAGAAAGAGCATCCACGACGACTGCTCTGTGTAGTCGAGCTCCGTCGTGCAGCCAGCCTCTTTCCAGAGGACATCATCAAGGTTTTTGAAGACCTGCTCAAATCGCGACCCCGACCCGTTCGCGGGCCGCACCATATCCTGCATCGGCTTCCCTCTCCCCCGGGCCGTTGGCCGACCCGCAATCTTCTGCTGCATGCAGAAAAAGCTACCATGCTCCGCGCCCGGGTGCACGTCCACGCGCTGCGCCCAACCCCTTGAATCCACAACAGGCACCCAAAAGGCCGCTCAACCGCACGCGCGCCCGCACGCGCTCCATCCCAAATCCGTGAGCTTCTCAGTGTCCAAAATGCGTGAGCTGGTCGGCCAAAATTCGTGCGTTAGTCGCCCCGGCTCCACAACGTCTTCCGGTCGAATGCCTGCTCGACCTGCGTCGGCCGCTCCTCAAAGTATCCCGCTTGAAAGCGCCGAAGCTCCATGGCGACTACGTCCCCGTGCTTGGCGGCGCAGTATGACGATCGTTTGCTGCTGTCGAGAGATTCAATCGACGTGTATGTAGAATCGTACTCCTCCCCGGCCGCGGCGACCTTCAGGATTCCACTTTGCCTCCCTTCATAGGCGAGGTACGCCGCCCTGAGTTTCGCTGGGTCGTGAGCAATTCCGTATGCTTTGCCGCAGGCCGAAATGAAGGCCACTTGAGCGGGCCGGCCCGCCGGCGCGGCGTTCGGCGTAATCAGCGCAGGAACGCTTCCGGTCGGGAAGTTGCCGCCGGTCAACGCACTACTGTCAAAACCATCTGATGAGCATCCGGCGTTGAGAGCGCTTGCGCCGAATAGAAGACCGAGCGCCATCACCGTGCGGCCGCGCATGTCCCTCCCCCTCTCTGGGGCCAGATGAAACTGCGCAAGGCCTACCACTCGACGTGCCCTCGCGCACGCCTACGCGCTGCGCGCAACGCCTTGATCCACAACCTACTTGCCGGCGAGCTCTACCTCTAATGCGGCAGCGGCCCGCACATTTCCCCGCTTGATGGCGTAGCGGAGTGCGCGCTTCAGTGTCTTGGTTCGGCACGTCGCCCGCTCCTTGTCAGCAACATAGTCATAGAGCATTCGAGCGCCTTCTTTCTCTTCAACGGATCTCCAACCCACGAAGTATCCTGCGGCGTTCCGCTCAGTGGAAACGCGAAATTGCACGTCCCGGCCGAAGCCATTGGGCCCAACGTTCCAGCTTTCTGGTTGATGATCGCGCTTGAATATGAGCGCAAACCGCCACTCTGCCGGTCGCTTCTTCGCCTCATTCACTAACCGCAGGCGCCATTCGGCGCTCTTCTCCCAGAAATATGACTCACGAGGCAGTAGACTTGCATACCTCGGCATCTTCCTCCTCTTCTTGCGCATCCATCCCTCCGAGCACTGTTCAAGTAGACTTCAGACGGCAACTATTCTGGACAGGCTTCCGTCCTCGATCAAGCTTGCCTCTCCTAGCTTCTTCCAAATCGCATACATTGCGTAGCTGTCGCGCCCGCAGTACGCGCGGAGCGCGTGCGCGATCTCCTGCTTCTCCGCCGCGGACGTCGTCGGCGCAATCATCCGCCACCATTCGTTCGACGCGCTCGCGCCATCCTTGATGTCGAGGTCCGCATACGAAAGCTCAGGACAGAGAACCGACAGCACCGCCTTGATGGACGTGCGGCCGCGGAAGCCCACATGCACGTAGTACTGCTCGCTGAAAACCTTCTCCAGGTCCACCAGCTGCCCGTTGATGCGCTCCATCACGGTAGCGAACTCGGGCCGGCGCTTCCCGATCTCACTGTTCACGCTGCGCTCAAAGGGCGCGTGCCACACCACAACTGATCCGCCCGGCGCAATGTGCCGCGCGAGCAGCTCAGCGACGCGCGCCGTGGGATCGCTTGCCTCCTCGTGGAGGAATTCCACATGCTCCAGCTTCCCACCCGGCTGTCGCAGGATGTGGAGCGAAAACTGGAACGGGATGCGCTGATACGGCGAGAATCCGTCGAAGGCCGGGATCGCCGGCGCGAACGTCTCATAATCGAAGAAGTACAGCGGGTACGTATACACCGCGAGAGCGTCGCGGATCGCAGCATCTTCAATGATCGGCTGCTGCCGCTTATGTACCCGCACCTGGTTCGCCTGGCCGTCACCAAGCTCGATCTCCTCCGGCACGTCGTCGAGCCGGAAGATGTTGTTGTCCACGAAGTAGATGAGCTTTTTCTTGCTGAGGCCAATGCGCACGATGTCGTGGACGGAGTACTCGGGGATGCGGGGGTGCGAGTAGGCAAACGTCGTGCAGTGCCGGCTGCGGCCGCTGTAGTGGCACTCACAGCCGCCGTTAGGCTCCGCCTCACAGTTGAGGTATTCCTTCGCAGCGGCCATATCCGCTTCGATCTCCGCACGCTTCGCGGCAACCTGCTCACTGCTATCGTCCTTCACGAACATCGCGTCGATATCGAGCGCACCGTCCCTCACGTAGTCTTTGTTCAAATGCACGAGGTACGTGCGCCCCACTCTCACCCCGGCGCGCTCAAGCACAATCTTTTGGAACGCGAGGTCCGAAATGTGGTCGCGGTCCTCGTTCCCTTCCTTCTTCGAGTTGGTGCCCTTCACTTCATAGATGTCCCACGTGCCCGACTCCCCCGGCACCAAGACGTCGCACTTGGCGATGAATCCATCGACCGCGAACGTGGCCTGAAAGATTGCCGGCACGCCGGAGGCCATGAGGCGCTCCGTTTCGCGGCAACCTTCCTCGCCGCCGAGCGCAACCATGACGCCAGCCGGCCAGAGGCTGCGCGCAAGCGCTTCTACCTCATTCCCCTGTTCGACGAGGTGGAGCTCAAACTCCGAGAGTGTGAATTGCTGGAGGAGATCGGGCCGATGCAGCTTCAGCCAGGTGTTCTTCGGGCACAGCTGGAATTCAAGAAAGGTCGTCTTCGAAATCAACATGCCTGAACGCTACCACGCACCACCCCTCCGCGCACGTC
Organism: Hyphomicrobiaceae bacterium; assembly: GCA_050248715.1. GTDB lineage: Bacteria > Pseudomonadota > Alphaproteobacteria > Rhizobiales > Hyphomicrobiaceae > AWTP1-13. Next base: position 4,885 of record JBFWRV010000125.1, on the reverse strand, counting down.
GTTGCGCTTCGCAGCGCCACGCGGTGTATAGTAGGTTTACTGACGCGCCAATTACCGAGGGTGCCATGGCCAACAAGGAACAGCGAAGCAATCGTGAGAAGCGCAAGCCGAAGAAAGAAAAGCCAAAATCAGCTCCTCAAGAGTCGTCCTTCTCAGGCGCGACCACGAAGAGCGTCGCCGGACAGAAAAAGTAACTCGGCTTGCGCGCGTGAAAGACGCGATTTGATCGCGAGGTGTCTCGGCTGCAACACAACCACGTGGGGCGGCGTCCGTTTGGCTTCAGGCGGAATCTTTACTGAGCGCTTTCGCCCTTTGTTAGGCGCGAGCTGCTTGGTACGACGATGAGGAGCCAAAGAGACGATCGAACTCGGCTTCAGGCGGTCCGTAGAGGCCGTTAGCGCACTCTTCCAACCCGTCGCGATCAATGACGGTGACGGAGCCACGTGCCGTTGCAATCACCCCTTTCGCCTCGAACTGTCCCAAGGCGACGGTAACCCCGGCGCGCCGCGTACCAAGCATCAGCGCCAGGAACTCGTGAGTGAGCACGAGTTCATCGCGCTCGACCCGATCCTGAGCCATCAGCAGCCAGCGGGCCAATCGTTCCTCGAGCTTTCCGCGAGCATTGGCGAGCGCGGTGTATCCAGATTGAACGGCGAAAACATGCGCGAACCGCAGGAAGCACCGGAGCAAGCTGACGCTCCGGTCCATGGCTGAGCGGAGGTCGTCGGCCGAGATGCGCTGACCCTTCCCTTCGACTTGCATAAAGATGTCGCAGGGCGAGCGGTCAACGCCATGCACAACGGCCAAACCCGACATCCCTTCACGACCAATAACAGCAACCTCCGCCTGCTTTCGCTCGCCGCCGCAAATTGCGACTACCGACCCGAGACCACGCTCGGGAAAGTACACGTCCTTCACGTTGCGGTTGGCGGACTGCAACCGCATCCGGAAACTCAAGGGAACGGGCTCAAGATGCGGCTGGAGGATAGCGAAGTCTGCCCGTGATAACGCGTTGAGGATGCGGTTTCGAGGCTCGGTACCCTCGAGGTGCTGCTTATCTTCAAGAATGGCGGACACTGGATACCCCTGCGGCGCGGCTAAGCGCATCGCCAAGGGTTTCGGCAGCGTGATGGCGGCTGCTTTGTTGTCCCCAGGGCCGATTCAATCCCTTTAGACGCAGCAAGCGTGATGATCGGCTGGGAGGGCCCGGCGCACGTAGCTACGGTGAGCCGGATGCTGCGTGTCTAACGACCAACGTACGCCGCCGTACCGTGTTCCTCAATCCTTGTTCGAATCTTCGTACGCTTTCGCACAGAATGCACGCCCGCTTCGAGAACAGGCATTCACTCGTCAATCTCCTAGCCTTACAGCGCGCGATTGTACGTTAAGTGGGTGCAACGCATTTTGTCCTTCAGCACAGACGCACGGCCCTGAATGCGTCAGTGTAAACCCTTATCCGCAATAGGGAAAATCCCTATAGGCACACCTCGCGCAATCGGTAGACTTCTGTACGGTAGCGAACATTCCTTCAATCCGGGGGGACATCACCGGTTGCGTTGGTTGGCCCGAGGCATGCTGGCTGGAATGCTGCTGCTCGGCGCGTTCGGCACCGCGGCTGCTGAGCCGCGACGCGTTCTACTGCTGCATTCCTTCGGCCCTCACTTTGTGCCGTGGATCTTTTTCTCGGGGAGGTTCCGCGAAGAGCTTGTAAAGCTCTCACCAGAAAAGATCGATCTCTACGAGGCATCGCTTGAGGCCGCGCGATTTGCTGGCACCGAGCAGCAAGCCCCCTTCGTTGACTATGTGCGTAGTCTGTTTGCCGACCGAAAGCTCGACCTCATTGTCACAATGGGCGCACCCGCCGCTCGCTTCGCGCTGCAATTCCGACCTCAATTTTTTCCGTCTACGCCATTGGTCCTTGGCGCGGTCGAACAACGTGCCATCAAGGAATTCGCATTGACTACCAATGAAACAATGGTTGCGGGCAAGCTGGATTTCTCCAAGTCCGTCGCGAATATCTTGCAGGTGCTGCCCGCCACGACCCACATTGCCTGGGCCATGGGCGCCTCACCGCTGGAGCGATTTTGGGCCGAGCAGCTGCGCCGTGAGGTGGAGCCCTTCACAAACAAAGTCACCTTTGAGTGGTTCAATGATCTTTCGTTCGAGGGGATGCTGAATCGCGCAGCGACCTTGCCGCCGAACTCCGCCATTTTTTACGTGGATATTCGCATGGACGCCGTTGGCATTCCCCTAGATCAAGAGCGTGCGTTGCGGCGACTTCGGGAAGTGGCGAACGCGCCGATCTTTAGCTACGTCGACAGCTATCTCGGTCAGGGTATCGTCGGAGGTCGTCTTGTCTCCAGCCTTGATGTCGGGCGACGGATTGCCGAGGTTGCCATCCGCGTCCTCGGCGGCGAATCTCCTGGTGACATCAAGACTCCGCTCATAGAGTTGGGCGAGCCAACCTATGATTGGCGAGAGCTGCAATATTGGAACATCAGCGAAGCCAACTTGCCTGCGGGAAGCACCGTTCGCTTTCGTGAGCCGACGGTGTGGCAACGATACCAGTGGCAGATAACAACCGCGCTCCTCGCCCTGCTCGTGCAGTCGGCCTTGCTTGCCTGGCTGTTGTCAGAGCGCTTGGGTCGACGCAAAGCCGAAGCACACTCACGCACTCTGGGACTGGAGGTCATGCATCTTAATCGCGCAGCTGAAGCCGGCGCTCTCTCCGCGTCTTTCGCGCACGATCTTGGCCAGCCTCTGCTAGCCATAGGACTTACTGCCGATAGGGCGGCGAAACTGCTGAAAGATCGGCCCGAACTTGGCGAATTGAAGGATGCCTTGCTTGACATTGCCCATGCCAATGCCCACGCAACGGACATCATCAAGCAGTTCGGGAAATTGCTTAAGCGGCGGAGCGATCGCGACCGTCAAGAGGCCGACCTTAACGCCGTCATTGCAGATGCATTGAGCATTCTCACGTCCGAAGCCAGTCGCCGGCAAGTTCTTCTAACCGCAGAAGGCGGCCAAAAGCCGTTGCGCGTTAGCGCGGATCCCGTCCATCTCTTGCAGGTCGTTTTGAACTTGGCGACCAACGCCATGGACGCGATGGTCGACACTCCCTTGGACGCGCGGCGGCTCACGATCCGCACCGCGTTGATTGGCGATACCAACGCGGAGGTCATCGTTAGTGACTCCGGGCCGGGTATCCGTGACCTCGAAAAGGTCTTCGACACGTTCTATACGACCAAAGAGCAAGGAACGGGCCTTGGATTGTCGATCGCGCGCACCATAGTTGAGACGTACGGCGGAAAGATTTGGGCCGAAAACGGTGCCGACGGAGGTGCGGTATTCCATTTCATCATCCCCGCGGCGGTGTACGCCCAGCCCCTGAGCTACCGCATTCGGCGGGCAGCAAGGGTCGTGGCGAACCGTTGCAAGGGAAAGACCGCGGCGCGATAATCGAACGCATCTCGCAAAGTCTGCGAGAGATGCAGCGGTTACCTACTGTGTCCGAAGTAGCCTGCTTGGGGCCGGTTGTCACTCATTCAGCCGATCAAGAAATCCTCTTTCTTGGCCTTGCTGCCTTCGGAGTACCTTATCGTAAACGAATAATGCCTTGATAAACCGCACCTCTTCCTCGCCGCGGCGATCACTACCTTCGCGAGGACGGTCGCGGGTCGTGCGGAGTAAGGCGTAGGAGGGCTTGTAGATTGGTGCGGCCGCCGCTTGGCGCCGCCCTCTTGTGCGTTGCACCGAGCCGCTGCGCGTCTCGGCCATCCGGCTTCGATCGCTGCCGCAGAAACGCAACGCCATTCGTCTTCATGCAACGGTGTCTCACTGCTGTGATACAGTATAAGGATGACCACGCTCCTCGAGGAAGCAGTACAGATTCTCCGAAGCTTGCCTGAGAACACGCAGGAGATGGTGGCGCGCACCATCATGGATTGCGCGTCGTCTTTCGACGAGCAACTTACGGAAGTGCGCCGCTAACTGCTCAGTGCGGCCGAGCCAGTCCGCAATCTGCACTGTGGGCATCATCACCCATCCTGCAGGTACGCGGCGCTCGGCGAAGCGGGCGTCCGACAAAGAGTGCGACGGCCTGCATCATGATCAGCTTTCTAGGTCGGGTCGGCCCGAGACATAGGCCTTCAAGGCCCGCGCCTCCGCGTCGATCTGCGAGAGCCGATAGGTAACGAGATCAAGCATGTTGATAATTCCGAAGAGTTCCCCGTTTCGCGTGATCGGCACGTAGTGGATCTGCTTGCCGTCCATGAGCCTCAGAACGTCCTCGATCGACTGGTTGATGTCGCACGTGTGGACATGACGAGTCATCAACTCACCGACAGGCTTATCGAGAAGATTGCGGCCGAACTTCTTCAGTCCGCGTGCGATGTCCCGCTCGGTGATGAGGCCTTGTATGCTATGGGTATCATCGGTGACGACGAGGGCGCCGGCTTTGTCCAGCTCGAGTTTGTCGATCACATCGGCGATCGTTACGTCAGAGGAAATGATCGGCACAAAGCGTCCTTTTGACTTAAGCAACGTTTGGATTGACATCGCCCCCTCCAATCTCCTTTCAATGCTCAAGGGCTTCGAGCTCACTGGACCGCAGGAAAGTAGTGCCGGCCAGCTGGCCGGCACCCGAGTTCATCTGAGCACAATGGTCAAGACGAAGGCGAAGCTCACAACGAACGCCGTCATGCCCAGCGCCTTGGCGAAGTCGAATTCATCCATCCACATTTTCGCCTCCTGCTCAGTCTTGATTGCTTTCCTTCGAGCGGACCTCGATGCGCCGGGCCTGGCGCTGCATCTCGGCAGGCTTGGGCACGCGAATGGTGAGCACGCCTGGTTCATAATGCGCGTGCACCTTCTCGTCCTCGAC
>JBFWRV010000124.1:5000-10408 GCA_050248715.1 Hyphomicrobiaceae bacterium | reverse complement strand
AGAAGAGCGCCAGCCTGACGGCGGCGTGGAAGGCGGCCAAGGACAAGCTGGCCGGCACCCAGAAGATCAAGGAGGAGCTCGATCGCGCGCGTGCCGATCTCGAGATCGCGCAGCGTCGCGGCGAGCTCGGCCGCGCCGGCGAGCTCGCCTACGGCAAGATTCCGGAGCTGGAAAAGCAGCTCAAGGAAGCCGAGCACGCCGAAGCCGCCGGCGGCCGCGCGCTGAAGGAGGAGGTGCAGCCCGAGGACATCGCCGCCGTCGTGTCGCGCTGGACCGGCGTGCCGGTCGACAAGATGCTGGAGGGCGAGCGCGCCAAGCTCCTGCGGATGGAGGACGCGCTGCACAAGCGCGTCATCGGCCAGGACGAGGCGATCGTCGCGGTGTCGAACGCCGTGCGCCGCGCGCGCGCGGGCCTGCAGGACCCCAACCGGCCGATCGGTTCGTTCCTGTTCCTCGGCCCCACCGGCGTCGGCAAGACCGAGCTGACCAAGGCGCTGGCGGCGTTCCTGTTCGACGACGACCAGGCGATGGTGCGCATCGACATGTCCGAGTACATGGAGAAGCATGCCGTCAGCCGCCTGATCGGCGCGCCGCCGGGCTATGTCGGCTACGACGAGGGCGGTGCGCTGACCGAGGCGGTGCGGCGCCGACCCTACCAGGTGATCCTGTTCGACGAGGTCGAGAAGGCGCACCCGGACGTCTTCAACGTGCTGCTGCAGGTGCTCGATGACGGCCGCCTGACCGACGGTCAGGGCCGCACCGTGGACTTCCGCAACACGCTGATCGTGCTGACCAGCAATCTGGGCAGCGAGCATCTCGCGGCGCTGAAGGACGATCAGCCGGTCGACGATGCGCGCGAAGCCGTCATGGAGACGGTGCGCCGGGCCTTCCGGCCGGAGTTCCTGAACCGGCTCGACGAGATCCTGCTGTTCACGCGGCTCAGCCGCGGCCACATGGGCGACATCGTCGAGATCCAGCTGGCTCATCTGCGCAAGCTGCTGGCGGCGCGCAAGATCGAGCTCGAACTCGACGAGAAGGCGCGCACCTGGCTGGCCAATCGCGGCTACGATCCGGTCTACGGCGCGCGGCCGCTGAAGCGGGTGATCCAGCGCTCGATCCAGAACCCGCTGGCGCAGCTGATCCTCGACGGCACGATCCCCGACAACTCGGCGGTCGACGTCACGGTCAAGGATGGCGAGCTCAGCATCGCCGGCCACGCCGTGAAGCCCGACCTGGCCGACGCGGCCGACGACTGACGTCGATGATGCGGCGCCGGAGCGATCCGGCGCCGCTTTCGTTTGCCTCTGTCGTCGCGGCGCACCATGCTGCGCGCCATGGCATGGGATCCCGCTCAGTATCTGAAATTCGCCGGCGAGCGCCTGCAGCCGGCGATCGACCTGCTCTCGCGCATTCCGGCGACCCCGCCCGGAACCGTCGTCGATGTCGGCTGCGGCGCCGGCAACATGATGCCGCTTCTGGCCGCGCGCTGGCCCGGCGCGAAGCTCGCGGGCGTCGACGGCTCGCCCGAGATGCTGGCGCGTGCGCGCAAGGATCACCCGGCCGCGCGCTTCATCGAGGCCGACCTCAACCACTGGAGAACCGACGCGCCGGCCGACGTGCTGTTCAGCAACGCCGCCCTGCACTGGCTCGACGGTCACGACACGCTGTTCCCGTCGCTGCTGAAGCAGCTCGCGCCCGGTGGCTGGCTCGCGGTCCAGATGCCGCGCAATTTCGAGGCGCCGTCGCATTCGACCGTCGTCGACACGATCAACAACGGCCCGTGGCGCGACACGCTGATGCCCGTGCTGCGCCCGCGTCCGGTGGCGCCGCCGGACGAATACTGGCGCCTGCTATCGCCGCTCGCCGCATCCGTGGCGATCTGGGAGATCGAGTATCTGCAGGTGCTGAAGGGCGAGAACCCGGTGGCCGAGTTCACCAAGGGATCGTGGTTGCCGCAGTTCCTGACGCGCCTCGAGGAGCCCCTGCGATCGCGGTTCGAATCCGAGTATCGCGCGCGCGTGCTGAAGGCCTATCCCAAGGAGGCCGATGGCAGCACGCTGTTCCGCTTCCGTCGCCTGTTCATCCTGGCGCAGGCCAAGGCCTAGTTGACGGCGCGGCCCACCGGGTCGCCGAAGCGCTGCATCATCACCTCGCTGAACGGTGTGGTCGCCGGCGCCACCCAGCTGCCCGAGCGCAGCGTGTAGGCGGCGGGCGTCGCCGCGCAGGCCGGCGCCTGGCCGCGATCGCGCAGCGCGCGGGCACCGTCGAGCAGGGTCGAGCGGAAGCGCACCACGGCCATATCCGTCGGCGTGAGGATCTCCTGGCTGCGATCGACGATGGCGCCCTGGCTCTCCTGGACCATGGCATCCTGCTCGGCGACGCCCTTCACGCCCGTGAAGCTGTGGTGCCTCATGTCTTCGACATCGCGCAGGTAGCCATTCGCCTTGTTGCGCAGCGGCACGTAGTCCTTGTCGATCTCGGCGATCACGCCGTGACCGGTGGCGAATTTCTCGCGTTCGGCGTTGGTCAGCGGGCGCGCCGGATTCCACGCATAGGTGTATATCCAGCAATCCTCGTCGGTGATCGGCACGAAGGTGTAGCCGAAATAGGTCTCACCCGGCAGGGTTGATGGCGTCGTGGCGTGCGTCGGCAGCATGAACTGCGAGGTGCGCCAGTAGAGATCGCCGCCATCGGCGGCACGCGATGCGCCGATGATGAAGCCGCAGTCATGCGGCACGATCTGGAACTTCGGCCGGGGATCCTCGCGGATCCAGCGCAGGCGCCGTTCGTCCGCCGGCGCGTCGGGGTTCTCGTTGGACTTCACCGAGGGCGCCGGCATGTGCAGGAAGGAGAAATGCGCCGTGTCGAGCGCGCCCTCCATGGTCTGCGCCCAGTTGCATTGCTGCAGCTTCTTGGTGACGTAGCGGTGCGAGGCCGGCACCAGGCCGAACTCCAGCGCCGGCACGTCCGCGGGCGGATCGCCCGGCCCGAGCCAGGCCCAGACGATGTCGCCGAACTCGCGCGTCGGATGTGCCTTGAGCCGCACGTTGCGATACAGCGCCGAGCCGGGCTCGACATTGGGCAGGTCGACCGCCTTGCCGTCGACGTCGAACTTCCAGCCGTGATAGGCGCAGCGCAACCCGCAATCCTCGTTGCGACCCCACACCAGATCGGCGCCGCGATGCGGGCAGCGCGGCGAGACGAGGCCGACGCGACCATGGGAGTCGCGAAAGCACAGCCACGTCTCGTTCATCACGGTGACGCGGATCGGCACCGCGTCGCGCTCCGCGACCTGCTCCGACAGCGCGACCGGCTGCCAGAAGCGGCGGAAATAGGCGCCCATCGGCGTCGCGGGCCCGGTGCGCGTCAGGAGATCGTTGTCGGCGGCGCTGAGCATGGCGGTTCCTCCGCCGGCGACTTTGCGCGAGCCGCCGTCAGGCGGCAAGCCGGCGCGTCAGCGCCGGTGCCCGACCCTGTGCCTGTGCCCGCTGCGTCGCAGCTTGCCGTCCCGGCGTTGTGCGACGAGGGTACGCTGCTTCACCGCCGTCTTCGGTGTCACGGCCCTGTGTGGTCTGACCGCCGTACGCTTTTTCACCGCGGCCCTTGGCTTGACGGCCTTGCGCGACTTGATGCCGGAACGCTTCTTCTTCACCACGGTGCGCGGCTTGAACGATTTGACCGACGTGATCGCCGAACGCTGCTTGAAGCCTACGTGCGGCTTTGTCGCCGGGCGCGTCCTCGACGGCGTGACCTGGGGGCGGGGCGAAGCGGACGGGCTGGGCATCTCGACACTGTCGACCAGGTAGGCCAGTTGCATGGGGCGGGACGCCGGCGGCCGCGAGCGGCTGCGCACAGGCGTCACAGTGGCGCGCACCGCATCGCCGCTGTCGGAGTCGGCGCGCGCCACGAGCACCGGCGCGGAATTGCGCTCGCGGTTCGTCTTGGCGACCTGGGCGCGGAACGCCACGAGGTCCTTGCCGTGCAGCGCGCCGCGCACCGCGGCGCGGTGGGTGATGGGATTCACCGGCCGGCCGTTGGTGTGCAACTCGTAGTGCAGGTGCGGGCCGGTCGAGAGGCCGGTGCTGCCGACGAAGCCGACAACCTGGCCCTGGCGCACGCGCGCGCCGGGACGGATGCCGGGCGCGAAGCGCGCGAGATGGGCGTAGCCCGTCGAGATGCGGCTGTCATGGGCGATCAGCACCCAGTTGCCGTAGCCGCCATTGGGGCCGGCCTGCTTCACCACGCCGTTGCCGGCGGCGATCACCGGCGTGCCGTAAGGCGCCGCGAAATCGACACCCGTATGCATCGAGCTGAAACCGAGGATGGGATGGTCGCGCATGCCGAAGCGCGACGACATGCGGCGCAGATCCATCGGCGTGCGGATCAGCGACTTCACCACGCTCTGGCCATTGGGCAGCCAGAACTGATCCGCGCCGCCGTGCGGCCGGAAGCGATGCACCGACGCCGTGCGCTTGCCCGAAAGCTTCAGTTCCGCCGAGACCACGCGGCCCGACCCGACCTGGCGGCCGTCGCTGGTGAAGGCCTGCTCGAGCAGCACGGTGAAGTGGTCGCCGCGCTTCACGTCGCGCTGCAGGTCGAGGTCATAGGAAAATGCGCGCAAGGCCTCGTAGGCAGCTGCGGGCGGCACGCCCGCTGCGATGTACGAGGCACGCAGCGAGCGATTGACCACGCCTGACGCGCGCATGAGCTTGGTCACGACCTTGTAGACCCGCTCCTTCGCGTCGAATTCGCCGTTGTCGAGCCGATGCAGCGTGATCTCGCGTGTCATCGTCGGTCGGATCGACAGATCGAGCAGGATGGGCAAGCCGTCGGTCCGCTTGGGCGTGCCGACGGTGACCTCGACAGCTTCGCCGACCGGCAGCCGGATCGGCGCCTGCCATGCGCGGAGCTTCCGGGCGTAGATGGCCTTGGCGTTCCTGCCCTTGCCTTCGACCGGCTTGGGGCCGCGCAGCGCGGTGCGCAGCGCATCCGTCGCCTTCTCGAGCTCGCTGGGCGCGAAGTCGAGTTCGGCGAGGAGCTTTTCCAGCGTGTCGCCTTTCTCGACGCGCACCGTGACGTCGTAGCGATCCATCGGCGGCGCCGGATCCGGGGCGGCTGCCTGCGGCGTCGCGGGCGCCGCCGCTGGCGGCGCTGCCGCGATCTGCGGCGGCAGATTCGCCGGCGCACCGACATGGGGCGGACTGCGGGCGAGCAGCTCGTCGACCGACAGTTCCGGCGGCGGCGGCGCCGTCTCCACTGCCGGTGGGGCGACCACGGTCGGCACGGCCACCGCGGGCGGGGCCGCCGCCTGGCGCGGCGCATTGTGTGCCAGCACGATCCAGCCCAGGCCTATCAGCGCCGCCGCCGCGCCGAGCCCGATCACGGGCTTCGACACGGCAGCGGGAAGC
>JBFWRV010000124.1:0-2500 GCA_050248715.1 Hyphomicrobiaceae bacterium | reverse complement strand
GGTCATCGGTTCGATCCCGTTCACCTCCACCACCTTCGCGCTGGCGAAGCTTGGGTGGTGGCAATTGCCTGGAAGGATCCGGAGTTCGAGGCGTTGACGTGTTCCGCCTTGTGACGTGGTTCTGTGACATCGTTGAGAGGAAGCATAAGTCTTGACGTCGAGGTCGGCGTCGGGCGGCGCGTGTGAGCGTGTTGCCTGGTGGTACGACCTCGCGGGTGAGAATGGAGTTCCGTGGACGGGGGATGGCCCCTGCACGGGACGGAGAGTTGGGCTGGTCCTTGGACCGCCAACTCTTTGAGAGATGTAGAAGCTGATCAAGTGCCAGAAGGGCGTTTGGTGGATGCCTTGGTGCCAAGAGGCGAAGAAGGACGTGGTACGCTGCGATAAGCTTCGGGGAGCCGCGAACGGGCGTTGATCCGAAGATCTCCGAATGGGGAAACCCCACCTTAGGGTGATCCTGCGCTGAATCCATAGGCGTAGGAGGCGAACCCGGGGAACTGAAACATCTCAGTACCCGGAGGAAAGGACATCAACAGAGACTCCGTGAGTAGTGGCGAGCGAAAGCGGATCAGGCCAGTGGTCTTCGAGAGAGAACCGGAACCGTCTGGAAAGTCGGGCCAGAGCGGGTGATAGCCCCGTACGGGTAGAGCTCTTGGAGATCCTTGAGTAAGGCGGGACACGTGTAATCCTGTCTGAAAATGGGGGGACCACCCTCCAAGCCTAAGTACTCCTTGGCGACCGATAGTGGACAAGTACCGTGAGGGAAAGGTGAAAAGCACCCCGACGAGGGGAGTGAAAGAGACCTGAAACCGAACGCCTACAAGCAGTCGGAGCCCCTTCGGGGGTGACGGCGTACCTTTTGTATAATGGGTCAGCGACTTGGTCTGTGCAGCGAGCTTAAGCCGGGAGGCGTAGGCGCAGCGAAAGCGAGTCTGAAGAGGGCGCTATAGTTGCACGGATCAGACCCGAAACCGGGTGATCTAGCCATGGGCAGGTTGAAGGCGTGGTAACGCGCGCTGGAGGACCGAACCCACTTCCGTTGAAAAGGCAGGGGATGACCTGTGGCTAGGGGTGAAAGGCCAATCAAACTCGGAAATAGCTGGTTCTCCGCGAAAACTATTTAGGTAGTGCGTCGCGTGTATGCTGCCGGGGGTAGAGCACCGGAAGGACTAGGGGGGCCCAAAGCCCTACCAAATCCTACCGAACTCCGAATACCGGCAAGACTTGCGCGGCAGACAGACGGCGGGTGCTAAGGTCCGTCGTCGAGAGGGGAAGAGCCCAGACCGACAGCTAAGGTCCCGAAATCGTGGCTAAGTGGGAAAGGAAGTGGGAAGGCCAAAACAACCAGGAGGTTGGCTTAGAAGCAGCCATCCTTTAAAGAAAGCGTAATAGCTCACTGGTCTAGACAAGCCGTCCTGCGCCGAAAATGTAACGGGGCTCAAGCCACGTACCGAAGCTTCGGGTGTCGGAGGACAGTTGACAGACGACAGAGGACAGATGGAGCGCGAGCGCAAGCGGGTGGTCTCGTTCGAGGACCTGGAGGTCTTTCAGCGGGCTTATCGCGTGTCGCTTGAGATCCATCGGGCAAGCCTGGAGTTCCCGGCGATCGAGCAGCGCGTGCTGGCCGATCAGCTGCGGCGGGCGAGCAAGTCCATCTGTGCCAATGTTGCCGAAGGATATGGACGCCAGAACCGTTCGAAGGCGGAGTTCAAACGCTTCTTGAACATGGCGATCGGCTCGGCCGATGAGATGCGGGTCTGGGTGCGCTACGCGCTCGACCTTGGCTACATCGACGAGCCAACCTGGCAACGCTGGCGTGACGAGTACCAAACGCTGACGCGGATGCTGCAAAGCCTTGCTACCAAAGCGTAGGTGGCAAGACCTGAGCGATCCGTCGTCCGTCGTCTGTCATCTGTCCTCTGACACGGTAGCGGAGCGTTCCGTAGGCCTGCGAAGGTGCATCGTGAGGTGTGCTGGAGGTATCGGAAGTGCGAATGCTGACATGAGTAGCGACAAGGAGCGTGGGAAACGCTCCCGCCGCAAGTCCAAGGGTTCCTGCGCAAGGTTAATCCGCGCAGGGTTAGTCGGTCCCTAAGGCGAGGCCGAGAGGCGTAGTCGATGGGAAGCGGGTTAATATTCCCGCACCTGCTGGTAGTGACGGATTCTGTGGGTTGTTTCTGCGAGAGGGCCGCAAGGCGCGCAGGGGCAGCGAAGGAGTCCCAGGAAATAGCTCCAGCGTATAGACCGTACCCGAAACCGACACAGGTGGACTGGTAGAGTATACCGAGGCGCTTGAGAGAACGGTGTCGAAGGAACTAGGCAAAATGCCCTCGTAACTTCGGGAGAAGAGGGCCTCGGCTTTGGGCAACCATCGTCGAGGGGCACAGACCAGGGGGTAGCGACTGTTTACTAAAAACACAGGGCTCTGCGAAGCCGAGAGGCGACGTATAGGGTCTGACGCCTGCCCGGTGCCGGAAGGTTAAGAGGAGAGGTGCAAGCC
>JBFWRV010000123.1:0-10432 GCA_050248715.1 Hyphomicrobiaceae bacterium | reverse complement strand
GTGGGCTCTCGATTCTTGCGCCGCCAGTTGTAAGGTCCACTCGCCTTCGGCTCGCTCCCCTCACAACCGGCAATGATGCCCACCACTTCCTTAATAACGTCCGATCAAATCCAAACTTTTACAGCTTATTGTTGCCGCCCGTAGTAGCCGCGACGGACGTCGCGCTCGATGGCTTCCCGGGCGCGCTCCTGTGGCTTGCCGTAGCCGCCGCCACCAGGCGTGCGCACTTGGATCCAGTCGCCGGGCGCCAGGACGTATCCTTCGCCCTTCGACAAATGCGCAGGTCGCATTATCCGATCCCCTTGAGAGATCTCAATCTCGTTGGTCGCGCCTGGCGCGCCGCCGATAAGCCCCGGCGGACCAGTTCTGCCGTGGTCCATGAGGAAGGAGGCTTTCCCTTCTCCACGCAGCATCCTCACCCGATAGCTGATGCCGAAGCCGCCGCGATGTCGGCCGGCGCCGCCGGACCCCTCGCGCAGCGCATATTCCTCGAACACCAAGGGATAGTGCTGCTCCAGGATTTCCACCGGTTGCGTCTTGGAGATGCCGACGGACGAGCACCCATTGGTCAAGCCGTCGGTCTGCCACCAGCCGCCGTAGCCGCCGCCCGAGAAAAAATACATGATGTAACCGCCCCCGGTGTCGGGGTCCCAGCCGCCGAGCGCGAGATTGCCGCTGGTGCCGGCCGGGCTTGCAAACATCCGCTCAGGTAGGGCCTGCCCCATCGCCCCAAACACGGCTTCCATGACGCGCTGCGCTACCTCGGCCGCGCAGCCGGCAACCGGTCGCGGATACTGGGCGTACAGGAACGTCCCCTTCGGGGCAGGGATGTGCAGTGGCGCAAAACAACCCGCGTTGATCGGAACCTCCGGGAAGATGTGTTTCATCGCAACATAGACCGCCGACTGGGTCGTCGCCCAAACACAGTTCATCGGTCCGCGACAAGGTGGGCTAGAACGCGATAGATCGAATGTGATGTCGCTGCCCTTGACGGTCATCGACAGGGCGATCGCCAGCGGTTCGTCGATGATGCCGTCGCTGTCGATGTAGCTTGTAAACTCATAGACGCCATCCGGAACGCGCTCGATACAAGCCCGCATCTGCCGCTCGGAACGCGCCTTGATCTCAATGATCGCCTGCTCGACCGTCTCTGCTCCGTAGCGATCGAGCAGGACGGTCAGGCGCTTTTCGCCAGTCTTCAGCGCGCCGATTTGTGCGCGGATGTCGCCGATGCGCTCTTCCGGCACGCGAATGTTGTTGAGGATGATGTCGACAATGTCCTGGACGATCTCGCCCCGGCGCACGAGTTTCACGGGCGGCAGGCGCAAGCCTTCCTGTTGAATCTCGGTCGCGGTTGCGTTGAACCCTCCCGGAACCATACCGCCGGTATCGGGCCAGTGGCCAGTGTTGGAGAGATAGCACCACAGCTTGCCGCGATAGTAGAACGGCATCACCATCTTCACGTCCATCAGGTGCGTGCCGCCGAGATAGGGATCGTTCTGGATGATGATGTCGCCCGGCTCGAGGTCGTGCCGGTGCGCGATTACGGCCTGCGTCGCGAATTGCATGACGCCGAGGAAGATCGGCAAGCCAAGCTCTCCCTGGGCGATCATCTCGCCGCTATCGCGATGATAGATGCCGTTCGAGCGGTCGAAGCCTTCGGATATTACCGGCGAGAAGGAGGTCTTCTCGTGCACCAGATCCATCTCGCTGCAGACTTGCTTCAGGCCGTTTTCTATCACTGCTAGGGTCACTGGATCGAAGGGCATGATATCCAACTCTCCTTGCGAGCTTCTCAGACGTCGATGACAAGATTGCCCAGCCCATCGACCCGCGCGTTCGCACCCGGGTTGATCACGACCGTTGCGTCCGCTTGCTGGACGATGGCAGGGCCAGCGATCTGCGCCCCTTCTCCAAGCGCATCACGCTGATAGATCGGCGTCTCGACGAACTCCCGGGCAAATCGGAGCTTGCGCTTGGCGACCGGCTGCGGCGTATGCCCACGCTCGGCGCCGCGGCCGAACATTGCGAGATTGAGGTCCTTGCGGCGTCCGAACACGGTTGTGCGCAGGTTTGCCAGCACGGGCGTCATCTCGGTCAATTCGATCTCGAAACGCGCCTTGTATCGTTCGGACAGCAGGGCCTCGATCTTGCGGGCATCAAAACCGGCGGCCGGCATCTGCACGCGGAAATTGTGGCTCTGCCCGCGGTAGAGCATATCTGCCTCATGGACGACCTCGATGCCCGCGATCGGAACTCCCTCCGACTCGATGGTTTCGGTTCCGCGCTGTGCCTGTTCGGCTAGGATGCGGTCTGCCTCGCCCGGATCGACATCGCGCAGTGGCCGCCAGATCGTGTGCACATAGTCGTGCCTCAGGTCTGCGAGGACGCATCCGAGCGCCGACGTAATGCCGGGGAAGCGTGGCACGAGCACTTTCGGAATGCCAAGCTCGCGCGCAAGCTCGACGGCATGGAGCGCGCCGGCGCCACCGAACGGGAACAGGGCGAAGTCGCGGGGGTCGTGCCCTTTCTCGACCGAAACGAGGCGGATCGCCGAGGCAAGCTGGTTGCTCGCCACCGCTAGGATCGCGGCAGCGGCGTCGATGGTGTCTAGGCCGAGCGGCTTTCCTACGTGCTCGTCGATCGCCTGGCGGACGGTGTCGAGCACGGCCCCGCTCTCCACGCCCGGAAAGCGTGTTGGATCGACCCTGCCGAGCAGCGCATTGGCGTCGGTGACGGTAGGCCGCTCGCCGCCGCGGCCGTAACACACCGGGCCCGGCACGGCGCCTGCGCTCTCAGGCCCTACCCGCAGGATGCCGGCGGCGTCGACGTAGGCGATGGAGCCGCCGCCCGCGCCGATGGTGTGGATATCCACCATCGGCACGCGCACCGGCACCCCGTAGGAGATGTCCTTCTCGGCCGATATCGCCGGTACTCCGCCTTGGATCAGGCTGACATCGAAACTGGTGCCGCCCATGTCGCAAGCGATCAGGTTGGGATACCCAGCGTGCTTGCCTATGTGCGCCGCGGCGATTGCTCCTGCCGCCGGGCCGGACATCACCGTCTGGACCGGCTGCTGGATTGCGAGCGAAGCCACCATCGTCCCGCCGTTGCCTTGCGTCACCAGCAGCTGCTGCGGGAATCCCGCTTTTCCGAGGCGTCCTGAGAGGTGCTGGAGGTAGCGGCCCATGATCGGCTGCACGAAGGCGTTGACCGTCGCAGTGCTGCCGCGCTCGAACTCCCTGACCTCGCGCAGGATCTCGCTGCTCACCGAGACGTAGCCGTTCGGCCACATCGAGCGGACAATGCGTGCGGCCTCCTCCTCATGCTCCTGATTGGCATAGGCGTGGAGAAAATGAATGACGACGGCTTCCGCGCCGAGCGCTTTGAGCTGCGTGACCGCGGCGGCGACGCCGTCGCGATCAAGCGGCGTCAGCACCCGACCTTTGGCATCCAACCTCTCGCTCACCTCGAAGCGAAGCTCGCGATCGATCAGGGCTTCGAAATGTCCCGTCATGCCGTAGGCGTTCGGGCGGGTGCGCCGGCCGAGTTCGAGCACATCGCGGAACCCTCTCGTCGTGATCAGCCCGCAGCGGGCGCCTTTGCGCTCCAGAACCGTGTTGGTCGCAACTGTCGTGCCGTGGACGATGGCGGCCATGTCCCGGAGCGAGACCCCGGCAGCCTGCAAGCCGTCAAGCACGCCCTCTGACTGGTCCGCGGGCGTCGACGGCACCTTGGCGACCCGAAACGATCCTCCCTCTCCATCGACGAACAGGAGGTCCGTATTGGTGCCACCGACATCAATTCCAACTTGCCAACCAGCCATCCGACGCTTTCCTAGAGGTTTTTTGATTTCGCCTGCTAACGTCCTGCTGCCGAACTCAGAATAACAAGTTGGGCAGCAGCAGGATGATCTCCGGAAACACGATGCAGAGGCCGAGGCCGAGGATCATCAGAGCCACAAAGGGAATGACCGCACGATAGAGATCACCCATTGTCACGCTCGCTGGTGCTACGCCCTTGAGATAAAATAGGTTGTAGCCAAACGGCGGCGTCAGGAACCCGATCTCCATATTGATGATGAAAAGCACGCCGAACCAGACTGGGTCGAAGCCAAGCGCAAGGACGATCGGAACAAACACAGGTACCGTGATCATGATGATCCCGATTGTATCCATAACCATGCCAAGAAAGAGCAGCGCGATCTGCATCATGACAAGGACTACGTAGCGGTTGGCGCCGAGGTTCAGGACCGAATCCTTGATCATGCCCGACACGCCCATCGCGGTGTAGAGCGTCGAGAAGGCGCTCGCGCCGATGATGATCCAGAAGATGAGGCAGCTGATCAGAAGCGTCGTCTCCGCCGCATCCTCGAAGATGCGCCGATTCATGCCCCCCTTGATCAGCGTCGCCACCATGCTGCCCAGCGCGCCGACAGCGGCGGCCTCCGAGACGCTCGCTACTCCGGTGAGAATGGACCCGAGAACGCCGGCGATCAGAAGAAGTGGAAAGATGAGACCTTTGAGCGATATGAGCTTCTCCTTGAGCGTGAAGCGTTCCTCCCGCGTGGGGATCGGCGCAACGCTAGGGTCGAAGTAGCTGCGCAACAGGATGTAGATCATAAACAGCGCTGAAAGCAGCAATCCGGGGAGCACACCGCCGGCATAGAGCTTGCCGACTGAAACCCCCGCGACGAGCCCGTAGACGATCATGGTCACGCTCGGCGGAATGAGAATTCCGAGCGAACCTCCGGCGGCGATGCAACCAAGCGCCAGGCGCTTCGAGTAGCCGCGCGCCAGCATCGCGGGGAGCGCGATAAGTCCCATCGATACGGTCGCGGCAGCGCTGACGCCGGCCATCGCGGCGAAGATGGTGCAGATGACCACCGTCCCGAGGGCGAGGCCGCCGCGCAGGCGGCCGAAGAACTTGTACATCGTCGAGTAGAGATCGTCCGCGATTCCCGACTTTTCCAGCATCGCGGCCATGAAGATGAAGAGCGGTATCGACAGGAACTCAAAGCTCGATGTGGTGCCGAAGGCCTTCAGCACCATCATCGAGAGCGCATTCGGTCCCCAAAAGAAGAACACCAGGAACGCGGCCAACCCGCCGAGAGCGATCGAGATGGGCACGCCGAGGGCGAGGCACACGAGCATGCTGCCGAAGAAAAGAATCGTGATCTCGAAGGGATTCATACGCTTTCCCTTCGCCCGCTCAGGAACAGTATCTGTCGGGCGACACGGGCGAACCAGGCGACGCTCAGGAGAAGCATGCCGATGGGGACCATGAACTTCGCCGGCCACACCGGTCCATTCCATGTTCCCGTCGAAGAAACCTCATTCATCGCATAGGATGACATCGCGAGCGCAAACCCGCGCCAAATCAAGACGCTTGCAAAAAGGACGAAGAGCGCCGTGCTGATCGTGACATCGACCCAGGCTTGCACCCGCGGCGACATCTTGACGTAGAAGAGGTCGACGCGGACGAAGTAGCCTTTCTGCAGCGTGTACGCGCCGCCCAGAAAGACGTAGGCGACCTGGAACCAGCCGCTGGTGTCGTAGGCCCAGCGGGTCGGCGCATTGAAGAGATAGCGCGCCAATACCTCGTACATGACGATGGCGATCAGAAGAAAGATCGACAGAGAAATGGCGCGGCCGACTGCTGCGATCGCACGATCGATCCAGTCCAGCATGTTCGCGCCTCCGGTGCCGGGCTGATCAGTCGGGAGACCGGGGACGGCGTTAGCGTCGCCGATCCCGGATAATCACGCTTATTCTTCTATCGGCCGAGCTCGGCCAGATAGTCCTGCAGAAGTTTGACCGCGCGCGCGGAAAGCCCGGGGTCCTGTTTGGCATACTCCGCCCAAATGACGCGCGCCTTCTTCTCCATCTCGAGCCATTCGGCGTCTGGGATCCGTATGACTTGCACGCCGGTGGTCTTCATCTGCCCGATCGCGACAGCATCAAGCTCGGCACCGCGCGCGACATAGTCAAGCGAGGCGAGCTTTGCTGCTTCCTCGAACATCGCCTTGAGGTCCGCCGGCACCTTGTTCCAGGCGTCTCGATTGATGAGGAAGTTGTTGTTGGGTGCCGGCAGCGGCGCGGGTTGGATCAAGAACTTGCCGGCCTCATGCAGCCCGAGCTTCTGGATGACCGCGGGGCTGCCCCAGCGCACCGCGTCGACCACGCCAGTCGACAGCGCGGTATGCAGTTCCCCGCCGCCGAGCATCACGGGCGATGCGCCCATCGAAGCATACCACTGCGCTTCGACGCCGAACGACCGAATCTTCAGGCCCTTAAAGTCCGCCGCGTTGCTAATCGGCTTCTTGGCGATGATGGTCCACTCGGGAGAGAGATGCGGTGCGAGATAATAGACGTTGTGCTTTGCGTAGGCCTCACGCGCGATATTGATGAAGCCTTTCGAGTAAAAGAAACTATAGCGCTCCATCGCGTTGCGCTCCGCGCCTGGCAGACCTGATTCGAGTGTTCCGATCGGGCCCAGTTTTCCCGTGAAGTACCCGCCGGTCGATAGCGCAATCTCTACGACGCCATTGCCGACCGCCTCCAGGCCCTCCTGCACCGGGAACAGCGCGCCGACCGGGTGCATCTGGATCTTAATGCGGCCGTTACTCATTTTCTCGAGTGCGTCGACGAAGCTGACCCGGACCGACTCGTAGCCCGGCTCTCCGGTGCCGAGATTGGCCTGCAAACGCCACCTGATCTCCTGGGCAGCCGCTGGCATGACGGCGCTGGCCAACAGGAGACTTGCAGCGATCCCCATCAAACCGGTACTGCGTTGTCTGAACATCGGTCCTCTCCCTTCAAGCAGCCGCCCCAAGACGCCGGCGCAGTGGGCGAGGAGCGGAATAGTCGGCGTTGCCCCGCTTGGGTTTCAAAAGGTCAGTGATGCTGCCAGCAGCCGGCGCGACTTTCTTCACCGCTCTCCTGAGCCAAGCCTCGCTGGTGCGATAACTTGGTGCCGTCGCACACAGGCTCGCCCAGGCGTTGCCGTCAGGTCCAACAATGGCGGCCGAGCATCCAACGACATCGACACGCCAGGAGCCGCGCGCGACCGCGAAACCGTTCTGTCGGATTGACTCGAGCTCGCGCAGCAGCGCCGCCCGACTCGTGATGGTGTGAGGCGTTACGGCCGGCAGCGGCCTGGGCAGGATCCGGTCCAGCGTGTCGTGAGGCAGCGCGGCCAGCAAGACCAGTCCAGATGAAACGCTGTGC
Organism: Hyphomicrobiaceae bacterium; assembly: GCA_050248715.1. GTDB lineage: Bacteria > Pseudomonadota > Alphaproteobacteria > Rhizobiales > Hyphomicrobiaceae > AWTP1-13. The sequence continues at coordinate 3,203 of JBFWRV010000123.1, read as the reverse complement.
GCCGGCGCGCGCGTTCCAACCTCGGCATGCACACGAACCGCATGCGGCTGCACTACCGTTCGTACGTAAAGCACGTCTGCGCCCGAGAGCACGCCCAGTACGATGCTTTCGCCAAGCTCGGCCGATAGCTGGTGCATGATTGGCACCGCCGCCTGAATGACCCGCAGACGGGGCGTCGAGGAACTAATTTCCCAGGCCTTAAAACCCAAACGGTAGTAGCCGCCCGGCTCCCTGTCGACGTAACCGCGTTTCCAGAGGGTATCGAGTAACTTGTACGCGCCGCCCTTCGACAGCGCCAGGGACTTGGCAACTTCGGCAAGAGCGAGATCTTGCTGCGCGCGCGCGAGCAACTCCAGCACGTCCAGCCCGCGTCCCAAACTCACCAACATGGCGTTTTCTACCGGAAAACGATCGATTCCAGTATGAGCATGGCACATCCTGATGTCAACCAAGCATCGTTGCGTTGTCTCTTCTTTGCGGAGCAAGAAGACAGTCTGATCTCCACACGCCTACGTCTCTGCGGGGCAAGTTCAGCAGCGACGACGGGAGACTGCCAGTTGGTGCCCGATGCTTGTTCGGATGTGACAGGTTCCGAGATCGTCGGACAGCATGCTCTTCACTTGGCGTGAAGGAAATCAAGTGAGCGCAGGAGCGAAACGCAACCTCAATCTTAAAGCGACCGTTGCTGCGGGTCGCTGAGAATTGCAGAACTACGACACGCCGCGCAAGCTTGTCACCCTTGACGGCTGCGGCGCGGATCTGCTTGGGCAGCGGCACACAACGCTCACATCCTCGATGTGCCACGAAGTCATGCAGTAGACCGGTCGATCCCAGCTGCGATCACCCCGACAGTCATCGGTCAATCCGCAAATGATCGCCGGTACAATCGGTCGGATTGAGGAAGAACCCGAGAAAGCCGCCTGGGCCCGCGAGACCGAACACCCCCGTTTGTGGGTTGAAGCCGATATTTGTCAGACCCGCGGCCAGCCCCCTATCCACCGCGCCTTCCAAAGGGTTCAGGAAGCCGATGCGTGCGATGCTCTCGATAAGGTCGGAGAGAATCTTCTTCCATATCTTATGGAACTTCTTGCTCTCGCGAACGCCCGAGATGATCGTGTCGTTGATCGAGCGCATTGTGCCGCGCACGGATTCAGCGTTCCCTGCACGGATCTCGAGCTCTTGACGTGCAGCACTGTTCGACCGGATTTGCGCTTGGTACTGATCGGCGAGCAACGGATTGGCCTTGCGCAGCTCTTCCGTCACCTTCTGCTTGATCTCGATTTCCTCTTCTGCCGCAGCAATGGCGTGCCGATCCATCGCCATGCGAGCACGCATCAGTTCGATGCGGTCACGTTCCATTTGAATCGCGACTTCTGCCTGGCACTCGATCTCACTTTCATTCGTAGGGACGGATCGCTGCGGGCGGTTGACAGTCGTCGTGAAGGGCCCGATCCCCTGCCTGCCGGTGGCGCGCAGGCGCGAGCGCGGCTTACATCGAGCGCGGCAGCCCTTGGGAGAACGGCTATGTCGAGAGCTTCAATGGGCGGCTGCGCGATGAGCTGCTCAACGGGGAGACATTTACGACGCTCCGCGAAGCGCAGATCGTCATCGAGGAGTGGCGCCGGCACTACAATCGCGTGCGTCCGCATTCCTGGCTCGGCTACAAGCCGCCGGCCCCGGAGGCTGTGGCATGGCCGGCCTCGCCAGCTGTTGAGAGCGCTCCGCCGGCCACAGCGTTGCGTCCGCGGCTAAACTAACAATGGTGTTGGACCACTCGATGAAGGCCCCTCACAGCGCCTGGTCGTGGCCGCCCACAGTCGCACGGGCCTTTCTATTTCACGACCCGTCGTGAGGGAGATCAAGCGCTTCCTCAAAGACAATAATATCGACTGCATGTCAGTCGATCCTTTCGTGAAGTCGCATGCGGCGCCGGAGAACGACAACCAGGTGATCGACCAAGTCGCTAACGTCTGGGCGGAAATTGCGAACGAGTGCAATTGCCACATCAGTCTCTGGCATCATACTCGGAAGACCGGCGGCGCCCCCATCACCATTGATGACGTGCGTGGTGGCAGCGCCATCGTCGGCGTCGTCCGCTTGGTGCGCATCCTAAACGTCATGACGGTCGAAGAAGCCAAGCGGGCTGGGGTTGAGTATCCTTAGGCTCACGTACGTATTGACAGCGGCAAGGAGAATAACCTGCCCCCGACGTCCGCCCGCTGGTTCAAGCTGGGTTCAGTCGAGCTAGCGCACGGTGACACGGCTGGCGTCGCAACGACTTGGCAGTGGCCCGACCCGTTCGGCGACATGAAGGGCTCCGATCTGTTGGCCGTGCAGAGGCGCATTGCCGAGGGACGATTTCGCCAGAACAACCAGGCGGCCGACTGGGTCGGGAAGGCGGTCGCCGAGGTGCTCGGCCTCAGCCTCACCAACAAAGGGGACCGCCAGCGCATCACCGCGCTGATCAAATCGCTGGTCGAGAACGGCGCACTCGTCGCGGTCCAGGGCGAGGATGAAAAGCGAATGAAGCGCACCTTCATCGGTCGGCAAATGGGCAACAGCATAAGCTGCCACGCCTCATAGAGGTGAGGCAAAGCGCCGTTTGGCAGGTGGGGGCACGGGAGAGGTGGGGCATCGAGGGTGGGGCAAAGTACATGGCCGGCGCGAACGAACATCTCGCGGCACATCACCAAGGTGCTGAGCGTGAACGGGTTAGCTGCGCGCGGGACGCAGGTTGTCCGCAGAGGAGCGGGACGAAATCGTCGCTATGGGGCTTTGGGGGCTTGCTGGGGCGTCAACTCCCCGGCCCTGTAGAACCTCGCAGAACCTGTCCTACCCGTACCCTTGCAGTTGTCAGCCACGGTACTCCTCCCACAGCAACTGCAGCGTCAATCCCTCCCAGGCGAGCCTCCAGCGCCTCGGCGGTCGGATCGCTAGCAGAGGCCATACGATGCTGCTCGCCCGCCCCGGATAGTCGATGGCCGTCCTCGCCCCGAATAGTAAGGCTCGCAGCCACCCGCTGCCTCGACATACCGGAAGCCATCGGCCGACTGCACGCCGCGTAGCTTGCGTCGACGCAGCGTCGACGGAGCGTCGATTCCACACCGACGCTGCATCGATTCAGCGTCGACTCAGTATCGATGAGCAACCCCTGGAGCGCCCGGGGGTAGGATCAGGCAGTGGCCTGGCGTGAGATTGCTTGT
>JBFWRV010000122.1:0-10464 GCA_050248715.1 Hyphomicrobiaceae bacterium | reverse complement strand
GCCCGCACCAGGTATTTCACCAACGAAGGCATCGAGCACAACCTCGTCCATGATCTACAATTTGGCCTCGACCCTCGAGCCCGAAGCCAGATCGAGCAGGACGCGATTTACAGTGCCGGCGGTGTGCGAACCTGCATCGAGCTTCCGGTAATGAAGGAAATCCACCATCGCCGCCGCCAGCTCGTCGACGACATCACCGGGAAATAGCCCGAGAACGCGCAGCCAGGGTGCGATCTCGTCGCGAAGCTCCTGCAGATAATCGTCCGGAAGCGAGGCAGAGTCACCAGCCGTCATGCCGGGATCGGACTTCACGACTGACTCCGCAGCGCGGATGCCCGACGGATCCGCTCGGCGACATCCACCAACGCAGCATGCTGGGTTACACCCAGTGGTTGGGGTGCTGCTGCGATCGGGCGTGGCGAAATAGTTTCCGATACACTCACACGCCGGCCGGAAGGTTCCCCGCTCGTTGCAGCCCTTTTCTCCATACTGTCGGATGCCTCCGCCTCGCGTTCCGCGCGCGACACCATTGCGCGCAGAACCCTATCGGTGAGAGACTGCCCCGAGCCTGAACGCACGCCGGCGGCCGCAAGGAGGGAAGCGATCTGGCTCCAGCTCGCACCTGATGCGCGCAGCTCCCGAAACAACGGAAGAAAATCGCGGATGATCGGCTGCATCGCACGCCGCCCCAGCGGTCCATCGAGTGCAGCCGCGAACCGGCCAGCTTCTTTCAGCGCTGTCTTTTTCGTGATCATCCAATGAGGCTGTCACGTCGGCCAATCGGCCGCAACAGCCCGAAACAATCCGCAACGATTCCTGGCTACCGAAGCGTTACGCTTCGTCGCAATCCGTTGCATTCTGTTTCATTCACACCTGTGCACCCAGGGTGCGTGGCGTAGTGACCTGTTCGCTGGTCCGTATAAATGAGTCTGGGCTGACCGCGATGGAAGGGTGTCGCGAGACGGCTCGGCTCCGCGGTCGCGCCACCTAGACACCGGGCCGCCTTTGGAAGCGACATGCGCCCAGAACCTTTGCGTGATGTGCATTAATCTCCGAGCATTTTGCGTTGCAGTATGCGTCTTGATCCTTAGTAATCGCAGTTGAGGATCATTGGGAGGAACCGTTGACCAAGGTTGCCGTAATAACTGGAGCTGCTTCCGGTATTGGAAAGCGCGCGGCCGAACGGCTGCTGGGCCAAGGTTGGTCTGTGTGGGCGTTTGACGTGTCCCTGCAGGCTCTTGAGGAATTCAAGAACGCTGCAGGCGGAGGCTCGCGCCTCCATATCAGCGAATGTGATGTCGGGTCACCGGCAAGCGTAAGTGCCGCGTTTGCGAAAGTGGCGGCGGAAACCGACAGTGTCGATGCACTTATTTGCTCCGCAGGCGTCATTCGTATTGGTGCGCTTGAGCAGCTTACACCGGAAGACGTCGACCTTGTGATGGGGGTTAATCTAAAAGGCCCCTGGCTGACCGTGCGCGAAGCACTCCCTTTGCTTCGCAAGGATGCAAATGTCGCCGACCCGAAACGGGTAATCATCATCGGTTCGATCGGTGGCATCCGGCCCAAGGTCGGCACCGGCATCTACGCGGCTACCAAAGCGGCGATCCACGTGATTGCAGGCATCTACGCAGTTGAGTTGGCCCCGTCGGGGATTACCGTCAACGTAATTGCCCCGGGGACGATTGACACCCCGATGGTGAAATCGCTTGCCGGGGCAAATCCATCATCCCGCTACAAGCCTTCGGGAGAATCGCCGCTCGGTCGCATTGGTCAACCGGACGACGTGGCCGATGTGATCGACTTTTTCCTCAGTGACGCGGCGAAGTACGTCAACGGCACAGTTCTGCCGATCGACGGCGGCACGCGTGCAGCATTCGTCAAGACCTGACCCGGGGGCCATCGCCCGAAGTCGTGAGCACGGACATGTCGGACAGCATCATCCACGCAGCCATCAAGAAGCATGCCGGCGTCAACCACGATTGGTTGGCGCAGCAGCGCGAAGAGGTGATCGAGCCTAGCCTGGAGATCGTCGATGCCCACCATCACGTCTGGGACATGCCGGGCAACCGGTATCTTTTTGAAGACGTACTCGCCGATTTTCAGGCTGGCCACAATGTTATCGGTAGCGTGCACATTCAGGCCCATTCGATGTACCGTGCCGACGGGCCGGAAGAGATGAAGCCGGTGGGCGAGACCGAGTTCGTCAATGGTGTCGCCGCGCGCAGCGCAAGCGGCGCATACGGTCGGATACGGATGTGCGCAGGTATCGTAGGAACCGTCGACATTCTCCTCGGCGCGCGCGTGGAGCCGATCCTTCAGGCCCACATTCGCGCCGGTGGTGACCGCTTTCGCGGAATCCGTCCCACGGTGGCTTGGCACAAGAGTGCGCAGGTCCGCGCCCTCGATATTCAACCTCACATTCTGATGCAGACGGCGGCCCGTGAGGCCATCGCCCGCATCGCCAGACACGGCCTCAACCTGGACGTCTGGGGGTTCTTTACGCAACTGGACGAAACCCTTTCCGTCGCGAAGGCCTTTCCGGGTATGCGGGTCATCGTCAACCACACGGGCGGCCCGCTCGGTATCGGGCCTTACGTTGGAAGGCAGGCGGAGATGTTCGCTGAATGGCGGAGGCGCATTGCGCTGCTGGCGGAGCTTCCGAACGTCGTCATCAAGCTGAGCGGGCTCGCTATGCGCTATCCCGGTTTCGCATTCAACGAGCTTCCGCAACCGCCATCGTCGGATTTGATGGCGAGCAAGTGGAAACCGTACATCGACGCATGCATCGAGGTTTTCGGCACCGATCGATGCATGTTCGCCAGCAACTTTCCGGTCGACCGCGGGATGTGCAACTACCACGTGCTTTGGAACGCATACAAGAAGCTCACGAAGAGCTACTCGCAAGCAGAACGCAGACGTCTTTTCAGCGCGACCGCGTCTGAGGTCTACAGGCTTGGCCTTTGAGCTGAAAAGGGTGCTCACCCTCATACGAGCATAGCAATGTCAAAAATGGAGGAGAAGAAAATGAAAATCAGACACGCAATCATCGCATCAGCTTCAGTATTCGCATTGCTGGGGCAGAGCGCCGCGGCATACTCGGCAGAAGTGCTAGTCGGCAACATCGGAGAGCTGAGCGGCGCCGCGGCAGACATCGGCCGCTCGCACCGGCAGGGTATCGAACTTGGTGCTGAATGGGTCAATGCAAACCTCGACATGGCTGGCAACACCGTGAAGGTGATCAGCGAGGATGACGCTACGGACAAAGGACAGGCGCTAACGCTCCTCAACAAGTTCGCGCTCGATAACAAGGCTTCGATCGTGATCGGGACCGCATCCTCGGTGCTTGGTGCCTCAATCGCTCCCCGGGCTGACGAACTGCAGATTCCTATGGTGACGATCGCCTATTCGGCAGAGGTCGTGAAGGATCGGCAGTGGGTCTATAAGATCTCCGATACGATACCGAACATGTTCGGCGCAATCGCGGCCTACACCACCGACGTGCTCAAGCCGGCAAAGTGCGTACGCGCATGGGCCCGTGATAACGATGGCTATGTGCTCCATGCAAAAATTTGGGGCGACGCGGTGTCCGCGAAGGGCGTGCAGATTCTGGATGATGTCACCGTGTTGATCTCGGATACAGACTTCACCGCGGCGGCAACCAAGATCGTCAGCCTGCAGCCGGACTGCATCTACATCGCGATGTCGCCGGAATCGTCTGCGAACTTCCTGATCCAGGCGAGGACCGCAGGTCTCGACGCCAACACCACGGTCATTGGTGGCACCACAATGGGAACGAACTTCTTCCTAGAAGCGGCGGGCACGGCCGCGGAAGGCGTCTATTCCCTCGCGGAGTATGTGCCGGGTGGGGTGAACGAAATTGGTGCGAGGTTCGACGAGGCCTACAAGGCGAAGTACAACGAAAGCCCCGACAATTTCGCGGCGGCGGGCTTTACGGTCATGCAGGTGATTGGCCACGCATTGAAAGCTGCTGGACCGGATCCGTCGCGCGAAGCGATCAAGGCCGCTCTTGCGACCGTCAAGGACATTGATGTCGTCATAGGCAAGGGGAATTACTCGATCGTCGATCAGATCGGTAGGTATGAGATGAACGTTCTTCAGGTGAAGGACGGCAAGCTGGTCCCTGCGCCAGCCAAGGCGCAGTAGGGGCTTTATACGTGCTAATCCAGCAGCTGCTCAACGGACTCGTCATGGGCATGGTCTATGCCCTCTTCGCGCTCGGTTTCAATCTGATCTTCGGGGTCCACAAGATCATGAACTTGGCGCACGGCGCCATCTTCATGGTGGGCGCCTTCGTCGGATTATATAGCGTGCTGGCCGGACTTCCGCTGTGGGCCGCGATCCTCGTCGTGGCCCTAAGCACGGGCTTGCTGTCGGTGCTGATTGACCAGTTTGCGTTTCGGCCGCTGAGACGAACGGGAGAGGCTGAATTCGCGGTGTTGATTGCGAGCATCGGGGTCGAAATGATCCTGGTCAATCTCGCGACCCAGGTATCGGGCGCGCGAACCATGCGGTTCCCGTTCGGGATCGTACCGACGGAAGCGTTCCTAGTGTTGGGCGTCCGCATCACACCAATCCAGATCATTATCAGCGTTGCGGCACTCGCCTGTTTCGCACTTTTGACCTGGTATCTCTATCGGACCAATTTCGGGAGGCAGGTGAGAGCGGTAAGCAGCAATGAGCGCGCTGCGGCCTTGCTCGGCGTCGAACCCAACTTCGTCTATTTCCAGACGTTCTTTATTTCGGGGGCACTCGCTGGCGTGGCGGGCGTCCTGATCGGCCTAGCTTTCAGTTCGATAAGTTTCCATATGGGAGAACCCTATCTGCTGCGAGGCTTTGTGGTGCTCATTCTCGGGGGTTTGGGTAGCCTTGCGGGGGCCGTTGTGGCCGGTCTCCTGCTGGGGGTCATCCAGACACTCACCATCGCCTACGCACCACCTGGCCTGTCCGAGATCATTGTCTATTCGCTGCTGTTCGTCGTCTTGTTGGTAAAGCCAAACGGTCTCTTTGGCGGCGTTGTCGCCGACGCACGTATGGCGAGGCGGTAATGGATTTCTTTGTCATATATCAGCCGTTGTTCGACTTGTTCCTGATCAGCGCCGGCTTTGCGCTCAGCCAATACATAGTCCTGAGAGCGGGGGTTTTCTCGATCGGGACGGTAGGTGTCGTGGCGATTGGCGCTTACGTTGGGGCGATCCTGATGACGAACTATGGCATCAGCATCTGGATCGCGGCACCTGTCTCGACCCTGACAGGGCTTGTCGTCGGATTGCTGCTTTCGATACCGCTGGCGCGTTTGCGTGGCCCTTACCAGGCAATCGCCACACTGAGCTTTGTCCAGATCGTGGTGTCCATTGCCCTTTACGCTGAGGGGGCCACCGGAGGCGCCGCCGGCTTCTCGAATATCCCCAAACAGGTGTCTACGTTAGGCCTGCTGGCGGCCGTGCTGATCGTGATCTATGTCCTTGTTGCCCTCGACCGCAGCCGTATCGGTCTATTTTTCGACGCGCTCCGCCAGGATGAGAGCGTGGCGGGTGCATTCGGCGTGTCGGTCGGTTTCTATCACGCGCTGGCATTCGCGCTGAGCGGCGCGATTGCAGGTCTCTTTGGAGCACTGCAAGCAGGCTACATCTATTCCATTGCGCCGCAGCAGTATGGTTTCGGTTTGCTAGCGACAACGCTTGCCGCCGTGATTTTGGGTGGCCGCCGCTCTGTAGCTGGACCCATCATCGGAGCGGCCATCATGACTTTTCTTCCCGAGTTGGGACGACCGATGGCGGAAAACCGCCTTCTGGTCGTCGGTCTTCTTCTCGTTCTGGTCATCAGATTTATGCAACGTGGAATCGCGGACAGCGCCATCTCGGCGTTCCGCAGGAAAATCCCATCCGCCAAAAACTCTCCACTAACGCGCGTCAGCGTCAAGAGTGATACCGTGGCATGACCCTCAACATAGTCCAAGCTTGCCGCAGTTTTGGCGGCCTCGAAGCGGCACGGGATGTCAGCGTCAATGTGGCGCCGGGGCAGGTCGTCGGTCTCATCGGTCCCAATGGCGCGGGAAAGACGACGCTTATCAACTTGATCACGGGCGTGTTGCGGCTTGATAGCGGCAGCGTCACAGTTGACGGACAGGACATCACGACCCGGACAATTGTCGGGGTGGCGCAGTCCGGCATCAGCCGGACCTTTCAGAACGTCCGGCTGCTGCCGGAATCCTCCGTGCTAGACAACGTGGCGCTGGGCTTGGGCCGCTTCGAGGACAACACGGTCATCGATTGCCTTTTAGGACTGCCTCGATCTTACCGCACTAGGCGGCAGACACGCACAAAAGCTCTGGAGATACTCGAAGACATCGGGATGTCGGAATACGCGGACTACCCCGCATCTGCTCTCGCATATGGACATCAGCGCAGGGTCGAGATCGCCCGCGCGCTCGCGGCGCAACCCAAGTACATTCTGCTTGATGAGCCTGTGGCTGGCATGAATGACGTCGAGGCCGGCGAGTTAGCAGATCTTGTCAGAAAGATTGCCGCCACGGGCGTTGGCGTCCTGCTGATTGAGCACAATATGGGCTTCGTCAACGCCCTCTGTTCCCACATCTACGTCCTCAGCACGGGAAAAATCATCGGCGAGGGCGGCCCGAGGGAGATTGCGTCGAACCCCGTCGTTGTCGAAGCTTATCTTGGAGCGTGACGTGCTGAAAGTGTCCGATCTGCGTGCGTCTTATGGCGGGATCCAAGCGCTGCATGATGTCAGCATCGAGGTCAACGCGGGAGAGGTCGTCGCCCTGATCGGCGCCAACGGGGCCGGCAAGTCAACCCTTCTAAATGCCATCAGCGGCATCGTACCTGCCCGCGGCAGCGTCCGGTTCAAGAATGACGAAGTGCTTGGCCGTCGCCCGGCGGCTATCGCCCGGCGGGGCTTGCTGCAAGTTCCGGAAGGTCGCCAGATCCTGAACGATCTTTCCGTCGAAGAGAATCTGAAGCTCGGCAAGCTGGCGCTTGGCGGGCGACCGGCTACCTGGACGCTCGATCAGGTGGTGGATGTTTTCCCGGTATTAGGTAAACGGCAGAGCCAAATGGCTGGTTCACTCAGCGGTGGCGAGCAACAGATGCTGGCCATTGCCAGGGCGCTGATGGGGGCACCCGAAGTCCTCTTGCTCGATGAGCCCAGTCTCGGCTTGGCGCCGTTGATCGTCGATCAGGTGTTCTCGGTGCTTGCGCGTCTTAATGCTGCCGGCCTGACGATCCTCCTCGTTGAGCAGAATGCGCGACGGGCGCTCGCCGCAAGCTCGCGCGCCTACATCATGGAGCGTGGCAAAATCGTCCAGCATGCCGCTGCAAGTGCACTGGCGGCCGACCCGAGCATTGTATCTTATTACCTCGGCAACCTCAAGGGTGTCGCCTCCGCGACATCCTAGCGGGAGGCCGGCCCCTTATTCCCCAGCGGGTAAGTGCGGGTGGTCACTCTGGAACAGGGTGACTAGGAAGTCGACGAAAACGCGGATGCGCTTTGACAGGCTGCGGCTCTGGAGGAACACGGCGTAGACGGGGGCGGGTGTAACGACAGGCCCGACCGAATATTCGGGCATGAGACGCTTGAGTCTTCCGTCGGATAGCATGTCCCGCACCATGTAGTCTGGCACGATAATCAGACCCATGCTTTGTTCGGCAGCCGCGACGAGCACCATTCCGTTATCGGACGAGATAATGCCTTTAACGGGTATAGTTGTCATTTCCCCGTCTTTTGTGAAAGACCACGAGTTCGAATGAGATTTGCTGAGGAACAGGAGGCAATCGTGGTTTGCCACGTCCGCCGGCACCTTCGGCGTGCCGTGGCGCTCCAAATAGTCCGGCGACGCGCACAGAACACGGCGGCTTGGCGACAGGCGGCGTGCGATCAGCTCGGAATCCGGCAAGTCACCGATCCAGATGGCGACGTCGATGTGGTTGGCGACGAGATCGGGCCGCTCATCGGTAACGATTATCTCGAGGCGCAAGGCGGGATATTTTGCCAGCAACGCAGGCAAAGCTGGCATGATCATGGTTGTCGCTGAAGACGTCCGGAGCGCGACGCGAAGGAGGCCGGCGACGCTTTCATGCGCGGATCGCGTCTCAGACTTCGCGGCCGCCAATTCCCGGGACACCACCTTGACGCGCTCGAAGTAAAGTCGCCCCGCTTCGGTTAGCGATTGGTTGCGGGTGTTTCGGTTGAGGAGCCGCACGCCAAGGTCCTGTTCCAACCAGCCAATCTGCCGCGCGATCGAACTCGCCGACTTGTTGAGCATGCGGCCGCTCGCGGAAAAACTACCGGTCTCGACTACGTGGATGAAGGCATTGATGCACTCGAGTTCGTTCATGGCCCTCTGCCGCTCTACCCGCGTTCTTTTTGTCGCTTATGCTTGATTGGGCGAGTTATACCAAGGAGTTGGTCGCATAGCAGTAGCAGTAGCAATAGCAATAGCAAATCCACATAGAGCAAACATGCGCGGCCATGTACAAGCGCATGTCCGCTACGCCGTCAGCCCTCCGAGGTCGTCCGGCGAAAGGCGGTAAAAGCGAGCGGCGGATCGCCAAAACAGATCCGTCTTCTCGTCTTCGCTGGCGGCGGCTGAGAGCCGCTTCATCGCGTTCCACCCGACGGCATAGGTGAAGCTGCCCTTATCGACGGGAAAATTGTTCTCGAGCATGCAGCGATCGGTGCCGAAGACGTCGATGGCGGTTTCAACCCACGGGCGCCAAGCCTCGGCCAGAGAGGTGGACGGGGCGGGTTTCGGGAGAGCATCAAAACCGAAACCACCCATCCGCATTCCCAAGCCACCGAGCTTGATCATGACGTTCGCGCATTGCGCGAGGGCCTTGATTCCGGTGTGCCAGGATGCGTAGACGTCCTCACGACGGCCCGCATAAGGGCCGATCCCGAGGATACCGCCGCAGTGGTTGACGACAATCCTAGTATCGGGAAAAGCCTTGGCGAGTTCGGTGAGCCGCGGCATCTGGTGGAAGAACAACCAAGCGTCGAAGCTGAGGTCGAGTCTGGCGAGATGCGCGAACCCGGCGCGGAATTGACCCGTAGCCAGCAGGTCCTCAGAGACCTTGTAGGCAGGGTTGAGCAGGGACGGGTCGGGATCCCACGCGGCGGTGTGCCGGATACCGCGGAAGCGCTCTGGCGAAGCCCTGATGTGAGCCTCAAGAACGGGCTTAACCCCATCCCCCAGCAGGAGGTCGGCGGTACTGACGATCGCGCTGCACAGCCGGGTGCGTCCGTAGTTGCCACTCGCTGCCATCGCCGCGACACCGTTGGCGAACTCGGTCTCGCCGATCGGCCGCAACTCCTCTGGCCCCCCCGCGCGGTGCATGGCTCGTGCCTGCACGAAGACGGTCGCACGCACATCGTGCCCGCTGGCGAGATCACTTAGCGCTTCGTCGAACAGGTAGCGCATCCCCGGCCGGTCGTAGAGGTGATGATGCGCGTCGACGATAGGTTGCTCGGGATCGAGGATCCCCTCGGCGTGCAGCGCTAGCCATTCCGGCCGGATGGCTGCGTGTTGAGGATGCGAAACGTTGCCTGTCATGACGCCTCGTGCAGGGACCGGTTATCCACGCTCTGGCATCACGGCTGCCGCGCGCGCCTCTCTCCGCAGAACCTTGCCGACCGAACTGCGCGGGAGCGCCACGACAATATGGATCTGTTTTGGCGCCTTCACGGATCCGAGAAGTTGCTTGGCATGCTCAATCAGGACGTCCGGGGTCAAAGAGTACCCCTCCCGAACCTCCACTGATGCCTCAAGCCGTTCTCCCCAATGGTCATCGGGTACCCCGAACACGACAACGTCTGAGACTCCCGGATGGCGCGCGATCGCTGCCTCCACGTCGGATGGATAGACGTTGAAACCACCGGTGATGACGACATCGCGGCTGCGGTCCTTCACATAGAGGAAGCCTTGCTCATCTAAGAACCCGATGTCGCCGGTTCGCAACCAGCCATCGCGGATGGTGTCGGCAGTTTCCTCGGGCATGTCGAGATACCCGTTCATGAGGAGATCGCCGCGGCAGCAGATCTCCCCGATCTCGCAGGGCGGCAGCGCTTGACCCTCGTTGTCGAAGATGCCGACCTCCGCAAGGGGGCCGACACGTCCAACCGACGCAATGCGCTCACCGTGCATGTCGGCGGCGCGTCCAAATGCGAGAAGGAGCGGCGCCTCGGTCTGACCGTACACGACCTCCACGATCGGGCCGAAGACCAACCGGGCTTCTTCCAGGCGCGCCACCGACGCCGCGGCACCACCCCAAATCAGGTGGGTGAGCGAAGTGACGTCGCGCGGCCGTGCCTTTTGCTCGTCAATCAGCTTGTAGAGTGCCGTCGGCGGAAGCCAAGTGGTGGTGATGTGTTCACGCTCGATCAGGTCGAGCATGGTTGCGGGGGACGTATCCGCAGCGAAGACAACGG
>JBFWRV010000121.1:0-10758 GCA_050248715.1 Hyphomicrobiaceae bacterium | reverse complement strand
CGCGAGGCCGACCCGGCCGCCAACCAGCAGTTCGGCATCTCGATCCTCTATCTCATCGGGCTGTTCGCAACGCTGCTTCTCGAGCGGAGCATGGGGTTGGCGGCGGGTGGCTGATCAGGACCCGATGCCATGGTTGACGATGAACAGCAGGAGCGGGACCGGAGGAGAAGGGCGAGATCGATTGCCATCGCCTTGGCTTTGATGGCGCTGGTGGTGATTTTCTACGTGGCAACGATTGTGCGGCTCGGCGGCAACGTGTTCAACCGCCCGATCTAGAACGCTGGTTTGGTTGGAGCCCGATAGCATCGGCAAACGAAAGCGCATGACGAGCGAGAGACAGAACAACCCTTCCTCCCGGCGGCACCGCGCCGTAGCAGCCTGGTGCGTCGTCGTCGTCGCGGCCATGGTGGGAGCCTCCTACGCCGCGGTACCGCTCTATCGGCTGTTCTGTCAGGTCACCGGCTTCGACGGGACGCCGCGCATCGCATCCAAACCTTCCGACACCGTGCTCGACAAGACGATCACGATCCGTTTCGACGCCAACGTGGCGCCCGGATTGCCCTGGACCTTCGCGCCGGAGCAGAGGACCGTGCGGGTCAAGATCGGAGAGAACGCGCTGGCCTTTTACAGGGCCACCAACACATCCGACCAGCCCGTGCACGGCACGGCCACCTTCAATGTCTATCCCGAGCAGACGGCGCCCTTCTTCAACAAGCTTCAATGCTTCTGCTTCACCGAACAGGTGCTGCAACCGGGCGAAAGCGTTGAGATGCCCGTGAGCTTCTTCGTGGATCCGCAGATCACGACCGACAAGGACGCCCGCGCGGTCACACAAATCACGCTGTCCTATACCTTCTACCCCGTCGCGCCAAAACCGGGAGTAGCGGGACGGGGCGGCGATCCTGCGACACCGCAGGGGGTGCAGGGCAAGGGTCAAGCCGGGTAGAGTGCGCGACGCGCGGAGCCGGCGGGAGCCGGGCCGAAGCAGAGGGACTAGGGAGCTGACAGATGGCCGACTCGCACGCCAAGCACCACGACTACCACTTGGTGAACCCCAGTCCCTGGCCGGCCGTGGGCTCGGTATCTGCGTTCGTCACCGCTGTGGGCCTCATCATCTGGATGCGGTCGATGGGGGGCGGCGCAGGCCTCTTCGGGCTCAAGGGTCCGACCGTGTTCTTCCTCGGCGCGATGGGCCTCGTCTACACCATGTTCATGTGGTGGCGCGACGTGATCAGGGAAGCGCACGGCGGCGACCATACCCCGGTGGTCCAACTGCACCTGCGCTACGGCATGATCATGTTCATCGCCTCCGAGGTGATGTTCTTCGTCGCTTGGTTCTGGGCCTACTTCGATGCTGCGCTGTTTCCGGCCGCCGTCTCCCCCATCGATGCCACGCTCCCGAACGGCACGGTGGAGGCGACCAAAGAGGTCCTGGGCATGGTCCAGCGCGATGCCCTGTTCGGGGGGCAGTGGCCTCCTAAGCCCGCCGAGGTCGCCGAGACCGGCGGTTATTTTAAGGGCACCTTCGATCCCTGGGGCCTCCCGCTCGTCAACACGCTGATCCTGCTGACCTCCGGCACCACGGTGACATGGGCGCACCACTCGCTTCTCGAGAACAACCGCAAGGGGCTGGTCTGGGGCCTGTTCGTGACCGTCGTCCTCGGTGTCCTCTTCACGGCCTGTCAGGCCTACGAGTACATGCACGCCGGCTTCAGCTTCGCTGGCCACATGTACGGCTCGACCTTCTTCATGGCGACCGGCTTTCACGGTGCGCACGTGATCATCGGCACGCTGTTTCTCCTCGTGTGCCTCTTGCGCGCCATGGCCGGACATTTCACGCCCAAGCAGCACTTCGGATTCGAGGCGGCCGCGTGGTACTGGCATTTCGTCGACGTCGTCTGGCTGTTCCTGTTCATGTGCATCTACGTGTGGGGCGCCGGCACGCCAGCACCGCATTGAGGCGTCCTCCCGCAAGCACAGCGAGATCGGGAATTCAGACGTGAAGTCGCCGCGGTGCCATGGGCGGGATTCGCGCTCGGTGCTTCGCTAGGCGGGAACGGCAGGCTGGCCCCATGGCGCAGCTGTAGAGTGCGGTGTATGGCCCAGAACGCGCCCGCCACTTCGATAGTCGCCGCCGGCCTGAGGGCGCGGTGTCCGCGATGCGGCAACGGCGCTTTGTTCCGCAGCGGCCTCATGCTGCGAGAGAAGTGCCCCCGCTGCGGCTTGAGCTACACCTTCGCGGACTCGGGTGACGGTCCTGCCGTATTCGCCATCTTCATTCTGGGCTTTCTCATCCTCGGCGCTGCGCTCCTCGTCGAGTTCAGGCTGAATCCGCCGGTGTGGGTCCACGTTGCGCTGTGGGCAGTTCTGACGCCGCTCGCCGCCTTCTTCCTACTGCGCATTCTCAAGGCAACGCTGATCGCCCTGCAGTACAAGCATCAGGCCGCGGAAGGCCGCCTAGGGTTCGATTGAGCACATTCCTCACACGTTGGCGGCAGGCTGGGCTCGTGTGGCCGGCAATCGGCGCACTGGCGGGTCTCGTGATATTGGTCGGGCTCGGCAGCTGGCAGATGAGCCGCAAAGCCTGGAAGGAAGGGCTGCTCGCCCGCATCGCCGCCCGGGTGGAGGCCGAACCGGTCGCGCTCGCGGATGCGCTACGACTATGGCGGGAGACGGGCGACGTCGAGTACCTGCACGTGCGCACCACCGGCCGCTTCCGGCACGATGCGGAGCGGCACGTGTTCACGGTCGACGATAAGCTGGGCCCTGGCTATCACGTCTATGCACCTTTCGAGACCAGCGACTCGCGGCTCGTGCTCGTCAATCGCGGTTTCGTCCCGGTTCGGCTCAAGGACACGGGAGCGCGGCCGGAAGGACAGACCTTGGGTGACGTGAGGCTTACGGGGCTTGTCCGGGTGCCGACGGAACGAGGGTGGTTCCTGCCGGACAGCGATCCGGATCGCAACATGTTCTACTGGCCGGACTATGCCGTGATGCTGCGATCGGTCCGCCAGGGCGGGATGGACAAGCTGGAGCCGGTCTCATTCTTCGTCGATGCGGATGCCCGGCCGGCAAATCCCGGCGGATTTCCCCAGGGAGGGACAACGCGCCTCGTCCTCCCCAACCGCCACCTGGAGTACGCCCTGACCTGGTACGGGCTCGCGCTGACGCTCGTCGGCGTCTTTGCCGCCTTCGCGGTCGGCCGCCTGCGGGGGGTGTCATGAGCTTCAACGCTCTGAAATTCGTGGATAATCGACACTGTTCCCGGTGTTACCAGCAGATTTCTCGGGGCTCCCCGAGGCCTTGCCTTGTTAGCCCCACGCGCGCGGCCTAGTTTGGGCGAAGTCCAGGCCTGAACCGGAAAGCTCCCGCCCCCGTGCGCTACGTCAGTACCAGAGGTGAAGCCCCCGAGCTGGCCTTCGAGGATGCGCTGATGGCCGGCCTTGCCCGTGATGGCGGGCTCTATGTACCGAAGGCTTGGCCGAAGCTGACGCCCGATGCCATCGGAGCCTTTGTCGGCAAGCCGTTCGCGGATGTGGCGGTGGCGCTGCTGGAGCCCTTCATCGGCGGCTCCATACCGCGCGGCGAACTCACCGCCATCGCCCGCGACGCCTACTCCCGTTTCGGGCATCCGGCCGTGACGCCATTGGTGCAGATCGATCGCAGCCTGTGGGCGCTGGAGCTGTTTCACGGACCGACGCTCGCCTTCAAGGACGTGGCCATGCAACTGCTGGCCCGGCTGATGGATCGCGTGCTCACTGTGCGCGGCGGCCGCATCACGATCGTCGCTGCCACCTCCGGCGATACCGGCGGCGCCGCGATAGAGGCATTTCGCGGCTCGAGCCGGGTCGATGCCGTCGTCTTGTTCCCGCTCGGGCGCGTCTCCGACGTGCAGCGGCGCATGATGACGACGGCAACGGAGGAAAACGTGCACGCCCTCGCTATCGAGGGGACCTTCGACGACTGCCAGGCGCTGGTGAAGGCGATGTTCAACGATCTGCCCTTCCGCGATCGCCTGCACCTGGCAGCCGTGAATTCCATCAACTGGGGGCGCATCGTTGCCCAGCTCACCTACTACTTCGTCGCCGCCGTCGCCCTGGGCGGTTCGAACCGGCCGATGGCATTCTCCGTGCCGACCGGAAATTTCGGCGACATTTTTGCCGGGTATGCGGCCCGCGCCATGGGTCTGCCGACGGAGCGGCTGGTGATCGCCACCAACGAGAACGACATCCTCTACCGCGCATGGAGCACGGGGATGTATACGCTGGCCGACACTGTGGTCGCCACCACGTCCCCGTCCATGGACATCCAGGTCTCCTCGAACTTCGAGCGCTACCTGTTCGAGGCGGCGGGCCGTGACGCCGCCTACGTGCGCAACAAGATGGCCGGCTTGAAACAGAGCCGCTCGATCGGCCTCGGCGACGTGATCGTACCCTACCGCGAGAGCTTTGCCGCAGAGCGGGTCGACGAGGCCTCCGTCGCCGACTGCATCCGCCGGGTCAAGGCCGAGAGCGGGTATCTGCTCGACCCGCACAGCGCTTGCGCCGTGGTCGCCGCGCGCAAGACGATGACGTCGCAGACGCAGCACATCCCGCATATCGCGCTTGCCACCGCGCACCCCGCGAAGTTTCCCGATGCGATGCAGGCGATCACGGGCGAGCGGCCGCCGCTGCCGCCGCGGCTCGATACCTTGCTGAGCGCGCCGGAGCGCGTCAGCGTTCTCCCGAACGATCTCGGCGCTGTCGAGCGCTTCGTCGAGGACCGGGCCGGGCGAAGGCGTGGAGCAGCGGCATGAGCACGGAGGTTACCAGGCTCGCCAACGGACTGCGTGTGGTCTCGCATCACATGCCCCACCTGGAGACGGTGTCGCTCGGCGTGTGGGTCGGGGCCGGAGCGCGGCATGAGCAGCCCCGCGAGCACGGCATTTCGCATCTCCTCGAGCACATGGCCTTCAAGGGCACCGAGCGGCGCAGCGCCACCGACATCGCTGAGGAGATCGAGGCGGTCGGCGGAGAGCTCAATGCCGCCACCAGCCTAGAGACCACCGCCTACTTCGCGCGCATGCTCAAGAACGACATTGGCATCGCCCTCGATATTCTGGCCGACATCCTGCAGATTCCGCGCTACGCCCAGGACGAGCTGGAGCGCGAGCGCGAGGTGATCCTGCAGGAGATTGCCGCCACCCGCGACAGCCCCGACGAGATCGCTTACGAGTTGCTCCAGGATGTTGCGTTTCCGGGCCAGGCGATCGGCCGTCCCATTCTCGGCACCACCGATAGCGTAAAGAGTTTCGCCGCCACCGACCTGCGCGCCTTCCTCGGGGCAAACTACAGCGCCGCCCGCATGGTGCTTTCCGCGGCCGGGCACGTGAGCCATGCCGACCTGGTGCGCCACGCTGAGGCCCTATTCGGCACCCTCAATGGCGGGGTTGGCGGCCGATTCGAGCCTGCGCGCTACGTCGGCGGTACGCGCACGTCGCCCAAGCCGTTCGAGCAAAGCCACCTGGTCATGGCGTTTGCCGGGCCGTCCTATCGTTCTCAGGAGTTCTACACCGCGCAGGTGTTCTCCGGGCTGTTCGGCGGGGGCATGTCGTCGCGCTTGTTCCAGGAGGTCAGGGAGCGTCGCGGCCTCTGCTATGCGATCTATTCGAGTTGCTGGTCTCTGGCCGACGCCGGCCTTTTTGGAATACACGCGGCGACGGGTGCCGAGATGATGGGCAAGCTGATCGATGTCGTCGGAGAGCAGTTCGTCGCCGTCGCGGCAGAGAAACCGGCTGCCGCGGAGTTGGCGCGCTCCAAGGCGCAGCTGAAGGCGGGACTGCTGATGGGACTGGAGAGCTCATCGGCGCGCGCTGAGCAGATGGCACGCCAGTTGCTGCTGTTCGATCGCCTGATCGATGCACCAGAGCTGATCGAGCGCATCGACGGCGTGACTGCGGAAGCCGTGCGCGAGCTGGCTGCCAAGCTTGTCAGCGGATCGCCCGCTTCGGTCGCGGTGGTGGGTGCGGGACGCAAGGGCGAGGGGTTCGCGCGCATGGCCGCCGAACGCGTGACACATGGGTGAAGCGAGGCTGAGTACTGGGCCGGGTGACCACGAAGCTGGCTTCGGCCGATGGGGAATGAAATGGCTTTCCTGAGATCCACGTCGGCGATCGATGCCGATGCCGAAGTATACGGCCGGCAGGTCATGCTGCGTTTTCCCTTGATGGGAGACTATTCGGCCTGGGCCGAACTTCGCGCCTTGAGCCGCCAGCACCTGACGCCGTGGGAGCCGCAGTGGTCGCGCGACGAGCTGACACGCTCCGCCTTCCGTCGGCGGTTGCGCCAATATCAGCGCGAGCAGAAAGAGGACCTGGGCTACGCCTTCCTGATTTTCCGCCAGGGCGATGCGGAGCTGCTTGGCGGCCTCAGCATCAGCAATGTGCGGCGCGGCGTCGCCCAGGCTGCCGCGGTCGGGTACTGGATCGGTGCGACGCACACGGGATGCGGCCACATGACGGACGCCGTCAAGGCCATGTTGCCCTACGCCTTCGACACGCTCGGCCTGCATCGGCTGGAAGCCGCCTGCCTGCCGCACAATGCCGCCTCCTCGCGCGTGCTCATCAAGGCCGGATTCAGGCGCGAAGGCATGGCGCGCCGCTATCTGAGGATCAATGGCGTGTGGCAGGACCATGATCTCTTCGCCATGCTGCAAGACGACGCACGGACCTAGGACGGCGGAATCTCAATGCGCAGTCGCGTCAACAGCAGCGGCAGAGCAGGGATCGGAGCGGTGATCGCGCGCCGACTTGCTTGCTGCATGATGCTGCTTGCCGGTCTCCTGCTGGCCCATGTACCTGCGGCTCATGCACTCAAGGCCATCGCTCTTGACAGCGATACCGACCGGCTGGAGATCACCGCTTTGGGCGAGGCCTACGAAGGCCGGGGCGACACTCTGCAGATCGAGACTGCACCCGGCGCCGACGGCGTGGGCGGGCGCATGTCTGTGCGCGCGGCGACACCCGGCACCAACCCTGCGTGGTTTGTGTTCGCGCTCACTAATACAACCGACAAGCCGATGGAGCGCTGGCTGGTGGCGGACCGCTACGGGAGCGCCGGCTCGGGCGTGGTGTGGCCCGATCTCGACGCGCGGCGTCTCGACGCCGTCACGCCGTCCGTGGGCTACGTGCCTGAGCGCATGAAGAACGACCGCGCGGATGCGTTCCGGCTCACGCTGGAGCCCGGGCAGACCGTGACGTTTGTCGCAGAGTTGGCGTCCGACCGTTTCGCCCGCCTCTATCTGTGGAAGGCCATCGAGTACGAGCAGAAGGCGCGCGACCGTCAGCTCTTCAACGGCATCATGCTGGGCATCACCGGCCTGCTCGCCATATTCCTTACCGCCGTGTTCGCCGCCAACCACAAGGCGATCTTCCCGACGGCTGCGATCTTCACGTGGTGCGTTCTGGCCTACCTGTGCGTCGACTTCGGGTTCTGGCACAAACTGTTCAACGTCCGCCCCGAGGAGAACGCACAATACCGTGCCGCCACCGAGGCCGGCATGGCTGCGACACTGCTGGTCTTCCTCTACACGTTCCTTCGGCTCGGGGCTTGGCACAGCTTCGTGCGCATGCTTCTGGTGCTCTGGATCATGGCCCAGCTCGCGCTGGTGGCGGTGGCGTTTCTCGACCCCCGGCTGGCTGCCACGTTCGCACGCCTCTCCATTCTGCTGATTGCGGGCTCCGGTGCGGCACTGACCCTGTTCCTGGCGCTGCGTGGGCAGGATCGCGCGCTTTCCCTCGTGCCGACCTGGATTCTGCTGCTGGTGTGGTTGTTCGGCGCCGGCATCACCCTCACGGGGCGACTGTCGGGCGACATCGTTGTGTTTGGACTGACCGCCGGCCTGGTCCTGATCGTCGTCCTGATCGGCTTCACCGTGACGCAGTATGCGTTCCGCTCACCGGAACCGCACTACGGGGCACAGCCCGGGGAGCAGCAGCTAAGGTCGCTGGCGGTGGAGGCCTCGGGTGCCGCTGTATGGGAGTGGTTGGAGCGCCGCGACGAGGTCAAGGTAAGCCCCGTGGTGGAGATGATCCTGGGCCTCAAGCCCGGCGAGCTCTCGGCCAAGATCGATGACTTCGCACGGCACATGCATCCGGCCGACCGCGAGCGCTTCAAGCTGCTGCTTGCAGCCGTCAAGGAGCGCGCGAGCAGCGAGCTGCGCACCGAGTTCCGCATGCGCCATGTGGACAGCTCCTACCGCTGGTTCGAGCTGGAGGCGGCCAGCATGGCGTCCGGCGATCGCCGCAACCTGCGCTGCGTCGGCCTCATCCGCGAGATCACCGATGCCAAGCGCGCGCAGGAGCGGCTGATGCACGATGCCGTGCACGACAGCCTTTCCGGCCTGCCCAACCGCGAACTTTTCCTGGACCGCCTGGCTATCGCGGCCAAGCGCGCCACGCTGGAGCCGCTGGTGCGGCCGGCGCTCCTGTTCATTGACATCGACAAGTTCAAGTCCGTGAACTCCGCCTACGGGCTCATCGTCGGCGACAGCCTGCTGTTGACCGTTGCCCGCCGTTTGAGCCGCAACCTGGGGCCGCAGGACACGCTGGCGCGCATGGGCGGCGACCAGTTCGCGCTGCTGATACTCAACCAGTCCAACGCCTCCGAGCTTGCGATGCTGGCCGAACAGGTGCGCCGTTCCCTGCATGCGCCGATCAACATCTCCGGCCAGGAGATCGTGCTGACGGCCTCGATCGGCATCGCCATCTACGATGGCCCCGACGATGACCCGGCAGAGTTGCTGCGCGAGGCGGAGATCGCGATGTATCGGGCGAAGCGGGGCGGCCCGGACAAGATCGAAATCTTCAATGCCGGCATGCGCACTGAGAAGGACGGGCGCCCGGAGCTCGAAGGGGATCTGCGGCGCGCCATCGAGAAGAAGCAGCTGAGACTGGTCTATCAGCCAATCTACTACCTGCCGACCGAGTCGCTGGCGGGCTTCGAAGCCCTGCTGCGCTGGGAGCATCCCACCCTTGGCACGCTCAACCCGGCGGAATTCGTGCCGATTGCCGAGGAGTCCGACCTGATCGTCAAGCTCGGCTCCTATGTGCTGGCCCGTGCCGTGCGTGAGGCGGTCCGTTGGCAGAAGGAGTTGCCGCGACCCGATGCACCGGTGTTCGTCGGCGTCAATGTCTCGAGTCGGCAGCTCTTCAAGCCCGAGTTGATCCGGGAGGTACGGCACATCCTCGGACGTGCCGTGATCCCGCGCGGCTCGCTGCGGCTCGAGATCACAGAGTCGCTGGTTATGGAAAACCCCGAGAAGGCGACGGCAGTGCTCCGCCAGCTGGCGGAGGCGGGAGCCGGGCTGGCGCTCGACGACTTCGGCACTGGCTATTCCTCGCTGTCCTATCTCAATCAGCTCACCTTCGACACCATCAAGATCGACCGCTCGTTCCTGCATTCCGGCAGCGAGAATGGCGCAGGCCCGGTTATCCTGCGCTCGGTGGTGGCACTGGCGCACGAACTCGGCAAGAAGGTGGTGGCGGAGGGCATCGAGACCGACGAGGACGTGGGCCTGCTCCGAACCATCGGCTGCGAATACGGCCAAGGGTTCTTCTATGGTGAGCCGATGTCGGAGCGGGACGCGCTCCAGCGCGTGCGCGCGGAGCGCCGCAGCGAACGGCGCATAAAGCGCGGCCTGCTGCGCGCTCGCCGGGCGGCCGTGGAGGAACCATTACCAGGAGCGGCCGAGGTCGAAAGCGCTATCACGACCCAGGAGGCACCGAGCGTTCCCCAGGCAGTCATGGGCAACGGGCCCGCGACGCCCGTGTCGGCGACAGCGGGGGCCGCCGCTGCAACGCTGCCTGCTCCATCCACACTGGCCGCGCCGGCAGCCGCCCGGGCGACAGTCAACCCCGTTGTCCCTCAGCCGCCGCCCTCGGCGGCACACGCGCCGCCTCAACCGCCGCCACTACAGGCCCAGAACGGTGCCGCGCCACCTGTTCCTTCGGAGGCCGTCCGGCCGACTGCCGTGCCCCCGCCGGCGCCGGGCATGCCACGGCCAATACCGCCGCCGATGCCTGCTCAGAGAGCAGCGGGTCCGCCCCGCACGGCGCCGCCGACGTCGGGTCGGTCAACGGTGCCGAACGCGGGCGCGCCGCCACCTGCGTCCGGAACGCGAGGCAACAGCGCGGAGGCCCCGTCTCCCCCGCCTGGTCCGCCCCCTCTGCGGTCCGTCCCGCCACAGCCGAGGACTGGACCGCCGCAAATCCTGCGCACGGGGGCGACACCGCCGCCGCGGACTGGGCCGCCCCCGGCACCACGCACGACACCTCAGCCGTTGAGGAATGGCCCTCCGCCTCCTCCGCAGACGGGCATGCCCCTGCCCCCGCGACCGCCAGGACCCCCGCCGATGTCCGGGGGCTCGCCACGCGGCGCGGCTCAACCGCCGCAACCACCGCCACCGCGCGCGCCCCGGCAGATGCCACCGGCGCAAACCAACGGCGCCCGGCCGCCTGTCGACTTCTCGCGGCTGCCGGCGAGCGTAGCAGCCAGCCTGTCGAAGCTTTCCGGGAGGCCGATCGTGCCCGCCCCGAGTGAGGAATCGGGGCCCGGAGGGGCGGGCACCTACGGCAAGCCGCGGAAGAGCTAGGGGTGTTTAGTCCCAGGATGGAATCAGTTTATGTGCCTCTCCCGCATTCCGGGAGGGGCTATGGGACAGGTTCTTCATGGCAGCGCCACGACCACGCACGCCATGCGAACGGCAATACAGCGATCGCAA